>JBOHFR010000005.1:0-117618 GCA_050699715.1 Pseudonocardiaceae bacterium
CACACGCTCGAATCCGGATCGCTTCCAGCGTGGCGTGATCAAGCTTCCGGCCATCGTTATCCCGCATAGGAGAATTAAACCACAAGTAGACCGCAAAGTCCACTTACTTTCGATCTCCTTAGTAACTGAAACAGGTACAGTATTACGTCAAGCCAACGTCATCGACAACCATCATACTCAACGAGGTGCTCAACAGGATCCCGCCCAACCTAATCACCGACAAGGGCCACTCCGCCAGGAACCAGCTTTGCTGCGGCTCAGATTCGGATGGTGGGGCTGGCGAGCGTCTGCGCATTGGTCAGCCCCACCATCCGCTTCCGCTTCGCTCACCAGGAGCCAAGAACAATCACACAAGCGTCCCGCAGGACCGCAAGCGGATTACGTGGTTCACCTATTTTGCCAACCATGAAAATCGCTGGTCGAGCCGTCGCCGCAGTTCCTTGCTCGTTCGTAAAATTTGGTGTTGCGGGGCGCTTCAGCGGGTGCGGCCAGTGTTATTGGATCTTTTCCAACATGTTTCTCAGCAGAGAGAGGGGTATTACTGTAAAATTCGTACGGCTGCAAACACAGCTTGCCGTCCACGTTCTTGCGACCAGGTGTTAAATGGATATCACCGTCGGATATCTTGTAGTACTCCCCTGAGTCCCATATCTCGTCGTGCTTGAGCGGCGGCACGTCCAATGGGTCACCATTCCCGTGAGGAGCGGGCGACCCGCCATCGGGTGATATAGCCAACGCCGTCCCAGGGGCCGACAGCGCGACGGTCGCCAAGACACCTGAACAGGCCAATAACCTGGCCAACTTCTGCATGGTAGGGAACCTCCAGGTGGGAGTTACTGATTGAGCAACAGTTCGCAGGATCACATCCGATCATCACTGCGGGCTAAGGTCAAGCAGACACTCCGTAGGAATCGGGGTGTCATGGAGGTTGTTGCCACCAGCCGCAAACCAGCACGTTCCCGCTGATAGAGAGCTTCTGTCCAGTCGAGAGGCGAAGGTAGCTGCCACCGAGTGCCCTCTGGCTCTGGTGGATGTCTGCGTCTGATCGGGGTCAGGGGGTTGATGTGGGATGGCTCTAGCCGGCGAAGGGTGGCCGGACCGGGTCGTCGACGACCTCCAGCAGGGGGTGTTCTGCGCGGCAGGCACGTCGTGGACCAGGTTCCTGCGTGTGTTGCGGGTCGGGGGCCAGTACAACCGCCATCCGTTGGTGCCGTGGGATAGTTGCGCGACCTGTCATGAGGTCCACTCCGGGCTGTAGGCGAGGTCCCAGGGGGTCCCAGCGTTCCACGATGGCCACGGTCCGGCCATGGATCTGGTGGTCCAAGCGGACCTGATGCCGGACGTGGGCGAAGATTCGCTGCTCGCACCAGCAACCGACGCGGACGAGGTCGGTCTCCGGGAGATCGGCGATCATGGCGAGCAGGTTATCTCGCCGACGGCGTCCCGGGGGGATCTCAAGATCACCCGAGCGTGGCCGGGTCATCCGGTCGCCGACTCGCGGCATGAAGTACCGTTGACGTGACGGGCATCGACAATCTCTTCTGGGTTGTTCTGCTGTGGGCGTACGCCCTGGGCGGAGTTTGTCAGTGTTGTGCGAGGTCGAAGTGCCGCCTCCGGTAGAAAGCGGCACTTCTTCGTTCAGACCTGCGGCTGGTGACAGCGCCCGCCACGACAAGCTAAACTTGATAGTGCTCCACCCGGCGCTACAGCCCGCCCGCCGAGACCGATAAGACTGATTTTGGAGGTCAGCCTCAGCCAGAGATAATGTGATGCTCAGGGTAGTATTCGTTGCATGCCCTCAGCCCGGAATTAAATCCCTTCAACATAGCTTTTTCACGCTGCCCGGCGGTGCCGTGACTAGGATAGTTATCAGGATTTTTCGAGAATCCATCAGCCACCCCCTTAATACTACCACCACCTCTTCCCTCAAACCAGCCCTGCTGGTCGGCATACTGGATCCATGCTCCAGCGACACAGTCAGCCTGAAGTTCGTGTGTCAAGTATTCAGAGTCATTTTTGGGATCCTTCACTTTTGCCATGAACTGAATATGGTGTCCCCACTCGTGAGCCAAGCCAACAGCCGGCGCTATGTTCCCGAAATGGTAATATTTCCACATTTTCTCCTGAGCAAGGTAGATGGTTTGGGTATCCGAACAGTACTCGTACGCCTCGTCGTCTAGAGGGGGGTAGCCGTTTGCGCTCCGGCAGGGCGACTGTGGATGCGGACCATTTTCGGAAATATAGTTATATTTAGGCGGTCCTGACATTCCGTTGTATTTGCCACTAAAGAACTTCTCGACCATCGGGCTCACGTAGTTCCGGTAGTTCTGCATGGTATCCGGGGTACAATTCGCCATCGACGGTGGCTCGCAAACTGAAGGTGAGGCTTGAGCCCTCGCAAGAACTACTGCCGAAGCAGGGGACGCGGTTGCGGAAGTGGCAGGGAGCACGAAGGCTGAGCATGATGCAGCGAGGACCGAAGCAACCTTCAAGACGATCTTCTTAACCGAAGTTTTTCACGTGACCTTCCAGCGTTGGTGAAATTTTTGAGGTGTTGGTGAAAATTTTGAGGCGCCGCCTAAGGACTTTCGCGCGATCATTTCGCCTCTTACCAGATTTGAATCCGAGGAGTGTTTCGGGACCCAGATTCGCCTTAACCACGCCTTGGCAGCGTGCGCCCGCTCATATCTCCGGATCGAAACTAGTACGCCTATCGATGAAAGCGAAAAACAGCACCACGGCTGGCGCTAGCTGACACTTACAGTCAATTCGGTGATCGATCTAACCTTCCCTTCTTCACTTTCCCGAGAAAGGAATTTCCTGCACCAGATACACTCTCCGGTGCGTTTTGATCGAAGTTTGTAGTAACGTTTTGCAGGGAGACCTGCTGGGTGCAGGTTTCCGGCTTGTTAGCCCAAAAGATTTGCCACCGCGCACAGCAGCCATCTGCTACCTGATCCGTGGTTGGATGTAGCTGGAGCAGCGACTCTGGCCGTCGCCGACGCACACGTGGATTCGCCAGCTCCCCACGAGTGCAGTGCTGGCCTTGTCGAGGAAGCCTGAGTAGACCCCGGCCCACGCCACAGTCAAGGAACTGGTCAGCAGCGCGAGCGGGAAAGCAAGTTGTCAAGCGACGCATATGCCACTTCCACGTCATTCCGGGCGCCGCCACCCCTGGGGATGACACCCTGGCGCGTACTCAAGATTTTGGGCAAGCCGAAGGAGAGCCAGGCAGCGCTGATTCGGACCGGCCTTAGCCAGGTCACGCCTTGTTCAACAGGCAGTGACCTAGGTGGCACCTAGAGTGAGGTACGTTGGCTCGGTTGTCAAGGACGTTGTCACGGACACGCGGACCAAACCGACACGCAGCCATCTATTTCCGCAGCTCAGCGTGCCGCACTGTCCGACTGTCTACCTTTGCTGCCGAGCTCCGCCGGGGCCGCCGCTCCGGACAAGGCTCTGGCACTACGTGAGCTGTCGAACGTCTCAGGAACGGGTTTGCGGGTGTACTACTGTCGTTACCGTGGATAATTGCGGTCGTGGCCAGGTGTACCGGCCGCTGAGCGTGGCGCGGCTCGGTGCTCTGCTGGCTGGAGCCGACGAGTCGCGGCGGTGGCGGTTGGTCGCGGAGTTCTTGGAGGAGTATCGCTGGGAACCGCTCGATACGCGGTGGGGTCTGTTGGCGGCGGAACCACCTGGCACCGGCGACGAACGGTGGGATGTGTTCCTGGCCGCGTTGGCGGAGCATCTTGCGGCCCGCGATGGGCGGGGAGCGCGCTCGTGGGTCGAGTCGAGGTCGCTACAGCGGTGGTGGTTCCCGTTCAATACCCGGGCCGCGCGGGTCGATGCGTTGGTTCACGCACCTGCGTCGTTCCGGCGGCGGGGGGTGTATGTGGCGGCCCAGGAGTTGGGGGTCGCGTGAGCGCCGATGATCCACTGCTCGATCGGGCGACCATCGAGCATGCCTTCCGTCGGCTCGGCGACCGGTTGGCCCGCCGCGGCATTGTGGTGGATCGCTACGTCTTCGGTGACGCGGCGATGGCGCTGGCTGTCGAAGACGTGCTGGCGTTGTGCACAGAGGTCTTCCCTGACGAGGATGTACCAGCGCGCGCCCGCCTGGTCCTCGAAGACGCCTTTGACGACCATTGATCGAGGCTTCCGGCAACCTCATCAGGGATGTCACTCGCTGTGCCACGCAGCTGACGGACCTCGGCACGCTCACGTGATCGAATGCGCCGACCCTGCGCTGGCCGCGCTCATCGCCCTCGACCGCGCGCTGGCGCGCTGTGTGCCATCTGATCGGCGACCGCCATTTTGCCGTCCCGCTCGACCAAGAACTGAAGTTCCGCAAGGCACTGTCGGCCCCGTAGCCACGATCAGCAACGGTCACCCGCCCATGAGCGGCCTGAGCGAGCCAGCGTGACCAGTGTGGCGTAGCGGGACCGGCTGGGCGCGGGAAAGTTGGGTTGCCCTCGACCATGGGCCAGTAACTCGGCCGCAAGGCCGTTGACCGAACCCTGCGAGCCCCACCCAAAGACTTTGGGTGGGGCTCGCAGGTGGGTGATGTGTTCGGGGTCAGCTGGTGAGGGCGGTCCAGTGAGTCACCGTGATGTTGTGGGCGGCCCCCACGGGCCAGGTGACCTTGACCAGCGTGTCAGCTTCGACCAGGGCACGGTAGGCCCAGGCGAGCGTCAATGGCCATCCGGCGCAGGCTGCTCACCAAACACCTCGGCACGATCACCACAGATGTGCTGGCCACCACAGTAACGTCGCGGACGAGCGTGATCTTCTCACCACTGACCGGGAGCACCACCGGGCCGGGATGGAAGCGGTCACAGGCGATACCGTTGGCCACCACGACCGGCCGGGAGATGCGGTAAGCGGCGGCCAGGTCGGTGGCGGCAAACTCACTGACCGCCAGCACCGCGCCCGGTCGTAGCCGATGTCACGCAGCCGGGGAGCGAGCGCCCGGTAACGGCGGTCGGGGTAGTCGAACATCGGCGAGGACGCCGCCCGGTGGGGTCAAGGCGTTGAACCCGGCGATCGTGTCAAGCACGGTGGTCAGCGCGGTCGCGGGCAGGGGCTGGGCGGGGTAGCGCTCGGTGTCGACCGGGTGGCCAGGGATGTGTTCGATCACCAGTACCCGATGCCCGTCGGTGTGGACCAGTTCGGGGACCCACACCGGCGGCGGATTCTCGGTGAACGTCTCATACAGGCGGATTTCGTGGTCGAACCTGGTCAAGGCCAGATCACGCGACGTGCCACTCACCGGTGCGCTCTCCCGTCACGGCCTGGGTCAGTCAGTCGACGCCAGCGACGAGAAGCGCGCGAGGACGGTCATCGCGCGGATGATGGCCCGACACGGCGCCCCGTCTATCGAGCACTACCGCAGGGTTTACGAGCAGTCCGGAGTTCCCTGGCCCGGCGACGAGGAGATCCGTCGTCGACACCCTGTTGCCCCTGAGGCGTGATCAGCGGCAAAGTTGTCGACGCCTCAGCGCTAGCCGCATTAGTTCGCGGTCGCCTGTCTGCGGTCGCCTGGTTCGCTACTGCCAAAACCACCGGTCTGACGCTGTACCTGTCGGCGCTGGCACTAGCCGAGGTGCGCGCAGTCCGGCCCGACGCCGGGTCAGAACTTGCCGAAGCGCTGAGCCATCCCTCCGTAGTACTCGGCGAACTCGACGCTGTCGCCGCTCGCGAGGTCGACCAGCTGCTCCTCGCTGCTGACGGCTGCGGCGGGCATGTCGTGCATGTCGCTCGAAACCGGGACTGGCCCGTGCTCAGCGCCGACCCCGGCCGCCTGCGCCACATCGACCCTGCAGTCCAGGTAGATCTGCTCTGACCCCTTGCCCGCAGTGGCAACCTCGGGCTGTCAAAGAGCGGGACACAGTGTCCTTACGAGGTGGGTTACGCCGGTCACGGGGTAGCCGGTTGTTGTCAGTGCTCGCTGAGCCGGGGGTGGATCATTCGCTGGTGAAGTCTGCGCATTACGCCGATCTCACCGAGGACCCCGCCACGGGTGCGCGGCGTTGGTGGAGGCGTTACGCTGGGTCGATACTCTTGGGGGTTTCGGGTGACTGGACGGTAAATCCGTTTCCGGGGTTGCACCCGTTGGATGCCAATGAGCACCCCACGTAGTCCAAATGATGTACTTATCGCTACACCAGATGAGGTATTTCGAGATAGGCAATACATCTATCTTCTAATTTTCACACAACCGCTAGCTATGCCATGATGATTGCATGACTAGCCTCTCTGAGTGAAAATCTCCGGCGGAGGAAGCCCGGGAGCGTACAGGCTCAGGTTCGAGCTGATGCAGTGGAGATGAATCGGCTAAGGAGCCGAAAGGCCATGGGTTCTTTCCGCTCAAAGCATTGCCGTTCCCGGACCAGCGCTTGATGGCATTTTGAGCCTATGCGTTAGGTGGCTGGCCAGGGAGCGATACTCGAAGGCACTCGCCATATTCCTTCACCCATGCTTGGCCCCGCTCGCGCGCCGGGATGGCGCCTAGCACCTTCTGGCCCAGATCGGCGATCGGACGAATACGGTGCACCACGGGCAGGTTGATAATGGTTTCCTGCGCGTGACGGGCACCTTGGGCAAGGTCTCCCATTCGGACGAGGCACAGCGCTCGCTGCATGCCAATCTGCGCCCGACCACGCAGGTTATCGTCACTGTACAGTGTCAGTGCCTTCTCTTGTGCTCGCTCGGCTTTCACAAAATTACCCGCGTGTGAGTAAACGGAACTCTCAGTAAGGTACAAATTTTCCTCAGCGTAGTCAAAGAGCGAATCTCCGTGGGGACTGGATACCGGGAGTTCTCTTAAAGAGTACAGGGCAAGTTCAGCTTCGGTGTGCCGGCCTGCGAGCGCCAGCGTCTGGGCTTTACCGGTAAAAAATTCAGGCAATGCCTCGGGTGGTACTCCGTCAAGTCGTGCCTCAGCCTCCGTGATGAGCTGGAGGATAGCTCCGACCGGGCGGTGCTCATAGGCAGCGCGGATGACTTCACGACCCCGTACCCAGAAAATCGTGGAGAGATCAGCTGACCGGTCGGCGGCCAGGCGGGCCGTTCGCCACCAACGACGAGCTTCAATTAGATCCCCCAGATTGGCCGCTGTCTGGGCCGTGAAAGCGGCTAAGAGCGCCCCGGCTTGCAAGAGCTGACACTTGGTCGTCTCATCATCTATATGCTGCTGCAAGGCGAGCTGCACGCCGCCTAGATCGACCAGGAGGGCTCCTAGCAGCGTGACGGGAGCTGTCGTGAGATAGGTCTGTCCATACTCTCGGGCGATCTCCCGCCACTCGTCTACGTCAGCAACGCCTGGGTTGTCCGCGAGAGAGCGGTGCAAGTCATGTCGAGCAGGCTCTAGTATAGGCGTGATTCCACTCGCCTTGCGTGCAGCAAGTACCGCAGCCTGGAGTATGAATGCTCGTCTTTCCATCGTCTCTTCACCATCCTCACCCGCAAAGAGCACCAGCAAGTCGAGATTACTACCGAGAAAGTCGTCCCGTGACAGCTCTAATCCTAATAATCGCAATAACGTCATAAGTCCACCATGACCAGCATCATTGCAGGTCGCAGGCTCAATCATACGCTCACCTGCACCATGAGCTTCCATGCGGCTGCGTGTACCGGCATCGGCTTGCTTCGTCTGGGGAGTTGAACTCAACACGACGGGCTCACGGGAGTTGTCCGGGTGCCGCAAACCCGCCGTGGTCTGATCCAAAAGGTCGAACCATAGCCACTCTGGCGGGATACGCAGCACCCGTGCCCAGTATCGCAGCGTATCCAAATTGAGGATCGGTGCACCTGTCTCAATGCGGCTAATCTGCGGCTGTTGTAAGCCCAGCCACTGTCCGAGTAGGTCCTGCGAAATACCGCTAAGTCCATAAACGGTGTGGTGATGCGGGCTCAGGCGGTAGCTGCGAGCCACCTGTCCCATATGCTGGGCACTGAAAGCTGCCCGAAACTGGTCGGTCTGCCAGAACTCAGCCGGAACCTCTGGTGGGGCGATCAGCTTGTCCCGTGACGCTTTCTGACAACGGGCACATTGGCGCTCAGGGTTGCCTGCCGCCAGATGAGTACCGCAGCGGCAATACCGCTGCGGTCTTGGACGAGCACCCACGCTGATGCCTCCAATCTGTATCTGCCTGCTCTTAAAGAGACAGTATAGGCGCTTGACTACTCTCCCCTGGATCCAGGGTCGGCTCAAGAGTTTAAAGGTTATCCCGTTTTTCATGAAGATAATCATACGTCTATTCTCTGCTCGTCATGGACCCGAATGTATCCAGCCCACTATCATCATCTCTCATGGCCCCAGGACCGGACCCCGGCACTTCGGCAGGTAGCGGCGTCCTTTGCCACCGAGGACGGGCTGTATCCGCTTAAACCACCAGTCTGGATGCCTCCCCGGTTCTGGGTGCCATCCACAAGGCAGACGATCAGCTTATAGACAGGCTCTTGAAATAGCGCCTGGAGCAAGGGAGGAACCCGTGCAAAGTTCGGGCACCGACGACCATCGTCACGCGGTGATGAGCAGAGCGCTCGGCTGGCTATCGCCTGTGCTACCCACGGTGAGCCGGAGCTGACATGAGCAAGAAGTCCCGGCTGCCCCGAGATCGGTGAGACAGACGCTCTGCTACGTGGAACGTGGGACCCACCAAGGCCCAAGAACAACGTCTGGGAAACGCGGGGCCGGCTGCTTTTCGAGCATTGGAGAAGTTAACCGCCCATCTGCGAGCCGACGAGCCGACGCCAGACCAACTCGAAGAGCAGGTGCTCAGATTGCTAACAGGGGGGCTTATATTACCGAAGCAGCATAAGACCAATAAACGAGGTCAATGCCGATACTGCGGCTGGACGTGGTGGACTTGGCGACTGTGGCATAGGCGGCCACGATGCACGGTATACATAAGCTTGACATTTGTCATGCTGCAACCGATGAATGAGGCCATGCGGCAGTGGTTTGGGATCCGAAGGCGTAAGTAGCTGCATTGAAAAAAGTGAGGGGTAGAGCGCACCATGACCGATGACCAGTACCAGACTGGGGTAGAGCCGCCACAGCGGCCGTCAGGGTTCAACCTCGATGACCCAGCCCTGCGTCAGGCTGCGGCCCAACGAGACATTGCGGGCCTCTTCCGCCTGCGTCCCGCTGGTATGACCCAGCGGCGGCTGGCGGAGCTGGTCAGTATGAGCCAGTCTGAGGTGGCGGACATCCTGGCTGGTCGCACGGTCAAGAACTATGACGTCTTCGTGCGTATCGCCCAGGGCCTGGGCATCCCCCAGGGCATGATGGGCCTTGGAAGCGGTGAGCACGTTGAAGCACCACCGCAGCCGAGGCCGGCGCAGTGGGCGTATGAGGAGAGCGAACGAGTGAAGCGTCGCAAGTTAGTGGAGTTCGGTGGCTGTCTCCTGCTCGGTCGCCCTGACCTAGCCGACTGGAGACCGCGCAAGATCACCGACTCTGTGATGGAGCCACCGGCCATGGTCGGGCTGGTCGATGTCCAGACATACGAGGACACCGTGGCCCGCCTAGCAGCCCTTGACCGCAGCGTAGGGGGCATGGCGTCCAGAGCACCGCTGGTAGCCATGGCAGTGACGGGTGAGCAGTACCTCAAAGCCAAGGTGCCACCGGACATCGAGGAGCGGCTGCGCTACGCGGTGGCTGAGGCTCACCGGTCGGCTGCCTGGGCGTCCGGTGATGTGCGTTTCATGGACGCCTGCCGCGCTCATGCCCACCGGGCGCTTGACCTGTCGGAGGGCAGCCGCGACCGCATCGCCCAAGTTCTCGCTACGGTCGCCACCATCGAACGGTCGTATGGTGGTATCGCTCATTCGGTCGAGCTGTTCCAGCTAGCTCAGCTTGCCGCAGCAGTATCGTCTGACCCGCAAGTGGGAGCGGTACTGGCGGCTCAAGTGGCGGGTTCCTATCATGAACTTGGCTACCCCGAGAAAGCCCGTCAGGAGGTGGATACGGCCAGACGGTTGTTCGGTGAAGCCGACCCTACGAGGTCGCTGCCATTCTTCCGTATGTATGGCAGTGGCACATGTGCGCTGGCGGCAGCCGAACACCAGCTGGGTAATTATGAAGCCGCTCGGGCGGATGGCATGAATGCGCTAGCTGGTTGGTCTGTTGGTGATGAGCGTAGCACTGCCATCGACAGCGTCATCCTCACCACCACCAATGTGCGAGCGGGTGAGCTGCGGGAGGGTGTGAGTCAAGCTGCTCAAGCCCTGGTGCTCGTGCAACGGATTGGCTCACGGCGGGTGCGCTTGCGATTGGTTCCGCTGGCTGAGGCTTTGAGCAAGCGTAATGATAGTACCTGCCGTGACCTGGCCCGGGCAGCCCGCAAGCTCGCCGTGGCGTGAGGCTTAGCGGGCTGGTTGCATAGTAGTGCGAAGCCGGTAGACCATGACGGCGATGAAGTAGATCGGTCCAAATAGGTAATCGGGATGGGGTCGCAAGGCAAGAATGACGGCCGTTCCTAAGGCAAGCGCGCCTACTGTCAAGGTCTTATAAAGCTCGGACTGATGTTTGTAGGTTCCCGTAAGAACGACTGCTAATACCAATAAATCAGTTGCTATGAAGTATAATTTGTCTCCGCTATCTAGCAAAACTATTACCATTAAAAAGATGGCGAGGAGTAGCAGTTTGACATCAGGTCAGGTAAGAAACTTATGCATCTCTCTCACTTTTTAATTGGTAAGAATCTATCATAATGTTCGCTAACACCCGGTCCGGCACCCACATTGCGGACGCTACTGGACTCCGACGAACTCGGCTAGCTCGCGGAGCCCGCGACGTCTACGACGGTCACGGCGCAGCATCTGGCGCAGCATGTCGTGGACGCGGTGGGTGAACATCAGCTGCTCGGGCGCGACAGCCCTGGCGGCCGACAGCGCGCTGAGCGCGTCGTCATCGTGTCTGCGCAGATAGTGTGACCAGGCCACGGTAATCAGGTGCGAGGCACGACGCTCGGCCAGCTCAGGAGGCAGCGCGGTCTCGTCAACGTGCACGGCCAGGCGGAGAGCATCAATGGGGTCACCCATCTCGGTGGCCAACCACACCCGGTGAATAGCCACGTTGGCGGGCCCGAACACGGTCCAGAAATCATTGCGGTCACCGGTGAGCGCCGCCGCCCGGTCGCACTCCTGGAGGAAGTCGCGTACCGCCACGTGGTCGCCGACAGTTGCCGCACCCACCGCGCCCTTGAGCATCAACGCGCCGTACATCGACGCGTGCTGCGGGGACTGAGCCAGCTGGGGTCGCAGCGCGCCGGCGGTCATGGCCGGAACGTCGATGGACTCCTGGAGGTGCCCGTTGTGTCGCAGCGTCACCGACAGCCGCCAGGACGCCAGGGCCACGAGCAGACCATCCTCGCTACGCTCAGCAGTAGCCATACCGCGTTCTGCGGCGATCCACGGCAGATCCTTCTCACCGATCCGGTCGAGCATCCCGGAGGTGGCCCGCCAGACCAACGAGAGCTGTCCGAACGCGCGATGTTGCGGTTCGCCGGTGCTGGTGTGGGCGGCCTGCCAGGCGTCGGCGATCAGATCCGGGAGCAGCGGACCGAGCCGTGACCACCGCTCGGCCTGAAAGCAGGCGAACGCCTCGTTGATCCGCACCGCCAGCTCCGCGTACCCAACAGGTGGCCGGTCAGGCACGCCGAGCACTCGTGCCGACCCGTTGTAGCGAAACATCGCGGTCTTGATCGCGGCAACGGAGTCCGGCGCGGTACCGATCACCACATCACGCAGCTCCCGACGCCGGGCGGTGAACGCGGCAGGCAACAGCTTCGCCGGCTCAACGCCCAGCGCACCAGCGACAGCGACGATGGTGGACAACCGGTCCAGCTCCCGCACACCCCGCTCAAACTGGGCAAGCCACTCAACACTGCGCCCCAACAGCCCAGCCAGCACCTCCTGGGTAATGCCCTTACGCCGCCGGTAAAACGCGACCCGCTCACCGACGGTCGCCTCCTCGATCAACCCCACGCCATCAAGTCTAGGAAACAACAGGACCCCAAGGTTTCCTTGGGGTTGCCATCTGAAGGTGCGCCTAGGGTCGTCCCTATGATCTGCTCAACAAAGCCACGACACCCCGGCACGGGAAGACGGGAACGGCTTCATGACGAGGCCGCCAGGGCCCCATGGCACTCAGTTAAGGAACTGACCTGGGAGAACAGCGTTGTTGACGGCGCCGGAACAGCGTGCAGCCACGCATGCTGGACACCCTTGTGGGGGTACTGCTTGGAGTACCCCCACAAGGGTGTTTCGCCGCCCGATCAGGCCACCCGTGATTGGTGATCACGAGGAGGGTGTGATGCCTCCGGCCGGCCGCCTTCGCCGGTGATCGGCTGAGTGCGCGGCAGCACCTGCGATGTCAAGTAGGTGACCATCACCACATACTCGCCAGGTTCCCCGACTCTCACTTCATGGCATTGCGCCAGGGCCGGCCTTGGCAGGTGCGGCCCGAAGAATCTGTCGCCGGGTCATAACAACTTGCACGACAGCGCCGCCAGGTCGCTGTCTTTCGGCTTGAAGTGGCTCTCGAAGTCGCCGCCGCTGGTGTCGCTACCCGGGTAGGCGGCTACCGCGTCTGGAAGTTCAGCCTGGAAGTCGTGCCGCCACTGCGTCCGCAGGTAGTCGCTGATCACTGCGTTGAGCTTGAGGCAGTCCGCGTGGTGATGCCCGCGCAACCCAATGCCGTAGTACTGAAGCTCCCCGAAGACACCCGAAAGGACGACCTTGAACTTGCCCGGATTGGCGCCCGCGTATCCGTAGAGGATAAGAGCATCTGTAAACACCGCGTCGGTGTTGTGTTCAAGGAGCTTGTCGACACACCCCTTGGTAGTGGGATCCTTCGTCGTCATGTTCGCTCCGGGGATGACCACTCCCACACCGGTGCCCTCCGCTTCGGTACAGACACTCTTGCCCCTCAGGCTGTCCTTGGTGGTGATGCCCGTGTCGTCCGCGCGGATCAGCAACGCCTGCGGGCTGACCATGTAGGGGCCTGCGAAGTCGATGCCCCGCTGATTGCGTGACGGGGTGATCGAGTACGTCGCGATGGCGATCGTCACGTTGCCGCTGTCGAGCATGCGCTCTCGGTCGGCGATGGTGAACGGCTTGGACGTCACCGGGGTGTGCAGTCCGGCTCCGATCGCGTTCATCAGGTCGATGTCGAAACCCGCCGGGTTGAGGTCGCCCACCGCGAAGCCCGGTGAGTCCTCGACGACCCCGACGATGATCGTGCCGGTGAGAATGGACGGATCCGGCTCCGGAGCACAGCCAGCCAGGAGGACGAGTGCGCCTAAGACGGTAAGCCAGCCCCTTGTTCGCACCCTGTGCACACGTTCTCCCTGGACAATACCGGCTTACTTGTTCTGGATCTTCGCGCTCACTACAGACAGATCCACGCCGCAGTTCAGATCGCTGCGGGTGTTCATGACAGCGATGTCCACGTGGAGCTTCGTGGCCCCGGCCGGCAGGTCCACCGACGTCGGGACTCCGGAACTCGCGGGGACCGTCCCACCGTGATTGCCCATTGTGTCGGGTGTCACCGAGAGCGACGTGTTCGGGACGCAACTTCCGATGTCGGGGCTGTGATCGACAACCTGGAACACCAGCAGGATGGTATCTTTTCTCGCGGTGACGGTGACAACTCTTCGGGTGACCTTGGGGTCGATCGTCGGGAACTTGGGGGGCTGGAAGACGCCGATGATGCCAGGGTGGGAGGTAACCGCAGCTCCTCGCCCTGATCAGCATCATCGAAATCGATCATGATGAGATTGTATGACACATCGTTCACTCTTCCGCGCGTCCCCAGGACCATAGGTTCACGATCACTACCCCGACAACCACGATCTTTTCAAGATCGTATTAATGGGCTGATGCCGGCCGCATCCCGTACCGATGTCACTGTCGGTGAGGTCCAGGGAAGGACTGTCGCAGTGTGGGGATGTGCCGCAGATGGCAACTTTGGGCGAGAAATTGCCATCTGCGGCACATCCGCAACGGATCCCCCCACCTCACCGGAAGGGCAGAAGTGGCGGAGAAGACGGTCGGAACCAGGGGTGGCCAGTCGGTAGCGACGAGAGAAATGGCCGTGCGCGGCACCGTCGTGCGCCATCCATGCCGCGATCTCAGCAACAGAATGGCGGGAGCGACAGCCGCCCGGCCCGATCGTTGGCGACGCTACTGCACTCCGGCGAACTCGGCCAGCTCGCGGAGCCCACGACGTCGACGACGGTCGCGGCGCAGCATCTGGCGCAGCATGTCGTGGACGCGGTGGGTGAACATCAACAGCTCAGGCGCGACCGCCCTGGCGGCCGACAGCGCGCTGAGTGCATCGTCATCGTGCCTACGCAAATAGTGTGACCAGGCCACGGTGATCAGGTGGGAGGCGCGACGCTCGGCCAGCTCAGCAGGCAGCGCGGTGTCGTCAACGTGCGCGGCCAGGCGGAGAGCATCAAGGGGATCACCCATCTCGGTGGCTAACCATACCCGGTGAATAGCCACGTTGGCGGGCCCGAACGCGGTCCAGAAATCATTGCGGTCGCCGGTGAGCTCCGCCGCCCGGTCGCACTCCCGAAGGTAGTCACGCACCGCCACGTGGTCGCCGACACTGGCCGCGCCCACCGCACTCCTGAGCATCAACGCGCCGTACATCGACGCGTGCTGCGGGGACTGAGCCAGCTGGGGACGCAGCACGTCGGCGGTCGCGACCGGCACATCGATGGACTCCTGGAGGCGTCCGTGGTTTCGCAGCACCGCCGCCAGCCCCCAGGCCGCCCCGGCGATGAGGAGACTGTCCTCGCTGCGCTCAGCAGCAGCCATGTTGCGTTCCATGGCGATCCACGGCAGGTCTTTCTCACCAATCCGGCCAAGCATCCCGGTGGTGACTCGCCAGACCAAGTGGAGCTGCCTGAACGCGTGGTGTTGCCGTTCGCCGGTGCTGGTGTGGGCGGCCTGCCAGGCGTCGGCGATGAGGTCCGGGAGCAGCGGACCGAGCCGAGACCAGCGCTCGGCCTGCGAGCAGGCGAACGCCTCGTTGATCCGCACCGCCAGCTCAGCAGGCCCAACCGGTGGCCGCTCGGGCACACCGAGCACCCGTGCCGACCCGTTGTAACGGAACATCGCGGCCTTGATCGCGGCAACGGAATCCGGCGCGGTACCGATCACCGCACCACGCAGCTCCCGACGCCGGGTGGTGAACGCGGCAGGCAGGAGCTTGGCCGGCTCGATGCCCAGTGCATCGGCGACGGCGACGATGGTGGACAGCCGGTCCAGCTCCCGCACACCCCGCTCGAACTGGGCAAGCCACTCGACACTGCGCCCCAGCAGCCCAGCCAGCACCTCCTGGGTGATGCCCTTGCGCCGCCGGTAAAACGCGACCCGCTCACCGACGGTCGCCTCCTCGATCAACCCCACGCCATCAAGTCTAGGAAACAACAGGACCCCAAGGTTTCCTTGGGGTTGCCATCCACAGCGTGCGTAGGGTCAACCCTATGATCAATACTCTGACCACCACGCGGACGCTGACAATGCCGCAGTGCGCGGTGTTAGGCGGTGAGCCGCGATGAGCGGGAGCAACGCCGCACGGGTGTGTCTGACCTTCAACAGGAAAATCAAGACCACCGCCGTGATGACCAACCAGCAGACGGCACAGCTCTGCGAGCTGCTCAACAAAGCCACGACACCCCGGCACGGGAAGACGAGAACAGTCTCATGACGGTGCGGAATGCCCCGAACACGGCTACCGGCCGATCACCACTGATACTCACCTGACTGGCCGAAGTCAACTCCACCATCGTTGTGCACGACGCGGCCGTCAGGGCCCGATGGCACTCAGTTAAGGAACCGACCTGGGAGAACAGAGTTGTTGGCGGCGCCGGGACAGCGTGCAGCCGCACCTGGCTGATACCGGCCGCATCCCATACCGATGTCACTGTCGGTGAGGTCCAGGGAAGGAGTGTCGCAGTGTGGAGATGTGCCGCAGAGGGCAACTTTGGGCGAGAAGTTGCCCTCTGCGGCACATCCGCAACGGATCCCCCACCTCCCCGGGAGCGCCGTCGTGCGCCATCCATGCGGCGACCCCAGCAACAGAATGGCGGCAGCGACAGCCGACCGGCCCGATCGTTGGCGACGCTACTACACTCCGACGAACTCGGCCAGCTCGCGGAGCCCGCGTCGACGGCGACGGTCGCGGCGCAGCATCTGGCGCAGCATGTCGTGGACGCGGTGGGTGAACAGCAGCAGCTCAGGCGCCGCTGCCCGGGCGGTGGTGAGCGCGCTGAGTGCGTCGTCATCGTGTCTGCGCAGGTAGTGTGACCAGGCGACGGTGATCAGGTGGGAGGCGCGACGTTCGGCCAGCTCCGGGGGCAGTGCGGTGTCGTCTACGTGTTCGGCTTGGCGGAGGGCGTCGATGGGATCGCCCATTTCGGTGGCCAGCCATACCCGGTGAATGGCGACGTTGGTGGGTCCAAACGAGAGCCAGAAATCGTTGCGGTCGCCGGTGAGCGCTGCGGCCCGGTCGCACTCCCGGAGGTAGTCGCGTACCGCCGCATGGTCACCGACAGTTGCCGCGCCTACTGAGCCCTTAAGCATCAACGCTCCGTATATTGACGCGTGCTGGGGAGACTGAGCCAGCCGGGGTCGCAACGCGTCGGCGGTCGCGACCGGAATGTCGATGGACTCCTGAATGAGCCCGTTGTGTCGGAGTGCCATCGCTAGTCGCCAGGCGGCCACGGCGATCAGCAGGTCGTCCTCGCTGTGCTCGGCAGCCGTCATGCTGCGTTCCACGGCGATCCACGGAAGGTCGTTCTCACCGATGCGGTCCAGCATCCTGGAGGTGACTTGCCAGACCAAGGAGAGCTGCCCGAGCGCGCGGTATTGCCGTTCGCCGGTGCTGGTGTGCGCGGCCTGCCAGGTGTCAGCGATCAGATCCGGCAGCAGCGGACCAAGCTGTGACCAACGCGCAGTCTGCGAGCAGACGAACGCCTCGTTGATCCGCACCGCCAGCTCCGCGGACCCAACAGGTGGTCGCTCGGGCACACCGAGCACTCGTGCCGACCCGTTGTAGCGAAACATCGCGGTCTTGATCGCGGCAACGGAATCCGGCGCGGTACCGATCACCGCACCACGCAGCTCCCGACGCCGAGCGGTGAACGCGGCAGGCAACAGCTTCGCCGGCTCAACGCCCAGCGCACCAGCGACAGCGACGATGGTGGACAACCGGTCCAGCTCCCGCACACCCCGCTCAAACTGGGCAAGCCACTCAACACTGCGCCCCAACAGCCCAGCCAGCACCTCCTGGGTAATGCCCTTACGCCGCCGGTAAAACGCGACCCGCTCGCCGACGGTCGCCTCCTCGATCCACCGCACGCCATCGAGTCTAGGAAACAACAGTGCCCCAAGTTTTCCTTGGGGTTGCCATCCACGGCGTGCGTAGGGTCAACCCTATGATCAATACTCTAGCCACCACGCAGGCACTGACGGCGCCACAGTGCGCGGTGTTAGGCGGTAGGCCACGATGAGCGAGAACTCTCCCGACGAGGCGTTCCGCGCGACGATGCGGAGTTGCACCCCGAACGGTGAGCCGCACACCGTTCGGGGCCTGGGCAACTCTGGGCGGGTGTGTCTGACCTTCAACAGGACGATCAGGACCACCGTTGTGATGACCAACCAGGAGACGGCGCAGCTGTGCGAACTGCTCAACAAAGCGACGGAGGCCCGGCACGGAGGGACGGGAACGGTCGCAAGTTGAGGGCTGCGTGTCCGCGCGTGATCCGCGCACACGCAGCATGAGGAATCGGGAGTACCTCGATGCCTCCCCACCATCCTGCTGAGCAGCCCGCACAGTTCGATTGGCGACACCTATGTCCGCAAATTCCTCAACCCTCGCCACACCCGGGAATCCCTCTCCGCTCTGGGAGAGGGATGGACGGGGCCTACTGAACGTCACGAGGTGTGGGGGTCTCTGACGACGTTGCGCAGCGTGCTGTCTCCACTCCTGCGTCCTCTCATTCCGCCAGTGGTGATCTACGGAGACCTCAAGCCTGACCATGTCCTTCTTCAGGCAGCCGGATCCTCGACCTGGATAGACCCCGGACTGCACTGCGCTGACCCCGCCGCCGAGCTCGCCAAGCTGGTGTCGCGCACCATGCTGCTGCTCGTGACCACGTCGCCAGCTCGGGACCGGACCAGCGCCATCCTCGACGCGCTGGACCAGCTGCTCACCGAGTTCCTGAGGCACCATGCACCGGCCGAGACGCATACGCTGCGGCGATTACTGGCTCTGTGGCTGGCGGACTGGTCGAATTATCTGGCCACCGGGCTGTCGCTGCCACCGGGGATACTGTTGCCGCTGCCGCCGACACTGCTAGCCGCCGCTTCCCGGGCTCGCGCGCTCCTGCTGGTGGCAACCGACATCGCCGCACACCTGGTTACCAACCCCGACCGTGCCTGGTATGTGGCCCTGCAGGGCTGCCATCAGCTCGCCCGCGACATGAACTGATGAACTCGGCCACCCTCGGAGTCATCGGCGCCGGCGGGGTCGGACGCGCCGTGACCGCAGCGGTAGTCACCACCGACCTCGCCCACCAGCTCCGTGGCTTCCCCGGTCCGGTTGTCATGGTCAGCAACCCTGTCGACGTGATGAGCCGGGTGCTCGCCGAGCACAGCAACACCGCAGTACTCGGCGTCGGATCGAACCTCGACTCCGCGCGCTACCGCACATTGGTCGCTCACCACCTCGCGGTGCCTCGCGCCGCAGTGTCCGGATCAGTGCTCGGCGAACACGGAGAGACTGCAGTCATCTGCGACCACGCCACTCGCGTACACCACCACCCCGTCCAGCTCCCCCTGGGCCTCATCCGACAACAGTTGCGCGAGAGATCCCCGCGCATCACCGCCGGAATGGACCGGACGCAACATGGCCCCGCCGGTGCCGTGCTCTCCACCGTCCGCAAACTGCTCGGACTCGCTGATGGTCACGAGGAACTCTCCGCTACCAGCCGTGGCGGCGTGTATCTCGGGCAACGGCTGCGGTTCGTCGCCGGCCGGTACCGGAACGATCCGCCTGAACACTCCCCCGGCGAACAAGCCGCACTTGACGCCAGCGCGCACCGGCTCAAGATTCTTTTTGACCACGTCCAGAGCCATCTGTAGAGCTGACAAGGAAGCGAGTCGTGCCTACCTCAACCCCGTCGCACGCCCTGCAAGTCAGTGCCGGATCCGCCACCGTCCTCGTCACCAGCGACACCCCCGCCGTCACCGACTGGATCACCCAATATTTCGGCTGCTGGTGGACCGTGCGACCCATCACCTCAGCGGACAACACCAGTGGCCCCGTGCTCCACTGTCACGTCGATCCCGACCGCTTCGCCGCCACCCAGGACAGCCTCAACACCCGGCCGCACCGGACCATCGAGTTCGCCCGCAAACCACTCCACGTCGCCGACAACACCGACAACACGGTCTGCGCGGTCGATCCCACTGAGCAGCTCGCCTACCACACCGACACCGGCCGCACCCGGCTCACCCTCACCGCCACCGGGTCACTCGGCCTATGCCTGGCCGCCGCCCGCATCACCCGCGAACTCATCCGGGCCCAACTTGAAGCCGATGGGTGGGCCATCCTGCACGCCAGCGCCGCTGTCCGCGGCGACAATGCCACCCTCGCGCTCGGACCCAAAGGCGCCGGCAAGACCACCACCGCACTACTGCTCACCACGCAGGGCCACCAACTACTGGCCAACGACCGGGTCTTCCTGCACCCCGCCACCCGGGCCCTGCTGCCTTGGCCCGCCGCCGCAGCGCTCGGACTCGGCCTGCTGCACGCCCACGGCCTCCTCGACGGCGTGCGCGCTCAGCTTGCCGCCGGGCAGCGCCTGCACCCCACCGTCGACCCGGCCGTCACCGCCGCCATCCGCAACGGCCACACCAGCCCACTGCACGACCCGCACGGCTGCGAGCTCAAAACGCAACTGTTCCCGCACCAACTCACCGACTGGCTCGGCCTGCACCTCACCCGCTCCGCCACCGCCACCGCGCTGATCTTCCCTTGCATCGACCCCGACGGTGAACCCCGCCTCGACGCCTCCTCACGCACCGTCACCAGCAGCGACTTCTTCGACCCCGACCACGACGACCGCTACCCCCACTTCCTCCGCCTGACCCGGATCACCCCCGACCACCGCCACCAGATCTGGGCACGCACTCGCGACGCGCTGGCCACTGTCCCCCACCACAGCATCGTCCTCACCCACGACACCACACGATCACGACAACTACTCGCTCAGGCGATGGTGGGCAAGGTGGAGCTGGAGACGTCGTAGACCGTGCCGGGTCGGTACGCCGCTAGACGACAGGTCATACCAGGTGAAGCGCAACACGGTCCACCCCGCCAGCACCAGCGCGTTCTGCCGGCACCCAGTACTCGATCCCGGACAACACCACGAGATGGTTGGCCACCCAGCCGCCAATCCAGGCTCCCCCCCGTCAGCCGATGAAAGACCCGTTCGGCGTGCTAACACGCCCCGTCCGCAGCCTGGCGCAGCACTCGCCCCAGCCACGACGTCCCGTTCCTGCCGAACGATCGGCAATACCCGGCGTGCAACTCCGCTGGTCGTCCAAGCAGATCAGCAAGCGGTTGCGCGGGTGTCCTTGCCGTGAGCATCGGAGACCGGTCCACGGTGATAAGAGGAACTCGTCGCGCTGGTCGACTCCGCCGGTCGACTCGCAGTGGCCCGTCGCGCTGGCAGAGCTGGTCGTCACGGTTGCCCGGTCACCCGATCCGGGTCACCCCTGGATACCGGTCGAATCCACGGTCAAATGACATGATCATGTCGATGTCGTGTCGTCTCATCACGGCCAGGTGCATGGCATCCCTGGCAGAGAGTCGATACCCGTCCAGCACGATTCGTTTAGCCACCTCGACGTCCTCCGCATCAATGGGCAAGGTCTCGTCCACGACCGTGCGCAGCACGTCGAAAGCTGGCTGGATCGCGGCGCGGCGGTCGATGGCCACGAATCGGTGCATGATCTCCTGGAGCACCTCGACATCGGTCACCAGCCGCTGTCCCCGGTTGACCGCGCCCTCCAACGCCCCTCTCGCAGCAAGCTTGTTCGGATGATCGGCGCCGACGAGATACATCGGGATGTTCGCGTCGACCAGAATCATCCCGTCTCACCCAGGTAACCGCGTTCGGCCTCGGCAAGCATGACCTCGATATCAGCGGTCGGGAACGCGTGGTCAGTCGCCAATCGGATGGCGTCGAGCTTGCGCGCCGGATCGCCGCTGAACTCGCGCCGCCGAGCTGCCCGAATGACCTGGCGAACCCACTCCGACACCGTCGTACCGTGTCGCTCAGCGATCGAGCGGAGCTCGACCAACTCGTGTTCGTCGAGCAGCACCTGCAACCGTTTACTCATGACATAAGTATATCTGACTCACATGGTGAGTGCCACGCTGTTCACTCTACGGTACCTGCTGGTCAGGCTCGCGCCGGCCGACCAGGTAGACCCCCGGATACAGCTTGGCCCACTGCCCGATACGGACCCGGTGGCGCACCTGCCGCAGCATCAACCCGCCACGCACCGCCTCATCCAGGGTGAGCGCCCCGTCCCGGGAGTCCGCAAGTTCCTTGATCACCACCAGCACAAGCATCGTCGAACGGGCGGTATCCGGGACGTCAGGTGCACTCACCCTGTGGACAACACTCCTGATGTGAACAAGCCCCAGTGATCACGGTTTGGGTGCCAAAACGACACGTCGTGTCGTTTTTGGCACCCAAACCGTGATCATGGTCCATCGGTCACCGACTGGATCACCCAGTCACCCACGACAATTACTCGCGGCTCAGGCGATGGTGGGCAGGGCGGGGCTGGAGACGTCGTAGATCTCGCCGGGCTGGGTGAGCAGCGGGCCGAGCACCGCCGCCTTGCGCTCGCCCTCCCCCACGTCACCCCAGCGCACCTCTCGCCCTTTGCCCAGTTCCAGCACGACGTCGGCGGGAGACGTCGCGGCTATCGAGCGAATCTGGACCCGCAGCCACGCGGGCAGCTCGGTCAGCACCGTCAGCGCAGCCATCGTCGCGGCGTTCCGGGGCCCGACGTGCGCCACCTGCAGCTCCGGCAGGCCAGGCGGCCCGACGGGCGTCGCCGCGTAGTCAGTTCCAGTGGCGTCCACCAGATGCACGCGACCGTCGCGGCGCACAACAGCGACCGGGGTGCGCTCGGTGACCTCAATGCGCACCGTGCCATCCACGCTGCAGCGCACCTGGACGCTCGCGACCCTCGGCAGCGCGGCGACCCGGGTCTCGATCGCCTTGGTGTCCAGCCGCATCATCGGTGTGCCCAGCCGCACGGCTGCCACCGCCCGCACCACGTCGGCGGGAAGCTCTCTGGTGCCTACCACCTGCACGGAGCGGGCGTCGAACAGTGAGCTACCCAGCAGTACCCATGCCAAGCCGCCGGCCAGAGTCAGGATCGCCATCCCGGCGGCCAGCCAGGGCCACCACGTTCGGGCCGGTCTGGAGGGCTGCGCCGCAGTGGGGGGGACACCAACACCAGGAGGAACAGCCGTGCGCTGTGCCGCGCGGGGTGCGGCGGCGTGCTGCGGCGCCGGTCGAGCGCGGGATGCCAGCCGTGCGGCGCTGCGGCCGCGGCTCGTGGCACGGCGTTCCCGCAGGGCCGCCAGGGGCGTATCGCCCCGGGACTGGCGCCGCCGCCCGGTGGTCATCGCCTGCCTCGGCTACCGCGACCGGAGGACATGGGCCAAGCCCCGGCGCGGTGTCGCGACGCGGGAGCGTAGGGCACCGGAGGGCGCAGCCGCAGCAGCCGGGTGAGGACACCCGGCTGGCCGGAACGGGTGAACTCGTGGCGCAGTGCGGACACCGCCTGCGGTTCGTGCCGGGCAAAGTTGGCCAGCAGCCCGAAGACCAGCATCGTCAACGCGATGGAGGTGCCCCCCGAGGAGATCAGCGGCAGCGGGATCCCGGTAATCGGCAACAAGCCGACCACGTACCCGATGTTGATCGCGGCCTGACCAACCAGCCACGTGGTCACGGTGGCGGCTACCAGCTTGACCCACGGATCGGTGTTGCGCGCGGCGATCCGAATTCCCACATAGGCCAACGTGGCGAACAGCAGCAGCACCACCAGACAGCCCAGAAAACCCAGCTCCTCTCCGATGATCGCGAAGATGAAGTCATTGTGCGCGTTGGGCAGGTAGTCCCATTTGGCGCTGCTGCGCCCCAGGCCCACCCCCCACCAGCCGCCATCAGCCAGCGAGAACATTGCCTGGCGGGCCTGGTAAGCGGCGCCTTGCGGATCGGCGCCCGGGTGCAGGAAGGACTCGATCCTGGCTGAGCGGTAACCGGCGATGCCGGCCATCGCGACCGTGCCGGCGACGGCGGCGATCGCCATGGCGCCGAACAGCTCGCCAGGCGCGCCGCCGAACCAGAGCAGCGCGAGCAGCACGATGGCCAGCGTGATCGTGGTACCCAGATCGGGCTGCAGCATCACCAGCGCGAAGACGACAACGGCCATCGGAACCAGCGGCACCAGCAGGTGCCGCCACTGGCGCAGCAGCGCGCGTTTAGTGATCAACACATGCGCACCCCACAGGGCCAGCGCGAGCTTCGTAGGCTCGGAGGGTTGCAGGGACAGCGGGCCCAGCCGCAACCATTTCTGCGCGCCGTTGATCTCGGTACCCAGCGGGCTGAGCACCATGGCCAGCAACAACACACACGCCAGCAAGAACAGCCCACTGGTGCCACGCAGCATCCGCACCGGTACCCGCATCCCCAACCAGAACAACACCAGCCCGAACCCGCAGTACGCCAGTTGTTGGACAAACACCGCATAGGATGAGCCCGCCCTGGTGTAGGACTCCACATTGGACGCCGAGAGCACCATCACCAGGCCGAACAGGGTCAACAGGCCGAAAACGGCGAGCACCAGGTGCAGCGAGGTAAGCGGCCGGGCCAACCAGGCGGTGAGCCGCTCACGGGCGACGACGAACCGACCCGCCGCCAGCTCGGCTGCTGCCACATGCACCATGGCCTCATCGTCCCCCGAATCCACCACCCGAACGGGGAGGTTGGGCGCGTGTCGCGCCAGCGCGGCGACGATCACCGCGCGGTCGGTGCCGAGCAGCACAGCGCCGACCAGCCGATCCCGGGTGTCGCGATGACAAGAGAGTCCACGTCGACGTCCGTGAGGCCCTTGAGCAGACCTCCGGCCACCCACACCACCCGGCGCCGGGCCAGCAGGCAGGCCCGGGCAGCATGCGGGTTGGTGGCCTTGGAATCACTGACCTCACCCCCCGGCCGCGGTCAGCCACTCGCTGTAGAACACTCCGGCGCCCAGCGCGCAGCAGATGGCCGCGAGCAGCCAGAACCGGATGATGACCGTGGTCTCGGGCCATCCGGCGAGCTCGAAGTGGTGGTGAAACGGTGCCATCCGGAATGGCCGGCGCTGGGTGGTCCGAAACACCGCCACCTGGATGACCACCGACAGCGCCTCGACGACGAAGAGGCCACCGATCACGACGAGGAGCAACTCGGTCCGAGTGACCACGGACAGGCCGGCCAGCAGCCCGCCGAGGGCCAACGACCCGGTGTCGCCCATGAAGATCTTCGCCGGGGGGGCGTTCCACCACAGAAACCCGATGCACCCACCGACCGCAGCGGCGGCCACCACGGCCACGTCGAGGGGATCGCGCACGGTGTAGCAGCCGGGCACGGCCTGGATGGTGCAGTCCTGGGTGTACTGCCAGAACGCGACAATCACATAGGTCGCCAGCACCATCGCCGCCGCCCCCGCCGCCAGCCCGTCCACGCCATCGGCCAGGTTCACCGCGTTCGACCAGGCAGACACCAGCAGGTAGCTGAAGACCACGAACCCGACGACACCGAAGGACACCACGGCGACATCCCGCACGAAAGACAGGTGAGTTGAGGCCGGGGAGATGCCATCGCCGTCCCGGAAACCCATCGCCAGGATGCCGAACAACACCGCGGCGAGCAGCTGCCCGACCAGTTTGGCGGTCTTGTTCAAGCCCAGGTTGCGCTGCCGGCGAACCTTGATCAGGTCATCCAGGAAGCCGACCACCCCCAGCACCGTGGTGAGCAGCAGCACCAGCAGAGCCGACGCGGTCATGCTGTGCCGGGTGACGGTGAGGTGCGCGCCCAGGTAACCGCTCCACATCGCCAGCAGGATGGCCACTCCCCCCATGGTGGGCGTGCCCCGCTTGCTGTGGTGAGTCTGCGGTCCTTCCTGCCGAATCTCCTGGCCGAAACCCTGCCGGGTGAACAGCCGGATGAGGTAGGGCGTGAACAAAATGGACGCGAGCAGGGCGACTCCGGAGGCGACCAGGATGGTGCTCATCCGCAGCTCCCGCCGTCCACCCGATCGAGTAGGTCGGCGAGCACGTCGGCGTCCACGAACGGGTGCTTGACGCCGTGCACCTCTTGCGTGGTCTCGTGGCCCTTCCCCGCGACGACCAGGGCATCTCCCGGGCGGGCCCGCGTGATGGCGTAGGCGATCGCCTTCGCCCGGTCGCCGATCTCCACGACCGACCCGGTGGCGCCACCGCGGGCCCCGGCGAGGATAGCCGCCCGGATCACCGCCGGATCCTCGGTGCGTGGGTTGTCGTCGGTGACCACCAGCAGGTCGGCCCGGCGAGCCGCTTCGGCACC
The DNA here is from genome assembly GCA_050699715.1 of Pseudonocardiaceae bacterium. GTDB lineage: Bacteria > Actinomycetota > Actinomycetes > Mycobacteriales > Pseudonocardiaceae. The sequence goes on from JBOHFR010000005.1 coordinate 25,704, forward strand.
CATCATCGGGCGCTTGGTCGTGTCCCGATCCCCACCGCAGCCCAGTACCACCAGCAGCCGCCCAGGGACCTGAGCTCGCACCGCGTCGAGCAGCGCGGCCACCGCGGCGGGCTTGTGCGCGTAGTCGACCAGCGCGAGGAAACCCTGACCGCGGTTCACCCGCTGCATCCGACCGGGCACCTCAGCGGTGGCGATGCCCCGGGCTAACAGCACGGGATCGGCCCCCGCAGTGCGGCCGATAGCCAACGCAAGCAGCGCGTTAGTCACATTGAACGCACCGGGCATCCGCACCGTTAAGCGCTGGTCGAACCCGTCTGGGCCCACGGCACGGAACGTCTGGCCGCCGCAGCGCCCGACAGTGATGTCCCTAGCGTGCCACGTGGCATCGCCGCTCAGGGAGACCGTCGTGGTACCGCCGGTGACCAGCCGCCGCCCCCAGGCGTCATCGGTGCACACCACCTCGGCGCTGGCCCGCCCGTCAAACAGCATCGCCTTGGCGGCGAAGTAGTCCTCGAGGTCGGCGTGGAAGTCCAGGTGATCCTGGGACAGGTTGGTGAACGCGCCAACCGCGAAGGTGGTACCGGTTACCCGGCCCAGCGCCAGTGCATGGCTGGAGACCTCAATGGGCACGTGGGTGACGCCGCGTTCGACCATCAGCGCCAGCAGCGCCTGCAGGTCCGGGGCCTCCGGGGTGGTGAACGTGCTGGGCAGCAGCGCCTCGCCGATCCGCGCCTGCACGGTACCGAGCAGGCCGGTGTGCGCGCCGGCCGCGCGCAACCCCGCCTCGAGAAGGTACGCCGTGGTGGTCTTGCCGGCGGTGCCGGTGATCCCGAGCACCGCCAGCCGGGCGGAAGGGCCACCGAAGATCCGGGCCGACAGGCTGCCCAGTACCGACCGGGGGTCCGGATGCACCAGCACCGGGACCCCCGGTCGGTACCCGGTGGCGGCGGCCAGCGCCGGGTAGCGCGCACCCACGGGGTCAGTGAGCACCGCGACGGCGCCAGCGCGCAACGCGATGCCGGCGAACTCAGCTCCATGCGGACGGCAGGGTGACAGGCTGGGCAGCGCCGCGAACAGGTCGCCGGCCAGCGCCTGTTGGGCACGCAACGTGATACCCGTGACCAGCACCTGATCGCAGGGGCCTAAGACAGTCGCGCCAGCAAGGGCGGCGAGTGCGGTCAGCGGAATCGGCGCGGTGCGCGACGGTCGCAGCGGCGTCTCGACCAACGAGGGAGTCACAGGAGCAGTCACGATCTAGGGGTCGGGTGCGGGTGGAGCCCAGCGGGAAGGAAGGCTACCGGCGGCCAGCATCACGGAAGGGTGAGGGTGGCGACTGGGCTAGGTTCAGGAGACAGCGGGATCTGGTAGCGCCCCGCCAGGTAGGAGGCAATGTCGTGGAACAGCGGCGCGGCGCTGCCGACAGCCGGGTTGTCGAGCATGATCCCGACGACGAAGCGCGGGGCGTCGGCAGGCAGGATGCCGGCGAAGGTGATCCAGTAGTTCGAGTTGCTGTAGCAGCCACAGCTGGGGTTGACCTGCTGCGCGGTACCGGTCTTGGCCGAGATCTGGTATCCGTCTAGCGCCGCTTCTGGGCCAGTGCCGCGCTGTCCCGGTTCGTTCTGCACGACCGCTCGCAGCATGTCTCGCACCGTCCGGGCGGCCTGCGGGCTGACCACCCGGACACCGGCTGGTCGTGGGGTCGTGGTCCGGGTACCGTCCGGGGCGATTTCGGCGCTGACGATACGCGGCGGGATGCGCACGCCGTCGTTGGCGATCGCCTGGTACATGCCGGCCATCTGCAGCACGGTCATCGACAGGCCTTGACCGATAGGCAGGTTGGCGAACGTGCTGCCCGACCACCGGTCCCGAGGCGGCACCTGGCCCGCGCTCTCCCCTGGCAACCCCACGTTGGTGCGCTGGCCCAGGCCCATTCGCTGGAGCATGTCCACAAAGCGGTCCTTGCCTAGGCGCTGCGCGGTGAGCAAGACGCCGACGTTGGACGAGCGGGCCAGCACCCCGGTGAACGTGAGGTTCACGGTGCCGTGCGACCACGCGTCCCGGACGGTCCGGTCGGCAACCCGCAGTTCGCCGGGGACTTGTAGCTCAGTGTCCGGCGTGAGGACGCCGTTCTCGATCGCCGCAGCGGCGGTGACCACCTTGTTCACCGAACCTGGTTCGAAGGGGGCTGAGACCGCCGGGTTGCCCAGCAACTCAGGGGTCGCCGCCGCGAGGTTGTTCGGGTCGAAGGTGACGTCATTGGCCATCGCGTAGACCTCGGCGGTGCGCGCATCGAGCACCACCGCGCTGGCCCCTTTGGCGTGGTATTTCCGCGCATAGTCGCCGAGCATTTGCGCCACGGTGAACTGTAGGTCGGAGTCCAGGGTGAGCTCCAGCCCCGAACCCGGTACCGGCGGCCGCTCGGCGCGCTCGCTGCCCGGGATGACCGCGTCCGAGCCTTCAGCGGTGTCCACCACCCGGCGGCCGTCCCGGCCAGCCAGCAGGGTGTCGGCATAGTTCTCCAGGCCGACCAGTCCCCGCACTTTGCGCTCGTCGGCCCGCCAGTTCGCCACTCCCAGGACGTTGGCTGCGAGCTCACCGCCGGGGTACTGGCGGATCTCCCGGTGCTCCGCGCTGATCTCGGGGAAATCCCGCTGGATCGCCCTGGCCTGGGCCGGCGTCACCAAAGGCGCCAGCAGTACTGTGGTGCGATCGCTGCGCAGTTGGCTCAGCAGCTCCTGCTCGGACACCGGCGGCCCGAGCACCTGAGCGACCCGGCGGGCCATCGCCTGCTTGTGCGCGTCCGGATCGGCCCGGACCGCGCGCTGCTCGGCAGTGATCCGCTTCGGCTGAGCGTACAAAGCCTGGGCCGCCACGCTGAACGCCAGCGGCGTGCCGTTGCGGTCAGTGATCGTGCCGCGCTGCGCGGGCAGCGTCTGCACGGTGGTGCGCTGGTTCGCGGCCTGTGCGGACAGTTCCGCCGCCTGCAATCCCTGCACCGCGAGCAGTTTGAGGCCGGCGGCCACCAGCGCAAGCACGAGTACCACCCGACCCAGCCCCAGCCGGCTGGGTAGCCCAGCTGCCCGTGAGCTGGGTTTGCGGCGGTGCCGAGGTACCCCAGTTGCCCGGACGCCGGTCACTGTGCTCACGGCAGCACACCTGTCTGGGCAGGTACTATCGCAGGTGCAGGCAGTGCCGACGGCGGTGGGACAGGTGCTACTGCTGGTGGAACAGGTGCTGCTGCCGGTGGGGCCGGTGCTACGGCTGGCGGCGGGGCGGGTGCGGTAGCCCGCCGAGGCTGGCCGATCAGGACGACGGTGCCGTCCGGGCGGACGATCAGCCGGGCCGGGTTCCCGGCCGGTACCATGCCCAGCTCGTGAGCCCGGCGAGCCAGCTCAGGTGCGGTCTCCAGAGTCGCTACCTCGCGGCTGAGGCTCTCTGAACGCTCGGCCAGGTTCCTGGCCTGCGTGCGGGCGCTCTGCAGGTGGTAGGAGTCAGCGGTGGCGGCCGTGGACAACCACAGCGTGGATACCAGCGCCACCCCCAGCAGCACCATCACCAGCAGCACGAAAGGCGTCCGGCCGGCGTCCGCGCTATCGAGGCCACCGTGGCGGGCTCCGGTGCGCTGGGCACGCCGAGCGTAGGCTCGGGTGACGGCCGGGGACCGGCCTCGCGGCGCCCCGGTGTCCCGGCGGTGGGTGGGCCCGGTGGTCCTGCCCCGCATCGGAGTCACGGTGCGGGCGGGAGCCGTCACGACGGCGCGATGCGCTGCGCGGCGCGCAGCCGCACCGACGCTGACCGCGGGTTGGTCCCGGTCTCGGCCGGGCCAGCGCCCTCGGCGCCACGGGTCAGCGCGCGCAGCTGGGGTCCGTGATCTGGCAACTCGACGGGCAGGCCAGCCGGGGTACGAGAGGCGCTCAGCTGGGCCAGCGCCCGTTTGACGATCCGGTCCTCCAGGGAGTGGTAGGACATCGCCACCAGCCGACCACCGAGGGCCAGCGCACCCAGCGCGGCAGGTATCGCCGAGCGCAGCGCTGTCAGCTCGCCGTTGACCTCGATCCGCAACGCTTGGAAGGTCCGCTTGGCGGGATGGCCACCGTGGCGGCGGGTAGCCGCCGGGACACTCTGATAGACGATCTCGACCAGCTGGGCGGTAGTGACCAAGGGCCGTTGGGCCACGACCGCAGCGGCGATCCGGCTGGCGAAGCGTTCCTCGCCGTACTCCCGGAACACCCGGGTGAGATCGGCCTGCGAGTAGCCGTTGAGCACGTCAGCCGCAGTCGGCCCGGCACTGGAATCCATGCGCATATCCAGCACGGCGTCGCGGGCGTAGGAGAAACCGCGGTGAGCGGCGTCAAGTTGCAGTGAGGACACCCCCAGGTCGAACAGCACACCATCAAGGCGTGGGATGCCAAGGCGCTGAAGAATCTGGGGCAGCTCGTCGTAGACCGCATGGAGTAAGTGAGTCCGCTCGGAGTAGGCCGCCAGCCGGTGGTTGGCCACAGCGAGCGCTTGCGGGTCGCGGTCGAGGCCGACCAGGGTGAGCGCAGGATGGGCGTCAAGCAGCGCGGCTGCGTGCCCACCGAGACCCACCGTGGCATCGAGCACCACGGCCGGGCGCTGCGCCAACGCCGGCCCGAGCAGCTCGAGGCACCGGTGCAGCATGACCGGGGCATGCTGGGGTAACCCAGAAGGTGGCCCAAACGGTGGCCCAAAAAATGACACAGGGTCACTGGGCGGGTGATCGGCCACCGGCAGTCTCCCTCCGCTCACACCCACCTCCTTACGCGACGCAGCCGGGATAAGCCGGTTTGTATGGGAAAAACTTGGAAAACACTTTCGCGGTGCCGCCAGGTCTCCGCCCGGTGCCAGATCCTGGCGCCGGGGAAGGTACGTCAGGGCTCTGCTGGTCCGTGTTGTCGCGCATCGCCGCCGATGTTGTTGAGCGGTTGTTGAGCACGGTCGATGCGCCTCCGGGCGGAGGCCTCGTGGCACCGGGTCACATCACGCCAGGCAGCACCTCCTCTTGCGCCTGGGAGTAGGCCTCCTCGTGTTCCTCCAGATAGCGCTGCCAAGCCGCGCTATCCCAGATCTCCAAGCGGTTGATCGCCCCGATCACCGCGCAGTCCTTGCTCAGCCCGGCGTAGCGCCGCAGCTCCGCCGCGATCGAGATCCGACCCTGCCCATCCGGGCGTTGCTCGTCGGTGCCGGCGAACAGGTAACGCTGGTAGGCCCGCACCGCCTCGTTGGTGAACGGCGCCTGCGACACCTTGCGGGCCATCTCCTCGAACTCGGCACGCGGGAAGAGGTAAAGGCAGTGATCCTGCCCCTTGGTGACCATCAACCCCCCCGCGAGCGCATCGCGAAACTTCGCCGGCAACGTCAACCGGCCCTTGTCGTCAAGCCGGGGCGTGTGCGTGCCCAGGAACACGCCACCCACCTCCCCAGCCAGCCCACCAGCCCCGCGGACCGGCCACCAAGCACCCCTGCCGCTCCACTGCCAACCACCGTACCCCACTTTCCACCACTGTCAACGTGCAAACCCCCCACGTGTTGCCGGCACAGCCCCATCTACGCAGCTCAAGCCCGGTGGGGGAATCGCCCTGATTCGGTCACAATGCTCGCCCAGCGGTGGCCGACCGAGGGAGTCGACTTACCCGGCACCGTCACGATCGCCGACATCATCGACGTGGACGGCACGCCGCGTAGCTATCCCAAGAGCAAGATCGTCCGTCGCGTGCCGTTGAGCCAACGCTGCCTCACCGCGCTACGCGACCACCTCAACGCATACCCGCCCGCCGGCAGCCTTGGTGACGTCGCTGGCCACCTGGCGTGGCGCGGCACGTGGTCGCGGCACGGGCCGCTGTCCGCTCTTGACACTCAACCGCTGCGCCCCCACCGCCCCACGGGGAGGCGGGGGATCTGTTATGGAGGCGCCACAGGACGGCAACTTGGGGCGGGAGTTGCCACCTGTGGCAACTCCCCACACCGCGACAGTCCTTCCCCAGACCTCACCGACAGTGACATCAGCCGGTGGCGTGGCAGACAACGGGCTAGAGCGACCAGCTCGCCCATGGTGGCAGGGGCGCTGCCGTGACACCCACTGTCACCGCCCGCCCGGGATCTAGATCGGGCTGAGCATTACCGGGCCGCTGGGGCTCGGCGTGCTGGCCGGAATCACCTCATCGGGGGTACGCGAGGGCCACCAATGAGGTGACCTGGGGCTAATGCTCCTCGAAGCGGCGGCGGAACCGCTGCTCCATCCGCTGGGCCAGGGTGCTGCGACCTTGCCCGGCAGACGATCGGTCCACCGATCCCGCGCCTTGACCCTCGCCAGCAGAGCGGCGAGAGAAGATCGCGACGACGGCACCGGCGAACATCACCAAGAAGCCGAGAACGCTGATGACCGGGATCCCGACCGGGCGGAAGGGGAGCACGACACCAGCGACAAGGAGCAGCAAACCCAGCACAAAAAGTGCGATTCCCTGGATTCGGCGGCGGTGCGACCGGCTGCGCATCCGGGCGCCCCGGACGTTCGACGCGAACTTGGGGTCCTCTGCATAGAGCGCGCGCTCGATCTGGTCGAGCAGACGCTGCTCGTGCTCGGAGAGTGGCATCGCTCCTCCTCCGGCACTCAGGTTGTCGATAGGGGTTGTCTACAGGGGCTATCGATAGTGTGTCCAACCCCGACGGTAGTACCTGGGGCCACTGGGTGCCTACCGTGGGCTCCTAGCGTCGAGGATACGAGCCTGCGGCGGTATGGACTAGCCGATCTGGTTACCCGATTCAGTGGAGAACTGCGTTTCGCCGCAGCCGGACCGCGCTGGCGTCTCCAGCAGGGTGGCGAGCCGCACGGCGGCGCTGCCGAACCGGGACCGCGCGGCGTCCGCCGCATGTTCGGCGTCCGACCAGTTCGCACGGTTCCAGTCCCCCGCCCCTGGGTGCTTCCCTTGGCGACTCCCTAAACAACTACTGCCACCGTCCAGAAGAGTGAGCTGCTCAGTCACCGCGCCCCGGACCAACTGCTCCACCCGCACTCCCAGCAACCGCACCGCCGCCCCGCGGGGCAGGTTACCGTCCAGCAGGTCGGCGGCCACCGCGAACACCCCGTGCACGGAGTCGGTCGGATCGGCCACGGTTCGGGAGCGGGTGATGGTGGTGAAATTGGGGTAGCGGATTTTCACCGCGATAGTGCGCCCGCGCAGGCCGCGGCCACGTAGCGCAGCCGTGGCTCGATCGACCAGCCGCAGCAGCTCACGCCGCAACACCACCCGGTCAGCCACATCTTGGGCAAAGGTCTCCTCCGCTCCCACCGACTTCTCCGGCACGTCGGGCACCACTCGCCGCTCGTCCCGGCCGTTGGCGAGCGCATGCAAGTGCTGGGCGCACGCGACACCCACAGCGCGCCGCAAGGCGGGCAGTGGTGTGCTCGCTACGTCAGCCACGGTGGCGCACCCCAGCCGACGCAGCGCCTGCGCGGTGCGCTGGCCCACTCCCCACAACGCGGACACCGGCAGCGGATGCAAGAACTCGAGCGCACCATCGGCGGGCACCACGAGCAGCCCGTCCGGCTTGCACCGCCCGGAGGCGAGCTTGGCGAGGAACTTGCTCGGGGCCACCCCCACCGAGCAGGTCACCCGGTGCGCGTCGTAGACCTGTCCACGGATCCACTCCCCAATCCCGGCCGGGCTCATCCCCAGCCTGCGCACTGACCCGCCGACGTCGAGGAAGGCCTCGTCCAGGCTCAGCGGCTCGACCAGCGGGGTGATCTCCCGGAACAGCGCCATCACCCCGCGGGAGACCTCCGCATAGCGGGGGAAATGCGGCGGCACGAACTCCGCTTGCGGGCACAGCCGGCGGGCCTGCGCGACCGGCATCGCCGAGCGGACCCCGAACGCCCGGGCCTGGTAACTCGCCGAGAGCACGACACCACGGTCCCCCGCCGGGTTGCTGCCACCAGCCACCACCACGGGCCGCCCGGCCAGCTCAGGGCGTTCGCGAACCTCGACTGAGGCATAGAAGGCATCCATGTCGACGTGCAGCACCGGGCAGCCGCGATCGGCGGCACCACTAGCGCCCATGACACCCCCATGACACCATCAGGATAGTCGAACCTATGTTCGACATGCGTCCATGCTAGCCGGTTATCGCCGGGCGCCGGGCCAGCACGTGCAACCGGCTGGCGATGTCGCGCAAAGGTGCCCGTCCGGCTGCGGACAGCTCCAGCTCGGCGAGCGCCTCGGCTGCCCCAGGATAAGCCTCCAGCACACCACCAGGCACCAGGTCGGCAACCACTCCGTCGCCCTGCACCAGCTCGACACCCAGCCCGCTGGCCGCTAGCAGCGCGATCAGGCCACCGGTATCGAAACGGCGCAGCACGGGGTCATCCCTACCGAGCCGGCCATCTGGATCGTCCAGCACATGGCGAGCCTCAGCCAGCCGTCCAGCCAGCGCGCGAACCAACACCGCCGCGTACCGGTTGGCCACCAGGACCGATACCGCGCCGCCGGGGGCGGTGGCGTCGGCTAGCGCCCGCACCGCCCCGGCGGGATCCTCGACCACCTCGAGTATGCCGTGCCCGAGCACGAGGTCGGCACTGGCTGCCCCCACCGCCTCGGCCAGCGAGTCGACGTCCCCCTGGACCGGGCTCACCAGCTGCTGGACTCCGGCATCGGCGACCCGACGGTGCAACGTGGCCAGCGCATTGGGGCTTGGTTCCACCACCGTCACCAGGCAGCCGGACCGGGCCAGCGGCACGGCCCAGACGCCGCTGCCGCCGCCCACGTCCAGCACCCGGGGGGCGATGCCCAGCCGCCGACGCGCCGCGGCAACCTCGGCCTCCAGGGCTCGGTGCACGGCGCAGGCTCGCATGGGCAGCACCTTAGAGGGTTCGACCGCGGAGGCCAGGGGGGCGCCGGGGGTGCCGGGGCGAGGCCAGGGGAACACCGGCACCATAAGCTGCACCGGTGCGAACCGTGGCGGTGCTCGGCCTCAAGGGCGGGGTGGGCAAGACTTCCATCGTGCTTGGGTTGGCCGGGGCCGCCCTGCAGCGAAAGATCCGGACCTTGGTCGTGGACCTCGACCCGCAGGGCAATTGCACCGGCACCCTGGAGCCCGGCGAGACAAAGTCCACGCTGGCCGACGTCCTGGCTGAGCCAAAACGCTCGGTGCTCAGGAATGCGATCGCGCCCAGCGCGTGGGGTGCGGACCTGGATGTGCTGGTCGGCGGGGAGGAGGCCGAGGCACACAACCGGCCAGACCCTGACCCCGCCGGGCTCGGGCGGCTGGACCACGCGCTGTCCACGCTGGACGCTATGGCCGGCAATCCGCCGTATCGGCTGGTGCTCCTGGACTGCCCGCCCTCGCTGGGCCAGCTGACCCGCTCGGCGCTGGTGGCCGCCGACCGGGCGCTGCTGGTCACCGAACCGACCATCTACGCGGTCGCCGGCGTGCAGCGTGCCTTCGAGGCCGTGCAGCACGAGCGCGAGCGCAACCCCGACCTACACACTCTGGGCGTGGTGGTCAACCGGGTCCGAGTGCGCTCCAGCGAGCACAACTACCGGATCAACGAGCTGCGGGAGATCTTCGGGCCGCTGGTGCTACCTACTGTGCTACCGGACCGCTCGGCGGTGCAACACGCGCAAGGGGCCGGGCTGCCGATCCAGCGCTGGGGCACCCCCGGGGCCCGGGAAGTCGCGGTAGCCCTCGACGTGCTGCTGGCCCGGATCCTGCGCACCAGCCCGCTACGACGTCGCACTCCGACGCAAATGGCTCAGGCTTGAGAGCTTATAAGGGCTTAAGGCCCCCGCTATGGCTGGCTGTTCGGCGGCAGGACCTGCCGGGGCGAGGCGGGTTGTGCCGCCGGCTCACCGGCGGTGACCTCACCCGTGATCGGCGCCCCGCTCATTGAGGCACGGATCTGCTCCAGCCGGGAGCGGCCCGCCATGTCCAGCGAGGCTTGCTGCACGTCGAGCATCCGGCCCTGCACGGAGTTCTTGGCCAGCTCGGCGGAGCCGAGGGCATTGGCGTAACGGCGCTCGATCTTGTCCCGGACCGCATCGAGCGATGGTGTGTTGCCCGGGGCGGTCAGCTCATTCATGGACTGCAGCGAAGCGGAGACCTGCTCTTGCATCTTCGCCTGATCCAGCTGGGTGAGCAGCTTGGTCCGTTCTGCGAGCTTCTGCTGCAACATCCTCCCGTTATTCTCGACCGCCTGCTTGGCCTGGCTCGCGGCTTGCAGCGCCTTGTCATGAGTGGACTTGAGGTCCTCCAAGGATTGCTCCGCAGACACCAGCTGGGTAGCGAAGGACTCCGCATCCTGTTCGTACTGCTGCGCTTTGGCCGCATCGCCCTGGCTCCGCGCCTGGTCGGCGAGCACCAGGGCTTGCCGGGCCAAGGCTTGTTGCTTCTCAACCTCGCTGAGCTGGCGGGTGAGCTTCATCTCCAGCTGCCGCTGGTTGCCAATGACAGCGGCAGCCTGTTGGGACAGCTTCTGGTGCCTGCGCTGCTCATCCTCCATGGCCTGCTGAATCTGTATCTTGGGATCAGCGTGTTCGTCGATCTTGGACGAGAACGAGGCCATGAGGTAATTCCAGGCCTTCGCAAAGGGGTTAGCCATCTCTTCCGCTGCCTCTCCTTATGACCAATCGGGCTCGGCTTCGCCCTACCTCGCCAGCTCAGGCCGCAACCAGCTCCGCCGCGAGGGTGTCTGGCACCTCGGGCAGGTACACCGGACCGAGATCGTCGGCTACCCGCCGCAACAGCTCGTCCAGCGGCAGGTCAAGCGCGTCACAGATTGATGCGAGCAGCTCGCTGGAGGGCTCCTTGCGACCCCGCTCCACCTCCGAGAGATAGCCCAGACTCACCCGGGCCACCCGGGACACCTCGCGCAGCGTGCGGCGCTGCGAGGTCCGCGTCCGGCGTAGCCGATCGCCGATGGCCTCCCGCAGCAGCGTCATCGCGTTTCCTCCCGAGTGTTGGCCGGCCTAGGCTAACCGGATTGCTTGCCCCCTACCGTACTCACCAGCCGGCTGGCCGGTCGTCCGCCGTGGGCGAAACGCCCCGGGCGCCCCAACGCCGCTCGGGGCGGGAGCAAAGCGGTCGGCGGTCACGGCAGCGCGACAGCTCGGCGCCCGGAAGCGCGCAGCCGCAACGCGCGCACCACGTAGTCGATGCCGGTGACAACGGTGAGCGCCACCGCGAGGCCCATTGCCGCCCAGCGCACCGGATGCGCCGCCAGCGGGACCGGCAGCACGTAGAGCTCGATCGCGACCACCTGCGCGAACGCCTTGGCCTTGCCGCCACGGCTGGCCGGGATCACCCCGTAGCGCAAGACCCAGAAGCGCAGCGCGGTAACACCCAGCTCACGCGCGACGATCAGCATGGTAAGCCACCAAGCCAGCTCGCTCAGCAGGCTCAAGCCTACCAGCGCGGCCCCGATGAGTACCTTGTCCGCAATCGGATCGGCAATCGTGCCAAACTTGGTGATCAGACCGCGACGCCGAGCCAGGTCGCCGTCGAGCCGGTCGGTGAGCGAGGCGACGCCGAATACCACCGCCGCAGTGACCCGCCACACCGGATCGCTGCCACCCTTGGTGAATAAGGCGAGCACGAACACCGGCGCAAGCACCATCCGTGACATGGTCAGCAGGTTGGCCAGGTTCCACAGCGGGACTTTGCTTGCCGGCGGAGGGCTCACGGCCCGTCGCCGGCCGGGGCGATCAGCTCCATCGGCTCGACGATCAGGTCGACGCCCTCAGCGGCGACCACCCGGCAGCGCACCACGTCGCCGAGCGCGAACGAGTGTGCTCCCGAGCCGGTGAGCACGCACTCGCCATCCACCTCGGGAGCCTGGTGCTCGGCGCGCCCGAACGTCTGGGCTGGCCCGTCGGACCCGGCGCCGGCATCCGTCTCGGCGACGGCCTCCACCAGCACCTCCACGGTCTCCCCGATCCGCTCCTCGGCGCGCTGCGCGGTGAGCTGCTCGACCAGCCCGCTGATCCGTGCGACGCGCTCGCCGACGGTGCCCTCGTCGTGCTGCCCGGGCAGGCCGGCGGCCTCGGTGCCGTCCTCATCGGAGTAGCCGAAGACGCCCACCGCGTCCAGCCGTGCCTCGGTGAGAAAGCGCTCCAGCTCCGCGACGTCAGCGTCGGTCTCCCCCGGGAACCCGACGATCACGTTGCTGCGCGCTCCCGCAGTGGGAGCGTGGCGCCGGATCTCCTCCAGCAAGGCCAGGAAGGACTCGCGCGAGCCGAACCGGCGCATGCGGCGGAGCACCGGCTCGCTGGCGTGCTGGAAGGACAGGTCGAAGTAGCTGGCCACGCCGGGCGTGCCGGCGATGGTGGTCACCAGCGCGGGGCGGATCTCCGCCGGCTGCAGGTAGGACACTCGGGTGCGCACGATCCCGGGGATGGCGGCCAGCCGGCGCAGCAGTTCCTCCAAGGCACCCGGGCGGCCCAGGTCCTTGCCATAAGACGTGGAGTTTTCGCTGACCAACACCAGCTCCCGCACTCCCGACCCGGCCAGCCACGCCGCCTCGGCCAGCACGTCGGCGACCGGGCGGGAGACGAACGCGCCGCGGAAGGTGGGGATGGCGCAAAACGCGCAGCGCCGATCACAGCCCGACGCGATCTTCAGGGGGGCGACCGGGGAGTCATCCAGCCGGCGGCGCGGCACTCGGGGGCCCCAGCCGTGCCCAGGCAGCGCGGGACCGCTAGTAAGTGCCGCCGGCCGGGACGCCGGGGTGATCGGCAACAGGGTGCGGCGATCCACCGGCTGGTGCGCGGGCACTACCTGGCCAGCGAGTACGTCGCGCAGCCGACCACCCAGCTCCGGATAAGCGTCGAAACCCAAGACCGCGTCGGCCTCCGGCAGGCTGCGCGCTAGCTCCGCTCCGTAGCGCTCGGCCAGGCAACCGACCGCAACGACCTTGGCGCCGGTGTCCGCAGCGGCCAGCAGGGTGTCGATGGAATCTTTCTTGGCGGCGGCGACGAAACCACAGGTGTTGACCACCACCACGTCGGCCACCCCGCCGTCGGGGTCAACCAGCTCCCAACCATCTTCGGTCAGCCGGCCGGCCAGTTCCTCAGAGTCGACCTCGTTTCGGGCGCAGCCCAACGTAACCAGGGCAGCGCGGGGCAAATGGGGGGAGGTGGGCACCCGCTCAGAGTAACCGGCCACCCTCCATAATCGGGCATACCAGCCCTGTGGTCCGCTGGTCGACATCCGCCACGACACGCCGCTCATCGTGGCAGCCGTCGACGTAGGCCAGCAGGCCGATCCCTACGGGCACCGTCGCTAACCCTCACCCACAACGTCGTCAGTGGCCGCTCCACCGGGTGCTTCACCCACTCCCGCCGACCCCCGAGTGCCACTATCGGTGCGGTGCGACCCCGTGATCGGCCACGACCCCAGCCCACGCGAGCTGGCACACCTGATGGCCACGCGGCTCGACTATCTCCCCGCCGCGGTGGCCGAATCCACCGACTACCGCGTGTTGCCCGGCGTCGCGGAGCTGCTACCCTCGCTGGGCCCGCGGGGCTACCTGCTGGGACTGACCACCGGCCTCGTGGAGGCGGCAGCACACATCAAGCTAGCCCGCGGTAACCTCGCCAAGTACTTTCAGTGCGGCGGGTATGGCTCGGACTCACCAGACCGCACCGAGCTGACCCGGCTGGGCATCCAGCGAGTCGGCGTGGTGCTTGGCCGGCCACTGGACCCCCAACAAACCTGGATCGTCGGTGACACCCCACGGGACATTGCCGCTGCGCACGGCGCCATCGCGATCGGCGTCGCCAGCGGCCGCTACACCACCAAGGCGCTCCGCGATGCCGGCGCGGACCATGTCCTGTCGCACTCACCGACGAACTCCCGCTGTGACCGCTGAGACGGCTCAGCCAAGATCCACACCTTCCCATTCCCACATCCTCTTATAAAAGGGATTCGCGGTATGAGCGCTGATATCACGACGGTCGCCGTCGATGTGCTACGCACCGGATGGGACCAGAACGAACCGGGCCTGTCGCCCTCCACGGTCGGCGCGGCCGACTTCGGGCTGCTCTATAGGGTCGCGGTAGACGGTCAGGTGTACGCCCAGCCCCTCGTCTACAACGGCACCCTGGTGGTCGCCACCGAGAACAACAACGTCTATGGCTTCGATGCGGCGACCGGCGGGGTGACGTGGCCCAAGAAGTCGCTCGGGCCGCCGTGGCCCGCGGCCGCGATCGGCTGCGGCGACCTCACCCCGAACATCGGCGTCACGTCCACCCCGGTGATCGACTCGGCCACCGGCACCCTGTACTTGACCTGCAAGGTCAACGACGGTCCCGACACCCACCATCCGCACTGGTACATGCACGCCCTCGACGTCACCACCGGCGTCGAGCGCCCCGGCTGGCCGGTGGAGATCCACGGATCGGCCAGCAACGACCCCGCGGCCACGTTCAACCCATTCACCGCCATGCAGCGCCCGGGCCTGCTGCTGCTCGACGGCGTGGTGTACGCCGGGTTCGGCGCGCACTGCGACGCCGGCCCCTACCGCGGCTGGGTGGTAGCAGTCTCGACCACGACGGCCCAGGTCAGCGCGCTGTGGACGACGCTGGTCGGCAGCGACGACGGCGCGGGCATCTGGCAGGGCGGCGGCGGCCTGGTATCCGACGGCAGCGACCGCATCCTCTTCTCCACCGGCAACAGCTTCCACAGCCTTACGCCACCGCCCGGCCCGGGCCACCGCCCGCCCGGCCAGCTCGGTGAGTCGGTGGTGCGGCTCGGTGTCGCCGGCGACGGCAGCCTATCCGCGCGGGACTTCTTCGCACCCGCGAACGCGGACACACTCGACAACAATGACACGGACCTCGGCTCCGGGGGCCCACTGGCGCTGCCGGCCAGCTTCGGCACGGCTGCCCACCCGCACCTGCTCGTCGAAGTCGGCAAGGACGGCAGGGTCTTCCTGCTAGACCGGGACAACCTCGGTGGCCGCAAGCAAGGACCGTCCGGCAGCGATGCCGTGGTGGGCGTCACAGGGCCGTTCAACGGGCTCTGGGGTCATCTCGCGTTCTACGGCGGCGAGGGCGGCTACGTCTACTTCGTCGGGAACGGCGGTCCGCTGCGGGCGCTGAAGTACGGTGTGGACGGCAGCGCCAACCCGGTATTATCGTCGGCCGGCACCAGCGCCAGCAACTTCGGCTACACGTCGGGCTCGCCGATCGTGACCTCGGACGGCATCACGCCCGGCTCCGGGTTGGTCTGGGTCGTCTACGTCGACGACAACTCCGGCGCCGGCGCTCAGCTCCGGGCGTACGAGGCGGTGCCGGTCAACGGCACGCTGGCGCTGCGTTTCTCCACCCCGATCGGGATCGCATCGAAGTTTACCGAGGTCGCGACCGCCGGCAGCCGGGTGTTCGTGGGGACGCGGGACGGCAGCGTCCGAGCGTACGGCCGACCGGCCAGCGCTCCGGTCAGCGGCCCAGCGATCGACTTCGGCTCCATCCCGGTCGGCACTACGAGGAACGGCACCGCGGTCGTCACCGCGAACCGGGCCACCACTGTAACCACACTGGCCACCTCGGCGCCGTTCGCGGCCGTCCCGCCGACCGGGCTGCCCCGGGTCCTCAACCCAGGAGACACGTTGTCGGTGCCGGTCAGCTTCAACCCCATCAGCCCCGGCCTCGCCACCGGCGCGCTGACGGTCAGCACCAGCACCGGCGGCGCCACGGTGGATCTGCGTGGGACCGGCACCCAGAACGGGCTCACCGCGACGCCCGCGAGCGTCGACTTCGGAGAGATAGCCACGTCGGCGACGAAGAGCCTGGCAGTGATCATCGCCAACACCGGCGTCACCACGACCACCGTGACCGGGGGCACCGCACCGGCGTTGCCGTTCGGCGTCACCGGACTGCCGGCCACCGGCACATCGATCCCGTCGACCGGTTCGGTCGCGGTGTCTGTGACGTTCGCGCCCACCGTTGCCGGCGCGGCGAACGGCGTGCTGACGGTCACCAGCACTACGGGCAACGTGACGGTGCCACTGACCGGCAACGCGGTGACCGGCCAGGGTCGGCTGACCCTAGCGCCGACCGCAGTAGACCTCGGACCCGTCGCCGTCGGTGACACCGCAAGCTCGTCGTTCGACGTCTCCAACACCGGCAACATCTCGCTGACCATCACCAAGGCCAAGGCCCCAACCGGAGCGTTCACCAGCAGCGCCCCACTGAATGAAGGGCTGGTCATCAACCCGAACCAGCACGTCACCGTGCCAGTCACCTTCACGCCGACCACCACCGGCCCAGCATCGGCCGACTACGAGATCACTGCGAATGACGGCCAGGGCGCCCAGCACGTGCGGTTGACCGGCACCGGAGCACCGACTGTCCCCACCACGGTTCCGCCACCCAGGGCCGGCAGCTGACGTTGAATGGCTCGGCCACTCTGTCGGCAACGCACGCGCCCGGTGGAGGGCACCAGCGCGGCAGTAGCCTTGAGCCACCTTCTCGCCGATGCCCCGGGGCATCGGCGAGAGGATCGGCGGGAGGGGGTTTCTTCGTGGACGTTGACGACGACGCGCGCACGATCGGCCAGCGGGTGCGGCAGGTCCGGAACTCGCGGGGCAAATCGCTGCGGGTGGTCGCCGGGCTGGCCGGGATCGGCAAGTCGCAGTTGTCGGAGATCGAGCGCGGCGAGCATATCCCCAGCCTGAAGCAGATCGTGGCCCTGGCCAATGCGCTGGAGATCGCCCCGTCCGAGCTGACCAGGCTGCCGCTGCCCGCGCCCGCCAACGGGCATACCGATTCCACCACTGAGGCGGTGCGGCTGGCGCTGGACGCGATCGACGCCGACCGCCCCGGCGGTCTGGTGCTCCCCGCCGCGGCGCTGGCAGATCAGGTGGCCCGGATCCACCGGCAGCGGCGGGCGTGCCAGTTCGCCGAGGTCGCCACCGACCTGCCCGGACTGATCCGGAATCTGCACACCACCCTGGCTACCGGTGCCGACCACGGCGAGTTGCTCGACCTAGCCGTCTACCTGCATGTGCATGTCACTCGTTTGTGGCTCACCCACGCGGGTGCACCCGCCGACCTGCTCCGTCGAACCATCTTCCTGGCACGACGCTTGGCCCAGGAGCGTGATGAGGCCACCACGCTCGGCGTGGCCTCGTTCGGCGTGGTCGACGTGCTGCTGACCGGTGGCGCGTTCCCGCTGGGTCAGGCTGAGCTGGATTCGCTCACGCTGCCGCCGACTACCGCCGACACCGCCGGTCTGGTGGGCTTGGTCACCGCAGCCCACGCCGTGGCCGCCGCGCTGGACGACCGTCCGGGCGATGTGGCCGCTCCCATGGAGGCCGCGGCTGAGCTGGCCGGGCGGTTCGGTGCAACCGGCGACACCGACTCCCTGGGGTTTTTGTTCGGGCCAACAGACGTAGGTGTGTATCGGATGTGGCTCGCGCTCGAAGCGGGCGAGCCCGATCAGGCGGTCAGCGTCGCGCGGGACGTCGACCCTGAGCGTCACCCCTTCACGACGATGCAGGCCCTCTACTGGGTCGACTACGGCCGCGCGCTCGCCCGGCTGCGGGGACGCCGGGACGACGCGGTGATGGCATTGCGCACGGCGGAGGACCTCTTCCCCACCATGGTGCGCCGGGATCCGATAGTCCGCGAGGTGATCGCCGAGCTGCTCACCCGTGCGCGCCGGGATACCGTGGGCCGGGAGTTGCGGGGGATGGCCTACCGGGCGGGCCTGCCGGTGTAGCCCGTCCAGGTGACGTCCACTCTGGCCGGACGCCTCAGGGCTTGATCGGATTCACCATCGTCAATCGTGATCGACGATGGACCCGAGACACCGAACCAGCCCGGCGAGCGCGCGGGCGGCGAGGGCTCCGGTGGTGGGCATCCGGCGGGGTGCTCGCCGGAGCACTGCCCTGTGACCGATGAGGGGGTGCGGGTTCCTGAGCAGGCCCCGGCGGTCGGGGAGGACGACGCGGCGGAGGTGCGGTTCGACAGCCGGCTGGGTGATCCGGCGGAGGACTCGACCGGCTACGTCGAGCTGCATCTCCAGAGTCTGAGGTGCGCGACCGGCGGGGTGCGCGGGGTGCTGCCGGTGGCCACGGCGCGGCGGCTGTGTGCTGAGTTGACCGCGCACCTGGACGCCGTGGAGCTGTCCTGGTATCTGCGCTCGAGGGCTGGTCGGGACATTCACCGGGGTGTGCTGGGCGATGACGACATGGTCAGTGCCGTGTGCGGTGTCCGGTTCCGCCCTCAGGGCACACCCTGTTCCCCGCCCGATCCGGAGCGGGTCTGCCTGGCCTGCTGCCGCGTGATGCCGGGGTGAGCCGGTCATGGCGACGCGCCCACCGCGACCCGACGCCGCCTTGTCGGCTCGGACTGTGGTGTGGCTGGCCGAACACCCCCACCAGCGTGAGGTCGTTCGCTCGGTGTGGGATGAGCTCGCCGAGCTGGAGCGGGCGGGGTACCACCGCAGGGCCATCGACGCGCTGCGGTCCGTGCTTCTCGATCACCAACCGGCTACCCGCCCGAGCCGCTGCCGCACCTGCCGCCGCGTCACCTGGCGGCGGCGCCTCCGAGGCGACTCAGCGCGCACGCGCGGGACCACCGACGCGGGGACGCTGGTCGAGCACCTGATGACCGACGAGGCCGCGGCCGACGGGCGCGGGCGCCGCGTCGCGGTCCGCGGCGCCCGGGTCCTCCCGGCGAGCAAGCGGGACACAATCCCGCCCCCTATCCGAGAAGAGGTCAACCATGGCTGAGGGACAATCCCCCTAGGTCAGCAGCGTGTTCTCTTCCTCGGCGGTGAGCCCCGCAGTGCGGGTCCGGTCGAGTCCGCGGTCGCGTTCGTCGGCCAGCACGGCATGGACGGTGTCGGCGAGGGGTCGGGTGTGGAGACCGGCGGCCCACGCGCTCGTGGCGTCGTGCGAGACCAGACCGTAGTGCGACGGCGGCACCCACATCGGCAGCGATCTCGGCCCGCCCCAGGGGTTGACGCCGGCCTCGGTGAGCTTGTCCGGGCTTACTGGTACCAGTTCCGTGCCGTCGGCAGCGACGAGTGCGGCGATGTGCCGCAGGGTCGGGCCGAGCTCAAGGACGGGACCGACGGCGTCGTAGGCGCCGGAGAGGCGCCGCTCGCCCGCGGTCACGATCCAGGCCGCGAGGTCGCGGACGTCGATGTGTTGGATCGGCTGGTGCGGCGTGTCTGGGACGACCACGCGACCGCCTCGGCTCAACCGGGCGGGCCAGTATCCGAAGCGGTCCATGTAGTCGCCGGGTCCGGTGATCAGCCCCGGACGCACGATGAACGCTCGATTGCCCATAGCCTCGCGAACGGCGTTCTCGCTGGCCACCTTGATTCCGCCGTGGAGCTCGGGGGGCATGTGATCCAGCTCGATGTGACCGGTGGTGGTGACCGGTGGTGGTGACCGGGTCCAGCAGAGCAGCCTCCGCCGTCTGGTGCATCGTGGAGTTGTCGGCGTAGGCATTGACGCTGGAGACGAACGTCCAGTGCCCCCACCTCGGACGCCAGCACGTCCAGTGCGTCTCGCACCCAGCCCAGGGCCCCGGTGGCGACGTCCACCACGGCGTCGAATTTCTCCCGGGCCAGCGCCTCGATGTCACCTGGTTCGCCCCTGTCGAGGGCGACTAGCCGCGCGCGTTCGGGGGCGGCGCCCGAGCGACCACGAGCAGCACAGATCACCTCGTGACCTCGGCGCAGCGCCTCACTGGCGACTTCCTTGGATAGGAACGAAGTACCACCCAGCACGAGAACTCGCATGAGATCGAGCTTGGCGTGGGAAGCGCCGAGAATCTAGGCAGATCGCCGGCCGCGAACACGCCGCCCGACGAGCTCGCCCCGGGCTGGCGGTCAGCTAGCACGTCCAGAATCGTGTGGCGAAGGCTCTGACCAGACCGGCTGCCTTGGCACTTGATGTTGAAGAAGCGCTCGGCGCCCATGTCGGCGCCGAAGCCGGCTTCGGTGACCAGGTAGTCACCGCAGTGGATGCCGATGAGGTCGGTGATCACCTTGGCCCAGGGGGCCTGCGCCAGCTCTCGAGGTCGCTGGGAAAGGCGATCAATACCGGTAATGATCTGGCTTGTAGGGGCCCTCGGCGTCCACGTCGATGTAGTCGGCCTGTTCTTTGGTCAGCGTGGTGAGCTGACCGCCCAGGGCCTCGACGTGGATTTTGGCGACCTTCTCGTCGAGCACCTTGGGCAGGGTGTAGACCTCCCGGTCGTATTCCTGGTACTTGGTGAACAGCTCGACCTGGGCGATCACCTGGTTGGAAAACGAGGTCGACATCACAAAGCTCGGGTGCCCAGTGGCGTTTCCTAGGTTCAGCAGCCGCCCCTCGGACAGCACAATGATCGAATGCCCGTCCGGGAACGTCCATTCGTCGACCTGCGGCTTGATCACCAGCCGGCGAGCGCCCGACCGGCGCTCCAACCCGGTCATGTCAATCTCGTTGTCGAAGTGCCCGATATTGCCCAGGATCGCCTGGTGCTTCATCCGCGCCATGTGCTCGACCGTCACGATGTTCTTGTTTCCGGTGGCGGTGATGATGACGTCCGCGCGGTCGACCAGGTTGTCCAGGGTGTCGACGGTGAAACCATTCATCATCGCCTGCAGCGCACAGATCGGGTCCACCTCGGCCACCACCACCCGAGCGCCTTGACCCTGCAGCGCCTCCGCGCACCCCTTGCCGACATCCCCATATCCACAGACCAGCGTCAGCTTCCCGGCTAGCAACACATCCACCGCCCGGTTGATCCCATCCACCAGCGAATGCCGGCACCCATATTTGTTGTCGAACTTCGACTTCGTCACCGAATCGTTGACGTTAATCGCCGGGAACAACAACTCCGCCGCCGCAGCCAGCTGATACAACCGGTGCACCCCGGTGGTGGTCTCCTCGGTCACCCCGCGAATGCCTTCCCCAATAGCCGTCCACTTCCCCGGCGCAGCGATCAGCGAGGCCCGCAGCACCTCCAGAAACACCTTCCACTCATCTGAGTCGTCCTCCTCCTCGGCGGGCACCACCCCGGCCTTTTCGAAGGCGACCCCCTTGTGCACCAGCAGAGTGGCGTCTCCCCCGTCATCCAGGATCATGTTCGGCCCGGCCCCATCAGGCCAGCTCAGCATCCGCTCGGTGCACCACCAGTACTCCTGGAGTGTCTCGCCCTTCCAGGCGAAACACGGCACTCCCCTCGGTTGGTCCGCGCTGCCGTGCGGACCCACCACCACCGCTGCGGCCGCATGATCCTGGGTGGAGAAGATGTTGCACGATGCCCACCGGACCTCCGCGCCAAGGCTGACCAGGGTTTCGATCAGCACCGCCGTCTGTACCGTCATATGCAACGATCCCGAGATCCGCGCACCTCGCAGCGGGAAGACATCCGCATACTCCCGGCGCAGGGCCATCAGACCCGGCATCTCATGCTGCGCCAACCGGATCTCATTACGGCCGAAATCAGCCAGACCCAGATCGGCAACAGCGAAATCAATACCAGCGCGGTTCTGTAGTTTCTGCTCAGCGACCGCCGCCACAGTCATCGAAGTACACTCCTTAGTCGGTGAAGTTGGTGCTCACGCACGCACGTGGTCGGCCACCTCGGCCGCACTGTCGGGTCCGTAGGCTTCACTGAACCGCTCCATGAACGTCTCGGGGTCGAACTCGTGCTCCTGGGTGCCGACCGACTCGATCACCACAGTGGCCAGCATGCAGCCAAGCTGAGCGGCCCGCTCATCACCCACGCCCCAGGTGACCCCGGCCAGGAAGCCAGCCCGGAACGCGTCACCCACACCCGTGGGATCCGCCCTGCGGCGCTCCTGCGGTGGTGTCACCGAGATCACCGGCTCCCCCGGCCGTTGCACGGTCACCCCTTTGGCACCCCGGGTCAGCACCGAGACGTCCACCCGCGCCAGGATGTCCGCCTCGCCCCAGCCGGTCTTGCGTTCCAGCAGACCGCGCTCGTAGGTGTTGG
This sequence comes from Pseudonocardiaceae bacterium, assembly GCA_050699715.1. GTDB lineage: Bacteria > Actinomycetota > Actinomycetes > Mycobacteriales > Pseudonocardiaceae. The sequence continues at coordinate 47,681 of JBOHFR010000005.1, forward strand.
TGAACAGGTAGGTCGCGCCATCGACCAACTGCTTGATCGCCTCGCCGTCGAGTGAGGAGAGCTGCTGGGAGGGGTCCGCAGCGAACGGGTAGCCAAGATCCCGGCACTCCTGGGTGTGCCGCACCATGGCCCCCGGATCGTTCGGGCCCACCACCACAAGATCCGCTGCGCCCACCCGGTCCACGATCGGCTTCAGCTCGATATCACGGGACTCACTCATCGCGCCGGCGTAGAATGACGCGATCTGGTTCTGGTCGGAATCGGTGGTGCACTGGAACCGGGCGGTGTGTTTGGTCCGCGAGACGTGCACCGCGCTGGTGTCCACCCCGTGCGCCGAGAGCCACTGCCCGTACTCGGCGAAGTCGACACCGACCGCACCCACCAGGACCGGCGCCAGCCCGAGGCAACCCAGGTTGAACGCGATGTTGGCGCCCGCCCCGCCTCGGTGGATCGCCAGCTCCTCCACCAGGAAGGACACTGACAGGTTCTCTAGCTGATCGGGCAGGATCTGCTCCACGAACCGGCCCGGGAAAACCATCAGGTAGTCAGTGGCGATCGACCCCGTGACAATGATGCCCATTATAGCCCCCCTAAGTCTCTTTATATGATTGCAGGCTGTGAACTAGCGGACAACCCGGCGGCGCAACGCAGTTCCGCCGCCTTGTCGGTCCGCTCCCAGGTGAAGTCGGGATCGTTGCGTCCGAAGTGACCGTAGGCGGCGGTCTTGGCATAGATCGGCCGGTGCAGTCCCAGGTAGCGACGGAAGGCCGCCGGGCGCAGGTCGAAGTGCTCACCCACCAACTTCTCGATGGTCGCGCGGGGCACCTGCTCGGTGCCGAAGCTCTCCACCAGCAACGACAGCGGACGGGCCACTCCGATCGCGTAGGCCACCTGTACCTCGACCCGATCCGCCAGACCCGCGGCCACGACGTTCTTGGCCACGTAACGGGCCGCGTATGCCGCGGAGCGGTCCACCTTGGACGGGTCCTTACCGGAGAACGCGCCGCCACCGTGCCGGGCGAACCCGCCGTAGGTGTCTACGATAATCTTCCGGCCGGTCAGCCCAGCATCACCGACCGGCCCGCCGATTACGAACCGCCCGGTCGGGTTGATGAACAGGTTGCGCGCCAACTCGCCCTCGTTGTAGAAGCCGACGGGCAGCTCCGCGAGCACCACGTGCTTCCACAGGTCCGCCCGGATCTGCTCCACAGTGGCCTCTTCGGCATGCTGGGTAGAAATCAGCACCTTCTCCACCCCGATCGGCACGTGATCCCGGTAGCGGACGGTAACCTGAGTCTTGCCGTCGGGCCGCAGGTAGGGCAGCGTGCCGTCCTTGCGCACCAGCGCCAGCCGCTTGGACAGCCGGTGGGCCAGCGCGATCGGCATCGGCATCAGCTCGGGGGTCTCGTTCGTGGCGTACCCGAACATCATCCCCTGATCCCCCGCACCGGCACTGTCCAGTTCGTCCTCGGATAGCTTCCCGCGCCGCTCAGCCGCCATATCGACACCTCGAGCGATGTCCGGCGACTGCTTGTCCAATGCGGTCAGCACCGCGCAGCTGTGCCCGTCGAAGCCGAAGCTCCCGTTGTCGTAGCCAATCTGGCAGATCGTGTCACGCACGATCTGGGTGTAGTCCAGCACCCCCGGTGTGGTGATCTCCCCCGCCAGCACGACCAGCCCGGTGGTGATCAGGGTCTCGCACGCCACCCGCGAGTTCGGATCCATCCTCAGCGCGGCGTCCAGCACCGCGTCGGAGATCTGGTCGGCCATCTTGTCGGGATGGCCTTCGGTCACCGACTCGGAGGTGAACAGATACTCAATGGTCTCCAGCTGGGTCATCGAATCACGCTCCTTGCTCGACGGTTGGTTCCGACGAGGTCACTGGTCGGGGCCCAGACTGAATAGGCAAGGTGCGGCGGACCGCCACGGTTCCGTCCACCATCGCTGCCAGCTTCGATCTGGCGACATGAGCAGGAAGATGGCGCAGCCCACAATCTGGATTGATAATCAATTTATTGGCGGGGAAGATGTCCAGTGCCCGGTGAATGCGCGCCACGATGAGTTCCGGGGACTCGATCTGCTCGGTCTTGACATCCACCACGCCAAGCCCGAGCGCCCGGTCCCACCCGAACCGCTGGATCACCCCCAGGTCCTCGTAGCCCTTGCGGGCGAACTCCAGGATAAGCTGATCAACGTTCGCGTCAAGTACCGCCGGGAACAGGAAGTCGTAATGGCGTTCCCAGGATGGCCGGGCGTAGCGGTTGCCGTAGCAGACGTGCAGGCCCCACGTCACATCCACACCCGTGGTCACAATATTGATCGCCTCCACGGCGACGCCCACGTCCTCGGGATAGCCTGCCAGGAACGGCTCATCGATCTGCAAGAGCCGCGCACCCTTGGCGGCCAGTGCCCGCGCCTCAGCGTTGAGCACGTGCGCCAGCGCCCGAACCAGGTCGGCGGACTGGGAGTACGCCTTGTTCTGGATCCGCCGGGACAGCGAGAAGGGTCCGGTGAAGGAGAACTTGACCGGACGGTCGGTGTGCTGCCGGGTGAAGCAGTAGTCATCGGCCAGCCCCAACGGTAGTGCCGTCGGTAGCGGTTCGGTGACGACGGTGTCGTAGTAGTCGTAATAGAAAGACTTGACGGTGACTGGGATCCGCACTCCCGGGATCCGAGCCAGGAAGTAGTCGATGTCGTTGTCCCGGCGCAGCTCCCCGTCGGAGACAATGTCGATCCCGGCTGTCTCCTGGTCCTTAAGCGCCGCCTTGATCGCCATGTCGTGGATCTCACGCAGGTGGCTGCGGCTGATCCGGTTGCGGTAATAGTCGGTCTTGAGCCGCTCGAGCCACTCGGGAACCGAGTACGAGCCGACCACAGTAGTCGGCAGCACAGGGGTCATCTCAGTCCCTCGCCGGTCATTCCCGCACCTGGGCGGTCATGGTAACGATGTTGGTACCCGCCCGGTGGGCGAAGCGCTGGTAGTCCACATCGAAGCCCTTGCGCCGTCCGATGTGCGCAAGCAGCGGCCCGTTGAGCCAGTTCACGATCGAGCCATCGTACTTGCCAGGACCGCGGAAACCGGTGCGGTAGGCATGCACGTCGGTGACAAACAGGTCGTGGCAGATCAGCCGGCCATAGGGATGCAGCAGCGGGACGGTGTCCACGAAGCTGGCCACCGCTGCGTTGTTCACGTGCATCCGGATGTCGGCACCGGATTCCAGCAAGGGACGCAGCATCTCCCCACTCACCGTGGGCGCGATCTGGTAGAGGTCCAGCCCGCCCAATGGCTGGTAGCGCTCCTGCAGGCGCAGCGCGGCCCAGGTGCGTCGCCAGAAGTCCACCGCCATCTCCACCGAAGGCAAGCACGCGGGCATCGCCTCGGCGAGCAGGACCGGGCCGAGCCGGAGCAGCTTGCGAATCAGTTCCGGTACCCCCTCGGGTGGTGCGCCGAGCAGCTGCCCGATCTCGGCGGCCACCTCCCGCGTCAGGTAGGCTCTGGTCGCTACGATGTAGGTGCGCCCGCCAATCTGCGCGACCTCGTCGGTCGGCAGGTTGTCATAGACGTTGGAGATGTAGACCAAGAAGATCTTGTAGCCCAGAAAGCCCAGCGCAGTCCGGGGTTGGGTGGCGTCCAGTAGGAAGGAGCTGACGTGCTGCGCGTGGCCGGCGACCGCGGCCCGAGCCAGTTCCAGCACATGCGGTGAGTAATCGCACATGAGGTAGTGCAGCCGCCGGTAGTAGTCCTTGCCGTGGTCACGGTCCAGCTCGACGAACTCGTCCAGCCAGGTCGTCGCCTGGCTGCCGTTGCCCACCCCGAGCTCGACGACGTACAGCTCCTCGGGCAGCGCATTGCGGGTGGCCAACGAGTCCCACAGCCGGAACAGGCCGCTGATGATCTCCCGTACCGCGTCCCGGTTGCGGGCGTCGCTCTCCCCGCCCGGCAGGGCATGCTCATAGCGGCGACCGGTGACCTGCTCCCACACGTCCAGGGCTTTCCAGTACAAAGCGTTGTATTCCCAGATCACGCTGGCACTGGTGGGCAGCCACGGCTCCAGGTAGATCCGGGAGGAGTCGACATCGCCGGAGCGGGCCCGGATGAGCTCCCCGGTGAGCTGCTTGAGTGGCACGTCACCGCTGCGGCGCAGGTCGATCGCTACCTCCATCTCGTCCTCGGTCATCACCGCCGCCAGCGGCACCGGCATCAGCTCCGACTCGTGACCGTGGGCCGCCAGGATCGGCCGGATGTCGACGACGTCGCGAAAGTTGCTGCGGTACTGGACCCAGTCACACACCACGCGAACCCGAGACAGGTCCACCGAGCCCTCGGCGAGCGCATCGACCACCGGGCCGAGCACGGCGATCATGTCCACAGCTTTGTCGCCGCAGAGCTTGCCGGTGGGACGAAACTCAACCAGCACGGTCGCTGCCCTCCGTTGTTGCCGCGCGGTCCGGGCGGGGGCCGACACCGGCCCGCTCGAGGATCTCCGGGATGCCCCGCTCGTAGCCAAAGGCCATCACGTGCGCGCCGGCGACACCGGAGATCTCGGTGAGCCGCTGGATGATCTCGACGCAGATCCGCATGCCCTCATCGGCCACCCGGTCGGCCGGCACGCCGCGCAACCGGCGGACCATGGCCTCGGGCACGTGGATCCCGGGCACCTTGGTTCTGATGTACTCCAGCGCGCGCAGCGACCGCACCGGCCCCACCCCCGCGATGACCCCACACTGATGATCTATCCCCAGGTCGCGGACGTCGGCCATGAACCGCTCAAAGATGTCGAGGTCGAAGACGAACTGGGTCTGCACGAACTCGGCTCCGGCCGCGACCTTCTTGGCCAGCCGGCGGGCCCGGAAGCTGACTGGTGGGGAGAACGGGTTCTCCACCGTGCCGATCAGCCAGTGCGGCACCGGGTCTATCCGGCGACCGGACAGTAGCCGCCCCTGGTCGCGCATCGTGGCGGCGGTCCAGACCAGCTGAACCCCGTCGAGGTCGAAGACCGCCTTGGCGTCCGGGTGGTCACCGAAGCGTGGGTGGTCGCCGGTGAGCAGCAAGATGTTGGGGATGCCCAGGGTCGCCGCCGAAATCAGGTCAGACTGCAGGGCGATCCGGTTGCGGTCCCGGCAGGTCAGCTGCATCACCGGCTCAACACCCGCGGCCAGCGCCAGCAGGCTGCCCGCGAAGCTGGACAGCCGGACGTGGGCGCTCTGGTTGTCGGTGACGTTGGCCGCGTCAACCCAGCCGCGCAGCAGGTCTGCCTTCTTTGTTATCGCGGCCGGGTCGGCGCCCCGCGGTGGGCCGATCTCAGCGGTCACCACGAACCGGCCGGAGTCCAGGGCGCGGCGCAGCCGCCCGGGATCGGTGACCGGACGGTGGCCGTTGCGGGCGCTCACGACGACTCGCTGGGATCGTCGCGGTGGATGATCGGCAGGTGACGCCGGCCGTCGTGGGAAGTCCACATGCCCTCATCGCGGCCCTGCCAGTAATTCACCCAGGAGCTGCGCCCCCACTGCCGGTGGTCGATCGGGCGCTGCAGCAGGCTGAGGTCTTCGGCCTTGCCCTCGGCGTCCGCGCGCTCGAAGGCGACCAGCCAGACGCACCGCACGCCAGGGTGCACCTCGCACTCCCCGGTGGGGGACACCCCGCCGCACGGGCCGTTGCGCAGTTGTTTCGGGCAGGTCATCGGGCAGGCGTAACCCGTCGCCGGCAGCGCGCACTGGCCGCACATCCGGCAACCGAAGGTGGCCCCTTTGACCCGCTCCTCCGCAGCTGTGAACAGCCGGTTCGCCGTAGCGTGACGCTCCAGCCAGGCCGCTAGCCTGCGGTACGCCGGTCGCGGCTCGAGCAGGTGGTGCAACCAGTACCAGGTCCGCGCCGAGCGCGAGGGCGTGACCGGCGTGGGCCAGCCCGTGTGGCGCCGCTGCGGGGCGGCGCCGACCCGATCAGGATGTCGCCGGGTTGGCATCAGTGATCCGACGCAGCGGGGTGAAACCCGCCCCGCGCAGTCGCGCGACCGTCACGCGGAGGTGCTCGATCTCCCGGTGGAATGTCTCGACGGTCTCCATCTCGGGCACCCCGACAGTGTCCGGAGTGGCCAGCAAGGGGCATTCACAGTGCGGGCAGTTCAGCTCGTGCGCCATCCCACCCTCCTGACGCCGCAGCAGCCTCTCGTGTAAGGCGGACCATACCATTAGTGAACTGGGGAGCCCAGGTTCAGAACAACCGGGTACCAACATGAAATCACGACACCCGTGTTTGTGGCGAGGCCACAAAAACACCGCCACGCGAACGGCCAGTAGCCTTCGGCCAGGCGCGACGAGCGGCTGCTCGCCTACGCGCAACTGGCGGCGCCCCACGGCGCCAAAGTCAACATAATGTTGGCGGACGCGGAGGGCGGTGTACCGAAGCACGCTCTCTACGATCGGATCATTACCGAGCGCCTGGTCTCGCTCGACGGGGCGACCTTTGCTCGTTCACTGCTCGCTGCGGTGAATGCGTGCGGTGCGATGTCGGCTCGGAAACGGGTGAGTTGCTGGCAGGTGTAGGCGCAGGCCAGCTCCAGCGCGCCGGCCCCCGCGTTGCCGTGCAGGAATGCCTCGTCCAGCCAGTACAGCCAGGCCGGCTCATTGTTCGGGCGGGAGTGGGTGAGCAGATCGAAGGACATGCCCGGGGAACGATCCCAGGCGGTGTCGTCACCGCGGCAGGCGGCGGCGCGGGCGCGGCAGGAGTGCAGGTAGGCCGCGACCTTCGGGGTGAACTGCCCACCGCCCCGCAGCGCTGAGTCGATCATGACCACGGCGCCCCGGGGATCACCGAAAGAAATCGAGTGGAAGGCCATGAAGGCCAGCACGTTGGCCCCGACCGCGCGATCGTCGGCTGCGTGCGCCGAGCGCAACGCCACCGCATAGTAGCGCTGCGCGGCGGCGTTCTGGCCAGCTTTCACCGACTGGTAACCGGTCAGCCGGGCCAGTTCGGCGGCGGCGACGTGCAGCCGAGCGCCCAACTGCTCGGTGTAGCTGGAGTTGCTGAGCAGCTCGGTGACCAGGCGCAAGTCCTCCCGCAGCGCCCGGATCAGCCCGCCACCGCCGATCGCGTCGTCCATCCCCCGGCAGGCGTCGACAACCCGTTCGATATCGGCGACAAGCTGGATACCGACCCGCTTGCCCCGCACGGACGCGGCCACCCTGGTCGGGTCGAGCAGCCACTGATGCGCCAGCGCGGTCAGCGACACCCCGGTGATCGCGTGGAAGTACCTGCGGTCCATCCCGCCTGCCTCCAAGACCTCGAGCAAGGATGCCAGCGCACCGGCCGGGTCCCAGGCGCGTTCCAGCCCGTCATCGGCTGGAACATAAAGCGGCCCGCTCCTGAGGGTGGGATGGATCCTGTCAGCCAGACCCAGCGCCTGGGCCGATCGCGTCCAACACCTCGGGCTGCTCCGGAACATCGCGCTGGACACCTACTACCCCACGGCCGTTTCAAGATCGTGTTTACAGTCGTGGTGGTCACGTCTGCCTGTCCCGGGCATCCCGGCGTGGGGCTTCGGTGGCGTCCCTTGACAGTCGCTGGCTACCTGGTGTGGCGCGGCACGTGGTTGTTGTCTGTTCTGGTGCTCGTCTGCTGCGCCCCCGCCGCCCCGCAGGGAGGTAGGGGATCTGTTGTGGAGTTGCCACAGACGGCAACTTGGGGCGAGAAGTTGCCGTCTGTGGCAACTCCACACACTGCGATAGTCCTTCCCCGAACCTCACCGACAGTGACATCGGCACGGGGTGTCAAGGGACAGTTTGACTTCCCTCTAGGCGGCGAACAGCTCGCCCTAGCCCAAGGGACCACCGCCGCTCAGCGCTGGCGGCCTACCGCGCCCATCTCAGCCCGGCGGAGGGACCCGACCCCAATCCGGTACTGGCCTGTCTGCTGCATCTGCACCACACCCGCATCGTCGGGATCAACCAAGACTCCGAACCCACCTGCCTTCGACCCGCCCGCGCCGCTGCGCTCGGGTGGGTGGCACGCAACGACGGGAACTCCGGCATGGCGCACGGGATCGGCGGCCCCCTGGCGTTGCTGTCCCTCGCGATGAGGCGCGGGATCGTCGCGCACGACCAAGCCGATGCGCCCCTCCTAGTGTTGCGGCACCCCAGGACTGGCACGAACACAGCCTGTGCCACGGATCGGCCGGCCTCGGTGGCGGCGGCGAGAGGCCAGTGGGAGGCCGTTGCGGTGACGTTGCGGGGACGACTGATCACACCTAGTGGGTGGTTCAGCTAGCGTCTTGGTTAACCGCCGGGATGGGGAGATCGATAGCTGCGCCAGCACCGCGAACACGACTAGAACAGCGCGTACAGCTCGCGCATCTGTCCATCCCCGAGTTCGTCACTCGGTTCCAGGCCGCGGCGCTCGAGCCGCCGCCGCGGGCATGGTGCGCGACCCCGTCCTTGGCGAGATTCATCGACCTGGTGCGCCTGCGGGACACCGTGTACGAGCAGCTGGACCGCACCCACAAACCCCGTCAGCAAACCGAAGAATAAACAATGGGCTGGCGCACAGGATCGGTGGACCGGGATCAGGCGACGTCGAACAGATCCTCCGGGCGTCTCCCTCGGCCGACACCGGTGTCGTGCCACCAGCGGCGCAGGCAGTTGCCGCACTGCACCCAGACCATGTTGACGTCGGAATCAAGGAGGTACAGCGCGGTAGTGTCACTGCAATGGCGGCAGGGCAGCCACACGCGGCGGCCAGGGTCTGCTTGGGGATCAAGCATCATCTTGTCGCTCCGGGGGTGTCGGGGAGCACACCAGCGGCGACTAATACGTCGTAGGTGGCTTGCTGGTCAGGGTCAAGGTGGGTGTAGAGCATTCGACGCGCTTCGGCTTCGCCGGTGTAAATCTCGGTGGGGTCCCAATGCGGGCTGAGGGCATCCAGGACGGCGGCGAGGCGTGCGCCTTCGTGCGCGGTGAGATCAATAGTGAACGGGACGAGGTTGGCCATCGCACACCTCCGGTGGTCTAATCGAGTTGAAAGCGTAGGTGCCAGCCGCGTGGCTCAGGCATCGCGTGGCCTCGGCGGCGAGGGCCTCGGCCTGCTGCAGGTGCGGGGTGACGGTGCCCCAGGCCGCCCAGCGGTCCCGGGCGGCCGCAGTGAGCTCACTGAGGTGCCGCGCGATCCGGGCCAGGTCCCAGACCAAGGTCAGGGTCTCCTCGCCAGTGGCGGTCATCGGCGAGCCAGCCGCAGTGGCCAGCGCCGTTGCTGCCGCCTCGATCGGGGCATTGATCGTAAGTTCCATGACATGTCGCCACCCAAAGGTCACCTGAAAACCATGTACTACAACAAGAGTCGGTCTCCCAGCGCTCTGATACACCACTTCGCAGATGGCGAAGGCACAGACCGCCTCGCGCAACCGATAGGTTCTGGCCCGTGCTTCTTCCGATCACTGTGCGGCGGGCGAGAGTTGGGGACGTCCGCCGGATCAAGGACCTGGTGGACTGCTACGCCGGCGCGGTGCTGCTGACCAAACAGCTCGTGACGCTCTACGAGGACGTCCAGGAGTTCTGGGTGGCCGAACGAGACGGCGCGGTGCTGGGCTGCGGCGCGCTGCACGTGCTCTGGGAAGACCTGGCCGAGATCCGGACCCTGGCCGTGCGCCCGGACGCCGTAGGCCAAGGGGTAGGCAACGCACTGGTCACCCAGCTGGTGGAGCAGGGACGGGTGCTGGGGTTGCGCCGCCTGTTCGTGCTGACCTTCGAGGAGCGCTTCTTCTCCCGGCACGGGTTCCAGACCATCCAAGGGACCCCGGTGACCGCGGAGGTCTACGACGAGATACGCCGCTCGCCCGACGAGGGGGTCGCGGAGTTCCTCGACCTGCCCTACGTCAAGCCCAACACCCTAGGCAACACCCGCATGTTGCGTGAGCTGTGAAGGTGATCACGATTTGTGTGCCGTGAGCGACAAGAATTGTCGTTCTTCGCACCCATACAGTGATCATGTGCCCTGCTACCCGGCTTAGTCGCCCTCGCCACCGCCAGGATCGCCGCCACGAATCGAGTACAGCAGCCCGTTAAGCTCTTCGGGTTTGGCCAGCACGTCGCGGGCCTTGGATCCCTCCGAGGGGCCCACCACACCCCGGCTCTCTAGCAGGTCCATCAACCGGCCCGCCTTGGCGAAGCCGACCCGGAGCTTGCGCTGCAGCATCGAGGTCGAGCCGAACTGTGACGTCACCACGAGCTCGGCGGCCTGCAGCAGCACATCAAGATCGTCACCAATGTCTGGATCAACCTCTTTGTGCTCCCCCGGCTTGGACGCGGTGACCCCGTCGGTGTACTCCGGGGTGGCTTGGTCCTTGGTGTAGGCGACGACCTTGGCGATCTCAGCGTCGCCGATGTAGGCGCCCTGGATGCGTACCGGCTTGGACGCGCCCATCGGCAGGTAGAGCCCGTCGCCCATGCCGATCAACTTCTCCGCGCCGGGTTGATCCAGGATCACCCGACTGTCGGTGAGCGAGGAGGTGGCGAAGGCCAGCCGGGAGGGCACGTTGGTCTTGATCAGTCCGGTGACCACGTCGACGCTGGGACGCTGAGTGGCCAGCACGAGGTGGATTCCGGCCGCTCGGGCCTTCTGCGTGATGCGGACGATGGCGTCCTCGACGTCGCGCGGGGCGGTCATCATCAGGTCAGCCAGCTCGTCGACGATCGCCATGATGTAGGGATAGGGGCGGTACTCGCGCTGCGAGCCGGGCGGCGCGGTGATCTCGCCGCTACGCACCTTGGCATTGAAGTCGTCGATATGGCGCACCTTGGCGGCCTGCATGTCCTGGTAGCGCTGCTCCATCTCCTCCACCAGCCAGGCCAGCGCAGCGGCCGCCTTCTTCGGCTGGGTGATGATCGGTGTGATCAGGTGCGGGATGCCCTCGTAGGGGGTGAGCTCCACCATCTTCGGGTCGATCAGGATCATCCTGACCTCGTCGGGGGTGGCCCGGGTGAGCAGCGAGACGAGCATCGAGTTGACGAAGCTCGACTTACCGGAGCCGGTGGAACCGGCCACCAGCAGGTGCGGCATCTTGGCCAGGTTCGCGGTGACGAAGCGACCCTCGATGTCCTTACCGAGCCCGATCGCCATGGGATGCTGGTCGCGGCCCGACGCCGCCGAGCGCAGCACGTCACCCAGTAGCACCATCTCCCGATCACTGTTGGGCACCTCGATCCCCACCGCGGACTTGCCCGGGATCGGGGCTAGCAACCGCACATTGTCGGTGGCCACCGCGTAGGCGATATTGCGGGTCAGCTGGGTGATCTTCTCCACTTTGACCCCGAGCCCCACCTCCACCTCGTAGCGGGTGACGGTCGGTCCTCGGGAGAATCCGGTGACCTGAGCGTCCACCGAGAACTGGTCGAGCACCCCGGTGATTGCCTCGATCATCGCGTCGTTGGCCTTGCTGTGGGTTCTCGGCGGGTCGCCCTTGAGGAGCAGATCGGGCGGAGGCAGCTGGTAATCACCCTCGATCACCCGGTGGGTGGATGTCGCGCAACCGGGCTTGCTGTCAAGCGCTCCCTCAACCGGCTCCTCGACCGGCCCCGCAACCGACACAGCGGGCTTCGGCTGCGCCGGCAGGCGGGTCGGTGACGCGGCAGTAGCGCCCTGCGCTTCTTCCTCAGCGATCTTTGCGGTCTGAGTGGCCTGCCTACGCCGGGAGGGGCGGCGCAGCCGGACGGTGGCCGGATCGGCGCCGGTTACCTCGGCATCGGTGCCGGCGGCATCGGGATCGGCAGCGTCGGGATCGGCATCGGGCAGCGCCCCGCACAGCCGGCGGATACGCCCGGGCACCGCGCGAACCGGGGTGCCCGTCAGCACCAACAGCCCGTAACCGGCCAGCAGCGCCAGCAGGGGTGCGGCCACCCAGACGGTGAATCCGTCGACCAACGGATCCGCGACCAGGAAACCGACCGCGCCAGCAGCCCGGGACCGTCCCACCCCATCCGCTGGCGCGCCAGCCGCGAGATGCCACAGGCCGAGCGTCCCCAACGTGAGGAACACGGTGCCAACGGTGCGGCGAGGCCGGGCCGCCACATCGGGCTCGGTGCGCATCAGGGTCACTCCGACCCCGGCGAGGACCACGGGTAAGCCCACCGACACGGCACCGAACAGGGCACTGAGTAGGTGTTGGAGACCAGCGCCGACCGGTCCTCCGGCGGCACACCACACCGCGGCGGCGGCGACCACAGCGAGGGCGACCAAACCGAGCGCGAGGCCGTCCCGACGGTGCGCGGGCTCCAACTCACGCGTGCGCCCCACCGCCCTGGCAAGTCTTCCGACGCCACGGGCCAGCAGCGACCACGCACCGACCAGGCCACGACCGAGAACGCGGCTCGATCCTGTTCTGGGCACTCTTCTGGGCACTCTTCTGGGCACTGGCCGCCGGGGGGTCGACCGCGGGCGCGGCTTGGTCGCCGAACTCCGGGACCGCACGGCCGTGGTCTTCGGGGAACTCCGCCCTGGCATGTCCCACACGCTAGCCCATCCTCCCCTTGCTTCCCCGCAGCAAACGCCACCGCAGCGGCCTCACCAGGCACAGGCGTCACGACACGCCAAAGCTCCCAGCCGGGGGACCTCAGCCGACGGGCAGCACCGTCGGCACGATCATCGGCCGGCGCCGGTAAGTATCGGCGACCCACCGGCCCACCACGCGCCGCACCGCCTGGGCGATCCGGTGCGGGTCGGTGATCCCCTCCGCTTCAGTGCGGGCCAATTCCGCCTCCACCAGCGGCACAACGCCGTCGAGAGCCTTAGGGTCGTCGGAGAACCCCCGGCCCGAGATCGTCGGTGGCGCCACCGCCCGGCCGGTCGCCGACACGATCACCACGGTGATCGCGATGAACCCGCCTTCGCCGAGGATGAGCCGGTCGGACAGGGTGGAGTCCCCCACGTCACCGACCGACAGCCCGTCCACATAGACCTGCCCTACCTCAACCCGGCCGGTGATCTCCGCCCGGCCGTCCACCAGGTCCACGACCACCCCGTCCTCGGCGATCACCACCCGCTCCTCGGGTACCCCGGTGCGGACCGCGAGGGCGGCGTTGGCCCGCAGGTGCCGCCACTCGCCGTGCACCGGCATGACGTTGGACGGGCGGATCGCGTTGTAGAGGAACAGCAGCTCTCCGGCCGGCGCATGCCCGGACACATGGACCTTTGCGGTGCCCTGGTGCACCACTGCCGCACCCAGCCGGACCAGCCCGTTGACGACCCGGAACACCGAAGTCTCGTTGCCCGGGATGAGCGAGCTGGCTAGCACGATGGTGTCCCCGGGGCGGATCCGGATCTGCCGGTGCTCGCCGCGAGCCATCCGGGACAGCGCCGACAGTGGTTCGCCCTGCGAGCCGGTGGAGACGAACAGCACCCGGTGCTCGGGCATCGCCATCGCCTCCTCGAGGTCCACCAGCAGACCCGGCGGCACCCGGAGCAGTCCAAGATCGGCGGCGACGCCCATGTTGCGCAGCATCGAGCGGCCGACCAACGCCACTTTGCGTCCGTGTGCCGAGGAGACGTCCAGGACCTGCTGGACCCGGTGCACATGGCTGGCGAAACAGGACACGATGACCCGCTGGGTAGCCTTGCCGATCACCGAGTCCAGCACCGGGCCGATGTCCCGCTCTGAGGTGACGAAACCGGGCACCTCGGCATTGGTGGAGTCGATCAGGAGCAGGTCCACCCCCTCGTCACCGAGCCGGGAGAACCCGGCGAGATCGGTCAGCCGCCCATCGAGTGGTAGCTGGTCCAGCTTGACGTCGCCGGTGTGCAGCACGAGCCCAGCCAGGGTGCGGATGGCCACCGCCAGCGCGTCGGGGATGGAGTGATTCACCGCGAAGAACTCGCACTCGAATGGCCCGCACCGGTGCCGGGTGCCCTCCACGACCTGCACCAGCCGCGGTTTCTGGCGGTGCTCGCGGCACTTTTCCCGGACCAGAGCGAGGGTGAACTCAGAACCCACCACCGGCAGGTCGGGACGTAACTTGAGCAGGAACGGCACGGCCCCGATGTGGTCCTCGTGCCCGTGGGTGAGCACCAGCGCCTCAATGTCATCCAACCGGTGCTCAATCGCCCGGAAGTCAGGCAAGATCAGATCGACCCCGGGTGCGTCGTCCTCGGGGAACAACACCCCGCAGTCCACCACGAGCAGCGCCTTAGCGTGCTCGAAGACGGTCATGTTGCGGCCAATCTCCCCAATACCGCCGAGGGCGACCGCGCGCAGGCCGCCCTCGGGCAACGGCGGCGGCGCGGTGGTGGGCAGACCCGGCACGGGCAGCGGGGCGCCGGTAGGGATAGTGCTCACCCGAGGACTCCGGCCTCAGTCAGTGCCGAGGCGATCGCGGTGAGCTGGTCGGGCGCCGCGGCGATCTGCGGCAGCCGGGGTTCACCGACGTCGAGCCCGGTCAGCCGCAGCGCTGCCTTGCCGAAGGTTACCCCGCCAGCCATGCAGAAGGTCCGGATCAAGCCAAGGGTAGCGGCGTGCACCTGCCGAGCGGTGCTCACCTGGCCGGCGTCGAATGCGGTGACCATGGCCCGCAGTCGGTCGGGCACGACATTGCCGATGACGCTGACGAACCCCACCGCGCCCACCGACAGCCACGGCAGGTTGAGCACGTCGTCACCGCAGTAGTAGGCCAGGTTGGTGCTGGCGATGATCTCCGCGCCGGCCCCGAGGTCTCCCGTGGCGTCCTTGACCGCGACGATCCGTGGATGTTCGGCTAACCGGTAGAGGCTCTCCCTGGCGATCGGCACCACCGAACGCGGCGGGATGTCATAGAGCATCACCGGCAGGTCCGTGGCATCAGCGACCGCAGTGAAGTGCGCGACCAGCCCAGCCTGCGGCGGGCGAGAGTAGTACGGGGTCACCACCAGCAGGCCATGCGCGCCGGCCCGCGCCGCCTGCCGGGCTAGCCGCACACTGTGCGCGGTGTCATAGGTTCCAGCACCGGCCACCACGGCAGCCCGATCCCCTACCGCCGCCACCACCGCCCGCACCAGGTCCGCTTTCTCGGCGTCCGTGGTGGTCGGCGACTCGCCAGTGGTGCCGTTCACCACCAGCCCATCGCAACCCCGCTCCACCAGCTGGTGGGCGAGCTTCTCCGCGGTGTCCAGATCCAGCTCACCATCGGCGGCGAATGGGGTGACCATGGCGGTGAGCACCCGACCGAAGGGCCGGCCGGACGCAGACGTCGGCGCAGTACTCATAGGTGGACGCTACCGTTGCCCGCCGGAGCACCGGTGGGGACATCGCAACAGCACCGGCGAGGCGGTACTGACTAGAACCCCCGCCGGGTGTCCTGCAGGCGCTGAACGTCCATCTCGTCGCCCGCAACGTCGACCATCGCTTGCGCACGACCGTAGGCGTGCAGCGTCAGTTCCTCGGGCGGACCGACGACGGTGACGCTACGCTGGCCACGTCGAACGACGCGCTGCGTGCCGTCCGGGCGGCGCAGCACGACACCGACCGGTGAGTGCCGGTAGCATAGCCGGGCTAGCCGGGACAGCACGGCCCAAAGCTCCTCGGCGCGGTGCGGGTCGGCTGCCCGTTGTTCCCAACCCCGTCCGACCCGCCGAACGTCCTCGTGGTGGACGAAGAACTCAATCCCGTTGATTTTCTCACCCATCGGCCCCAGGCGCATCAGCGACCACCAGGGCGGCCCATTGCGGACGAGGTCAACGAGCTCCGGCCAGGGCCGCTCGGCGGTGCGGTGCTGTACCCGAGCGGTCAGTCGAGCCAGCGGCGGTAGCAGGATGCCAGCGGCAGCGACCGGCCGGCCTTCCCGAACCACCAGATGCGCCGCCAAGTCACGGGTCGTCCACCCGCCGCAGAGCGTGGGGGCGTCTGGACCCAGCTGATCCATCAGCGTGCACAACTCATGTCGCTCACTGGCCGCCAGCGTGTTCTCTCCCACTGCTGCCGCTCACCCCTCTCGATCAGGCCCGGCTGAGGTGAGCTCGATCCGCAGAAGCACCCGCGTCTCGCGCTCCATCGCCGCCCGGTAGTCATCCCAGTCCGGGTGTTCCCCGGACACCCTCCGGTAGTAGTCCACCAGCCCTTCCATCGCCTCGGGCAGCTCCACGATCCGCACCAAACCACCAACCTGGATCCAGCGGCCGTAGAACCCATCGGAGAGCACGCACAGCCAGGCTCGCGGGTCCCGGCGCAGATTACGCACCTTGAACGCCGTCTCCCGGGTGCTCACCACCACCCGACCCTGGCCGTCGACCGTCGCCGCCACCGGGGACATCTGCGGGGTGCCGTCCTGGCGCAGGGTGGCGAGCACCGCGTGATGCTGCTCGGCAACAACGGCCCGAGCCTTGTCTAAGTCCATGCCTGCACGCTACTTCAGCCCTCTGACACGAACGGGCTGGAGGCGATCTCGGTACCGTCGGGCAACGCGCAGATCTCGAAGTCGCTGAACACGTTGGGGGCTGCCTTGTGTAGCTGACGCAGACACTCTACAGCCAGCGCGCGGATCTCCACGTCGGCGTGCTCGGTGGCACGCATCGCGATGAAGTGCCGCCAGGCCCGGTAATTGCCGGTGACCACGATATGGGTCTCAGTAGCGTTGGGCAGTACCGCGCGAGCCGCCTGGCGGGCCTGCTTACGGCGCAGCGTGGCGTTCGGCTCATCGGCGAAGCGTTTCTCCAACCCAGCGAGCAGTTCGTTGTAGGCCTGCTGGCTGGCCCGGGCCGCGGCGTGGAACAGCTGGTGCAGCTCGGGGTCGCTGGCGATGACGTCCGGCTCGACCATGGCGGCGCTGCGTTCGGGGACGTAGCGCTGGGACAGCTGGGAGTAGGAGAAGTGCCGGTGCCGGATCAGCTCGTGGGTCAATGACCGCGACACACCGGTGAGGTAGAAGCTGACCGTGCCATGTTCTAGCACTGACAGGTGACCAACTTCGAGGATATGTCTCAGATAGCCGGCATTCGTCGCGGTCACCGGATGGGGCTTGCGCCAAGATTGGTAGCAGGCCCGGCCGGCGAACTCGGCGAGTGCCTGCCCGCCGTCGGCATCGGTGGACCACGGCACATCGGCGGGCGGGAAGAACTCGGTCTTGGCAACGAGTTGGACCCGCAACGGCACAGTGCCCACCTCGGTACCGCCCGCCTCAGTACCGCCCACAGCGGCGTCAACTTCGTCAGGTTGGTTCACAGCGCACCACTCCTCTCGCCCGAGCCCGGCTCCGGGCACCGCAGCCTACTGTGACATCAGCGGCGTCTTGACCGACGTCACATATGACGCCATACTTGACGTCATGGATCTCGCCCCGTACATCAGCCAGCTGCGCGAAGACCTCACCGCCGCAGCGTCCGCTGGTGATGAGCAGACCCGGCACACCGCGGCTGTGCTGAGCATTGCCCTGGAGCCTGCCGCCCGCCTGGCCATCATGAATGCACTGTCCGATCTCGCCGCGGAGGTCACCGCGGCGCTGGACGACCAGGTGGTGGAGGTGCGCCTCAACGGCCGTGATGTGCGGGTCGCGGTGAGCGCGCGTGCCGATGGGCCGCAACCGCCCTCCGAGCCTTTCGAGCCCGGCGCGGCCCCCTTCGGTGACGCCGGCGGCGACATCAGGCGGATGACCCTGCGGCTGATTGACCAGGTCAAGGCCCAGGCTGAGCGGGCCGCCGCCGAGCAGGGCGTCTCACTGAACACCTGGGTCTCGCAGGCTGTTGCGGGCGCGCTGCGCGGTGAGCCGTGGAACGAGCCGCAATGGGCCCCGGGCGATCGCCGCAGCCACAATCGGGTCCGGGGCTGGGTCCAGGGCTGACCAAGTCCAGGGCTGACCAAGTCCAGGGCTGACCAAGCCGGGGCCGAAGGAATCTTCCGGAGCTGCCACAATCTCGTTGAGGAGCAATCGTGGAGCACGACGACACCGACGCATCGGCGCTGCGCCAGCAGGACTTCAGCTGCGAGGGACCGATCGACGTCTGGGTCGAGCTCGATAGTGGCCGGCTGGATATCCTGCTGGTGGAAGGTGAAGAAGGCACTGCTCCCCATGGGGTAATCGTGCGGATCCGCCCCGACCCGACCAGCCAGTCGGCGTGGAGCGTAGGGATCGGCGGCCTGCTGAGCTGGTTGCGTGAACAGGCCGGGACGACCCCACTGGGCGAGCTGGCCGCCGAGGCGGTGCGCCGCACGGTGATCGACCTCACCGGGCAGCGGCTCACCGTACGCACTCCTCGGGAGTATCCGCTGCGCACTGTGCCGCTGGTCATCCAGGTGAACGCGCCGTCGGGCTCGTCGATCAGCGCTCGCAGCGGCTCCGCGGACGTCACCGTCACCGGAGTGGCCGCCAGCGTCAATGCCGCAACCGGCTCCGGGCAGGTCCGGGCGCAACACTGCACCGGCGCGGCTGAGGTCCGCACCGGATCGGGCGACGTGCGGCTCGGGACGGTACTGGGCCACGTCAGCGCACGCACCGGCAGCGGTGACCTCACTGTGGTCGACGCCTGCGCCGGCGGCCTCGAGCTCACTACCGGTTCGGGGCAACTGCGGGTGGGGATCCACCCCGGCGTACGTGCCGAGCTGGACGTCAGCTCCGGCTCCGGGCACGCGCGCAGCGACCTGCCGGTCAGCGGAGCGCCCGCCGAGGGCAACGTCGCGCTGCGGGTGCGGGCCCGCACCGGATCGGGCGACGCACTGGTCACCGCGGCACCATCCTGACCGGCGTGGGGCTGGTCCCACGCCTGGTCGCGGCACCTAGGGCCGCGACCAGGTCGCCGCGCTGCCCCATGGCGATCCCCGCCAGCTCCAGCCATCCGGCCATCTCCCGCAATGCTCTGGCGAGCTCGGCGACCACCCGCGACGTGTTGGCAATCCCGGGCTCGGCGAAGGCACCCGGCACCCGCAGCATGCCGGCGGCGCGGCCGGCCTTGAGATCGACTCGGGCGACCAGCTGCCCATCCAGCAAAGCAAAAAGGGGAACACGTAGTAGCCGTGACTGCGCCGGTGCTCCGGAACGTAGATCTCGATCCGGTAGCGGGGTGCGGGCATCGCGGTGCCGGTAGGCCGGGACCTGCCAGCCCCGGAACCGTCACAGGTTCCAGCTCCCCGGCCTCCACGAGCTCCGCGACCGCCTGCCTGCTGCGCTCTGGTCGTAGCCGGTAGTAGTCCCGCAGGTCGGGCTCGGTGGCCACGCCCAGCGCGGCGCTAGCCCGGGCGGTCAGCTCGCCGTACCCGTGCCACCAGCCCGGCTTCTTGGCTCCCGAGTGCAGCAACGGCCAGTCGCGCACCGGAACCAGGCTCGCCTCATGTTCCCATCCAGCACCGACAATTTCCGCGCAGCCGACACCAGTGGTGCTGGGATCCTCGATATCTTGAGTGACATGGCACTGGCTCGGGTGCGCGCCGCGACCCTTGAGGATGCTCCCACGCTGGCCGCCCTGCATCGTGCGACCTGGCAGGCCGCCTACTCCGAGCTGTTGCCGCCTGGGACCCTTGATGGGCTGGACGCGCTACAGGTGCGGCAAGCCTGGGCCGACACCGTTCAGGGTGGGGCCACGGTGCTGATCGCCACCGAAGGTGACGATCAGGTCGGGTTCGTGGTGGCCGGTCCGGCACCCGAGGACGACGTGGCCGCCGCCGATGGCACGCTGCCGTCTGATGCGGCGCACACCATGCTGGTGAGCACTCTGCTGGTGGAACCGAGGTGGGGCCGCCGAGGCCACGGCGGGCGGCTACTCGCCACAGCCGCAACGGTGCTGCGCAATGCCGGCGCCACCCGGGGAATCGTCTGGATCCCCACCGAGGACCCAGCCTCACTCAACTTCTATCACCGCCGCGCCGGCTGGCACCCCGATGCCACCATACGCACCCTAGACGCCAACGGCCGCCCCCTACGCGAACTCCGCCTCACCGGCCCCCTCAACCTCATGCTCAGCTAGGCGTTGAAGTCCATAGTGACACCCATTGTCAGCCAGGGCGCCGCAGCGGGCCTCTCGATGATGTTCCCAGACCGGTCCAGGACCACCACGCGGCCATCGAGGAGATCCAATTGCGGCCACCGAATGACGGTGTGGTTCGGACCGAGGAGGGTGAACCGGTGGAACTGGTCCTCGGCGGTCATCACGAGTTCCCTGTCATACCCACCTCACCAGAACCTTGATCAGCTCGTCTTCCTCCACCGCGAACACCCAGGCCCCGCCGCCGTGGAGAGCGAACTCGATCCGACCATCCGCCAGCTTGGTCACCACCACCGTGGCGCGTCCCTTCGGAGTAACGGCCCGGAGCGCGAACCGGTTGGGGGGCTCAGCCGGCGGCGGCTCGGCAGCGCTCATGTCCAGGCATCCATCGCCCGGCAGGGCCGGCAGTAGTGATCCGGCCGGGTCGCCATGCTCCCCACCGCAATCCAGCGCCCACACAACATCTGATAGAGGAGCTAGGCTGATCCCAACAACAGAGCCCGCAGCGCGGGGCATCAGCCGTGCCCGGGCTAGTCCGTGGGGGGGGTGCGGGGCCGGGGCACCACCACTCGCCGAGCGTGGCTGGCGTGTTCACGCCGGTACTGGGCCAGCCGGTACCACGCCAGCTGGTCCTGGTTGCGCTCCAGCAGCTCCGCGACCGGGACCACCGGCTCTGGTCCCAGCGCGGCGAGCGATCCCATGAACCGGAAGGGCCCCTCCAGCACGGTCATCGTCCGCCCGCACACCAGCAACACACCAGAGGGTTTCTGGGTCCAGATCTCCCAGGCCTGGGCTGAGCGGGTGACTCTGAACGCGGCGTCGCGTAACCCTAACCAGGCCGTTGTCATCGTGGTGGCGCTCATCCCGACCACCTCGGGTCGAACAGCGCGCGGACCCAGCGCGCTCGAAGAACAACGAATGCCTGGTCGTGATCGAAGCGCACCCGCAGCCCAGTGGTATCCCACCGCCGCGTCGTGGCCCGGTCCTCGTTCATCCGAGCCACATCCCGAGGACGTCGAACAGCGTCGCCGCGGCGGCCTCGTCAAGGATGATCACGCACGCGCCGCTGACATGCGGCGCGAGCACGATCTCCTCACCGTGTCTCTCCACCCTCAGGACGCTGAGGCCCTCCGAACCCCCGTGTGCCAGGCACCGGACCGGGATCGCTCTGCGGTTCTCGCGAGACTCCATCGCGGTCACACCGTCAACCATGGTTGACCTCACTCTCTCACCAGGGGCGGAATCGTGTCCCGCCCGCTCATCGGGCATGCGGGGAAGCACCGGGAACCTCGGGACATCTCTTGACCAACCGGTGGCGCTGAGCGCGGCCCCTTGCGGCTCTAGCCCCTCCACCGTCATCGTGGTGCTTGTCATTCGGCCTCCCCAGCTCCGGTGTCTCGATCACATCGGAGTGCCCGCTCCCCATCAAGGGCGCGTGGTCAGGGCGGGTGGCCAAGGCAATCAGCCTGAGGGTATCGGGGGTGACAGCGCGGCTATAGTGATCAGATGTCTGCGGTGGGGGACTGGTGCTGCCCGAGGTGTGGGGCGGGGCTGCGCCGTAGCCGCGCCGAGGCTGGAGAGTGTGATCCGTGCCGGCGCGCGGCGCCGGCCCTGACTCTGGATCCCGCGCTGTGGGACGAGCCGGCGCTGAGCGCGGCGCTGGCTCGACTGGACTTCGGCCCGGTGTTCTTGCGGGTGCGTGCTGAGACGGGCTGGAGCCAGCACCGGCTGGGCGAGGTGCTCGGCATCGACCAGAGCACCCTGTCCAAGATTGAGAAGGGCAAGCGGTCGCTGACCGACGCGGCAACGGTCATCCGGTGCGCGAACGCGCTGGCGATCCCCGCGGGCAAGCTGGGGCTGCGGTGTGGGGTTATGGTGGGATCTCGCGCGGGGAGCGGGCGGGAGGGCAGTTGGGTGGACCGGAGGGGCTTTGTGGGGGAGGTCGCTGGGCTCACCCTCGGCGCCGGGCTCACCGGGCTGGACCTCGACCGCCTGATCGCTTTGCTGCCCCAGGCTGAGCCCACCGGCACCCGCCACGTGGGGACCACTGACGTGCAGGCCATTGAGACGGCCACCGCTGCGTACGCCCGTCAGGACTACGCCACGGGATCAGGGTCGATCCAGGATGTCGCCGTCGCGCACCTGCACGCCGCCCTCCCGCTGCTGGGTGCTCAGATGGCCCCCGAGGTGCAGCCCCGGCTTTATCTCGCCACCGCTCACCTGGCGATGATGGCGGGCTACACGAGCTTTGACGTCGAGCGACACGACGCCGCCCGGCGGCTGTGGATGATCGGCCTGGAGATCGCCCGGGCCTGCGAGCACCCCTGGGCCAGCGACCTCACGGTGTACCTGCTCCACGACATGGCACAACAGGCGGTGCATCTCGGCCGCCCGGACGAGGCGCTCAAGCTGGTCCACCTCGGTCACGTCGTCGCGATCGGATCACACCCAGTCTCCGCGACCACCGCCAGCGCCCTGTCCAGCATCGAGGCCCTAGCCCACGCCACCCGGGGTGACACTCGGGCCTGCGAACTCGCCCTGAATCAGGTCCAGGAGCGGTTCGCCAGCATCGATCACCAGAGCAGCCCACCGTGGGGTGGGTACAGCAACGTCGGTCTCGCCGCGAACCAGGGCGGAGTGCAGTACGCGCTCGCGCGGCCCGGGCGCGACCCCGTCGCCGCCAGCCGGGCCGTAGCACTGCTGCGCCACGGCCTGAGCCGCTACGGACCTGACCACGCCCGCAGCCGGGCGCTGTGCCTGACGGATCTCGCCGGGGCGCACGCCCTGGCCGGGGACATCGACACTGCGGTCAGCGTCGGTCACCAGGCCGTGGACGCGGTCACCGCGGTGCACTCCCCCCGGGCCCACGTCCGGCTCCACCGGTTGCGCACCGTGCTGGAGCCCTGCCACACCAGCCCCGGCGTCGCCGAGCTGCGCGAGCGCCTGACCACCACCGCCACCTAACAGCGCAGCCCCCTCACCCACCCGCACCCCGCTCCTGTCGGCCCTGGCGCTAGGCCGTGTCCTGTGGATCATTGGACGGGAGAGGGTGGCCAGCTCGTGGGCGGTCTCAGTTCGCCGAGTTCGACCTCAGAGCTGCTCAGCTCGGCCCCAACAGCCCTGCTGTCGAACTCGGCGACCGCAGGGCTGATCATCAAAAGATCCACGGGGCACGCGCTAATCCGACTGCCACAGTTACGGATCGGCGTCGGTCAGTGCTTGGTGGGGCTGCGAATAGCGATCGAAGGGGGTTACAGGTCGAGCAGGGGTTCTAGGCCTACGGTGAGGCCGGGGCGGTGGGGGACAGTGCGGACGGCTAGCAGGACGCCGGGCATGAAAGAGGAGCGGTCCAGGGTGTCGTGGCGGATTGTCAGCGTCTCGCCCTCGGTGCCCAGCAACACCTCCTGGTGCGCGACGAGCCCAGTCAACCGCACCGCATGGACGCGCACTCCGTCGACGTCGGCGCCCCGGGCCCCGGATAGGGCACGGGTGGTGGCATCCGGGGGCGGGCCCATTCCGGCCTGTGCGCGGGCAGCCGCGATGAGCGCCGCAGTGCGGGCCGCAGTGCCCGACGGTGCGTCGGCCTTGCGTGGGTGATGCAGTTCCACGATCTCCACCGATTCATAGAATCGGGCGGCCATCGCGGCGAACCGCATCGACAGGATCGCCCCGATAGCAAAGTTGGGGACGATCAGTACCCCCAGGCCCGGCTTGGGCGCAAGCCATTCGCGGACCTGGGCCAGCCGAGCCTCGGTGAACCCGGTGGTGCCCACCACGGCGTGAATGCCCTGATCCACGCAGAAGCGCACATTGTCCATCACCACATCGGGATGAGTGAAGTCGACGACCACCTCGGCGCCCGCGTCCGCGACGTTGAACATCCAGTCACCCGCGTCGACCATCGCGACGAGTTCCATATCCGCAGCGACGTCCACAGCCTTGCACACCTCGGTGCCCACCCGACCGCGAGCCCCGAGCACCCCGACCCGGATGGGGTTCTCATCCGAGCGGTTCTGAGCCGGGAGCATCCGCTGCGCGGGGGTCATGCGATCAACTCCGCTATCTCATCGGGCAGATCCTCCGCATGAGCGTAGGGGCCCACCACGGCGGCGGTGATCGGCCGGCGCAGCAGCTCGCGGGCGAGCTCACCGACCTGCTCCTCAGTCACCGCGTCAATCCGGCGTAGCTCGTGTTCGACGGTGTGGTGCTCGCCATGATCGAGCTCCGCGGTGCCGATCCGCGTCATCCGAGAACCAGCATCCTCCAGACCCAGCACCAGCCCGCCCCGCAGCTGTCCCTTGCCACGAGCCAGCTCGGTATCGGACAGGCCGTCACAGGCCAGGCCAGCCAGCACGTCACCGACCACCACCGCCACGTCACCCAGCCGGCCCGGGGAGCAGCCGACGTAGATCGACAGGCTGCCGATGTCGGCGTAACGGTCCACCGCGGAATACACCGAATAAGCCAGTCCACGCTGCTCGCGGACCTGCTGGAACAACCGGGAGCTCATCCCACCACCCAGCGCGGCGTTGAGCACGCCGAGCACGTAGCGCCGGTCGTCGTACCGGTCGATGGCCTGCACCCCCAGCATGAGGTGGGCCTGTTCGGACGAGTCGGGGCACAAGGCCAATGCGCGCCGGTCGGTGACCTCGGCCCGGCCGCGGCGCGGGTGCACGGGTTGCGCGCAACCGATCAGGTGGTGTCCGAAACTGCGGGCCACCGCAGCCAGCACCGCGCCGTGCGTGACGTTGCCGGTCACCGTCAGCACCATCCGCTCCGGGGTGTAGCACCGCCGGTAGAAGCGGTGCAGCGCCTCGCGGCTCATCCCGGTGACCGACTCCTCAGTGCCCAGCACCGGGCGTCCCAGGGGATGCGACCCGAACAACGCGGCGCAGAACTCGTCATGCAGCAGATCCTCCGGGTCGTCGTCACGCATCGCAATCTCCTCGAGCACCACGCCGCGCTCGATGTCCACGTCGGACTCCTCGAGGAGGGCATCACCCAGCACGTCGCACACCAGATCGACGGCGAGCTCGAGGTCAGAGTCGAGCACGTGCGCGTGATAGCAGGTGTGCTCCCTGGTGGTGAACGCATTGAGCTCACCACCCACCGCGTCGATCTCCTGGGCGATCGCCATGGCGGAGCGCCGTGCGGTGCCCTTGAACAGCAGGTGCTCCAGGTAGTGCGCCGCGCCAGCCACTGCGGCAGGCTCGTCACGCGAGCCCACCGCAACCCACATCCCTACCAGGGCGGAGCGCGAGCTAGGCAGCTGCTCGGTCACCACCCGCAAGCCGGAGGGCAACACGCTGCGCTGGAGCGTTCCGTCCTGAAGCATTCCCATCTGGGGGTGCTCCCGCAGGCTCACGTGCCGGCCGGGACCTCAGCGGTGTCCGCGGCGGGGTCGATACCTGAGGCGGCGACTGTGTTGTCGTCACTCACCGGCACCAGGCTGATCTTGCCGCGGTTGTCGATGTCGGCCACCTCGACGCGCAACTTGTCGCCGACCTTCACCACGTCCTCAACCTTGCCGATGCGCTTGCCATTACCCAGCTTGGAGATGTGCACCAGACCATCCTTGCCAGGTACCAGCGAGACGAAGGCGCCGAAAGCCGCAGTTTTCACCACGGTGCCGAGGAACCGCTCCCCGACCTTGGGCAACTGCGGGTTGGCGATGGCGTTGATGCGGTCGATAGCGGCCTCGGCGGACGGACCGTCGTTGGCGCCGACATAGATCGTGCCGTCGTCCTCGATGGAGATGTCCGCGCCGGTCTCATCGGTGATCGAATTGATCATCTTGCCCTTCGGACCGATCACCTCACCGATCTTATCGATCGGGATCTTGATAGCGGTGACGCGCGGGGCGTACGGGCTCATCTCATCCGGCCCGTCGATGGCCTGCGCCATCACCTCGAGGATGGTCAGCCGAGCATCTCGGGCCTGGGATAGCGCCCCGGCCAGGACGTCTGAGGGAATCCCGGTCAACTTGGTGTCCAGCTGCAATGCGGTCACGAACGCGCTGGTACCAGCGATCTTGAAGTCCATGTCGCCAAAGGCATCCTCGGCGCCCAAGATGTCGGTGAGCGCGACAAAAGTGTCCTTGCCATCGACTTCACCTGACACCAGGCCCATGGCAATACCCGCCACTGGCGCCTTGAGCGGAACTCCCGCGTTGAACATGGACATCGTGGACGCGCAGACCGAGCCCATCGATGTGGAGCCGTTGGAACCCAACGCCTCGGAGACCTGGCGAATCGCGTAGGGGAACTCCTCGCGGCTGGGCAGCACCGGGATCAGCGCCCGCTCAGCTAACGCACCGTGACCGATCTCGCGCCGCTTGGGCGAGCCCACCCGACCAGTCTCACCAGTGGAGAATGGTGGGAAATTGTAGTGGTGCAGGTAGCGCTTGGTGGTCTCGGGGCCCAGCGAGTCGATCTGCTGCTCCAGACGCAGCATGTTCAGCGTGGTGGCGCCGAGGATCTGGGTCTCGCCGCGTTCAAACAACGCCGAACCGTGTGCCCGGGGAATCATATCGACCTCAGCCGAGAGCGGCCGGATATCGGTGATACCGCGACCGTCCATGCGTACCTTGTCACGCAGGATGCGCTGACGTACCGCTGCCTTGTTCACGGCCCGGAACGCGGCGCCGATCTCTTTCTCCCGGCCGGCGAAGCGCTCAGCAAGCTGCCCCAGGGCACCGGCCTTGAGCTCATCGAGCCGGTTCTCCCGCTCCTGCTTGCTCTCGATGACCAAGGCCTGAGCCAACTCGTCGGCCACCACCTCACGGAGGGCATCCAGGACATCGGGCTGGTACGCGGGGAAGGTGGGGAACTCCAGCTCCGAGCTGCCGGCAGCCGCGGCCAGCTCGCGCTGGGCCTGGCACAAGGTACGGATGAACGGCTTGGCGGCCTCCAGCCCGGCAGCCACCACCTCCTCGGTCGGAGCTTGGGCACCACCGGCAATCAGCTCAATGGTGGCCGCGGTGGCCTCGGCCTCGACCATCATGATCGCCACATCGCTGGTGGGACCCGCACCGACTATCCGGCCCGCGACGACCATGTCGAATACCGCGCGACTGATCTGCTCATGAGTCGGAAAAGCGACCCACTGGCTGCCGCCTTCGTCTTGTCTCACCAGAGCTACCCGGGTAGCTCCGATTGGGCCGGAGAACGGCAAACCGGACAGCTGAGTGGACGCCGACGCGGCGTTGATGGCGAGCACGTCGTAGGGATCAGCCGGGTTGAGGCTGAGCACGGTGACGACGACCTGGACCTCGTTGCGCAGCCCATCCACAAAGCAGGGCCGCAGCGGGCGATCGATCAGCCGGCAGGTGAGAATCGCGTCCGTGGACGGGCGGCCCTCACGGCGGAAGAAGGAGCCGGGGATGCGCCCGGCGGCGTACATCCGCTCCTCAACGTCGACGGTCAGTGGGAAGAAGTCGAACTGGTCTTTGGGCTGTTTGGACGCCGTGGTGGCGGACAACAGCATCGTCTCGTCGTCGAGGTGCGCGACCACAGCTCCAGCGGCCTGCCGAGCCAGCCGCCCGGTCTCGAACCGCACGGTGCGGGTACCGAAGACACCGTTGTCCAGCAGGGCGATTGTCTCATGGATCTCATGCGCCGTCGGGGTGGCGGTGCTTGTCGTAGGGTGGGTCAATTCTTCTCCTCCTCGCGACACGGGCCCGGCAAGGCACCATCGGCGCGGGAGCGAGGACAACAGGCCGGTCTTCGATCGAAGCCCCCGGAGCATGGTGCGGTGCTCTCGGGAGCCACTACCGAGGACCGGCGGACGACGGTCCCGACGACGGTGACGAGGCGGCTCGTGAGGCGATGTGTGATTGTGTATGTGGTGCTGGCTCGGGTTGCCAGCCCTTTGTGGTCAGCGCTGTGTAGTCAACACTGCGGGGTCAGCGGCGCAGGCCGAGGCGCTCGATCAGGGATCGGTAGCGCGCGATGTCGACCTTGGCGAGATAACTCAACAAGTTGCGGCGGCGACCGACCATGAGTAGCAGGCCACGCCGGGAGTGATGGTCGTGCTTGTGCTGCTTGAGGTGCTCGGTAAGGTCCCTGATCCGCTTGGTCAGCAGGGCCACTTGCGCCTCAGGGGAACCAGTGTCCCCCCCCCGAAGCCCATATTCGGCCAGGATCTCAGTCTTCTGTTCGGTGGACAGCGCCACGGATCAATCTTCTCCTGTCATCATCGTACCGTGCGGGCCGCATAATTATGCGACAGCTGCCGATAGCTATTGGCAGCTGTCGGCAGAGCCGACCGCCACGGACCGCAGCCGACCTGGCGAGACTACCAGCTCACGCGTCGGCGTCCGGGACCGCCCTCGATCGCCCAGGGTCGTGGTCAAGGCCAGCGTCGTGGTCGGGGCCAGCGGCGTGCTCCAGCAATCCGGCCAGCAACGGGAACCCCTCGCGCAACAGGCGGGCCGCGGCAGCCAGCTCGGCCCCAGGGGCCAACGCGCGCAACGCCGAGACGAGCACCTCGTCGCTGTGCGCCTCGACCGGCAGGGTCTCCCCACTGACGGTGGGCCGGCTGACGGTGGGCCGGGAGTCGCGGACCTGCTCCAACGCGGTACGAATCGCGGCTGGGTCACCGGAAGCAACCTCCGGGGTGAGCACTCGGCGCTCCAACATCACCATGCGAGCCAGCACCGCAGGATTGCCGATCTTCGCTCGACGCCCGCTCATCAGCTGGCTGAGCATCGGCGCACTCAGCCCGAGGACCTCGGCCAACTGCGCCTGGGAGACAGCGAAGGCGACCACGAGTCGCCGCACCCGGTCGCCGAGCGGCTCCCCGTACCACTCCCGCTGCAGGGCGACGTTGCGCGCGACAGCGAGCTGCTCGTCCACCGGACTCCTTTCCGTGCCCCGTACTGGCATCCTGCCAGGACCCCAGGCTCGACCCCAGACGCGCTCACCGGCGCTGGGGAGACAGCGAACGGTGATCCCCCTCACCTGGTCCGGTCGAACACCTCGCGGGTGCGCGCCACGTCGTCGTCGATCTGGGCCACGAGCTGCTCAGGGGTGTCGAAGCGGTACATGCCGCGCAACCGCTCGACAAAGTCCAGCGCCACCCGCTCGCCGTAAAAGTCCTCGTCCAGATCCAGCACGTATGCCTCCACCCGGCGTTCCCGTCCGGAGAACGTCGGGTTGGTGCCGATCGAGACTGCCGCCGCTAGTTCCCGGCGGCGGTGCACGAAGTGGCACGCGTACACACCGTCGGCGGGGATCGCGGCGTGCCGCGGGGTTGACAGGTTCGCCGTCGGGTAGCCCAGGCTGCGGCCAAGCTGGTCGCCGCGGACCACGATCCCCTCTACCCGGTGTGGGCGCCCCAACGCGATGCCTGCGGCCGCCACGTCACCGGCGTCGATGCAGGAGCGGATGTAGGTGGAGGAGAACCTCAGCTCGCCCCGGGAAAGCAGCCCCACGCCCTCGGCGGTGAAACCGAACCGCCGGCCCAGCTCCCGCAGCAGCTCGATGTTTCCGGCCGCTTTATGCCCGAAGGTGAAGTTGTCGCCCACCACCACCTCCGCCACGTGCAGGCGCTCGACGAGCACCGCATGGACGAACTCGTCGGCCGGCATCCGGGACAGCTCAAGGGTGAACGGCAGCACCAAGAACACCTCCACCCCGAGTTGTTCGACCAGCTCGGCCCGACGACGAAGGGTCGTGAGCTGGGCCGGATGGCTGCCGGGGCGGACCACCTCCGAGGGGTGCGGGTCAAAGGTCATCAGCACCCCCGGAAGGTCCATCTCCCGGGCGCGCCGCACCACTTGGCCCACCAGCTGGATGTGACCGCGGTGCATCCCGTCGAACACACCGATGGTGACCACGCTGCGGCCCCATCCGTTCGGGACGGCCTCTATCCCACGCCAGCGCTGCACGGACGTGAGGCTAACTGGACTGCCGCGCCGAACCGAAGTCGCCCGCGGGACGCAGCACCAGGACCGGACGGGCCTGCCCATCACGTTCAGTGAGCAGGGCGATGGCGTGTCCTTGCGAGTCGATCGCGGCGTGCGTTCCGGCCAGCCCGACCGCCGGCAACGATCCACCATGAGCCAGTACCCGGACCTGCTGGGGGTCCACTACACGGTGGCCGAACGCGCCGAACGCGGTAGCCACCGCCTCGTCTAGCTCAGCGCAGAGCCGCGGTTCACCCACCAGCTCGTCGAGGGTGCGGGCGGCATCCAAACCGAAAGGGCCTACCCGGGTACGGCGCAGCGCGGTGAGGTGTCCCCCGACTCCCAACGCGGCGCCGAGGTCCCTGGCCAGCGCTCGGACGTAGGTGCCGCCGCTGCACTGAACCAGCACGTCGAGGTCGGTCACGGCGTCGCCGCGACGCAGCGCGAGGAGCTCGAACCGGGACACGATCACCGGGCGGGCGCTCAACAGCACGTGCTCACCGGCGCGAGCCAGCGCGTAGGCTCGCCGGCCACCGATCTTGACCGCGCTCACTGTGCTGGGCACCTGCTCGATGGCGCCGCGCAGGCCCGCGATGGCCGCGAGGATCTCCCGCTCGTCCAGCGTGGACGCGTCGGCGCCGCCGGTGCGCTCGCCTTCGGCATCGTCGGTGCTGGTAGACGCGCCGAGCCGGACCGTGCCCTGGTAGACCTTGGGCTCCAACGGGAGATGCCCGAGCAGCTTGGTGGCGCGCTGCACGCCACAGACGAGCACGCCGGTGGCCATCGGATCCAAGGTGCCGGCGTGCCCGATCCGGCGGGTGCGCAGTAGCCGGCGCAGCTGGGCGACCACGTCGTGCGAGGTCATCCCGGCGGGCTTGTCCACCACCACCAGACCGCCAACCACTGCGCTCACGTGACTGGGATCATGGGCGCGCGGTGCAGGGCGGTGCGCAGGGCGTCCAGGACGTCGGCGATGGTGCCGTCGGCGGAAAAACCGGCAGCGAGGCGATGGCCGCCACCACCGAGCTCAGCCGCGGCGGCGGAGACGTCGAGGCGCTGCTTGGCGCGCAGCGACACCGACCACCGGTCCGGGCCAGTCTCCTTGAGCACTGCGGCGACCTCGGCCTCGGAGGTGGTCCGCACAAGATCTACTACGCTCTCGACCTCCTCGCTGCGCAGGCCTACCACGTCAGCCAGCCGCACCGTGGTGTGCACCAGCCCCAGGCCCTGTGCCGATGCGGGCTCGAGTCGCGCGCGACCGAGCACCGCTGCGAGCATGGCCAACCAGCCGAAAGGGTGGGTGTCCAGCAACTCCCGGGCGGTGGCGTCGGGATCGACTCCCGCAGCTAGCAGCCGGGCTGCCAGCGCGTGCGTACCCGGGTCGGCCCGGCGAAAACAGCTGGTGTCGGTGAGCAGGCCGGCGTAGAGGCAGCGCGCCATCGGCTCATCCAGCGGGGCCTGAAGCGCGTCAAGCAACTCGAGCACCAGCACCACGGTGGCCTCCGCGCCGGGATCCACCAGATTGTGGGTACCGAATCGGTCGTTGGTGGCGTGGTGGTCGATCACGAGCACGGCGCTGGCGGTATCCACCCGGTCAGCGAGGCAGCCCAGCCGGCTTCGGCTCGCCGTGTCCAGGGCAACGAGCAACTCCAGGCGCGCGGGTACCTGGTCTGGCGGCACGATGAGATCAGCGACGTCGAGCCCGCGCAACGATTCCGGAGTTTCGGCCGGCGCACCGAAGCTCACCCGCGCTACGGCGCCGCGCTGGCGAAGTGCCAACCCCAGAGCCAGCGCGCTGCCCAGCGCGTCGGCGTCGGGATGCACGTGGGCAACGAGCGTGACGTCGGTCGCGCGGTTGACGAGCTCCGCCGCAACTCGCAACTCCCGGTGCCACAGTTCCGGGTCCCGGGCGCGGTCAGTCATCATCGGCGCCAGCGTCGCGGGGCAGCCGGTACGGGTCCGGCTCACCGGCGGGCGACGCGCCCGCCGCAATGCGGGCGACCTTGGCATCGGCGTCGTGCGCGCGAGCCAGCAACTCGTCAATCCGGCGCACCCCGTCCGGGATGTCGTCGCAGCAGAAGGTCAGGGTGGGGGTGAACCGAACACCTGTTCCCCGCCCAACGAGGGAACGCAACACGCCGGTCGCACTGGCCAGCGCGGCAGCCGCCTCGGCGGTGTCCGGCGGCGTATCGACGGTCTCTCCGAGCACCGTGTAGTAGACCGTCGCGTCCCGGAGGTCCCCGGTGACCTTCGCGTCGGTGATCGTCACCATTGTCAGCCGGGGATCTTTGACCTCATGCTCCAGTCCCGACGCGACGATCTGGGCGATCCGTTTGGCGAGCCGGCGGGCCCGTGGGTGGTCGACCATCGCAGCATTGCCTCTCTAGTCGTCGTCCGGGCCCAGCAGCCGGTGCCGGGCGGCCAGCAACTCCAGCTCCGGTCGCCCGGCCACCAACCGCTCACACGCCTCGAGCACGTCACGCACGTGGCGGGCGTCGGCGGCAACGGCGGCCACCCCGATCAGCGACCGCCGGTGCAGGTCCGCGTGCCCGGCTTCGGCCACCGCGACCTCGAAACGCCGCCGAAGCTCCGCGATGACGGGCCGGACCAGCGAGCGCTTCTGCTTCAGGGAATGAACATCGCCGAACAAGACATCTAACTCCACAGCGCCGACGTACACCGCTCACCACCGGGATTGGTAGCTCGTGAAGACCACCATCGGAAGGGTTGGTAGCCCGTGAGGACCACCAACCCCACGATGGTCAGGTACGGGGCTTCTCGCGCATCTCGTATGTCTCGATCTCGTCGCCAACCCGGAGGTCGTGGTAGGACGAGAGCGTGAGACCGCACTCGAAGCCCTCCCGGACCGATGATGCGTCATCCTTGAACCGGCGCAGTGAGGAGACCGTGAAGTCCTCGCGGACAACCACGTTGTCGCGCAGCAGCCGGGCTTTGGCATTGCGCCGGATCTCCCCTGAGGTGACCATGCAGCCGGCGATGGTGCCGACCTTGGAGGACCGGAACACATCGCGGACCTCGGCACGGCCGAGTGCCACCTCCTCGTACTCCGGCTTAAGCATGCCCTTCAGCGCCTGCTCGATCTCATCGATCGCCTGGTAGATCACCGAGTAATAGCGGATCTCCACGCCCTCGCGGTTGGCCAGTGCGGTGGCCTTACCGTCGGCCCGAACGTTGAACCCGAGCACGATGGTGTCATCCGCGATGGCGAGGTTGATATCGCTCTCGGTGATGCCACCGACGCCCCGGGAGATCACTCGCAGCTCTACCTCGTCGCCGACGTCGATCTTCAGTAGGGCGTCCTCCAGTGCCTCCACCGTACCGGAGTTATCGCCCTTGAGGATCAAGTTGAGCTCGCTGGTCTCCTTGAGCGCCTGGTCCAGGTCCTCCAGGCTGACCCGGCGGCGGCGGGAGGCGAGATCGGCGTTGCGCTCCCGGGTGCGCCGGCGATCGGCGATCTGGCGAGCGATGCGGTCCTCGTCGACGACCAGGAAGTTATCACCGGCACCCGGTACCGAGGTGAACCCGATGACCTGAACCGGACGCGAGGGCAGTGCCTCGATGATGTCACCGCCATGCTCATCGACCATCCTGCGGACCCGCCCGTAGGCGTCACCGGCGACCACTGAGTCGCCAACCCGCAGGGTGCCCCGCTGCACCAGCACCGTGGCCACCGGACCGCGACCGCGATCCAGATGCGCCTCGATCGCCACCCCTTGGGCCTCCATCTCTGGGTTGGCCCGCAGGTCCAGCGAGGCATCCGCAGTGAGCAGGATCGCCTCCAGGAGCGAGTCGATGTTCGTGCCATCCTTGGCGGAGATATCGACGAACATGGTGTCGCCGCCGTACTCCTCAGACACTAACCCGTACTCGGTGAGCTGGCCACGGATCCGGGTTGGGTCCGCGCCCTCTTTGTCGATCTTGTTCACCGCGACCACGACCGGCACCCCAGCGGCCTTCGCGTGATTGATCGCCTCTACCGTCTGCGGCATGACGCCGTCGTCGGCGGCCACCACCAGTACCGCGATGTCGGTCGAGCGCGCCCCGCGGGCCCGCATGGCGGTGAACGCCTCGTGGCCCGGCGTGTCGATGAAGGTGATCAGCCGCTCCGAGCCCTCCAGCTCGGCGGCGACCTGGTAAGCGCCAATGTGCTGGGTGATCCCACCGGCCTCACCGCCCATCACGTTGGCCTTGCGGATGGTGTCCAGCAGGCGGGTCTTGCCGTGGTCGACGTGGCCCATCACGGTGACCACCGGCGGACGGGACGCGAGGTCCTCCTCGCCGCCGGAATCCTCGCCATAGGACAGGTCAAAGGACTCCAGCAGCTCACGATCCTCATCCTCGGGACTGACGACCTGGATCTTGTAGTTCATCTCCTGACCGAGCAACTCCAGCACGTCGTCAGAGACGGACTGGGTTGCCGTCACCATCTCGCCCAGATGGAACAACGCCTGCACCAGCGCGGCCGGGTTGGCGTCGATCTTCTCGGCGAAGTCGGTGAGCGAGGAGCCGCGACGCAGCCGGACGATCTCGCCGGTGCCGCGCGGCAGCCGGACGCCGCCGACCGACGGCGCCTGCATGTTGTCGAACTCCTGGCGCTTCTGCCGCTTGGACTTGCGGCCCTTGCGCGCCGGACCACCAGGCCGGCCGAAGGCACCAGCGGCGCCACCGCCACGGCCACGACCGCCAGCGCCACCAGCGCCACCAGCGCCACCACCGCCGCCGCCGCCGGGACGCGTCGGTCCTCCTCGGAAGCCGCCACCGCCAGCGGGAGCGCCAGCACCCCCGGGGCCACCGGGTGCCCCACCGCCACCACCGCCACGGAAACCACCACCACCGGGCCCACGGCCACCGGGCCCACGGCCACCGCCGGGACCTCCTGGGCCACCGCGCCCGCCATCACCGGCACCGGGCCGCCCCGGACGGCTCGGCCCAGTCCCCGGGCCGGGGGGCCGGGGCGGCATCATGCCGGGATTCGGCCGCGGTCCACCGCTGCCGGGCGAGCCGCTGCGGCCGGAGGCCGGGCGGTTACCTCCGCCCGAACGGGGTGGCGGGTTGCTCGGCCCGGTTGGACTCGCGGCCGGGCCGGGTCGCTGCCCTAACGAACGCGGCGGCGCGGAACTACCGACGCCAAAGGGGTTGTTGCCGACCCGGGGCGAGCGCGGACCCGGCTTCGGCAACCGGGGGCGGGAGTTCCCGGGAGCAGCTCCGGCGACAGCGGGAGCAGGGCCACCGCCATCGTCAGGCCGCGATCCAGGGTGCTGCCCGGCTGGCTGAGGTTGCGCAACCGCCCGATGCTCCGCCGCGGCAGGACGGGGTGTCGCCGGGCTCGTGGTCACGGCCGGGCGGTCACCGACGGATGGGGGCTCGCCGACGGCCGGACCAGCCGGAGCTATCCGGCGCTGCGCTGGTGTCGGGCGCTGCGGGACCCCCAGAGGAGAGATCCCTGGGGCAGGGACCACCCCGGGAGCAGGAACCTCTGGAGCTGGGACCCTCGGAGAGACACCGCCAGGAACGGATTCTCCTCGACGGGCGGGCGAAGGCGCAGGGCCAGGCTTAGCAGTGGCCCCACCGGCCGTGGGGTGGATCCCACTGGAGTCACCGCTGCTCACGCGGCCACTGGCCACCGCGCCGTCGGCGTGCGGCAGCTTGGCTCCAGAGCGACCACCAGAGGGAAATGAGTCACGAAGCTTGCGAGCGACCGGGGCCTCCACCGTCGAGGAGGCTGACTTCACATACTCACCGAGGTCGGCGAGTTTCTTGAGTACCTCTTTGCTGGTGACACCGAGCTCTTTCGCGAGCTCGTGCACGCGGGCCTTGCCTGCCACTGCTCTCCTCACTGGTGGAGCCGGCGGCAATCCCGCTCGACCCCGTTACTAGTGCATGTCCATCGCTGTCAGAGCTTCACGACTGCGGGTACATTTCGGAATCGACCTGCTCTCTGCGTTGACCGAGCCCGGGGCGGTCCCGGACGTCGGGTACGTCCCCAGCGAACTGAGGACCTCACACGTCTCCGCACGGCTACGCGAGAAAGGCATGTACCGCAGCGGTGTCGAGCGCGCCCGCGCGGCGCAGCGCCCGCAGGAAGGCCCGGCGCCGCTCGGCCAGACGTAGGCATCCGATATCGAGATGCACCCACGCACCTCGACCGGGATACCGACGCCGCGGGTCCGGGACCAAGATCCCATCTACCGCCACCACACGCAGCAATCCGGAAGTCGCCGCCCTGGTCCGGCAACCCACGCAGGTCCGGACTGGCTCGGCGGGCCGCTCGCGGCGGCACCGGACCTCGTCCGGGCAGGCGTAGACCGTCCCCCGACGGCGGGACACCACGATTCTAGCGCGTCGGCGCAGCGGGCGGAGTACCGGCATTGGTCACCGGTACCTCGGTGCGCGCAGGGCGGGCCGAAGGGGACGCCATGGGGTCGGTGTCGCTTCGAATGTCGATCTTCCACCCGGTCAACCGGGCAGCCAACCGGGCGTTCTGCCCCTCCTTACCGATCGCCAGCGACAGCTGGAAATCGGGGACGACGACCCGGGCCGTCTTGGCTCGGGCATCGATCACCTGTACCGAGACAACCTTCGCTGGGGACAGCGCATTACCCACGAACGTCCCCGGGTCCTCGGCGTAGTCGATGATGTCGATCTTTTCACCACCCAGCTCACTCATCACATTGCGGACCCGCTGCCCCATCGGTCCGATACAGGCGCCCTTGGCGTTGACTCCCGCGACGGTCGACCGGACGGCGATCTTCGAACGATGCCCCGCCTCCCTGGCCACCGCGGGAATCTCCACGGTTCCATCGGCAATCTCGGGAACCTCCAGGGCGAACAGCCGGCGGACCAGATTGGGATGCGTGCGGGACAAGGTGATCTGCGGTCCGCGCAGTCCCCGGGATACCC
Source organism: Pseudonocardiaceae bacterium (assembly GCA_050699715.1). GTDB lineage: Bacteria > Actinomycetota > Actinomycetes > Mycobacteriales > Pseudonocardiaceae. The sequence goes on from JBOHFR010000005.1 coordinate 84,427, forward strand.
CCACGACATAACACTTGATCCGCTCACCGTGCCGGTAGGTCTCCCTCGGCACCTGCTCCACCGGCGGAATCACGCCCTCGGTCTCGCCGATCTGGACCACCACCACACCACGGGAGTTGGCTCTGGCGTCGCGTTGCACTACCCCAGCGACGATCTCGCCCTCCTTGGCCGAGAACTCACCGAAGGTGCGCTCGTGCTCGGCGTCGCGCAGCCGCTGCAGAATGACCTGACGGGCCGTGGTGGCCGCGATTCGGCCGAACCCTTCAGGGGTGTCGTCCCACTCCTGACCGACGTTGCCGTCGTCGTCGAGCTCGTGGGCCAGCACCCGGACCAAGCCGGTCTTGCGGTCGACGTCGATGCGCACGTTCGGTTGGTGGCCGTCGGTGTGCTTGTACGCGGTGAGCAGTGCAGTCTCAATGGCCTCGAGAACCGTCTCGAAGGAGATGTCCTTGTCCCGTTCAATGGCGCGCAGCGCGGCGATGTCGACGTTCACCATTCCTCCAACTCCTGCCGTCTCGTGCCATCGAGTACCGCGAGCTCGGCGGCGGGCGGCTGGCGAAATTCCACTTCCACCACCGCGCGGCGCAGCTCCGCGTAGCGCACCCGGCGAAGGGCTCCCGACACCAACAGCGTGACGCCCTCATCGTCGCAGTCACCGATCCGGCCGAGGAGTTCTGCCCCGGATTCCAGGGCAACCCGGACCAGCCGCAGCCGGTTTCGCCGCCAGTGCCGTGGCTGGGTCAGCGGCCGGTCCACTCCAGGCGAGGTCACCTCGAGGGTGTAGGGCCCCGCGATCAGCTCATCGCTCTGGTCCAGGACCAGCGACACCGCGCGGCTCACCGTGGCGATGTCGTCCAGCCCGACGCCGGCGTCCGAATCGACGATCACTCGAATCAGCCAGCGCTGGCCTGCGCGCACCTCCTCCAGGCTCTCGAGCTCAAACCCGGTGCCGGCCACCGCGTCGCGCACCACCGACTCGGTCACTGAGCCGGGACTCGCAGGCTGCGCGGTCACCGTGGCCTCCTGTGGAGAAGTGATTGTCTGTCTAGGGCGTGTCTTAGGACGTGGCTACGACGTGGGGGACGGGCGACGACCCAGCGCGGCGTACTCCGGTCGGGATTACCTAGGGTATCGCGTCACGGAACCAACCCACGTCGAGCGGATCACAGTGCTGGCCGCACAGCAAACCGGGGTCCTGGAAAGATGGTCAATCATGCCAGGAGCCGGCCCCCACCGTCGCCGCGTGCTGGCCGCCGGAGCCACCCTGCTCCTGGCCGGCCCGGCGGCGCTGGCCGGGTGCACCCTACCAACACGCGCACCCAAGGGACCCGATCCGCTGGAGTCACCAGCCCGACGCGCCGAGGCTGACGCGGCCCTGGCGACGGCGGTGGCCCAACTAGCGACCCAACCGGCGGGCCACGCCGACCCAGTGTTGGCCGCGGCGGCCACGGCGCTGGCCACAGACCGGATGACGCATGCGGCGACGCTGCGCGCCGAACTGGGCCGGGCCCGGCCCAGGCCAGCTTCCCGCAGCGGGTCGGCGCCGGTTGCGCCCCTGCCGGCCATTCCCGACCTGGCCGGCGCTCGAGGAACTCTGGCCCAGGCAGTGCGCGCGGCACAAGACGAGGCAGCCGAACTGGCCATGACACTGCCTGGCTACCGCGCGGCGCTGCTGGCGTCAGTAGCGGCCTGCTGCGCAAGCCACGCAGCGCTGCTGTCATGATCCCCAGGAAGGTGCCGGCATGATCCCCAGGCAGCTGCCGGTGAATGCCTTGCAGGGCGCCTTGGCTGCTGAGCATGCCGCGATCTGGGCTTATGGTGTGGTAGCGGCCTTTGTCTCGGGTGCACTGGAGGCTCAGCTCGACGAGGCCGTGAGCGCGCATCAGGCTCGGCGCGACGCCACCGAGCGGGTACTGATCGACGCGGGCGCGCCGCCGATGCCGCCCGAACCGGGCTACCTCACCCCAGAACCGGTCACCGACGCCGCCTCGGCCCTCCGGCTGGCAATCACTGCGGAGACCGACGCGGCGGCGGCGTGGCGCTCAGTGGTCGAGCACAGTCCCATCCAGCACAGCCCCGCTGATCCGGGCCTACGCGGTGCCGCGCTGGATGCGCTCACCGAAGCGGCCGTGCGGGCAACCCGCTGGCGGGCAACCGCGAGCATACGCCCGTTGACGGTGCCGTTTCCCGGAGCACCCTCATGACGAGGCTCACGAAGAGGCTGAGCCCTCCTTGGCCTCCTTGCTACCCAACTCTCGCCTCTTTGCTACACAACTCCCGCAGGTGCGCCACCACCCCGTCCACCGGCACCTCGGAGCGTTGCCCGCTGAGCCGGTCCTTGACCTCCACGACACCCGAGGACAGGCCGCGCCCCACCACGAGGATGGTGGGCACACCGATCAGCTCGGCGTCAGCGAACTTCACGCCAGGGGTGGCCGGGCGATCATCAAGGATCACCCGCAGGCCGGAGGCATCCAGCTCAGCGGCTAGCCGCTCACCGACGGCATTGACCGTGTCGTCTTTACCCGCGATCACCAGGTGCACGTCGGCCGGGGCGATCTCACGTGGCCAGATCAGCCCGTGCGCGTCGTAACTCTGCTCGGCGATCGCGCCGACCAGCCGGGAGACTCCGATGCCGTAGGAACCCATGGTGATCCGGATCGGCTTGCCGTCGGGACCCAGGGCGTCCAACCCGAAGGCGTCGGTGTACTTGCGGCCGAGCTGGAAGATGTGCCCGATCTCGATACCGCGGGCGGTGACCAAGGTGCCTGCCCCATCGGGTGAGGGGTCCCCGGCGCGCACCTGCGCGGCTTCGATGGTTCCCTCGGGGGTGAAGTCGCGCCCGCACACCAGGTCCACGACGTGGTGGTCGGGACGGTCGGCGCCAGTGGCCCACGCGGTACCCCGGACCACCCGGGGATCGACGAGGTAGCGCATCCCGTGTGCGCCGAGCGCGCCCGGCCCGATGTATCCCTTGATCAGGAACGGGTGCGCGGCGAAGTCCGCGTCGTCGAGCAGCGCCACCTCGGCTGGGGCCAGCGAGGCCTCCAACCGCTTCATGTCGACCTCGCGGTCGCCGGGCAGGCCGATGCCCAGCGGCTCCCACTGCCGCGCACCGGGTTGCCGGGTCTTGACCATGATGTTCTTCAGGGTGTCTGCGGCACTGAAGGTGCGGCCCAGGCCCGCCCCATTGAGGTGTTCCACCAACGTATCGATGGTCGGGGTGTCCGGGGTAGGCAGCACCCGAGCCGGCGGTAGCCCGTCGATCGGCAGCTCCGGGGGTGCCGGGGTGGTCACCGCCTCCACGTTGGCCGCATACCCGGACTCGGTACCGCGAACGAAGGTGTCCTCACCAGTCTCAGCTTCCGCAAGGAACTCCTCGCTGGTCGAGCCGCCCATCGCGCCGGAGTGCGCCGACACGATCACGTAGCGCAACCCGAGCCGATCGAAGATCTTGACGTAGGCCTCGCGGTGCGCCTGGTAGGACCGCGCCAGCCCCTCTTCGGAAAGGTCGAACGAGTAGGAGTCCTTCATCAGGAACTCCCGGCCACGCAGGATCCCGGCGCGGGGGCGCTCCTCGTCCCGGTACTTGGCCTGCACTTGGTAGAGGATCACCGGATAGTCCTTGTAGGAGCTGAGCTCGCCCTTGACGGTGAGCGTGAACAGCTCCTCGTGGGTAGGGCCGAGCAGGTAGTCGCCACCCTTGCGGTCGTGCAGCCGGAACAGGTTCGCGCCGTACTCGGTCCAGCGACCGGTGACCTGGTAGGGCTCCCGGGGCAGCAACGCGGGGAACTGGATCTCCTGCCCACCGATCGCGTCCATCTCCTGGCGCACCACGGCCTCGATGTTGCGCAGCACCCGCAGGCCCAGCGGCAGCCATGAGTAGATCCCTGGGGCAGCCCGGCGGATGTACCCGGCGCGCACCAGCAGCTTGTGACTGGGCACCTCGGCGTCCGCCGGATCCTCGCGCAGGGTTCGCAGGAACAGCGTGGACAACCTAGTGATCATGTTAGCGTCTCAGTCCCGAGCCTTCAGTCCCGACCAATCACCTGCGAGACATCGACCACGACCGGGCCATCAGACGTGTGGGCCCGGTCCGACGCTTCAGTCAGCGCATCGACGAGCCGCTGGAGATCCTCTCCGCCGAGGACCCGACTCGCGACCAACATGCCCTCGGGGTCCTCCAAGTCCAAGGTGACGAGCCGGGTCGCCAGGTCGGTCCGCACGATGATCGTCGCCCCGTTCAAGGCGCTGATCCGGACGCCTGGATCGTCCGATGGCTCGATCGATTCAGGGTGGAACTCGTTGTCATCGTCCATGAGCCTATCGTCGCCTACCGCCGCGATCGGGTCCATGCCGGGTACCTGATGTCGTCATGGTCACCTCCTCTCCTTGCACGATCCAGCCGACGCTCGACCTGGGCGATCACATCATCGGGTAGCCACACCGCGGTGTCCCTTCCGCTCTTCGTCTGGCCCCTGGTGTCGGGTCAGTAGCCTGCTTTGGGCCACCTTCGACCAGGACGACCGACCCACCGAAGTAGTTATTATGCACACACATGACTAGTATGATGCAAGAGAAGGGATTGACTAAACCTGTGCGGGCCAAGGACACTCGCTTGTGACCGGGAAAGCCCCGGATGGGAGGGGAAACCCATGATCGTGCCCCCGTCGCTGGTGCTGGGGGTCCACGAAGTGGCTGGACCGGATCCGTGCCGATGTGACCTCAGGTCGAGCCTGGCGCCGTCTCCATGCTGTCGCGGAGCCGTTGTCGGATTACGTCCGTTATGAGTGCGAATGGGGCTACGTGCCGAACAGCGCGGCGGGTGAGCAGGTCCGCATCGCGGAGCTGACCCCGGCACTCGCCCAGATTGGGGATTTCTTCGTCCTCGACGAGAGGCATGTCGTTCGCTCCCGCTACGACGAGACAGGTCGGTTTGTTCATGCCGAGGTGATGGACGACTCGGCCAGCGCAGCGCCGTTCCTCGCCATCGCCGAGCTGCTGTGGAACCAGGCGATGAACTTCAGCACATGGTGGGACGCGCACCGGCGCTACCACCGCGACACCCCGGTGGCATGACCACGTGCCCCGAGGGAGGTCACAACCGGTCGCGCACAGCGAGATAGCCACGCTGTTGCGGAAGATCCGCGACGACGCTGGGGTGAGCTCCGGCATCGAGGCGGGACGGCTCGCGGGTTTCTCCCAGGCCAAGGTCTCGCGGATGGAGGCAGGCCGGTTCGTCCCCTCTCCGCAGGACGCCGACCGCTACGCCCGCGCGCTGGGTGCCTCTGCCGCGATTCGACGCCAGCTCGTCGCGATGGCACAAGACCTCCACGAGCAACACCGGGCAGCGACACCGGCGCGGGTATCCCTCAGCCGCTCCGCGGCAACCCACAAACAACGAGTACGCCGCAACGAGGCGCGATCTACCCACCTCTCGGTGTTCCACCCGCTCGTGATCCCGGGCCTGCTCCAAACCGAGGAGTACGTCCAGACGGTGTTCACCTCCGGTGCCCTGTCGCAGCCGGAGGTCGATGCTCGCGTTGCCGCACGGCTAGCGCGCACTGAGCTCCTCCAGGAACCAGACCGCCAGTTCACCTTCGTGCTCACCACGGGTGCCTTGGGTTGGCGCGTGGGCAGTCCCGAGGTGATGGTGCGGCAGGTTGAGCACATCGCCGAGATGAGCCGGCGCCCTCATGTCCGGGTCGGTGTGATCCCCTGGGGGGTCCAGGCCAAGGTCTTCCCACCCTGCGGGTTCGACCTTTACGACGAGCACACCGTCGTGGTCGGGGTCATCGGCGGGTCTGCGTACTACGACAACCCGGCGGATGTCGCGCGGTATGTCGCGATGCTGGCGGCACTTGAGCACCTTGCTGTCTTCGGGGATGAGGCTCGCGCTGAGCTACGACATATCGCAGACAAGTACCGAAACCTCGCCTGACCTAGACGACTATGATGAAGGAGACCGGCAGATGCAACTTGCCAAGAGCGACCGTGGCTGGATGTCCGGTATCGCTAGCGACGATGTCGTCACTGTCGGTGATCCCCGGCTCAAGGCTGAGACCCAGGCTATCGGCGACGTCCACGATGTTGCGGACCTCATGGCACACATGGTGGATCGGTTGCGCGAGTTGAACGGTGCTAGTCTGGCGGTCCTCTAAATCGGTGCCTCGGTCAAGGTGATTGTTGTTGAGGTCAGGAAGACCGATGTGTTCCCGGACCGTCCAACGTCCGCCCTGCTACAGATGATCAACCCGGTGATTGTGGAACAGTCCGGGACAACTGATACCGGCTGGGAGGGCTGCTTCAGCGTGCCCGGGTTCATGGGTCTTGTGCCACGAGCCGAGACCATCACCGTCGAGTACCTCTCAGCGGAGGGGGCCGATGCCACGGCGCAGTACTCCGGGTATGTGGCAAGGGTGATCCAACACGAGATCGATCACCTCAACGGCGTCGAGTTCGTTGACCGGATGACGTCATAAGGAACCCCCTCCGCGCCTGTGGGAGGGTCAGCTGGCGGAACTCAACATCAGACCATGAGCGGTGAGCTGCTCGTCCAGCACCTTGACTGCCGGGGTGTCCTGCCACGGCTGCATTCGGGCGCGCGTCGTGCGCAGTTCCTGCACCAGGCGGTCTGACCGGATCTGGGCGATGGGACTGGCGGCGCTACCGACAACCCGCGCCGCCTCATCGATCTCACCGGACTCCAGGTATGCCTTACCCAGCCGAAGCGCACAGAACGCCCGACTACCCACAAAAGAGTTATCGAACAACGCTAACCCAGCACGAGCACTGGCGGCCGCCTCATCCGGCCTCCCCAATCGCAACAAGCACTCACTCTTTTGGCTCGCGAGAAATCCTTCACTGTAAAAATACGCTGGCGATTCGGCGGGCACCTGCCCAGCTGATGCCAAGCCATCCTGAGCCCTCTCATACTCAGCCATACAGGCCTGGTACCGGCCATCGATCGCAGAGGCCAAGGCAACCCTGTCCGCAACACAGACCAGCATGAATGGATCGCTGGTCTTGCTGGTCAAGCTCTGGGCGGCCGCAGCGAGGTCGATCCCGGCATGCGCCTTACCCTGCCAGCAGGCAGTATAAGTCATCTCGCTTAGCGCATGGATACCGAGTTCGGCGTTGTCTGCGTCATGCGCCTCCGCGCGAGCCTTGTCGAAATAATGCCAGGCACTATCGAAATCGTTGAGATCAAGGAAGTAATACCCGACGGAACTGGACATGTCGCTGTAGACCGAGAGTAGTTGGGGGCGAAATATGGCCGGGCAGCCCGCGAGGAGATCACTCACCAGGTGTCGTTGCGCGAGCACTGTGTGCAGCACCGCGCGGGCGCCCAGTGTGTTCTCTTGGTGTTTGCAGAACTGGAGCATGGCCGCCAGGTGGTCGATGACCTGCTGATCCACCCAGTTTGGCGAGACAATGGCGCGAGCCAGGCGTTGCTGTTCATCGGGGTCCAGTGCGCCCACCATGGGCGAGGCGGCCACCGCGCCGGTGGCCCACCCGAGTAACTCGATCAGTTCTCGACGGTTCATCGCACTTACCCATCCGCAGAGGAGCGTGACGAGCTGACCGAGGACCTCCTCGTTCCCCTCGGCGGCCACCTTCCCCGCCAGGCTACCGCCCAGCCCCAGACACCCCGACGATCCAGCCAGTGTCGAACCGCCAGCGACAGCGCCACCCACCACCGGCTCAGGCCCGCCCAACCGACTCTCCTCGGGAAACGGCCGCGGGGCCATGGCGGCTCGCAACACCTCCGACTTGGCCTGGGCCTCGGCCAACAGTGCCTCCCGGGCACGCACCTCATGATCTTGGCGGGCCGATTCCCAGACCCGAAACCCGGCCAGCAACACCCCCTGCGCGCCACACCGCTCATCAGCCAGCGTCCAGAACCGCTCATCACCACGAGAACGGCCCTTCTCGATATGCGCCAGCGAGGTGCGATCACAAAACGTGGCCTTCGCCAGCCGCCCCTGGCTCAACCCCGCCGCCTGCCGGAAAGCGGCCAACTGCCCGCCCAGCACCCGACGCATCTCAACAAGCTCCTCCGGCTCACCTACCACGCCCCGCACCCCTCCCCCGCTCTTTCGTCACCCTGACCGGCCCAGCGTAACCACCTCGCGACCCGCCGCTACAACAATGCTGTGCCTCCAGTGCCGCACAGTCGGTCGCACTACGGGCCCGCCATCTGGAGCCGAATAGCGATCTGGAAACCACCCACACCGTCATTAGGCTCCGAACGGCGACAGCAGCTCGGAGTGTGACCGCGCTGCGGTGAACCGTGTGCATTCGATCGCGCACCGTCGGCACACCGGCTTCACTATCGTTGCGGCCCCAGGGTCGGGTTTGAGTGCCAGACTGGTTGTCCCCATATTCTGGGGCTTCACCCCGTCGGTCCGGTAACTCCCCGACTCTGGGTACCGCCCACTGACGACAGGAACGGAAACGGGGTTGCCGACATGGAAAGCGAAACAAACCGGGGCGAGGTTGTCGCCGACGGATCGATCATCCTGCCCGCACACCATGGAACCCTAGCACCGTGAGCAACATCGATGAGATGCAATGGCGCCTACTCCGAGAGCGACTCAAGAAAATATATCGACAAGCTCAACAACAAGCGTCCGCGACGATGCCCGAGGGCATGCCCCCCGACCAGAACGTCGAGACACTCCTGCGGCTGGATCACCAAGCGTGGCCAGGAATCCACGCGCACCCACGTGTCCCGGTCGCTGCGGTGCCCGGCCAAGGTCGCCTACGCCCCGAGTATCCCGGTCAGCCGCCTGCGTCGGGCCGCTTTCGACCAGGACGACCAACCCACGGATGAGCAGACGCCGGCTTGGGCTGCTACAGCAAGTCCCTGCTGCACACGAAACCGAGTGTCGCCAGGCCTTCGGACAGATAGAGCGCCTCTGAGGCACTACCCGCGGCGGCTTGTAGGACTTTAGTACGTGGCCCCGTTGTCCGCGCCCCACGCCATCGCTGCCCGCCACAGCGCCCTGCCGTGACCTCTGCGCCGGTAGTGGGGGTGCACGGCGAAGTACTGTGGCGGTTGCATTCGCGTCCCCGTGGAATCGAGCAGAGTTCCCAGGGGGCCAACTGCACCGACGATGCGCCGGTCTTCGACCCTGACGAGGATCGGGCCGTCTGGAAGTCCGGCCTTCATCCGCTGGTAGAGGAAGGCGAATCCCTCTGCCCCGAGCTCTTCAGCAAATGCTGGGAACGTATCAGCGACAGCGCAGTCCGTCAGCTGTATGACGTCACTGCGGTCGTGTTTGTCCTGGTCCCAGAATATTTTCGGCAGCAGCCGTGTTCTCGCGCCCTCGGGAGCGCGCTGAAACCAGATGACCCGACCAGCCGCCAAGCTGAAGGTGGTCCACCGCAGGCGCGTCCACTGAGCCAGCTCGCTTAGCTGCGGTAGGCTATCACCATAGTGGTGAATCTTGACCAGACCGCGCCCACGGGTGAACGTAGGTATTATGGTAAGTCCGGGCTCATGAACGATTCCTTCGACGATCACCAGCTCAGCTTTTTTGCTCGACCAGCGACGGTCTTTGTCGTAAGACAGAAATCGGCCCGTATCGGCGATGTCCACGACGGCGTTGAGCAGCTGAGCGGATAGCGCCCTGGACTGTACCGGTCCCAGGGTAGAAAAATACGGGATAAGTACCACCGGGCTCAACCAGTATCGTCGGGACCATGTTGACGTACTCAGCGGAGGGCAGCTCGAGGAGTTCAGCGATAGCCCGCATCTCGTCAACTTCATGCGCGTGCGCTCGGTATCTCCAGTGCCGGCACATCCGGTCGCACAGTCGGTCGCACTACGGGCCGCCAAGCGCCACCACCGGCCCGATGACGACGATGGCGGGTGGGCGGATCCCGACCGCAGCGACACTGTCAGCCGCTTCGCGCAGCGTGCAGCGCACCACACGCTGGCCGCGCAAGGTACCGTTGGCGATCACGGCGACCGGGGTGTCCGGTGGCCGGCCGTGAGTGACAAGGGCGTCAGCGAACACACCGATTCGCTCCACCGCCATGAGCAGCACCACGGTGCCGCGCAGCCGCCCCAGCGCCGACCAGTCCACCAGCGAGCTGGGATCGCCCGGGGCCACATGCCCGGACACAACGACGAACTCATGGGTCACGCCGCGGTGCGTCACCGGGATCCCCGCCACCGCCGGTACCGAGATGGCGCTGGTGATGCCGGGGACCACGGTCACCGGCACCCCGGCAGCCACGCAGGCCAGCACTTCTTCAAAGCCACGCCCGAAGACGTAAGGGTCACCGCCCTTGAGCCGCACCACGAACCGGCCGGCCCGAGCGTGCTCGATCAGCTGCGCGTTGATCTGCTCCTGGGCCATCGCCCGGCCGTAGGGCACCTTCGCGGCGTCGATCACCGTGACGTGCGCGCCGAGCTCGCCCAGCAGCTCCCGAGGCGCGAGCCGGTCGGCCAGCACCACGTCGGCTCGGGCCAGCAACCGCCGCCCGCGCACGGTGATCAGGTCGGGGTCACCCGGCCCCGCGCCGACCAGCGCCACCCCCGGAGTCGTGCTGCGCTCTTCGGCGTCCGGGGCATCGTCCACCACCCCGGTGCGGAGGGCATCGAGGAGCGCATCCCGGACGGCGGCGGAGCGGCGCGGGCGGCGCCCGGCGAGCACGCCGATGAGCAACCCATCGTGTTCCCCGGTGGCCGCGGTGACGGCGCTGCCACCGGTCGCATCGTCGGCCCGCACGCAGAACACCCGCCGCCGCTGCGCCTCAGCGGCCACCTCGGCATTGACCGCAGGCTTGGAGCTGCAGGCCAGGGCATACCAGGCGCCCTCCAAGTCACCGTCGGCGTAGCCCCGGACGTCCCAGCGCAGCTCCCCCGCCGTGGCCATCGCCTCGACGGCCGGGGTGGCATCGGGGGCGACGAGCAGCACGTCGGCGCCGGCCGCGATCAGTCGCGGCAGCCGCCGCCCAGCGACCATGCCCGCGCCGACCACGACGACCCGGCGCCCGGTCAGGTCCAGCCCCACGAGGTACGTCTTCACGGGACCGGCTTCCAGGACAACAGCGCGTTGACCGCCGCCGCAGCGACCGCGGTACCGCCCTTGGCACTGCGGTTGGACAGCGCGGGCAAACCCGAGTCCCGGAGCGCCGCTTTGGCCTGCGTGGCGTCGACGAAGCCCACCGGTAGTCCGATGACCAGCGCCGGACGCAGCACGCCGGACACGGCGAGGCGGATCAGCTCACGCAGCGCGCTCGGCGCGTTGCCCACCACCCACACCGCGCCCTGAGGGTACTCGGCGGCGGCCACCTGGATCCCCGCCGCGCAGCGCGTCAGCCCCTGCACCGGCCCCGGTCTCGACACAGGCGCTGGCGCCAGGTCAAGCGCGACCACACAGGGCCGCGAGGTGATGCCGGCGGCGAGCATCCGAACATCAACCACCAACGGCGCCCCGCTAGCCAGCGCCCGCTGCCCCGCGTAGAGCGCGTCCTCGTCGCAGGCCAGGTCAGCGGCGTAATCGAGGTCCGCGCTGGCGTGGATCACCCGCTCGGTCACCGCGCGGGTACCCGGCCGCAGCCTCGCGGTGTCCACCTGGGAGCGGAGGATTCGATACGACTCGACCTCGATCGGATGTTGGGCCGGCGTCACAGCGTCACCCTCTTTACCCTTATCTACCCACATCTACCCTCGGCACGCCGTACAGCTTGCCGCCACAATGGTGCTGCACCGAAAGGTACTGCACCGAAAGTGGTGGGCCGAACGGAGATCGCGGATGAGCGTCGAAGATCATGATGGCGAGCTGGCCACCCAGTATGTGCTCGCGCGACGCCTGCGTCCGGACCTGGACGGAGCTGAGCTCGCCCGGCTGATCGTGTCGAGACTCAGCCAGGATCAATTATTGCACTTTGCGGGGGACGCGCTTGCTTGGGCGCCACACCTCACCGATCGCCAGGAATTGGCACTGCGCTACGTAAAGAACTTTGTGCACGCCATGGAAAGCGACCCTGACGATCAATGACTTCCACCTGGCAGTGGCGCACGGGAATGAGGCACACTACAAGCATGAGGGAACGTCCCCGGGGTGATCAATCCCACACAGCGCGGTATCAATATCACACTGCGTGGCACCAACATCACACAGCGTGGCGGCGGCTCACGCTTATCGTGATCGGCGCCGTTGTGGCCCTCATCCCGGTGAGCTGTGCCTACCAAGGGCTCAGCAGGCCCACGCCGCCCCTTGGTAGCGAAAGCCCACAACCTGCGGTCTCCCTCTTTGGGAGCGGCACCCTCACGACACCGAACCCGACCTCGAAGGCGATCACCTACAACCCGGACCTCGCACCGGTCGGTGCAGCCGTGACAGCCGCCCTCATCCCGTCGTCGGAGGGGTCCACTCGGGCGGAGCTCACGGTTTCCGGGCTGCTTCCCAACCGGGGCTACGCGGTGCACGCGCACACCAAGGCGTGTGGTGCCACCGGCGAGGCGGCCGGGCCACATTTCCAGAATCACCCGGATCCCGCCGCGACACCCCAAGCGCCATCGACCAACCCCGAGTACGCCAATCCGAACAACGAGATCTGGCTGGACGTGCGCACTGACGCCGCAGGCGCCGGCACGTCGAACGCCACGGTGCCTTTCATCCTCACCGACCGGGTGCCCGGGTCGATCGTGATACACGAAGGGATGCAGACCCCAACGGCCCCCGGCCAGGCAGGCCAGGCCGGGGCCCGGATCGCCTGTCTCACCCTGTCCGGGCGGTGAGCGCCAGCGCGTTACCCTGCTCCAGGCAAGTGAAGACCGGCCACCCGGGAGCACCGGAGATGGGATGGCCTGATGCGATTAGCCACTGGGTTAATGGCGCCTGGGCTGATCTCGTTCGTGGGAGCTGGACCCGGCGCACCTGACCTGCTCACCCTGCGTGGCGCGGGCCGGCTCGCGGTCGCTGACGTGGTGGTCTGGGCATCGTCTCTGGTGCCTGCCGCAGTGTTGGAGCACTGCCGTGACGGTGTCGAGCTGCATGACTCGGCAGGCATGACGCTGGAGGATGTGCTCACCGTGTACACGGCACACCCGGACGCCGCGATTGTGCGGCTACATTCCGGGGATGTCTCGCTGTACTCCGCGCTGACCGAACAGATCACCTGGTGCACGTGTAACGACCGGCCCTTCGAGATCGTGCCCGGGGTCGGCTCGCTCGCCGCCGCCGCGGCCGCCGCCGGGGTGGAGCTCACCGCGCCGGGGGTGGCGCAAAGCGCCGTGCTCACCCGGCTCGGTGGCGGCCGGGCCGGGGCGTCCATGCCAGCCGGGGAGAGCGTCGCCAGCTTCGCTCGCCATGGCACCACCATGGCCATCTACCTGTCCGCAGCCCGGCCGGCCGCGATGCGCGCGGAGCTGCTGACCGGCTACCCACCACAGACCCCCGCTGTCGTCGTCGCGAAAGCCAGCTGGCCGGACCAAACGGTGATCACTACCACGGTGGACCGCCTCGCCGACGTGTTGACCACCTCCGGGATCCGCACCGCCGCACTGGTGCTCGTGGGACCAGCGCTGTCTGGCGCGGGGGCCCGCAGCCGGCTGTACGACCCCACCTACTCACACGGCTGCCGCCGCCGCTCGCTGCCGGGCAGCACCACCGGCCGGCCTATCCCCGCCGCCCAGCGCAGGCTCCCATGACCGGCCTGCTCAGTATCGTCGGGCTAGGCCCGGGCGATCCGGCGCATCGCACCCGGGCGGCTGAGGACGCCGTCCGTGACGCGCAGGTTGTCCTTGGATACCACGAGTACCTGGCGACCTGCGCCGATCTCACCGGTCCCCACCAGAGTCTGGTGCCCAGCGAGATCGGCGCCGAGCGGCAGCGCGCCGAGGACGCGATACGAGCGGCGGCCGATGGTGCGCGCGTAGCGCTGGTGTCCTCCGGGGACGCCGGGATCTACGGGATGGCCTCGTTGGCGTTGGCCACTGCCGCCACGCTGCCGCCAGCGCGGCGGCCCTCGGTGCGGGTGGTGCCTGGCATCACGGCGGCCATCGCGGCGGGCGCGCTGCTGGGGGCTCCCCTGGCTCGCGACTTCGCCTGCCTGACCTTGTCCGACCTGCTCGCCCCCTGGGAAGCGGTGGAGACGCGCCTGCGCGCGGTGGCCGCCGCTGACCTGGTGCTCGCGCTGTACAATCCGCGCTCCCGAGGGCGGCCGTGGCAGCTGCACCGGGCCCGCGACGTCCTTGCCGAGTACCGGCCCGGCGACACCCCGGTCGGGCTGGTCACCGACGCGGGACGCGACGGCGAGCGCATGGAGCTCACCACGCTGGCCACCCTGGATCCAGCCAGCGCAGGGATGCGCACCGTAGTGATCATCGGCGCGGCGAGCACCAGCCGGCTCGGCAGCTGGCTGGTGACCGCCAGGTCGCTCGGTGCCCGGTCATGACCGTTCATCTGGTGGGTGCCGGCCCCGGTGACCCGCAACTGATCACCCGGCGCGGCGCCGCGCTGCTGGCCCAAGCCAAGCACGTCGTCTACGACCGCCCTTCGATGGCCGACATCCTGGCGCTCGCCCCCACCGCGATCCGACACTGCGTCGGCAAGCAGGGCGCCACCCCGGCTGCGCCACAGCACGAGACCAACGCACTGCTCGTCGAGCTTGGCCAGACCGGGGCGTGCGTCGTGCGACTCAAGGCCGGTGACCCGTTCGTGGTGTCTCGCGGCGGCGAGGAGGCGCTAGCACTGGCCCGCGCCGGGGTGCCCATCGACGTGGTACCCGGGGTGTCCGCCGCAGTGGCGGCGCCAGCCGCGGCCGGGATCCCGGTGATGATCCGGCAACTGTCCCGCACGCTCACCGTGGTCGCTGGCAACGACGACGTCGACGAGGTGGACTGGGACGCCGTGGCCCGCCTGGGTGGCACCGTGGTGCTGCTCACCGGTCGAGCGGTGCTGCACCGGGTGCTCGCCGCGCTGCGGGCCGGCGGGATGCCCGACGATACCCCGGTCGCCGCGATCAGCGCCGCAAGCCGCGCTGGGCAACGCACCGTCCGTGGCACCCTGGCGCGGCCACCGTCCGCGCGGCTGCCCGCACCGCTGACCACGGTGATCGGCGACGTGGCGGCCCTGGACGTCACGTCGGGTGAGGCGAGCTGTGCGCATCTCTGACGTCTGTGTCTGCTTCTGGGCCTTCGACCGGGCCACGGTCGCGTCATGAGTGCGACGCACCAACTCCTGCTCGTTCCAGCTGACACCCCGGTGCACCGGCTGGCGCCGCAGTGCAAGGTGGCCGCCACTGTACTGTTCGTGCTCGCCATCGCGGCCACTCCGGCCGGCGCGTACTGGCCCTACCTGTGGTATCTGCTGCTGCTCACCGCAGTCGCCGCAGCGGCCCGGCTGCCGCCACTGACGCTGAGCCGCCGGTTGCTGGTGGAGGTGCCGTTCCTGCTGTTCATGCTGGCGCTGCCAGTTCTCGACGGGC
The DNA here is from genome assembly GCA_050699715.1 of Pseudonocardiaceae bacterium. GTDB lineage: Bacteria > Actinomycetota > Actinomycetes > Mycobacteriales > Pseudonocardiaceae. The sequence goes on from JBOHFR010000005.1 coordinate 99,877, forward strand.
CACCGCGACTGACGGTGCTGGGGGTCGGGCTGTCAATACCCGGGTTGCACGCCGCGGCGACTATCGCTCTCAAGGCGACGTTCGGGCTGCTCGCCAGCGGGATCCTGGCCGCGACCACGCCGCCGCCGGAGATCATCACGGGGCTGGAGCGGTTGCGGGTGCCGCAGGTGTTCACCGCAGTCGCGGCATTCATGGTGCGCTACACCGAGGTGCTGGCCGCCGAGCTGGCCAGGATGCGGACCGCCGCAGCCTGCCGAGGCGGGAACCCGCGCTGGCTCTGGCAGGTCCGCGACGTGACGGCCGGACTCGGCGCCCTGGTCGTCCGCTCCTTCGAGCGTGGTGAGCGGGTGTATCTGGCGATGGCGTCCCGCGGGTACACCGGGACCTTGCCGGCTGCGCTGGCCGGTGCCGCAGCATCTCGGGTGGCGTGGGCCGCCACGCTGGCCGTGCCGGCGCTGGCCGCGATCGGGACGGTGCTGGCCGCGATCGGGACAGTGCTGTGGTGAGGACAGTGCTGTGGTGACCAGATCTGGCAGGACAACCCGGGCGATGTTGGTGGTCGGGCACGGCAGCCGGGACGCCGCCGGGGTGGCGGAGTTCTGGGAACTGGCCAAGACGATCCGCGCCACCGCAGGGGAGCTGCTGACCGGGTTCGGCTTCATCGAGCTGGCCGCACCGACCGTCGATGAGGCCATTGACGAGCTGGTCGCCCTCGGCGCCACCGAGATCGTCAGCGTGCCGCTGGTGCTGCTGGCCGCCGGGCACCTGAAGAACGACGGTCCCTCTGCACTGGCCCGGGCCCGGGCCCGGCACCCAGGGGTGCGCTTCGTGCTGGGCCGTGACCTGGGCATCGAGCCGCGCGTGCTGGAGATCGCCACGGACCGGATCCGGGACACGGCAGGGGACGCCGACCCGGAGAAGCTGGGAGTGGCGCTGATCGGGCGAGGGTGCAGCGACCCAGACGCCTGCGCGGACCTGTGGAAGGTCAGCCGGCTGCTCGCCGATGGGCGCGGGCTGGGCACCGTCGAGCCCGGGTTCGTCTCCGTCGCCACCCCATCGGTACCCCAGACACTGGAGCGGCTGCGGCTGCTCGGCGTCGGGACCGCGGTTCTCGCCCCGTTCTTCCTGTTCACCGGGGTGTTGCGCAACCGGATCTCCGCTGAGGCGGCGGCTTGGGCGCGGGAGCACCCCGAGGTCGAGGTCCGGGGCGCCGGGCACCTGGGTCCCGACCCGCGACTGGCCCGGCTGGTGCTGGAACGCTACCGGGAGGCGCGGGCCGGCGACGTGCGAATGAACTGCGACCTGTGCGCCTACCGGGTCCAGCTGCCCGGCTATGAGTCCCAGGTGGGCACGCCGATCTCGCTGACGCCACACAGCGACGGTCCAGCCGTTGGCTCACGGCGGGCTCGCCGGGCCACCCGCGCGCCCGCCCCAGCACCGCAGATCCGTCGCGGGCGGTTCGTCGGCTCGCAGGCCGGCTCGCGGTCTGCCGACGATCACGCCGCGATCGAGGTGCGGGATCTGGATTTCTCCTACCCGGATGGCCGCCGGGCGCTGTCCGGGGTCTCGATGCGCGTCGAACCCGGTGAACGGGTCGCCCTACTCGGCCCGAACGGCGCCGGCAAGACCTCGCTGGTGCTGCAGCTCAACGGGGTGCTCACGCCCTCGGCTGGGTCGGTGTTCATCGGCGGCGTGCCCGTCGGGCGGCGCACGCTGGCCGAGGTCCGCAGGCGGGTTGGCGTGGTCTTCCAGGATCCCGATGATCAGCTGTTCACCCCCACGGTGGGACGCGACGTGGCGTTCGGGCCGGCCCATCTAGGATTGTCCGGCGCTGCCTTGCAGGCCCGGGTCACCGAGGCGCTGTCCTACGTCGGCCTGGCGGATGCCACCGACCGACCGCCGCACCGGCTGTCCCTGGGCGAGCGGCGACGCGTCGCGGTGGCCACGGTGCTGGCGATGCACCCCGACGTGCTGGTGCTCGACGAGCCGACCGCCAACCTCGACCCGGCGGGCCGGCGGGAGTTCGCGGATCTGATCAAGCGGCTCGGGATAACGACGCTGCTGGTCACTCACGACTTACCCTACGCGCTGGAACTGTGCCCGCGCGCGCTGGTGATCGACCATGGGCAGATCGTCGCTGACGGACCGACTGGGGAAGTGCTCGCTGACCCCGGGTTCATGAGCGCCCACCGGCTGGAGCTCCCTGCTGGCTTCAACCCGCTGGGCGCCTGATGCGCCCGCCCCGCCACGCAGAGCCGAACCGCTAGCCGGCGCGAGCATGTGCCGCTCCACAAACGCCGCCGTCCGCACCACCGCGAACTCCGCCCAACCACTGGCCACCACTCGCGTCTCATCCCGCGCGCACACATCCCACCGACTCACCCGACCTCGCACACTGACACACCGCGCGCTCACCGCCAGCCTCGTCCCCACACACACCGGCGCCTGATGAGACAGAGACACCCCCATACCCAAACTGTCTTCATCATCGCCAATGACCCGACGCAACGCATCCATCGCCGGCCACTCACACAACGCCACCAAGATCCCGGTCGCCAGCACCGCGGGCTTCCGAGCGAACTCGGACACCTCAGGAAACAACGACGTCACCAAATCCTTCGGCTGCACCCGGTAGGTGACCGTCCGCCCAATCCCAGGAACAAGAACCGGCCTCACCATGTCGTGCCCTCCGGAGCCCGGCAGACGCCCTCGTGACCGTCCGGCAGCTGACAGTGCCATTCCCCATCCTCCGCCAAGCTGTTGATGTGACCCAGCACGCTGCGACAGCGCGAGAGAGCCATTCGGTTGAAATCTGGATCTAGTGTGGTTGATGTTGTTCTTGTGAGTGTCAACATAAGGCGGAGAGTAACGGATGGCCGACCATAGAGCGCAACCGTTGCTCCACTCGAATGGGCGACGACTGTCGGGCAAAGCCGTCCGCCCGGCTCCCGGCTTCGCGCAGAGGCACGTGCGCAAACACCCGCAGCCGCGCGAGTTTGACCTTCCGCAGATGCACGTGCAGATGCACTCTATCGAGGGACTGCGATCGGGAGTGTCACGGTGCGGATGACGGACGCTGCGGTGTCCCCCGTAGCACGGCGACCCGAGCACAGGCAGGTGCGGCGGCTGCCTACCATCGGCGTTGTGCCTGCCGCGCCCTCGCAAAACCGCTTGCCGGCAAACCTGTCACGGGCGACGGCGATCGCTGCGCTGATCACCCAGGCGGGCATCGCGGTGACCGGCTCAGTGGTGCGGGTCACTGGGTCGGGGTTGGGTTGCCCGACCTGGCCGCAGTGCTTTCCGGGTAGCCTGACACCGCGATCGCATCCCGAGATCGCCGCGCTGCACCAGTGGATCGAGTTCAGCAACCGTCTGCTCGTCGGCTTGGTCGGGCTGATCGGGCTGGCCTGCCTGGTTGTCTCGCTGCTCGTCCGGCCTCGGCGCCGTCGGCTGGTCCTGCTGGCGGCGACGATGCCGGCCGGTGTCGTGGTGCAGGCCGTCCTCGGCGGCGTCACAGTCCTGACCGGGCTGACGTGGTGGACCGTCGCCGTGCACTTTCTCGTCTCGATGGCGCTGGTGTGGCTAGCGGTGCTGCTGGTCGCGGCCTTCGGCGAGGGCGACGCCCCACCACGCTGGCACCTACCTGGACCGCTGCGCGGCTTGCTGTACACCGCCACCACGGCACTGGCGGCGCTGCTGGTCGCCGGGACGCTCGTGACCTCAGCGGGGCCGCACGCCGGCGATACCGCCACCCCCCGGCTCGCGGTCAGTGTCCCGGCGTTAGCGCAACTGCACGCCGATCTGCTCATCGGCTTCCTGGGGTTGCTCGTCGGCCTGGGGTGTGCGCAACGTGTCGTGGGTGTGCTCGGCTGCGCCTGGCGGCGCTACCTGGTGCTGATCTGCGTGGTGCTCGCGCAGGGCACGTTAGGCGTCGTGCAATACCTCACGGGGGTGCCTGAAGTCCTCGTGTCGCTGCACGTCCTCGGTGCCGCCTCGGTGGTCGTGGCGATGGCCGCGCTCTGGACAAGCTACCGGACCCGCGACGAGCAGCCCGCCGTCACCGTCAACAGCGCGCGCCCCCTGGCCGGCGCAGACACCGGGGTAGGCCGCACCGATGGCGGATGACGATCGATCTGGTCGGGAGGGCAGCCTCGCGCCGCAGCCGACGGCGGATCTCCTCGACGGTGCGCGCAGCCGAGCCGGTGAGATGGTGTTTACCGTGCTGGTGGCGGCGGTACCACCACGCGACGGTCCCGCGAACCGCCTGCTCGGCGATCAGCACCAACAACGTACCCCAAATTCCAATATTGGACAGTTATCTGGTCCGGTTGGGCTGGTCACCCGAGCAGTTCGCCAACCACCTCAACGATCTCGCGCGCTGCATGCGACTGCCGGCTGAGATCCATCCGAAGACGCCCCGGCGGTGGCTCAAAGCCAGACCGCCGAACGTCCTGCCCTGCGTGCCCCGCCAGCCCTGGCCAGGCTTGGTGTGCGCACTGTTGTCACGCCGACTCCATGAGCCAATCACCCTGGCATCCTTGGGATGGCAGACGAGCGCTGGTGCGCTCTACGTTCCAGCTGACGACGGCCTGGACCGCGCCTGGGACCCTTGCGGGGCGGTCGCGTCGCTGCGGGAAGTCTTGGAGGCAGTGGGCATGGACCGACGGCATTTTGTGGTAATCAGCGGCACCACCTTGACCGCATTTGCCCATGACTGGCTACTCGACCCGGCTCGGGTGGCGGCCTCGGTTCAGGGCAAGCGGGTGGATCATGCAGTCGTCGACGACCTGGAGCGTGTTGCCGATGCGCGGCGTCGGCTTGATGACGCCCTCGGTGGCGACACCGTGTACCGCGCGGTCCGCGAGGACCTGCGCCTGGCCACTGAGATGCTGGACAACGCCAGCTACACCGAGCAGATGGGTCACAGATTGTACGCAGTGGCCGCAGAGTTCGCCAGGCTCGCCGGGTTGCTAGCCTACGACAACAACGACGAGGCGCTCGCCCAACGCTACTTCCTGGCCGGGCTACACGCGGCGCACAGCAGCGGTGACCGCGCGGTCGAGGTAGCCGGCGGGACACTATGCCTGCTCACCAAGAACTAGCGACGACGAGGTCATTGGGCCAGTCCTACCGCTCGGAGGCCACTTCATGTGGCTACGCCCGCAAGCTGAGAACCCATTGCGCGCCCCGAACCACCCAACACTCACAGTACCCGACACGCCGCCCGGACCAGCACGGCCCTCGACCCCTCGATACTGGTCCACAACGACAGCTACCGGTTCCTGCTGCAACTTCAGCTCCGCGGAATCCGCAGCTTCCGCCCCACCAGTGTCTACGACCCCAGTACCCGCACCCTGCGTGACGGGGTCCTCATCGAGGCATTCGGCGGCTCCCACACCGAGGTCATCACCGAGCCCGAACTCGACGGACACCACCCAGTCATCCAGGCCGGCCCCCAGCGGCTCTGGGACAGCGCCGAAGCCGCTCACCAGCTCTGGCAGCACCTCGGCGAACCCGACCCCGGCTGTTTCGGGGTCGTCGCCAACCCCATTACCCAATTCGTCTGGTTCGACACCGATCACAGCTGGTACAGGTGGCCCCTTCCACTTGCCTGACCCAACTGACTCACCCCGTAGTTTGGGATAATTTCGATGGTCGTAAACCACGATCCCGCGTCCGACCAGATCGCCGCCTAGCTCGACTGGTACTTCAACCAACATCCGGTGCAGGCCGGCGCGCCCAGGGACACCCACCGGCTCGGCGACTACACCCGGGCCGGCTAGCGGCTAGCCCGGGAGGCCGGAGCGGCGGAGGTGATCCGCTACACCGAGATCGACGACCTGGCCGAGGCCCGCCGCGCGCACCAGGACCAGCAGGGTCGCCGCACCACCGGCAAGCTCCTGCTGCTGCCTCGCTGACCGGCGAGAACTTCTCGGTAGCGAAGGGTGTTGACGTATCCGTTATACAAGCGTTAAGCTGTCGGATACTAGCGTGGGCTGGCGTTACAGAGAGATCTTCAACTAAGTGGAAGGGCGATCCAGTGGCCAGCGAATCCTCTCCCATCTGCTTCCGTGTGCCCGCTGACGAGCGATCCCTGCTCGAGGTGGTCGCGCGACACCAGGGGCAGACGCTTTCCGCCTTCGTCCGGAACTCTGTGACCCGTGTCGCCCAGGGTCTCATCGACGAGTATGGAGTCGAGGCGGTATTCAAGAAGTTCGAGACTACCGAGGCTCGGCGAGCCGAAGAGGTGAGCGCGAGGGTGGACGAGTTCCGCACCCGGCTGCTCCCCCAGCAACACCGTGGATCCCCCGATTGATCGTGATATGACCCGGAGGCGGCAATGATCGGCAGCGACGAAGCGGAGTCCCGCGCAGTCGCGGGTGCGGTCCGGGGCGCCGTCGGTCAGGCTCGCCTCGACGCGGGAGTGAACATCACGGGTCTACTGATCGACATCGAGAGCGCGGATGGTGTGGACTTTCGTCGGCACTTCATGTGCTGGCATCTCACCCGGGTATTGCGCCCTTCGTTGACCGAGATGGTGCCACTTTCCGTTGTCCGCAGAGTAACCCGTAAGGACCTGCCTCCCGTGCAACCGCACGGGGACACGGTCTCGCGCCAGCGAAAATGCTTCACCGGAGCCTAGCGATGCCGCCATCACCTCCGGCTCGCCGCGCGGCGAGCACAACGTGGTTCTTGAACGTGATCAGCGCATTGGCCTTGGTAGAGTCATCGCAACAACTCACCAAGTAATCGAGAGCCCGCAGGAGATCCGCAGCAAGAGTGACGACGACGTCGTTCGCGGTCTCGACGCCAGGCTTCGCCACCCAGCGTAAAGCTTGGATCTTCCGCATAGTGATCGCGGCAATATCAAGAGTGCTTGTCAGGAAGGGTTCCGCCGCATCGACATCGTGCAACACCAGTTCGTAGGTATCAGGAACCTGAAATTCCTCTTTGAGTGTCCCGAACACCTCTGAGGTGGCAGCGTAAAGACTGACCAGCTCTGGCGGTTTAGGGCGGTCCTCCTCAGTGATCATCGCTCTCCCCACTCCGATTCGCTGCGTAGGTGTCGACGTCGACCGTACGGGTCACAGGGAGCCGGCGCTGGCCGCAACAACGTCGGGTGGGTAGTGCCACCACAACCGGCGGCACTACCCACCCGTGTTACCTACGGGAGTACGGCACCTCAGCAGGAGGGTAAACGCTCCTTGCCAGGGCCTCCTCTCGCTCTCGCGCATGGAGTTCTCGCACGAGTTGCGCCACCTGCCGATATTTTCGGTCAAGGGCTCGGGTGTGCAGCCCTGATCCGATCAACACACCTACCGCCAGCAGGACACCTGCCAGGAGAAACATGATGTTGGTCATCTGCCCCACCTCCATCCACGGCCACTGTATACGTAAACGTATACGTTAGACAAGTGTTCCCGGGGTGTATGGAGATGCTGGCGGAGGTATATTCCGGTCGGCTTCGCCTGACGCGCAGCCAAGAGAAGTAAGGTCTACCCTTCCCGGGGTGTCCAAGCGAACGCACGACGAGAAGCGCAGCCCCTCGAAGCGACGGCCGGGTCAGGGTAAACCCACCCAGCTGCGGGCTCGGCAGGAGGAGCCCAACCTGATAGGAGATGTCGCGGCGGCCCTCGTCGACGACCACCCACTCGCCCTGATATCGCTGGTCAGCGCCCTACTCGCGGCGCTCGAGCCGCAGCGGGCCAACCCGTTCGAACGAGCGCCCGAACAACTCAGCCTGCCGACCCGCGACGAGCTGGTGCGGACCTTCCTGGAGGTCGACCTCACCGAGACCTCGGCGCTGCTAACCGTGATCGCCGAGCTGTCCGGTGACGACATCATGCGCCACCGGGTCCGCCGCGCGATCACCAAACGGGTGCACGCCCTGCCCGGATGGCTCACCGACCTGGGCCAGGCCACGGTTGATGGGGTCGTCGAGATGGTCCACGTGCTCGGCGACGGCGACAATATCATGATCGGGATGAGCCTGCCCGGTGGTGCTGCGCTGTCGCTCGTGGTCTACATCGACCACAACATGGGAACCCTGGTCAAGGACGCCTTCGCCGCCCCGGAACCACTCGACGTCCTGATCGAGCGCATGCGCCTTGCCGGCGGCGAGGACCCGGACACGACGTGGACGGACCTCGCCCCGGCCGATGCCCGGGTACGGATCCGCGAAGCGATCACGTTGGGCGACATCGCCTTCATGCCGTTCGAGACCGACACCTGGCCCGCCTGCCGCCCGCTCGTCGAGTGGGCGCTGGGCATGCTGCCCGCGGGTGGCACCGGCTACCAGCGGCCGTTCTGGGACTACGGCACACTGGCCGAGCTCACCAAGCGCTTCCTTGACTCCCCATTCGGAGCCGGCCTCGACGACGCTGACCACCGCCGCCTGCTCGAGTCGGTGCTGTGGTTCGGCACCGCCTACGGACCGGGCGACCCACTGCGCTGGAGCCCGGTGGCCGTGGAGATCCTGCTCATTCACTGGATTCCGCGCAAGATCGCCGCCGACCCAACATACCTCGCCAAGGCCCCTGACCTGCTGCGGGCCTTCATCCGCTTCTGCCACCACGAGCGCGGCATCCGGGCCGCACTCACCACGAAGACCCTCGCTGCGGTCGATGAGTACGAGCCGGAGTACCAGCGGACGATCCGCTCGCCCCGGCCACCGAGCCCGGCCGCATTGCTGGCCGCGATGAGCGCGTTGCCACCCGGTGACGAGTGGCCGCTGCCCGGAACCCAACCACCAAGCATCCGGGAGATGATGCTCGATACCCTGCGCCGTGCCGTCGGCGGCGAAGACGCCCTGGACAAGCTCGAGGCGGCCCCGCTGCCCGACGAGCCCTTCGCGTGGGACCCGATCCCAGCCGATGTCCACGAGCGAGTGAACGAGGTCCTTCGGCTGCTCGACCGATGCTGCGACGAGCTGCTCGACGTGGAGTACCGGACGGCCTGCCGCCGGTACCTCAGCCGCGCAGCCGCAGCGGATCCGGAGATCTTCCGACGCCGCAGCCGGGCCGAGACCGCCGCCGCAGCGATCTGCTGGAGCATCGGGAAAGCGAACGACTTGTTCGGTGGCCGCATCCTCGTCAAGGACCTCATGGCTCACTTTGGAATCAGCCAGGGCAGCGTCTCGCAGCGCAGCGAGCCCCTGCTGCGCGCCATCGGCGTCGATCCCCATCACAACCATTACGGGGAGATGATCCTGGGCTCACCCGACTACCTCACCTCAACCCGCCGCAAGCAGATCCTCACCAGCCGCGATTACTACCGCTCCATGCGTGACTCCCCCCGGTGAGCCCAGACACAGCGAGGACTGAGGGAGCGTCAAGCTTTGCCGCAGGATTTCCTCCTTGACCGGAACGGATCTGGTGGGGGTGCTGTGCGGTCGGGCTCGGCAGCTGTCTCATGAGACATCGCGAGCACCCCAAGGGGGAGGCGGACGAGGACGGTGGGCGTCATGGCAGCGCCCGCGCCCGGTCGGTCAACGCGAGCAGTCGGTCGGTCAGCTGCTCGTTGGTGATGATGGGCGCTTCCTTGGCCAGCGCGTGGAGCTGCCGGTCAACAATCGGGTGGGTCGCAGTCGGGGCACGGTCCGACGTGGGCTGGGTTGCTCATCACCCGATGGTGGCCGCAGTCGCCGACGTAGGTAATCCACACTTGCGGGTCCGGTTCGCCGTCGCCACTGCGCGGCGACCGGATCCGCCCGGGAACCTCGGGCCATGGTGCGATCGAACCGCAGCGCGGCGCACGCCTCACACGGATCCCCGAAGGGCTTCTCGTGCAAGGGTGGTCACCATCATCAGCAGGTGCCCGCACTCGGCCTTGAGCACGCCGAGGGGATGCTCGGTGTGCTCATTGATGGCGTGACTGCGCCAGTCCAGCACGCTCAGGCCCCACCTCATCGCCGCACTCACCGGCCACGCTCACGGTGCGAGTGCGGAGTCTCGGGGTAGTCGGGTATCTCGATCACGATTGACGACCGTGGACGATCGGCGGCAGCGGGTTTCCCGCAGCCGGGAACACTCCCCCGAAGGGACTACACTGGCAGGCCAGCCCGGTACGCCATCCCGCGTAGCTCCCGGCCCACCGCGTCTCGGCGTGACCGGGCCAGCAACTCAGCGAGCACCTCGCGGATGATCGGATTCCGCTGGATGCGGTACGGAGAGATCAGCTCGGCGCGGCGCAGCGCCATTACAGCCTCGTCGTGACGTCCCCGCAGCCGGGCCAGCGCCCGGCCATAGTCTGCCCAGTAGGCGACCTGGCGCGAACGGTTGGCATGCGCTTCCGGGTTCATGCCCTCAGCGATACTCACAACCCGTTCATGGTCCCCGAGCTCCAGCAATCCGGCAATGCGGTACAGGTCGACGTTGATTGGCCCGAAGCCAAGCCCGTAGGCGTTGCCCTCCCCGGTGCGCGCCGCCAGCTCCGCAGCGTTCTCAAGCGAGACATCCACGTCGCCGGTGCGCCTCGCCGCGCCGTATCCGAACATTCTGGTGGAGCCCCTGCCCTGAGCCGGGCCCTGTCTCGGTAGCAAGCCCTGTTTGACACTACTGCTGGTACAGCGCCAGCACGCTATCCGGTGACCCGTGAACTCAGATCGGCCAGGCTGCTGTTGACTTTGTCTTTGTCGAAGGGGATGGACTCTTGGTCGTCATCCTCGCCGGTCCAGTACTCGATGGGGAAGTCTCCCCTGCCGATGACACAGACCGGGTAGGTGGCGCCAATGTCGAGATCGAGCACCTTTTCGCGGGTGATGTCGTGATACCAGCGGGCACCGAAGTCGTAGAGGTAGGTGATCGTCGTGGTGGATGGGGTGAACGCGCCGCTCAGCCGCAGGCTCTCTTCTTCGTGGAGATCGGGGCTGTAGAAGGGATCGCCGTAGTGCTCGTTCCCCACAGAGAATGCATGGAGATGGTCGCCGTCCCAGTTCATCACGATCTGGATCACTTCGTGGAGCAGGCCGAGGCGGGCGGTGGCGGGTACCAGCACTCGGCGCCAGACCGGGTTTCTCATTCGCTTGAGTGAGATCTTGAGCTGATAGACCTGGGACGAGGTCGGCTTGGTTCCTGAGGCGACGAAAGTGGTCAGCGCTTCATCCAGGGTGGCGGTGTCCGGGTGGTTGCCGCGTCGGATCGCCTGCATCCGGGAGTCGAGGTCCTGGCCGGCTATCCGCTCGTCGATGCAGGACAACGCCTCATCGGGTCCGGAATTGGTGAGGGCGGCCACGGCGTACTCGACCGCGAGCCAGACACCGTCCTCGGGGCTCGGTGCGTGCGGTCGGCTCCAGCCAGTGAGAGCCATGCGGGCGTGCGCCGCGAGATTCGGCACTGAAGTGACGTCGCGCCAGGCGGCGTGGACCGGCTCGCCGAGCGCATTGACGATCTCCACGGCGGCGACGCGCTGCGCTGAGGGGGCAGTCGCCGCAGCCGCGAGGATCTCGCGGGCCGCCTGCAGCGGGGCGCGGCCGATCAACCAAGGCTGCGCGCTGTCCCACGCGTCGTCCTCGTCGAGGTCGGCGACGCGGGCGATCAACTCGTCCGCTGGAAGGTCCGCGCTGATCGGCTTGGGCATGCGCGCGTGCATCTCCTGCAACGCCCAGCGACCGAGCGGCGTCATCTCTAGCTGTGCGCCGTGTCGCGTGGCGGCGCCGAACTCGACGAGCACATCGGATAGCACGGTGAAGGGAGCACCGGCTTTGTAACGATAGGTGGTGAAGAACGGATCGGCGACATACGAATCCTCGACGGTAAGCGCCTCGCATGCTCGCTCCCACAGCTCGAAGACCGACGGTGCTGGGTCGGTGGCCAGCGCCCCCAGCATGATGCGGGAAAACACGGTCGCACCGGCCTTGTCCTCGTTACCAGAGTCAGCCGCCAACGCGGCGACCAAGCCGGTGAGCCACAACTCGCACAGGGTGGTGTCGTCGGTGTCGGGCCACTGCCCGAGTGCCGGACCAGCCACGGCCTGACCGTCGATGATCCGGAGGAAGTCGATCGCGAGGGTGACCTTCCAGGGGCGGCGCAGGGTGGGGACGCTCGCGGCTGTGTTGATCCGGGATGACGCCAGAAAGCCCAGGACTCGTGCCGCCGCTGGCACGTCGCTCGGCCGCAGCACCTGCTTGGGCGTGACAGGCCTGCCGTCGCCCACCCACGTGGCCAGGCGATGCGCTCGGCTCAGCGCCGCGCAGCGCCGGGCCGCTGAGGCAACGGCGGCTGCGGTGATGGTGGGAGGGACAACGGAGCCGGGAGGCGGGGGATGAGAAACCACCCCGGAAACCTTAGCCTCGCGGTCACCGGGTGGTTGGGCAGGATGGCCCGCTATAGCGAACTCCACCTGGCGCCCGCTGCCAGGGTTGCGGCAAGTCTTTCTGTGCAATCTTCCTAAGTTGTACACTTAATGCATGACTGCGGAACTGCGGGTGACAGGTGATGTGTCCGGTGTTGTGGAACTCCCCTTGAGCGAGGCGCGGGAACGACTCGGGGATCTGGTCGACTCGGTCCGAGACGAGGACTCGTTCATCTACCTGACCCGCCGGGGCAAGCGGGTCGCAGCGCTGATGCCGGTGGACATCGCCGAGAACTACGAGAAAATCGAGGACGAGTACTGGGCGCGACGGGCCGCAGAGGCACACGATCGGCTCGCGGCGGGCGAGGACGAGATGATCCCGTTCAGTGAGTTGGTTGCCGAAGCCGAGAGCCGTTCGTGACCTACCGGGTCCAGATCAGCCGGTCCGCAGCGAAGGTCATCACGGGTCTGGACAAGCCGGTGCGACGGAAGGTGCTCGCGGCCATCGACGCCTTGGCCGAGAATCCTCTCCCGCCGAGCTGCAAGAAAATCGTCGGCGACCAGGATGCCTGGCGCATCCGCGTCGCCAACACCTATCGGGTCATCTACGAGGTCCACGACCACGTGCTGCTGGTGACCGTCGTAGACGTTGGCCACCGCCGGGAGATCTACCGATGAACGAAATCTACGACGTGACAGTCACTTGCGACGATAACCTGTGGGTCGCTCTTGTCGACGGTGTCGGCGCTACCGATGCTCTGTCTCGCTTCATGGCCGTTACGCACACGCCTCGTGCAGGCCCCTGGCTGCCAACTGGTCGGCGCGCTCGTTGTCCGGGTGTCCGGCGTGGCCCTTGACCCAGTGCCACTGCACCTGATGCCGCTGCACGGCGGCGTCTAGGCGCTGCCACAAGTCGGCGTTCTTGACAGGTTGCTTGCCAGTGGTCTGCCAGCCGTTGCTCTTCCATCGCGGCAGCCACTTGGTGATGCCGTCCAGCACGTACTTGCTATCGGTGTACAACCGCACCACCACAGGCCGGGTCAGACTTTCCAACGCCCGGATGGGGGCCATCAACTCCATCCGGTTGTTGGTGGTCTCGGCCGGCTCGCCTCCGTAGATCTCCTTCTCACGCGTGCCGTACCTGAGAACAGCGCCCCACCCGCCCGGCCCCGGATTGCCGCTACATGCACCGTCGGTGTAAATGTTCACGGTCCGCACGGCTGCCTGGTCTGCCACACCGGCAACATACCGAACCTGATCCGCCTCCCCGTCGGGCTAATCCTCCTATCTCTCTACAAAGCCCCGCGCCCGCTCCAAGAAGTCCCGCACTGCTGGGACCTTGTCATGCGGCTGCATCCGGAAGTAGAGGTTACGGAGACGGCCAGCTCCCCGGTGTGAATCCAGGCTCTCGGCCAAGTCGATCGACTGCATGCCCAGCCCGGCGGCTGCGTCGAGGTCACGCTGCTGGCCCGGCCGGGCCAGGGCATCGGCGAGGCTGGTCACGACAATCTGCCGGTCACGGACGAATGACCCGGGCAACTGAGCGACACCCTCATGGAACATGGCGACCGCCTGCTCAGGCTGCCCGAGGATGATCCCGCCGACGCCTGAGTGCGGCTCCGCCTGTGCTGGGGTTCGGGAGGGGAAGAGACGACCACGCCCTCCGAATTCTCGGGTTCGAGAGGGCTTCGAGTGGGGAGTTGCTGAGACGTTCCGGGGCGACCAGGTAGTAGACGAGAGCGTGCGAGTCGGCAACTACCTTCACACCCAGCGTCGTGGTGCCCGCGCCCGCAGCTCCTGGACCAACCGCAGGTGTGCACCGGGATGCACACCGTGTCGAGCAAGATCATCGGCAGGCACGGTGAGGGCACCATCGGTACCGACGACGACCTCGAAGCCTTCCTCGTCCGGCGCGGCGGGTGTACTCATGGGTCCAGAGTATCGCCGGGGAGCGACAGATATGCCCCGGCCCGTCGATCAACAGACGGGGTGAGATCCAGCCGCCCGCGAGGTTAGCTCCCACCCGCGGCGCGTGCCTCCGGTGCCGTCTCACCGCGATCGCCGCTGAGCGTGTCCGGGCTGAGCAGGATCTCGGCCAGGATGCCGAACAGCTCCGCCCGATCCGGGACCCGGCTGATGAGATCGGCGACCTCGGCTGCCACCCGCTGCCGATCGGCTGGATCGGCCTGCTTGGCGAGCTCTTCCAGCCGGGTGGAGTCGGTCACCCCCTCACCCATGAGCGACGCAGCGACGGCAAGATGCGCGGCGGCAATGAACCGCTCACCGAAGACCTGCCCCTCCAGCGCAGCGAGCTCGGCGATGGGGTCCGGTTCCACTTCGGCGAGCGCGCGGCGCATCCGGTCGGCCGCTATCTGGCGGTCAGTCACGCAGGCGTACGCCGCCCTGATGCCGTCCCGCCGGGCGAGGCGGAGCAGCGCGAAGTGCACCAGGGTGCCGATGGGATCGCCGAGGTGGATCAGCGCGACTTCGGCCTCGGCGGTGAGCAGATCAGTTGCGTGCTTCTCGGCGAAGGATCGTGAGGCCTGCCAGTCCTTCAGCTTGATCCAGTCCGTCAGTAAATCTTTCAACAACAGGGGCCGATAGGCCCGCTCAAGGCCGAGTTCGCGCACCCCGTCGAGAAGATGCCGCTGCAGATCGACCTGCGCCGCAGCGACCAGCGCCAGCTCGTCGAGCACGACGGCGGCTGGGTGGTCCAGCAGTTCCGCAGCATGAGCCGCGAAGAAGTCTCTCGACTCCGCCCAGCTCGGCGCCGTGATCCACTCGGTGACGAGGCCGATCTGGGCCAGGGTGAGGGCAAGCCAGTCCGGTTGCTCAGTCCCGGCGACCGCTTGCCAGACCCGGTTCACGGCGGCTGGGTCCCGAAAGCGGTGCGCGCGCAGGACATTGCGCGCGGCCAGCACGACGCCGTCAGGGGTCTGGCCGTCGTCCAAGGTCAGCAGGATGACAAGTTCACACAGACCGGTGGACGCATCACCGTGGTTGATGTGGAACTCGGCCCGCTCGACGATCAACGCATCTCTGGGGACCGGCGACGCGGCGAAGATCTCGATGCGGCTGGTGTAGACGTCGACAGCAGCGGAGATCCGGTCGAGTGCCGCGAGTTGGCGAGTGAGGTTCTTCAGCGACACGACAAGGTGGATGAAGTAGACCTCGACGGACGTCTCGGTCAACCGCTGGCAGATGTCGGCGGCCTCCTGGGCGGGGGGCAGGGCAGCCTCGTGTTGTCTCAGCTCGGCGTGCTGCGCCGCGAGACTACCCAGCGCGGCCACGAGGCCGAGCAGGTAGATATCGGGGTTCGCGTCCACCAGTGCCCGGTAGGTCTCGACAACGTGCCGGGCGGCGATCAGCGCAGCCTCGCGGCTGCCCACCGCGAGCAGATGGGTGCCGAAATCGGTCAGCGCTACCGCGAGGCCAGGCAGGTAGAACTCGGGGTCGGCCTCGGCCAGCCTGCGCAGCGCGGCAACCCCGGCGGGGCCTGCGTGCGCGGCGTGCCTGGGCAGGTGACGTCGCAGGTAGGGGCTGCACAGATCCGTCGCATCGCCATGGCGGGCCGGCGTCTCGGTGGTCTGCTTCTGGGCGAACGCGACCAGGGCTTCGGCCAATGCCTGGCCCGCCGGGATACCGGCCACGTCCGGGGAGGACGCGACGAGGTGCTCGACGAATGTGCGGTGCGCGAGCCGGTAGAGCGCCTCGCCGTCCTGCCCGTCTTCGACGATGTAGCAGCCGTAGTGTTCGAGCACCCAGTCCAGGTCGGCGGCGCGATACTCGACACCGTTCGGGCTCAGTGCGGTGGCTGCGGCCTCCCACACCCCTGCTCCCGGCAGCCCCTGGCCCATCCCCCAGGCGAGCGCGCGCAGTAGGTCCCTGGCGGCGCCAGGAAGCTCCACCCCGTCCCGCACCCGGGTCCTGCTCGACAGGTCGTGCTCCAGCGCCCCCACCGTCGTCGCGGCAAGCTGTCCTTCCCAGCCCTCAACGTGGGCGTCGATGACCCCTCGCACAATCTGGGAGACCACGGTGCAGGCGTAGAGGAACCCGCCCTGCTGGGCGGCCGCCTTCCTGGCGAGCACCGGCGCCACCCGCGCCGCGAGATCGGCCCGGCCAGCGCAGCGCAACCGGCGGGTCAGGTACCGCTCGATGTCTCGCCTGGTGCCCGGCTCAGCGTCCAGATCGACGACCAACGCGTTGCCGCCGAACAGCTCACCCAGCTGGACGGCCTCCTGGCCGGGCGGCGGTTGGCGCCACCCGAACTCCTGATGCCGGGTCGCGATCAGCACGTTCGTCAGCACGCTGAGCGGGACCAACAGGTCTGTCACGATTTCGGTGGCCTGCTCGGCGAGCGCCTCGTCCAACCCGTCGAACACCAGGACCGGCGGACAAGGCATCTTCGCCACTGCCTCGACCAACTGCCAGCAGCTTCCCGGCGCGGGCAGCTCGAGACGATCCGCCAGGACGGCCGCGAGGTCGTAGGCTCCCATGGCCCGCAGATGCACCCCGACATCGATGCCACCAATGCCCGGGTCCGGGTCCGCCGACGCAAGGGGTGCGTGCTCAAGCAACGCTCGTCGCCGCGAGACCTCCGATAGCGCAACGATGCGCCCCACCACGGCGGACTTCCCGCTGCCCGCCGACCCGGTCACCACGAATGCGCCGGGTACCTCCGCGTGAACCCAAGCCAGGATCCGCGCCAAGACGGCGCGGCGGCCGGTGAACAACCACTCCTCCTGCAGCGGATCCTCCTGCAACCAGACAATGCCGTCAGCGGCCGTCTAAGGTGCTTCACCAGGCAGGCCCGGCGACACCAGCGCTCCGCACGCTACACGCCCCACGGTAGTGCCCGGCGATGACTCCTGCCGCAACAGGCCCGCCTGGTCGGTGTGCAGCTTCATCGTCACGGGTCCTCCCGCTACGTAGGTCACGGCCCGGGGATGCTAAGCGCTACAGTTCCGCGTTGGTCGCCTTGGCGACAAGTACGAAGGCCTATATGCAATGCGATGGCGTGGTCTTGCCGACCCCGGAAGGTCTACCGCCTGGGATCGAGGCACCCTACGGGGTGTCAAAGTACTGCGACGAACCGACCATCTACGGCGACGGCGAGCAGACCCGCGATTACGTTTTCGTGGGCGACGTCGTCGAAGCGTTTCTCGCCGCAATCCACCACAACAGCGATGGTGTGTTCAACGTCGGGACCGGGATCGAGACCAGCGTGCTCGACCTCCTCGATGCGGTCAGTGCGGCCGACACGCTGGGGTGGAAAGCAACCACCGCCCTGCGCGACGGTATCCGCATCACCTACGAGGCGCTGACCCAGACCTCCTGAAGTTAGGTCATGAACGTCGATCGATACGGCGCTCGCAGGCGGTGAGCCACCATCTGCCCATCGCCCCGCCTGCGCACCACCAGCTCGGGTGGTGCGCACACCCATGACCCCAC
>JBOHFR010000006.1:0-116115 GCA_050699715.1 Pseudonocardiaceae bacterium
CGTTTTCCAGCTTGGACAGCCGTGACTGCGTGGTGTTCAGGCGGACAGCCGCCTGCTGCTGGGTCAGCCCTTCGTAGGTGCGGTACCAGCGGATGATCTGTCCCACGTCCGAGCCATCCGGTGGTGCTGATGCGGCGTGCGCCACCTGTAACCAGCCCATAAAGCCCCCATCCGCGGTGTCCTCAGCCGTTTCCCTCGTGATCGCAGACGAGGCGGTGACTGTCAGGTCGTCCACCATTGTCGCGGTCGCGTCCTCAGCGGTGTGAGCTGGATTATCGAACGGTGGGTTCGGTGGCTCCACTCTGAGGCCTGTTTCGGCGATGGTCCTGGTGAACCGTGCTTGGGCCTCCTGTGCGGCGCGTTCCCAGGTGGTATCCAGCGCTTGCCGCATCTCGGCGCTGGGTACGCGGTCCGGCTTGTGGTGCCACGTGGCGATCGTCTGGACCGCGGTGCCCAGATGCGCGGCGAACGACTCATTGGTCATCCGTAGCGCGGCTTGCAGCGCGCAGGCGGTGCGGCCCGTCCACAGCCGCACCGGCTCCATCACCAACAGCCCCGAAAACCGCGAAGTGCGCTACGTGTGCAGGGGAAGCGCACGAGTAGTGCATCGTCGGTGCATGGTCGGTGCGGCGGGTCCGCTGTCGACTTATCGGCATGAACAGTGGTCACCCGGAACACTCAGCCCCTCACTCCTTCAGTATCGCGACCAGGTGCGGCGGGTGCCACCCAAGCGCCACCGACAGCGCTTCCAACGTCCGGGCGCTCCGCCGACGCTGAGCTGAGTTGTGGAAAAGCTCGCCGACCGTTGCCTTCGAGAGCTGCGAGCGCTCCATCAGCTCACGTTGATTGATGCCGAGTTCCCTCACGCGCCGGCTGATCGCCTGCGCGACGGCCATCCAGTCCTCCGACACTTATTCCTCCGCGCTTCGCCCCGGCGACAAAGAGTAGCGCGAGCTCATGCGGCGTGATGGCTGCATCCGAGCAAGGGCGCATCCATGCCGGTAATGGATTAAATCATCTGAAAAAGTTTCATTAAATCATCCATCGTGTCAGTGATCCGAAGGGCTTCATCGCATGTTTGACGTTCTTCCAGACACCGCGCTCAACCGTCGAAGTAAACCTCGAGTTCGGCGATCGAGGTGAAGCTCGCGCTGCCGCCCGGGGTGCCGACGATGCGGACCCCATCGCCGGAGGTGTTGGCGAAGGTCAGCGTGAACCGTCGGAAGGGACCCGCGCTGGCGTCGTAGGGGTAGGTGGGGTCGACCGCGAGGCCGGTGACGGTTGTCCAGACGAAGTTGTTCCTGACCTGGACGGTCAACCCGCTGGCGAACCAGCCTCCGTCAGGGAACATCGCTCCGGTCGTGTAGACGACCCGGTCGAGGTTGTAGGGCCTTGACCACGTGATGCCCCAGCGGTCGGCGTCCTTGGGTGAGCCATCCCAGCTGTCCTCACTGGCCGAGGGATCGCCGTCGTTGAGATAGGCCAGCTTCCCGTAGTGGGAGGTCTTGTCGATCGGTACCGCGTCCCCGGCTCGGGCCAGGTTCACCGCTGGGTTCCCCGGGTTACTCGGAGTGCCCGCTTGATAGGGGCTGACCGTCAGCGGACGCAGCGAGAACTTGTAGTTGTCGGTACCTGCGCCGAGTCCGGTGAACCAGTTGCACTGCAGCCACATCCGCTGACCGTCGGCGCTGATGAACTTGGACGGCAGGGTTGTGGCGTACCCGCCGTTCTTCGGCCCGATGGCCGAGCCATCGCCCCACCAGGGATATGGTCCGAAATCCTTGTGCAGGAACAGCTTCCACGGCCCCCACGGACTCGGTGCCTCGTAGAACTCGTGGGTGAACTCGGTCCAGGACGTGTAGAGGTAGCGGCGCAGCGGGGCGTTGTAGACGACACCGCCCTGGGAGAGGACCGAACAGCCATCCGAGGTTACCGTGCCCGGATACTCCCGGCGCTCGTCATGCAGCACCGCGACCCGATCACCGATGTCACCGCTCCAGGTAGGGGAACCGGAATCGTCGGTGCCGGTGAAGAACTGCCAGCTCGCGCGGTTCGCAATGGAGCCTTTCGGTACTCGTGCCAGATAGAGGTCCCGCGGATCAGCAACGGTGTTGCTGTACGAGTCGCGCCAGTTGTTGTCCAGTCCGTAGGCGTACACGTAGGCCGCGCCGCCCGGGCCGAGCACCGAAGCGTTGTGGTTGCTCTGGCCGAAGTCCAGGAAGAAGATCGTGGTGAAGACGTGGTCGGTGAACATCGGCGCAGTGGTGGTCTGCCACGTCCCGCCGTAGTCGGTGGAGACCGACACGCTCGCGGCCGGGGCGTCGTTGAACACGAGGGCACCCGGTCCGGTGCATAAGTCCTGTATTGCCAGGTACAGCTCATCACGGCCGTCGCCATTACCGTCCACGGCGACCATTCCCGTGGGCTTGCGGTTGTAGTCGCCCGCGGTCCAGATCTTCGCCACCTGGTCCCCACCGCTGAGCCGGACGCCGCTGACGCCGGTCGGTGGCGTACCGGTGATCCTGTTCACCACGATGTCGGCGAAATCCTCCGCGTTCGCGGAGAAGCCACGGCCATCCCCGTTGGCCGCGTAGAGCGCGCCATCGTCAGCCCAGCAGCTCACCCAGAGGTCGCCGTCACTGACGGTAGTGACAGTAGCCTGATAGGGCATATCGGCCGTAGCGAAGAACCGGCTGGTGAAGTCGAATTCACCGTCGGCGGCTCCGGCGAGGAAGGCGGACCGCTCCTGGGCGCCGAAGCGCAGCGTGACTGGGGTGTGCGGTGACGTCACGAGGGTGTCGGTGCCGATCGTCGTGATGGTGGCCACGCCGTTCGTGTTCGCTTCACCACACCCTCCGCCGCCGGGGCCACCTCGACACCGTTCTCACCGGTGGTCATCTCAGTCCTCCGAACTCGTCTTCACGGTCTCGACGCGTGCAACGACGGCATCGGCGGGACCAGACCGGGATCAGACTCCGACAGCACTGCCACGCCAACCGATCGCAGACGATGTATACACCCCGACCTGATCCTGGATGTAGCTTGATCCTGGATGTAGAGGGCACCAGTGGGGTACCGAACCCGGGGCGGTTCATGTTGAGCCGCGATCCTGGTCATCGACTCCGGGTGGGGGCGTCTGCGGGGAGGTCAGAGCGGTGCTGTGGCTGGTGGGTTCAGCGGTGGGAGGGGTGTACCGTGCCAAAACTCTCACACAGCTGGTGACCTGGTGTTTCCTTGGCGTCTGTGATCATGACATGATCCCAGGCCGTGCTGTTCCGACTGCTGTATCTGATCTGTGTCACGGTGTTCAGCTGGTTTGGGTTGCTCGCGCGCAGCACTGCTGCCAAGGACATCGAGATCCTCGTCCTGCGTCATGAAGTCACAGTGCTGCGTCGTCAGATCAGTCGACCTCGTCCGTGTTGGCCAGACCGAGCGATCCTGTCCGCCCTGGTCCGCCTGCTGCCCCAGCGGCTGCATCTGCACCGCCTTGTTACCCCAGGCACGTTGCTGGCCTGGCACCGCCGCCTGGTCACGAAAAAGTGGACCTACCCGAACCGGTCTGGTCGCCCACCGATCAGTGACGAGATCCGTGACCTCGTAGTGCGCCTGGCGCAGGAAAATCCGTCCTGGGGCCACCGCCGCATTCAAGGTGAACTGGTCGGGCTCGGACATCGCCTGGGCGCAGGTACTATCCGCCGGATCCTGGCGGCCGCCCGCCTTGGGCCGGCGCCACGCCGAGCAGACACCGGGTGGCAAAGCTTCCTGCGTGCCCAGGCCGCCGGGCTGCTGGCCACCGATTTCTTCACCCTCGACACCGTCACGCTGCGTCGACTCTATGTCCTGTTTGCCATGGAAGTGCGCACTCGACGCGTTCACATCCTGGGCGTGACTGCTCATCCGACCGCAGCCTGTACCATCCAGCTCGCTCGGAACCTGGTGATGGATCTCGGCGAGCGGGTCACCTCCTTCAGCTTCCTGATCCGCGACCGGGACACCAAGTTCACTGCCGCCTTCGATACGGTTTTCGCCTCCGAAGGTATTGAGGTAATCAAACTCCCTCCCCGGACGCCCCGGGCAAACTGCTACGCCGAACGGTTCATTCGTACCACCCGCCAGGAGTGCACCGACAGACTATTGATCTATAACCAGCGACACGCCATCGTCGTCCTCGACCAATTTGCCCGGCACTTCAACAACCACCGTCCGCACCAGAGCCTCAACCAACACCCACCCCACCACGATCCGGCCACCGTGATCCCCCTAGACGTCCCGATCAGACATCATCGAATCCTCGGAGGTGTGATCAACGAGTACCACCGAGCGGCCTAGCCCGGCAAGGAAACACCTGGTCATTGACCCTGCATCGAATTTTGGCACCGTACAGGGCGTTCCAAGATCGGGTAGAGGTCTAACGATGGTCGCGATGACCGGGGCTCGTGTCGGCAGGTTCTGGTTGGTGAGGACAGGAGCGAGAGCGTCACGCCGACCGTGCCAAGTGATACCCGGTGTCACTCGGAGGAAGTTGACCCCGGGGCCGTACATCGTGACGCGGAGGTGACGGAACGCTGCGCGTCACACCCCTTGCCGCCGGACCGCCTCCTCGCCGGATGTTCGAGCTGGTCATGCGGGGGAGCAGTAGGACCAGGGGGAGGCACGCGGTGCGGGTCCAACGACTGCGAAATCCATGGGTTGGGGGGCATTCGGTGGTGTTTGGTCGCCTCCCCGGCGGGCGTTTAGGCTACTCAGTGGAGGGAAGAAGGGGTCTGGAGGCCATGGGGAGACCCCCGCTTCCCCGGTTCTTCCCCGTAGCCCTGAGTGAGTCTGTGGAGCGTCAAATGGCAAAGTCAGGTAGCGGGGGCGGTAGACCCCTCCCCTACGACCTGCGGCACGCTGCGATGTCCACGTGGCTCAACGGTGGCGTCCCGGCCGCCCAGGTCGCCGAGTGGGCCGGGCACTCAGTTGAGGTACTGCTCCCGCGACACACGGTTTAGGAACGGACACCGCAGCGTGAGCGGTCCGCATACGCTGACCTGGGAGAGCGTCCTCGGCACTTGACCCGTGCGGCACCTCTCGGGCACGGATAGGGCACAGCGTCGTCGAACGCTCCCTTGTTCACGTCCTCGTCGGAGCCATGTCCGCCCTATCACCACCACCCCTCACCGCGAGCACTATCCACATGCGTCTGCCCGGGGACAAACGAGGCGGCCCAGGGACGGGCGGGCGGCGCGGCGCGCGGGTGGGTGGTGCTGGTACGTGTGTTGTTGCCTCCTTTTCCTGCGCCACCGCACGCCTAACCTGCTACCTACCGTGACTGCCGAGGTCCCGCGGTAGGCCCCGATTATGAGCACGAGCGTGGTGGGGCATGGTGGGGCGCTGGGTTCCGTGGACCGGGGAGGGTTGGTGGCCAGGGTATTCGTTAGCCATGCCAGCGAGGATCGAGAGCCTACCGATGAGGTGCACCGGTGGCTGGTTGCCGCGGGCCATGAGGTGTTCCTGGATCGGGATTTGCGTGTTGGCATCGTGGTGGGTGAGGACTGGGACGAGCGGTTGTATGAGCGGCTGCGGTGGGCTGACGCGGTGGTGTGTGTGGTTACGTCCGCGTCAGTGGCGTCGACGTGGTGTTCGGCTGAGGTCGCTATCGCGGTGTCGCGGGGTGGTCGGGTGTTGCCGGTGCGGGCTGAGCCGGGGGTGGATCATCCGCTGCTGAGATCCGTCCAGCACGCCGACCTTGCTCGGGATTCTGGTGTTGCTCGGGTGGCGTTGGTGGAGGCGTTGCGTCGGGTGGATGTGGTGGGGGGGTGGGGGTGGCCGGATGGCCGGTCGCCGTTTCCGGGATTGTGCCCGTTTGATGTTGCGGATCATCGGGTGTTTTTTGGGCGTGGTAGTGAGGTGGAGCGGTTGGCCGAGCTGGTGCGGTCTCCGGTCGAGCGCGCCGAGGGAGCGGTGCTGGTGGTGGTGGGTCCCTCAGGGTGCGGTAAGTCCTCGCTGGTGCGGGCTGGATTGTTGCCGAGCATGGCTGAGGAGCTGGGTTGGTGGACGCTGCCCGCGATGCTGCCCGGGGCTAACCCGGTGGCTGAATTTGTCCGGGAACTAGCCGCGGTGGGGGAAGGAGTGAGGTTGGGGTGGACCGTGGCTGGGGTCGGGCGCCGGTTGGATGGTGGTGGTTTGCGGGGGTTGGTGGATGAGCTGCTGGTGGCTGTGCGGGCACGGCGGTTGCTGGTGGTGGTAGATCAGTTCGAGGAGTTGCTGACCCAGACACCGCCGGGGCAACGAGCTCGGTTCGCGCGGCTGCTGCGCTCGGCGCTATCGGGTCCAGTGCAGGTGGTGGCCACGCTGCGGCCGGAGTTTTTCGACCAGCTGCTGGTCGATGCCGACCTAGCGGTGTTACCGACTCATATTTACCCGTTGCGGCCGTTGCGCCGCGACGCGCTGCCAGCGGTAATCCAGGGTCCGTGTCGGCTGGCCGGGATCGCCGTTGACGAGGACTTGGTAGCCCGAATGGTGGGGGATACCGACAACGGGGAAGCGTTGCCGCTGCTGGCGTTCACCTTGGCCCAGCTGGCTGCGGAGGTCAGTCGCGGTGGTCAGCTCTCTGGCGCACGCTACGACCAGCTCGGAGGGGTGCGGGGTGCCCTGACTCGTCAAGCCGAGGCGGCGCTGGCCGAGGCATGTGCGGCTAGCGGTCGGGACCGCGAGCGGGTCATCGCTGGGTTGTTGCGGTTGGTCACCGTGGATGAGCACGGCCGCCCCACGCGGTGGCGGGTCTCTCGCGAGGAGCTGCCAGATCCGGTGGTCCGGGAATTGGACGCTTTTGTTCGGCGGCGGTTGCTCACCACTGACGCTGATAACGGCAGCGTGGTGGTGGGGGTGGCCCACGAGGCGTTTTTGTCCGCCTGGGCACCACTGGCCCGGGCAATCGAGGAGAACGCGGTAGCGCTGAGGGCTCGCCGGGCGGTCGAGCAGGCCGCCACCGACTGGACCACGGACGACCGCTCACCGGCCCGGTTGTGGGAACGCGGGCAACTCGCCGCCGCACTAGCCGACACCGGCGCCCACCGTCAGGCCGGCGCTCTGATCACCGACCGGGTGGAACTCAGCCCCACGGCGCAGGCGTTCCTGCACGCCAGCATCCGCCGGGACCTCATCCGGCGAGGGCGCGCCATCACCGTGCTCTCGGTCCTGCTTGTCCTCGCCCTGGTTGCCGGCGGGATCGCCCTGGCCCAGCAACACACTGCGGAGCAGCAACGTGATAGCGCGATATCCCGGCAAGTCGCCGGACAAGCCCTTGACCTGCGCGCCACCAACCCCGCTCTGGCTGCCCAACTCGCTCTGGCCGCCTACCAACTCGCCCCCACCCCCGACGCCCGCGGCAGCCTGCTCAGCATCGCCGCCACCCCCACCACCACCCCACTGACCGGCCACGCCAGTTACGTCTACTCGGTGGTGTTCAGTCCCGATGGGCACACTCTGGCCACTGGCAGTGGCGACCGGACCGCGCGGTTGTGGGATGTCAGCGACCCGCGCCACCCCAGCTTGTTGGGCATCCTCACCGGCCACACCAGCGACGTCATCTCGGTGGTGTTCAGTCCCGATGGGCACACTCTGGCTACCGGCAGTGGCGACCGGACCGCGCGGTTGTGGGATGTCAGCGACCCGCGCCACCCCAGCTTGTTGGGCATCCTCACCGGCCACACCAGCGACGTCATCTCGGTGGCGTTCAGTCCCGACGGGCACACCCTGGCCACCGGCAGCACCGATGACACAGCGCGGTTGTGGGAAACCAGCATCGATCGTGTCACCGCTCGATTCTGTGGAAGCATCCCAGTCCTCACCACAAGCGAGTGGGCTGACTACCTGCCCGGCCTGACATACCAGCCCCCGTGCACATGAGCTCCGTGATCGGCACGCATGCGCGCTGGCGAGGCCCACCCGCTCAAGCGTCCGCAACGCACGCCACACAAATGGGCCGGCTGACGCCATACTGCTCCCCGAACTGAGCCCCAGACGGCAGCGATGACCCGGCCCCGCCGCCACCGGAGATGATTAAGGCGCGGCGAGGTAGTCAGCTACGTCGTACAAGTCGGCTTGTGCATACGGCTCCAACCCCGGACAGGGATCATCACCCCACGAGAGAACCCTCGCGAGATATAGACGATCATGTACCAAAGCGCACAGCGGACTGCGGGGGCTCAGTTTGGCGCTCAGTTCAGCACAGTTCGGACCACTCCCATCGCTTCCCCCGTCTCTGCTGACCTGGGTCCGGCGACCCCGCGTACCTCCCTGAACGCAGGCGAGTGGAATTGGAAATCGTGTTGGATGGTAGTCCAGTGGGGAGCGCGCCCAGCGCGCCTGGCTACTCACCCCGCCCCGCCTTCCTCGCCGGTGTCCCCCCGCTCGGTCCAGCGCAGGCAGGACACGCACATCCAGCCGGGCGCCTCGTCATACAAGGTGGCGGCCCCGCGCAGCCGCTGCCCGCAGCGGGCGACGTACACCCCGGAGGGATGATCGGCGTCCTCATCGATGGCGTGGGATTGCCAGTCCGCCGAGGACACGCCCCAGCGCGGGGCGAGGACCATCGGGTGCCCTTCGCCGGCTGACTCAGGTGACTGTGGAGCGGGGTCGCCGCTCATCGGCCCAGCCACGTCCGGAGGGCCTCGAACAGGACCGTCGCGGCGGTTTCGTCGAGGATGATGACGCACTCGCCGGTGACGTGCGGATCGAGGATGATCTCCCCGCCCTGCTTCTCCACTACCAGGTTGGCGAAGCCTCTGGGGCCTTTGTGTACCGCGCAGGTGACGGGGATCGCCCTGCGGTTGGCGCGGGAAGCGCCCGCAGTCGCGCCATCAGCCACGGTTGACCTCACTTCTTTGGACAGGCGACGGGATCGTGTCCCGCTCACTCATCGGTTGGTGGTTCTAAGAGCGCCCAGGAAGCGGGCGAGCATGTGGGGGGACCGGCCGGGCCGGGGAGCACTACGGGGGATTGGCTCAACCGGCGGCCCGGCCGGAGTCGTCACGTTCCTGATCGTTGAGTTGGGATGAGCGAGCGGCACGACCAGCAGTACCGACGACACCCGGGATCGGTGAGGTCCTCGGCGCGCAGCACGTCGGCCCCGCACAGGGCGAAATAGCGACCGGTGCGGTTGGTACCCGCAGCGGCGGCGGAGGTCAGGAGGTGGATGGTGCCGGTGCGCAGGTCCACCATGTCCACGGTGTGGCGCAGGCCGGCTCGGGTTCGGCGGTTCGTCAGCCGGTGTTGTGCCATCGGTGTTTGGCTTTCGTTCGGGTCCGTGCGAGGCGGTGGGGCCGGCTCTCGGGCAGGGTTGACGTAGTTCTGGCAGTTCGGAGCGGGCATCGCGGGTCGGGCCCCGGGCCGAGCACGACGCCGGGTACCGCCCGGAGCGCTGATGCGGGGAAGCGACCTCGACCGCACGGAGGTGTCGGGTTCTCGCGCTGGTATCGACCATCGATAAAAAGGGCCGGGCCGCTCATCGTGAGGTCCGAACCGCATGCCGCCCGGCTTTCCACTCACCCGATGGACCTGCGACCGGTAGCCGGGTGAACAGTCCTTGGAGCCCGAGATCGACGGTGTACCAGACCTCGCAGGGAAACGGACGGCGCCAGAACCTCCAAACTGCGTCGCCAGCCGTGTCGGCAACCGAGACATCGGCCGGTGCGAGTGAGAATCTGGTGTTCGATCAGCAGGACCCGCACTGTGGCCAGAACATCGGGGAGGTGGCCGGTGCGTTCCAACTCGGCGAGTTCATCCCAGATCGAGCAAACCAACTTGCGTGCGTGGGGTCGGTTAGCCAACCACGCCAGCGTGCGAGCGGAAAGCCGCAAGGGCTCCTTCACCCCCAGCGTCGTGACACGTGTGGTGGTGCTCATCAGTCACCGTCGGCTGGGGTGGTGAGGACCCGCACCAGGCTGGGCCGCAGGGCGATCGTGTCGTCGCGGAAACGGACGTATAACAGGTGGGTACCCCGGCCGATGGCCTGGCCGTGCTGATGCAACCGCAAGCGCGGTGCCCCGTGGTCCTCATCGACCGTGACCACTTCGACCCCACACTTGAACGGAATGGGCGTACCGTCCGCGTCGCGCAGGAGGGGAAGGCCGGTGCTGTCGGTTAATCCGGCGTTCTCGGCTGAGGGTGACGTGCTGGACACCATGGATGTTCCCCTTGGGTCTGAGTAGTGGCCTCCCGGCCGTTCGGGTACTGAGACCGGCTGGGCCGCCGAGCGCGGGGACCCGTTCACCGGGCACGCGCCTGGGTCAGCGCGGTGAGCCGGTCCCGCAGCTCCCGGTTGGAGAGGGTGGCTGAGTCGTTGGCCAGCGCGATGATCTGCCGCAATACCGACCGTGTGGCGCTGAGCTGTTCGACGGTCGTGGCGAGGCGATCCAAGAACGGTTGCGGTGAGGTGTTGGTGATCGGCTGGGCATTGATGGTGGTCCCGTAGCCGGGGCACGGCTCAACCAACGCGTGCACGGTCCCCTCGGGGAATGGCGTGCTCATCCGAGCCATTCCCCGAGCAGGTCAAACAGAACAGTCGCGGCCACCTCATCCAAGGTGACCACGCACGAGTCGGCCCCGTGCGGGTTCGGCACAATGGCGCCGCCGCGCGTGCTCACCACCAGGTTGGCGAAACCCCTCGGACCCCGATGCAGCGCACAACTGACGGGGATCGCCCTGCGATTCTCGCGAGACGCGCTCGCGGTCGCGCCTTCCGTGACGGGGACCGTTCGAGGGTTGCCGCTAGCCGGCCGTGTCACTGGTGCGTTGTTGGTGCCTTTGGTCACGGTTGACAACGGTGAACGATCGGCCGTTAGCGGGTGTCGCTCAGGAGCGACGTCTCCGGGGAACGGCCCGCGCTGGGTGACCGCGATAGCGGGCGACGATCTGCCTGTGTCTCTCAGGAGAGACATCCCCCGACGGGGCTATACGAGCAGACTGGCCCGCCGAGCCATGCCCCGTAGCTCCTGATCCGCCGGGGAGCCCCGGCGCGAGTGCCTGAGCAGCACGGCGAGCACGTCGCGGACGATCGGATTGCGCTGGATGTGGTGGGGAGAGATCAGCTCAGCGCGGCGCAGCGCCATCACCGCGTCGTCGTGGCGTCCACGCAGCCGGGCCAGCGCCTGGCCATAGTCGGCCCAGTAGGCGACCCGACGCGAACGGTTGACATGCACTTGCGGGTTCATGCCCTCAGCGATTCTCACAACCCGCTCGTGGTCCCCGACCTTCAGCAATCCGGATATGCGGTACAGGTCAATGTTGATGGGTCCGAAACCCAGCCCGTAGGCGTTGCCCTCCCCGGTGCGCGCCGCCAGCTCTGCCGCGTAGTCGAGTGGAGCGTCCACGTCACCGATGCGCCGATCAGCTGCGGCGACGTCTGATCGGCGCAGTGCGAGAAAGCCCGCGAGCTGCATCGACTCCGGGGTGTTCGTCGGCACGGTCACCGCGTCCAGCCTGGCCTGCGCGATGCCGAACGCCCCTTTAGCGAGCGCCACCCTCGCGCCGGCGGCAGCAACCAGACCCCTCGGGACCGCAGCGCCATGCTCATGGGCGTCTTGCCAGGCCAGCATGACGGCCTGCCAACGCAGGTCCGTCGAGGCACCCGAGACGCTCAGCCACGGCACGGTGGCCTGGGTGTGCAGCCACACCGACAGCCCGAGCAGTTCGGCCACGTCCTGGCCAGCGGCGACGCTGGCATGCAAGTCCCGGATCAGACCGGGCAGAGCAGCGCCAACCTCCCGTTCCTGCTCGCACCGGCACAGCGCATCGACCATCGCCGTCACCCTTGCCCGCAGCTCCTCCACGGGGAGGACCTGCCCATCAGGCAGGTCGTGGCTGACCGCCATCAAAGCAAGATCAACCGCCGCTATGGTGCTGTCGGTCTGCCCGTTGGCCGGTGCGGGTACGGGAAGCCTGGTCAGCTCGGACACGGAGATCTGGAGCGCGTCGGCCAGCGCGGCGAGCTCCGCGAGGGTCGGTGAACGCTCACCGGTC
Source organism: Pseudonocardiaceae bacterium (assembly GCA_050699715.1). GTDB lineage: Bacteria > Actinomycetota > Actinomycetes > Mycobacteriales > Pseudonocardiaceae. The sequence continues at coordinate 12,004 of JBOHFR010000006.1, forward strand.
TCGATCCGCTGGAGAGTGTCCTTGCTCATCCCGGCCAGCCCGGCGATCACCCGCAGCGACTTGCCCCGAGCGTCGCGGACACGCCACAGCGCCCAGCCGATCGTCCGCGCGTCGTCAAGCTCCACCCGAGCACCACCACTTCATCACCGGCGTAAGGCCCCCACCGATGCCCCGGGGCCGTCGCCCCGGGGCGGAACACTCCGGTGAGGGGTGCGCACGTCAGGCTACTGGCCACCCTCCCGGGTCCGTCGGGCACGGGTGATCACGGCGGCGATGTTCTCCACGGTGTGCGCCTCGAACCCGGCTAACCAGGCGAGGGAGGCACGCTCACCCATCGGAGAGCGCCACCCCGTCCAGCGCGTCGAACAGCACGGCCAGTCGCGCTCTCTGGTGTGAGGAGATGGGATCGTTGCTCATGTCGGCCGTACCTCCGGTGCCCGATCAAGGTCCTGGCGCTGGGGTGCCTGCACCGCGCCCGGTCCGCCGACGGGGGCCGTTTGTTGCGCCGGTACGACGGTGGCGCGCGAGCCTCAGAACGTCTACTGGGGATGGCGCCAGAGTTCACAGGGGACGGTGCAGATGATCTCCCCTTGTCCGCAGCTTGTCCGCAAGACGTCCGCAGTCGGCCAACGGTGGCCAACGCTGCCAAACGGCGTCGGCGCAGGTCAGAGCGATGATGGGTCCTATCAATGCTGGTCGGAACGTCCGGGTAGGCGTTCCGCTTCAACGTGTAAACGAACAGCTTCAGTTCAACGCGCGTCTGCGACCGTCGCGGCGCGGTGACGCCGACGGCGTGTGAGGAGTCGCTTGGTGCCGTAGCCGCTACTGCCAAGAGTAAGCAGCGTGCCGACGCCGACAGCACCGAGGTAGATCACAATCAGCGCGACGATGGCAACGACCGCCGCGATCGGGATACAGAGGAGCAGCACCAGCCGCAAGACGGTGCCCCAGTCCTCCAGGAGCGCGAGTAGCACGCCCCAACCGGCCGGCGGCTCGTCCTTCGGCGGGCGGGGGTCTACGATACGAGTAGTTATCAGTTCTCTTCCCTTGCACGGGTTCGGGTTCGATGGCATTGGGGCGGTCTCCGTTGCAGCGGGCCGCCCCGCTTCATGTGGATCTCGTGGAGGGCAAATCCTTGGCCCTGCTCACTGCGACATCGGTCGGCTTCTTGAACCCGCGACGCAGGCGCAGCACGAAGGATCCCCGAAGCAAGCTCAGTGCGTGTGACAGTTGTGTGTCGCGGGGCATGTCCAGCAGCTCGGCGCGGAACTCTTCGAGATACCGATCACGCTCCGACGGTGGCAGCAGCCGCACAGCGATTGCCAACAGGAAATGCGATGACCGCGCGGGTTCTGAACGTGCGCTCTCCTCCTCTGCCCGCGCGCGCTCCTCCCACAGAGCGCGCCGCTCGGCTGCCCGCGCGCGCTCCTCAAGCCGAGCGATGTCCGCCCACTGCGCGCGCAGCGCTTTTGTCCGCGCGTGTTCGTCCCGCCCGCGCTTCCTCTCCCGCTGAGCACGCCGCGCTTCTTCCCGCGCGCGCTCTCCAAGCCGAGCGGTCTCCGCCCATTGAGCGCGCTGCGCTTCTGTTCGCTTGCGCTCCTCCCGCCCGCGCTCCATCTCCAGCCGAGCGCGCCGCTCGGCTGCCCGCACGCACTCCTCAAGCCGAGCGATCTCCGCCCGCTGAGCGCGCAGCGCTTCTTTCCACTCTGACCATTCACGTTCGGCGGTCATGCCGAACCCCCAGATAGCCGAGGCCGAGTGAGACGCCACGCTGTGCCCCCAGCGAGCCCGGGGCGAAGCCCAACCTGCCGGCGCCGTGACTTGTGCACACGCGCAAGTGCGTCGCGGGCAAACTCAGCACCGTCGGGTGTGAGCCGGTAGTAGCGCCGCCTCGGCCGCCCAGCCTCCGAGGGGTCGATCTCCTCAAAGCGGCTTTCCAGCCAGCGGAGTTCCTCGAACTTGTAGAGGAGCGGGTGCACGGTGCCGGGTGCGAGCCCGACTGCCTTGCAGATCTCCAGGCCGTACATCTCGGCCGTCGGATCGTTGAGAAGCTCGCGCAGCACCCGCTGAGTCGGTTCTGTCATCCGTGGGCACTTCATGGCGCTAACTCTAACTAGCCTAGTTAGAGTTAGCAACCGGTACCCGTGGTGCACCCCCGTCCCAATGCCATGAAGTGAGGGGCGGGGAACCTAGCGAGTATGTGGTGATGGCCACCTGTTTGATGACGCGGGTGCCGCCGCGCACTCAGCCGATCACAGGCGAATGTGGCCAGCCGGTGACGCCACACTCTCCTGATGATCGTCGTAACGCCCGCGCCCGGTCGGCCAACGCGAGCAGCTGGTCGGCGAGCTGCTCATTGGTGATTATGTGTGTCTCTTCGGCCAGTGCGATGAGCCGCCGCGATAGGGAACGCGCGGCGTTGAGCCGCTCGACGGCTGCGGTGAGGCGATCAAAGTAGGGCTGGGGTGACCGCGCACCGGTGGTGGCGCCGCACCCGGGGCGGTTGTCGGCGGGGTCGGTCGCCGTGGGGGAGGGGTGCAGCTCGCGGCTCATGGCTGGGGATCGGGTGCGTCGCAGTCGGGGCAGGGTCCGATATGGGCCGGGTTGCTCATCACCCGCCGGTGGCCACAGTCGCCGACGTAGGTAATCCACGCCTGCGGGTCCGGTTCGTCGTCGCCACTTAGCGGCGGCCGGCTCCGCCCGGAACCGTCGGTCACCGTGCGGGCGAGTTGCAACGTCGCGCACGCCTGGCACGGCACCCCGGAGGGCTTCTCGTGCAGGGTGATGACCATTATCAGCAGGTGTCCGCACTCGGCCTTGAGCACACCGAGGGGATGCTCAGCGTGTTCGTTGATGGTGTGGCTGCGCCAGTCCAGCAGGTGAGTGAAGGACACCCCACGGGTGCGCGTTCACCGGGCACGCCCCAGGACGGACTCGGCCAGGGCGATCATCTTGGCCGCTGTCAGCGTCAGCCCGGGCGTGCCCAAGCCGTGGATCGTTCAGGAGCCGTCCGCCTCGTGGATGACAATCAGCGGCGGGTGGTCGCTGTTGTCGTCGATGGGCTGGACCTGCGCCTGAATCCGGCCACGCTCACGGTGCGGGTGCGGCGTCTCGGGGAAGTCGGGTATCTCGATCACGATTGACGACTGTGGACGATCGACAGCTGCGGGTTTCCAGCAGCCGGGAAACTCCCCAACTCCCCCCGATGGGGCTACACGGGCAGGCCCGCCCGGTAGGCCATCCCCCGTAGCTCCCGCTCGGCCGGGGAGTCGCGGCGCGAACGGGCCAGCAGCTCGCCGATGACGTCCCGGGCGAACGAGTTGCGCAGCACCTTGCTGGAGGAGATCTTCTCGGCGCGGCGGAAGGCCAGCACGGCCTCGTCCTGGCGTCCCCGCAGCCGAGCCAACGCCCGGCCGTAGCCGACCCAGTAGTCAGCTCGCCGGTGGGGGGTGGCCAGCGACTCGGGACGGATCGTCTCGGCCACCGCAGCGGCGCGGGAATGATCGCCGCTCTCCAGCGCCACGGACATTCGCCACACTCCCACCGAGGCTGGGCCGAACCCCATGTAGTAGGCGTTCCGCTCGCCGGTGCGCTCGGCAAGTTCCGCAGCCATTTCCAGCGGGCCGTCTACCTCATTGGGCTCTTTCCGCGCTGCGGCGAGTAGGGACCGGGTGACGGCGAGCAGGCCAGCGAGCTGCTCGGTGGCTGGGTTTGTGGGCGCCAGGTCCAGCCGATCCAGCTCGATCCGCGCGAGATCGAAGTCACCCGAGGCGATCAGCCCGTTGGCGCTGCCGAACGCGGCGACCGCCAGGGCGGCGGGCTCGCCGAGTTCCCGGGCGGCTTCGCGACCTAGCCGGACCGCGTCGAAGCACAGATCATCGTTCGTGCCCGCACTGCCCAGCCAACCCCGCGTGCCCTTGACGTGCACCAGTACCGTCATCGAGAGCAGCTGGGCCACGTCACGCCCGGCTGCGATAGAGGTGTGCAGGTCGGCCACCAGAGCTGGCAGCGCGGCACCTACCGCTTGGTCCTCGCAGCGGCTCTGCGCAGCCAGCACGGAGTGCACCCGTTCCCGCAGCGCCTCGACTGGGACGACATGCCCGCCGGGAGACTCGAAGCTGACTCGTTGGATCGTGAGGCGCAGCGCCTTGACCCCGGCGTCTACGTCGCCGTTGCCCGGTGTCGGCATCGGCAGCCTGGTCACCTCGGACGGCGAGATGCCCAGCGCGTTGGCCAGGGCCACGATCTCGGATCGGCGGTCTAGCGCGATCTCTCCACGCTCGATCCGGGACAGCTGCGACTTACTCATCCCAGCAAGCCCCGCGACCACCACCAGTGACTTGCGCCGGGACTTGCGGATCTGCCGCAGCCGGGCACCGATCGTCCGCGTGTCCTCGTCAACGTCCACGAAAAACCTCTCCTAGCCAGGACCACCTGCCGATGCCCCGGGGAACGACTCCGGGGCGGAACCTCGGCAAGGAGGCATCGACAGGCTATAAGGGGTCGGCACCCGGCATGTCTCCAGGGCGCAGTGTGGTCCAGATGTCGCGGCTACGGCTGCATCCAGACGAGGCTGCGCGGGAGTTCGCGGTGGTGTTGGACGAGATCTGGCAAGGGTAGATCAGGTGCTGGTCGGCGCGGCGGTCCGTTAGCGCATCGCGCCGGCCAACACCTGGTCGATCTCCCCGGCGAGCTCGATGTCCTGACCGGTGATCCCGCCCTGGGAATGCGTGCTGCAGCGGAAGGTCACCGTTCGCCAGCGGATGTCGATGTCGGGGTGGTGGTTGCGGGCTTCGGCGATCTCGGCCACCGCGCGGACCGCCTCGATGGCCGCCGGAAAGCTGGGCAGTTTCGCGGTGCGCACAATCGCGTCACCGTCGCGCTGCCAGCCGGTGAGCCCGGTCAGTGCACCCGCCACCTGCTCGTCGTCCCAGAGTGTCGTCATGCCCCCATCTTGTCGGGCCGGTCGGTGGCGGCCCAGCCGGCCTAGGCTCATGCCTCGCGGGTGATCGGTGTTCCTTGCCAGCGCCCCCGCCCTGGCACCGTTTCTCCCGCCATCACCAGTGAGCCAGCCCCGACCGTCGCGGCCTCTCCGACCCGGCTTCCCGGCAGCACGATGCTGTGCGGCCCGAGCGTCGCGGCCCGGTCGAGCCGCACCGGCTCCAGCCGCATCACCCGGTCGTGGAACAGGTGCGTCTGCAGCACGCAGCCACGGTTCACACTCGCCCCACGGGCGACCCGGATCAGATCGGGTTCCGGCAACTTGTGTGTTTCGCACCACACCCCGCGTTCGATCCGCGCCCCGAGGCTGCGCAGCCACCAATTCAACACCGGTGTGCCGACTGCGAACTGCACGAGCCATGGCACCGCGAGCGTCTCCACGAACGTGCCGTACAGCTCATTGCGCCAGACGAACGAGCTCCACAGTGGATGGTGTGCTGCGGAGAACCGCCCCATCAACACCCATTTCGCCACTGTTGTCACCAGGGCGGCCACCAGCCCCGCCATGGCCAGCACCACTCCGCCTGCCATCCCGGCAAGCCACCAGCCTCCCTCATTCCACGCGGCATCGGATGCCCCGAACACTGCCCACTCCAGCAGCTCGGCGACCATCAGCGGCACCACCCGACACAACTCGACCAGTGCACGCGCGACCACCAGCGACCGCCGAGGAGCGAATGTCCGGTCTGGATCTGCCTTCTCCACCTTGCGTCGCACTCGCATCGGCGGCCGCCCCAGCCAGGACGAGCCCGCCGGCACCTCGTCCGGAGTGTCGGAAAGCACCCCGATCAACGCTTCGTCCCCGACTGTCCGGTGCGGACCGACAATCCCCGAGTTCCCCACGAACGCCTTCGATCCCACTCGGGACTGACCCAGCCGCACCCAGCTACCCCGCAGTTCGTAGGGGGCTGCCAGCACATCGTCGGCAAGGAAGGCCGAATCGGCGACCTGCAACAGCTTCGGTAACACCAGCACCGTGGACAGCTCCACCGAACGACCGATCCGGGCGCCCAGCAACCGCAACCACACCGGCGTGAACAGGCTGGCGTACAGGGGAAACAGCGTGCGCCGGGACATCTCCAGCAGCTCGTGCGTCAGCCATGCCGACCACCCGGCCCTGCTGTACACCGGGTACGTGCCCGGTCGCAGCGCCCGCCCGGCCAGCCGCACCAGGCCCCCGATCAGCAGAGCGTGGCAGGCCATTTCGGCCACCACCATCACCGGCGACCACAGCAACAGCCGCGCTACTGCTTGCCCGAGCGAGGTATCCTCGGGCACCGCGACGAACGCCAGCAGCGCGACCGGCGCGGCCGCCACCCAGGAAACCAGCCCCCGCAAGGTCGAGGTCATCAGGTACGCGAGCACCCATATCCGCGACCGCGTGGCCCGCTCCGCCGGCCATTGCGACGACACGTCCCGCGCTGCCGCGGGCGATCCGCCCCAGCATTCCCCAGCCGGGACTACCCCTGCGACACAGCTCCCCGGCAGCAATTCGGCCCGGTCACTGATCTGCGCGCCGGGCAGCAACGTGCTCCGCGCGCCCACCCGCGCCTCGGCGCCCACCTGCACCGGACCGACGTGCAACCGGTCCCCGTCCAGCCACCAGCCCGCTAGATCCGCCGCCGGTTCCACCGCCGCGCCATCGCCGAAACTTGCCAGCCCGGTCACCGGCGGTGCGGCGTGCAGATCCACCCCTTTCCCGACCCGGCAACCCAGCAACCGGGCATACCGGACGGCCAGGGGAGTGCCGAGCACCGAATGGAGTCCGACTGTCGCGGTCAGCCGTTCGGCCGCCCACAATCGCAGATGCGTCCGCCCGCCGCGCCGGTAACTGCCCGGCTCCAGCCGGCCCCGCAGCAGGCGTGCCCCCACCCCCGCTACCAAAGCTCGGCCGGGCGCGCTGAACAGCACCAGCCAAGCCGGAACCAGGAGCCACCATGACAACGTGGGCAGCCACGATTCGTGCTCGAACGCCGAGAAGACGTCCCCGATCAGAGCCACCACCAGCGCCCACCGCAGCCCGGTGACGCTGAGCAGCAGCAACTGGATCACAGCCTGGATCCATCCGGTCCGCAACGGCGTGGGCGCCACCACTCGTTCTTGCGGTGGACCCGTTTCGGCGGCGACCAGCTGGGCGCGCAGCGCGGCCGGGGTCGGATGCCGGTACACATCGGCCACCGAAACCGCCGGAAACCGTTGCCGCAGCGTGGAGACCAGCCGCGCGACGGCCAGACTCGTGCCACCGAGGTCGAAAAAGTCATCGTCGGTGCCGACCTCGCTGCCGAGCACGTCACTCCAGAGCTCCAGCAGCCACGCGGTGGTCTCGTCCACTGCGGCCCGCTCGCTATTCGGCTCAGCAGGCAACGGCCAGGGAAGCGCGGCCCGATCGACCTTGCCCGAGCCGCGGACCGGGAACGTCGGCAGCACCACGAGCCGGGGCACCAACGGCGCGGGCAACCGTTCCCGCAGCAGCCGTTGCGCGCCGGCCCGGTCGAACCGCTTCGGGTCGCCGTCCACCGGCACCAGGTAGCCGACCAGCACGTCGAGCCCGCCCTCGGTGCGCCGGACCAGGCTCGTCGCGGCCGCCACCGAGGGCAGGGCCAGCAGCGCGGCATCGATCTCACCAAGTTCTACCCGCCTGCCACCGATTTTCACCTGCGCATCGTCACGCCCGATGAACTCCAGTCCTTCGGGGCGCGCACGGACCAGGTCGCCACTGCGGTAGGCCCGCGACCAGCCGAGAGCGGGCAGTGGCCTGAATTTCTTCGCGTCCACGACGGGATCCAGGTAGCGGCCGAGGCCGACCCCACCGATCACCAGTTCGCCAACCTCACCCCAGCGCACCGGTTCTCCGTTCGCGCTGATCACGGCCAGTTCCCAGCCATCGAGGGGCAACCCGATCCGCACCGGTTCACCATCGGTCAGCCGCGCGGCGCAGGACACCACAGTCGCCTCGGTAGGGCCGTAGGTGTTCCACACCTCGCGCCCGTCTGTGGCGAACCGCCTTACCACCTCGGGTGGACAGGCTTCGCCGCCGACGATTAGCAACCGCACCGCAGCGAGCATGTCGCGGGACCACAACGCGGCCAGCGTGGGCACCGTGGACACCACGGTGATCCGCATCCGCGCCAACCACGGGCCGAGGTCCGCGCCGGTGCGCACCAGCGAGCGCGGGGCCGGAACCAGGCAGGCACCGTTGCGCCACGCGAGCCACATCTCCTCGCAGGAGGCGTCGAAGGCGACGGAAAGCCCAGCCAGCACCCGATCTCCCGGCCCGATCGGCGCATTGCGCAGAAACAGCCGCGCCTCCGCGTCCACGAAGGCCGCCGCCGAGTGGTGGCTCACCACGACTCCCTTGGGCGTGCCGGTGGATCCGGAGGTAAAGATGATCCACGCGTCCTCGCCGATACCCTGGCTGCCGAGCGGTGGCGCCGCCGGCCGCAGCACGAGTTCCCGCCTCCCCACGAGCACCGCGCAGACCCCCGCCTCGCGCCAGACCAGTTCAGCGCGCTCGTCCGGATCGTCGGCATCGACCGGGACATACGCCGCGCCCGCAGCGAGTACGGACAGGATCGCCAGGTACAGCTCAGCCGAACCAGAGGGCATCCGCACCCCGACCCGATCACCGGCGCCGATTCCCTCGGCGCGCAGTGCCGCAGCCCGTTCCCCGACCACTCGATCCAATTCCCGGTACGTCAACGCGTATTCACCGTCGTCCAGTGCAAGCGCGGCAGGCCATAAGGAAACCGAATCGGCCAGCACATCAAGCAGTGATCGTGGTTCCGATGCGGAATTGCTCCGGTACACCGCCGTGGCACCGACCAAAAAAGGTGCTTCAATTGACACCAAAACCCCCTCGTTTCGACTGAAATCCCCGATGTGTACTAGGTTTTTGTCAACGCTGGAACCGCGCTGAAGTTCTTGCGCTGCAGCCAAGATTTCTCCGGCCCCGTGCTGCCCGGGGTGTCCGATGCCACTGTCGGCTAAGCGGGACAGTCGGGCCAGCGCTCCATGATCAACATGTGGATAGCGGGAGCAGATGTGGACAACTGAGCACCAGGGCGAGGATCGCGACGGATCAGCCTGCGGTAGCGCCGCCGCGCTGAGACCACGACTCTCAGCGCGCCGAGTTCGATAGCAGAGCTGCTCAAGAAGCCGGGAAGAGGCCGAGAAGAACTCTGACGTAGAACTCGGTGACGACAGGGCCGTCGCGTTACTGGTGACCGGTTAGGTGGCTAGGAATGAATGGGTGAGAGGGCGTGCCCTTTTACCGGGCCAGCGCGTTTTACAGCGCCAGCGCGTTGCGGAGGCGGTGCGGGCTCATCAGGCCTGTCGTTGGTTGGCCTGCGCGCTGGGCTTGCAGCAAGGTGGCTTCGATGTCGTCGACCGTACTGCGCAGTTCGGCGAGGATGGCGGGGTCACCGGGGGCGGCGGCTTCGCGCGGGCTCAGCTCATTGACCACTCCAGGAGTGTCGAGCCAGCTCGTTTCGACGCTGCGGCTCAGGCGCTCGGCGGCCTCGCTTGCCTCGGCGGCGGGGCTTGCGTCGAGGAAGTAGCTCTCCAGGATGACGGTGCGGCCTTCCCGACCGTCGGGATCCGGGCTGAGGCGCTCGGCACGCCGGTCACCTTCGATGGCGTCCGGGGCGATGTCACGCAGCTGGGACTCAAGTGCGGCCAGCCGGGCCGGAGAGTTCGCGGTGAGGGTGAAGTCCTCTCCGGCGCGGTCAATCTGCCCGAGGTTCAGCACCCGCCCGTCGGGCAGGTCCCGGTGCCAGGCGAGCACCTCATCGTCGGTCTGGGTCAGCCGCTGGATGAGGAGGTCGAAGGCCCCCTGCGCGTGGGGCACCCGGTAGGTGACGCCGCAGTCGTACACGTCCTCGCCATCACTGTTGCGCAACTGGACGGGGGGTTCGGGAGCGAAGAAGTCCGCGATCTGTTCCAGCGAGGGGCCTGATGTGAGCAGGCTGGCCAGCTCGCGGCGGCGGTGGCGCAGGACGTGGACGGGCAGCGCGAGCATGCGCGCTTCGGTGTCGTCGTGCAGCACTCGGCCGCAGAACAGCTCCAGCCGGTGCGCGCACTCCGAGAACAGCGTGTCGGCCAGGTGGATCGGGTCGGCGTCTGGCAGGGCGCGCAGCGTGACGCTGGTGCCCCGCGCAACATCGAGTGTCTCGTAAAGCGTCACTGGGACCCGCCGCCAGTCCTCGATGAGCTGGCGTTCCTCGGGGCGCAGCCAGGGACCTCGGGCGGCGAGGAACCTCTCCACCAGGCCGCCCTGGAACAGCGCGAGATCCACCAAGAACATCGCGCACCGCTGCGGGCCCTCGGTGCGATCGATCAGTGGCGTGATCATCTCTACGCTGGGAGCGCGCTCCGCGTAGGTGCCCAACAGGGCGTAGACGAGCTGGGCTCGCGTGCTCAAGGGGGGTAGCGCGCCGCGCCGGCAGCAGACCTTGAACTTGCGGCCCGACCCACACGGACACGGGCTGTTGCGCCCAACATCGCTAGCTGTCGCGGCCGCGGCCATGGCCTCGCTCAGCCCCGGCCGCAGCGAGCTGGGACGCTCAGCGCGTCGCAGGTATCTGTCGGCGCTGGCGTAGTCCCCGCGCGCGGCGGCGTACTGGGCGGCGTCGTGCAACGCCGGCTCCAGGCCGGGGCGCAGCGTCAGCGCCTCGTCAAGCAGGTCGCGGGCGGTTGCGGAGTCCCCAGCGCCTTCGGCGGCGCGGGCGGCGATCAGCGCGACCGCGGCCTTCTCCTCCCTGCTTCGGGCATGTGACCGCAGCGCCGCAAGCTGCGGCTCGACCACACCGCGCTGTGTTGTGTGACACTCGACCCGGCCAGAAATGAAACCCAGTGCGTCATCGGTGGCGCAGGACAGCGCATCGAGCAGGAACCGGATGTGACCCTGATCCAGCGGATCCTCGCTGGTGAGCATTCCCACGACGGTCTCGGCGTCGATGAGCGAGCCGTTCTGGGGGGCCATCCGCGCAGGGTAGCCGACTGGGGTGGTTGGCCGGGGCAGCCCACCCGCTGGCCAGTTGGGCAGGTCCGGGTCCGCTCCGAGTAACGTGGAGGCTTCCTGTACCCCTTTTGAGGAGTTCCCGCGTGCCCACCACCGCCCCCGTCCGCGTGCGCGCCGACCTGCGCAATGTCGCCATTGTTGCGCATGTCGACCATGGCAAGACCACGCTGGTTGACGCCATGCTGCGCCAGTCCGGCGCCGTCACTGGGCGGGCCGAGGTGGACCGCGTGCTGGACTCCGGGGATCTGGAGCGCGAAAAGGGCATCACGATCCTGGCCAAGAACACCGCAGTCACCCGGTCCACACCGGACGGTCCGGTCACCATCAACGTGGTCGACACTCCCGGGCACGCCGATTTCGGTGGCGAGGTCGAGCGCGGGTTGTCCATGGTGGACGGTGTGCTGCTGCTCGTTGACGCCAGCGAGGGCCCACTGCCGCAGACCCGCTTCGTGCTCCGCAAGGCATTAGCCGCGCACCTGCCAGTCGCGCTCGTGGTGAACAAGGTCGACCGGCCGGACGCCCGGATCGAGGCGGTGGTCGAGGCGACCCACGACCTGCTGCTGGATCTCGCCTCGGGCCTGGAAGGCCTCGAAGCCGATACCGCTGCGGCGGTGCTGGACTTGCCGGTGATCTACGCCAGCGCCCGGGCTGGCCGCGCCAGCCTGACCCGCCCGCGCGACGGCGAGCTGCCGGACGCCGAGGACCTCACGGCGCTGTTCGACGTCATCCTCACGCATGTGCCGCCGCCCGCGGGTGATGCGCAGGCGCCGTTGCAGGCGCACGTCACCAACCTCGACGCGTCGACGTTCCTGGGCCGGATCGCGCTGTGCCGAGTCCGTGCTGGGCGGCTGCACAAGGGCCAGACCGTGGCGTGGTGCCGCCAAGACGGGTCGATCCGGCCGGTCCGGATCACCGAGCTGCTGCGCACCGAGGGGCTCGAGCGGGTCTCGGCCGCCAGCGCGAAGGCCGGTGACCTAATCGCCATCGCGGGCATCGCGGAGATCACGATCGGCGACACCCTCGCTGACGTCGACGATCCGCGCCCGCTGCCCCGGATCACCGTGGACGAGCCGGTGATCGCGATGACGATCGGAATCAACACCAGCCCGCTGGCGGGCCGTGGCGGGGGGCGCAAGCTCACCGCCCGCCTGGTTCACAACCGGCTGGACGCCGAGCTCGTCGGCAATGTCAGCATCCGGGTGTCGCCGACTGAATCGCCGGACACCTGGGAGGTGCAGGGTCGTGGTGAGCTAGCGCTGGCCGTCTTGGTGGAGACCATGCGGCGAGAGGGTTTCGAGCTCACCGTCGGCAAGCCTCAGGTCGTCACCCGCACCATGGACGGCGCCCGGCACGAGCCGTTTGAGCACCTCACCGTGGACGTGCCTGAGGAGCACGTCGGCGCGGTGACCCAGCTCCTGGCTGTTCGCAAGGGTCGAGTGGAACAGCTTGGTGCGGTGTCTGGGGATGGCTGGGTGCGGCTGGAGTTCACGGTGCCCTCCCGAGGGTTGATCGGCTTTCGTACCGAGTTCCTCACCATCACCCGAGGCACCGGCGTTGTCCACCATGTCTTCGACGGCTACCGCCCGTGGGCTGGTGAGCTGCGCACCCGTCGCTCCGGGTCGCTGGTCGCCGACCGGTCCGGGGTGGTCACCGGATACGCGTTGGCGCAGCTGGCTGACCGGGGGACCTTCTTTGTGGAGCCGGGTGCTGCGGTCTACGCCGGCATGGTGGTCGGCGAGAACCCCCGCGCCGAGGACCTGGACCTCAACGTGTGCCGGGAGCGCAAGCTCACCAACGTGCGCTCCTCCGCCGGTGAGGAACTCGAGCGGCTGGCCCGGCCGAGGGCGCTCGGGTTGGAGGAGGCGCTGGAGTTCTGCGCCTCCGACGAGTGCGTCGAGGTGGCTCCGGAGGTGGTGCGGGTGCGGAAGGTCATCCTGGACGCCACTCAGCGCGGCCGGCAGCGTGCCCGGGATCGGGTGACTCGCGGCTAGCTGGCAGGTGGCAACAAAGACCCCGGGCACACCCTGGGAGATCGCATTGCGCCAGTATGTCGCCTCGTGAGGACCCCCGGCGGCGTGTGCGCAGTGGTGACGGCGCTGGTCGCCGGGGCGGCGCTGGTGGCGTGCGCCCCGCAGCCGCCCCCGGTGGTGGCACCCCGCCACCCCGCCGCGAGCTCCTCGGCGGTCTCGCCCCGCGCGCGGGAGGTGGTGTTCGGGGTGGACCAGCTGTTCGGTGGTGCCAACTCCGGTTTCAACCCGCACACCCTGGCCGATCTGACGCCAGTCTCGGAGGCGCTCGCCCGCCTGCTGCTGCCTTCGGCGTTCCACCAGACACCGACCGGGCAGTGGGTCCTCGACCAGACGCTGCTGACCTCCGCCGAGGTCACGAGTACCGAACCGTTCACCGTCACCTATCGGATCCGCCGCAACGCGCAGTGGTCGGATATCACCCCCATCGCCGCCGAGGACTTCGGTTACCTCGCTGAGCAGATGCGCACCCAGCCTGGCGTGGTGGACTCGGCCGGCTACCAGCTGATCGACCAGGTGGTCTCCCGGGACGGCGGCAAGACCGCCGAAGTGGTCTTTCACCGGCCCTACGCTGGCTGGCGCACGCTGTTCCACCACCTGCTCCCCGCGCATCTGCTCAAGGACGCGCCGGGCGGGTGGAGCAAGGCGCTCGACGCTGGCCTGCCGGTGTCCGGCGGTCCGTTCGCGATGACCTCGGTGGATCGATCTCGCGGCGAGATCGTGCTGGAACGCAACGACCGGTACTGGGACACCCCGGCCCGGGTGGACCGGATCCGGTTGCGCCAGGGCAGCGAAGCGGCTCTGGTCGAGGCCCTGCGCACCGGTGGCGCGCAGGGTGCCCTGTTCAGCCGTCCCAACGCCATCACCGAGTCACTGCTGCGCGCGGCCAACCTGGGGGGGAGCCCGACGGTCGTGCCGCAACCGGTGCTCGTTTCCGTGCTGTTGCGCCCAGCCAGCCACGTGCTGCGTGACCAGCGGGTGCGCACTGCGGTGGCCGCAATGCTGGACCGCCCCTCGCTGATCGCCACCGGAGTCGCCAGCGGGCCCGCCGCGGCGCTGCGAGCCGACTCCGAGGTGCTCGCCCCGTCCGCGCTGGGTTACCACGCCACCGCGCCGGCCATCGGTGTCCCGGTGGCGCCGGATCCGGACACGGCGCGCCGGTTGCTCACCGACGCCGGGTACACCCGTGGCCTAGCAGGTTGGGAACGCGCGGGGCAGCCACTGCGACTGGTGGTCGCGGCGGCGGCGAACCGCGAGCCGTACGGGACGCTCGCCGCCCGGGTGGTCGATCAGCTTCGGACCGCCGGGATCGATGCCGAGCTGCGTGAAGTCGACCCTGACGAGCTCTACGCCACCTTGCTCGGCCCCAGTGCCGACGTGGTGTCATCTCATGGCGGCAGTGCCGAGGTGGCCAATCCAGCGGTGGCCATTCCGGCGCTAGTCAATCCGGGGGGGGCGCAGCTGGGTGTCGACATCGTTGTGCTGCCGCAGCCCGCAGCCGGCCACCCGGCCACCCAGTTGGCGTCCTGGTCCGGCTGCCCGCTGGTGGCGCCAGCCAAGCTGGCCCCGACGCCGCCCAACCCGGCGAACTTCTGTGACCTGGCCCTGCAGCCGATGATCGAGCGGGCGCTTACCCAGGACGACCCGGCGGGCCTTGTCCCGCCTACCGTTGAAGCGGCGCTGTGGGAGCGGGCCGTGACGATCCCGCTCTATCAGCCGGCTTCACTGCTCATCACCACCAGTCAGCTGCCCGATGTGGTCCCGGGTACGCCGTTAGAAGGTCCGTTCGACGGTGCATCCCACTGGCAGGTTCGCCGGTGACACCAGGAGGTCTCCCGTGATGGGAAAGTCGAGGCGCATTCGGCTCCTGACCAGCCTACTGGTGGAGATCGCCTGCCTTGTCCTCGCGGTCACCGGTTGTGTGGCGGCCAGCGGAACTGACCGCCCCGGCGGGGGACCGGCGCACACCCGGGCCCGTGGTGACAGGGGGGACGGATCATATCGCGCCCCGAGCGTGTCACCCGGTCCTGCGGTCGTCGTCGCGCACAATGCGCCGTTCTTCGCGTACAACAACAAAACGGCGCAGGCGAACAACAACCCGGACAACGCCCTGGTGCTCAACCAGGTGCTCGTAGACCCCTTCATCGTCGACGGAAATGGTGGGTTCCTGCTCAATTCCGACGTGCTGGTGTCAGCCGAGCTGACCTCGAAGGACCCTCAGGTCGTTACGTACAAGATCAAACCGAATGTCCGATGGTCGGATGGGCAGCCATGGAATTGCCACGACTTCTACCTGGCCTGGCTCGCGGGCAGCGGCGCAACGCCATACTTCACACCGGCGACCACCCGAGGGCTGGATCGCGTTACCGCCGAGTGTCGAGACAAGAACACATTCGTCGAGGCCTACCGCTCACCCTACGCAGACTGGCGCCGGAACTATATTCATCACGCCATTCTGCCTGCGCATATCCTTGAGCGGGAGGTCGGAATCGCTGACATTACCGCGTTGACCCCGACCTCCGCGCCAGCCGACCTGAAGAAGGCTGGTGATTTCTGGAACAGCGCCTGGACCGGTTTCAACGCCAAGACGATGCCGGCATCGGGCCCGTACCAGTTCGACGGCTCGACGTCGAGCAAAAATGCTGTGCTGACCCGAAACAAGGCCTGGGTAGGTAACCCCGGAGGTCCGGCGATGATTATGCTCGCGTCCGTTCCGGACGGTGCCGCCGCGGTGGCGGGTGTGGAGAACCGGCAGTTCAACGTCGTGCAACCGCCGGCTGATCCGCTGCTGGCCGATCGGCTGCGGGCATTGTCGGGCCGGGGCGTGATATTCCAGGCGCGGGGTGGCCCCACCGTCGAGCATCTGGACCTCAACCTAGCCAGTCCACTGTTCCGGGATCCGGTCATCCGGACCGCCTTTGCTCAATGCGTCGATCGAAACAAATTGGTCGATGAACTCGTTCGCGGGGTACTCTCGGACGCTCAGCCACTCGGTAGCCTCACGTTTCTCCCGGGTGATGCAGCCTACGTTGATCTCTACTCCGACAAGATGGTCGCCGACGCGCGCAAGGCGCAGGTAACCCTGGAGCGAGCGGGTTGGGTGCTGGGTTCCGACGGTGTCTATTCCCGGGTCTATCCCCGGGGTGGCCAGCGATTGTCCTTCGCCATCAGCCACGATGGCTCGCCGGCCCACTCCCGGGAGGTGGAACTGATCAGGACGCAATGCCGGCAGGCCGGAATGGAGATCGTTGACGGTGCCGCCCCAGGCGGTCTGGGGGATGCTGTGGTTCGTGGTCGGTTCGACGTCGCCCTGACGACGAGCTCGCGTACTTCTCGAGTGTGGTCCCTGGCTGACCGCTACGCGACCAACGGCGAGCGCAACTACCAGCACTACCGCAACCCTGAGGTCGATGCTGCGCTGGATGTCGCGGAGACGGAGTACTCCGAGCCTACTCAGATTGATTCCTTGGTGAAAGCCGATAGGCTCCTCGCCGAGGATCTGGTGTCACTTCCGTTATTCCAGATCCCCATCATGTGGGCCTACACCAGCAACATCGACAGCGTCTATCTTCACGCCTCAGATGGCATCACCTGGAACGCCAACGAATGGGCCGTGAGCTAACCCCACCACACCGGTCCGGCCCGCGTCAGCGTGCGCGGAACGCTCAGCGGCCTGGATGATAAAGAGATCACCCAGACGCTGCGGGAGATCGAAGCGCTGTGACTGGGACGCGCTGCGTGCCGGGATCGGTACCGCGACGATGGACTACGGGCAGCTGATCAGCGCTCGCGATGCCCGTCGCTTGGCCTGCGATTGTAAGCTGATTCCCGTGGTGCTGGGCGGTGACTCCGAACCCCTCGATGTTGGTCGCGCCATGCGCACCGTCCCCCTGGGTATTCGCCGCGTCCTTGTTGCCCGCGATCGCGGGTGCAGTTTCCCCGGCTGTGATCGCCTACCCGGACTCTGCGCCGCGCACCACGCGCGGCACTGGGCCAACGGCGGTGCTACCAGCGTGGCAAATTGCCGCCTGCTGTGTCCGATGCACCACCAGCAAGTGCAGCTGCAAGCTGGGACATCGCCATCCAGGGCGGACGCGTCAAATTCCGACCACCCACGATCATCGGCCCGGATCGCCGGCCCCTCACCAACCCACTCCGCCGCTGATCACTTTCGGCTTCGCCGCGAGGCGGTGGCTCTCCTTAGGCGATCACCAAGATTGTCGATCACCAAGATTGGCGAGGCGGTGTCGCGGCGGCAAGCGATCCCATGCGTCGCGGCGGCAAGCGACCCCATGGTATGACCGCCGGAGTGAGCGATTTCCTGGCCGTGCGTCCTGCCCGTCCCGACGAGTTCGAGGAGGTTGGCCGGCTCACTCTTGAGGCATACCTCGCCGACGGCCTGGTGAACCCTGCGGGTTCCTATGCGGCGCAGCTAGCCGATGCGTCGCGGCGGGCCAGCGACGCTGAACTGCTGGTGGCGGTGGACCCCGAGGGCATGGTGGTGGGGACGATCACGGTGTGCCCGCCGGGCAGCCCGCTGGGGGAGTTGTCCCGCCCCGGTGAGCTGGAGATCCGGATGCTCGCGGTGGCACCCGGTGCCCGTCGCCGCGGGGTCGGCGAGGCACTGGTGAGAACCGTGCTGGCGCGGGCGAAGAAAACCGGCGCGCACCGGGTCGTGCTGTACAGCGCGCAGGAGATGCACGCCGCGCACCGGCTCTATGCCCGATTGGGGTTCATCCGGATGCCCGGGCGCGACTGGTACCCGCTGCCTGGGGTCCGGCTACTGGCCTTCGGCGCGACCACGCCGGCGTCAGAACT
The DNA here is from genome assembly GCA_050699715.1 of Pseudonocardiaceae bacterium. Classification (GTDB taxonomy): domain Bacteria; phylum Actinomycetota; class Actinomycetes; order Mycobacteriales; family Pseudonocardiaceae. The sequence goes on from JBOHFR010000006.1 coordinate 29,869, forward strand.
GCGGTAGGTGTTCAGTTGCGCAGTACCACCGCGACGATCCCAGCCAGGTGCTCTAGGCGGGCCACCTCGGCGGCGCGGAACATCGGCCCACCCGGGCGACCGACCAGCAGGGCCCGCTCCGCGCCACCCAGCGGGGTCGCCGCCAGCTCGGTACCCAGCTCCCGCCAGGGCGGCGGCACCCAGGGGTCCTCACCGTCCAGGGTCGTCGCCCGGCGCAGTGGCCACCATGGCAGGTCCGCGACGATGGTCTCCGGCGCCGCAAAGGAGCCGGTGAGCCGGTACGGTTGTCCCCCGGAGACGCTGAGCACAATGGCCCAACCCGCTCGGATGATCTTAGGTACTCCGTCGGTGAAGGCCTGCAGGCCGTGGGCCGGGTCGGCGGCGATCTCCTCCACCAACTCCAGCTCGCGGTGGGTGTCCAGGACCCCCGCCCATGGACGGACGGCGTCGACCTCGACGCCCTCAACCGACTCCGCCGCCGTGATCAACACATCGGGCAGCCGGCCAGCGGGAAGCTCCACGACGAGGTCGTCGATGGCGATGCCGGATCTCCGCTCGACGACGTCCAGGCTGAGGATGTCAACGCCCACCTTGCCCAGCGCGGTGGCCACCGCGCCGAGCGCCCCAGGGCGGTCCGGGAGCTGGATCCGGATCAAAAAGGACATCCGTCATGCCTGTTCATGAGGTCCTCTCCAGTCGTCGGTCTCTCACCATGTCAGGATCAAGGAACTCCGAGCGCCCGTGCGCTCGCCGGCCGTCGATTGTGACAGAGTGAGCTGGAAGATGCGCCCTCGGCTCGCGGAGCGGGTCACCCGCCCTGCCACAAGCTGCCCTGGCACAAGCCCCCATGAAGGGCCCGACGCTAGACTCGCCGGGTCAGCACCCCAGTAGCGCTTCAGGAGTTTTCTGTGCCCACCGTATCCCGTGACGAGGTCGCGCATCTCGCGCATCTCGCCCGGCTGGCCGTCACCGAGGAGGAGCTGGACCTGTTCGCCGGCCAGCTCGAGGTGATCCTGACCTCGGTCGCCCGGATCAGTGAGGTGGCGGCTGCGGACATCCCCCCCACCTCGCACGCCGTCGGGCTGACCGATGTGTTCCGTGCGGACGTGCCGCGCCCTGGGCTGACCCAGCAGCAGGCGCTGTCGGGCGCCTATGCGACTGAGGACGGCCGGTTTCGGGTGCCACGCATCCTGGACGAGTCGTGACGACCGAGCTGACCCGGTGCTCCGCCGCAGAGGTGGCCGGGTTGATCCACGCCCAGGAGATCACCGCGATTGAGGTGGCCCAGGCGCATCTGGACCGGATCGCTGCCGTGGACCCCGCGCTGCACGCCTTCCTGCACCTGGACGCCGAGGCCGCGCTCGCCGCCGCGGCTGCGGTGGACGACGGGCTGCGCCGCGGTGACCCGCCGGCCTCCGCGCTGGCGGGCGTCCCGCTGGCGCTCAAGGACGTGTTCACCACCATCGACATGCCGACCACCTGCGGCTCGCGGATCCTCCAGGGCTGGCGGCCGCCGTATGACGCCACGGTGACCCGCAGGCTGCGCGAAGCAGGCGTGGTGATTCTGGGCAAGACCAACATGGACGAGTTCGCCATGGGTTCCTCGACGGAGAACTCCGCCTATGGGCCCACCCGCAACCCCTGGGACCTCGACCGCGTCCCGGGCGGGTCCGGCGGTGGGTCGGCAGCGGCGGTGGCCGCCTTCGAGGTGCCACTGGCGATCGGTACCGACACTGGCGGCTCGATTCGCCAGCCCAGCGCGCTGACCGGCACCGTCGGGGTCAAGCCCACCTACGGCGGCGTCTCACGGTATGGCCTGGTGGCTTTCTCCTCCAGCCTGGACCAGGGTGGTCCGGTGGCCCGCACGGTGCTCGACGCCGCTCTGCTGCACGAGGTGATCGGCGGGTATGACGCGCTGGACTCCACCTCGATCGATGTATCGGTGCCGCCAGTGGTGCAAGCGGCCCGCGCCGGCGCCACCGGTGACTTGGCGGGGGTCCGGGTCGGGGTGGTCAGCCAGTTCCGTGGGGAGGGCTACCAGCCCGGGGTGCTGCGCGCTTTCGACGTCGCGGTGAGCCGGTTGCGTGAGCTGGGCGCCCACGTCCTCGAGGTGTCCTGCCCGTCCTTCGACCATGCGTTGCCCGCCTATTACCTGATCGCGCCCAGCGAGTGCTCCTCGAACCTGGCCCGCTTTGACGGCATGCGCTACGGGTTGCGGGTGGGCGACGACGGCAGCCGTAGCGCGCAGGAGGTCATGTCGCTGACCCGTGAGGCCGGTTTCGGGCCCGAGGTCAAGCGCCGCGTCATGCTCGGCACCTACGCCCTGTCCGCCGGGTACTACGATGCCTACTACGGCCAGGCGCAGAAGGTCCGCACTCTGATCATCCGGGACTTCGCCGCAGCGTTTGAGCGGGTGGACGTGCTGGTCTCGCCGACCACCCCGACTACCGCGTTCCGCATCGGCGAGCGGGTGGACGACCCGTTGGCGATGTACCTGTCGGATCTGTGCACGATCCCGGCGAACCTGGCCGGCAACGCTGCGCTGTCCGTCCCGGCCGGGTGCTCCGATGACGACGGCTTGCCCGTGGGGCTGCAGGTGATGGCGCCCGCGCTGGCCGACGACCGGGCCTACCGGGTGGCGGCGGCCTACGAGGCGGCTCGTAACGCTGCCGACGGTGGCCCGCTGGCGCACCGGGTGCCCGATCTGAACGCTGAGGTGGTTGCGCGATGACCGCTGCGTTGATGGACTACGACGAGGTGCTGGAGCGCTTCGAGCCGGTGCTCGGGCTCGAGGTGCACGTCGAGCTGTCCACCGCGACGAAGATGTTCTGCGGCTGCGCCAACGTGTTCGGGGCGCTACCCAACACCCAGGTCTGCCCGACCTGCCTGGGCCTGCCGGGATCGCTCCCGGTACTCAATCAGCTCGCGGTGGAGTCGGCCATGCGGATCGGGCTGGCGTTGAACTGCTCGATCACCCCGTGGTGCCGGTTCGCCCGGAAGAACTACTTCTATCCCGATATGCCCAAGAATTTCCAGACCTCCCAGTACGACGAGCCGATTGCGGTGCACGGCTCATTGGATGTGCAGCTGTCAGACGGCTCGACGTTCGCCGTCAGCATCGAGCGCGCGCACATGGAGGAGGACACCGGCAAGTCGCTGCATGTCGGCGGCTCAACCGGTCGCATTCACGGCGCGAGCCACTCCCTGCTGGACTACAACCGCGCCGGTGTTCCACTGATCGAGGTCGTCACCAAGCCGATTGTCGGTGCGGGGGCGCGCGCGCCGGAGATTGCCCGGGCCTACGTCACCGCGCTGCGCGACCTGTTACGCGCGCTGGGCGTGTCCGACGTGCGGATGGACCAGGGGTCGCTGCGCTGCGACGCCAACGTCTCGCTGATGCCGCGCGGCTCATCAACCTTCGGCACCCGAACCGAGACCAAGAACGTCAACTCGCTGCGCTCGGTGGAGCGCGCGGTGCGCCACGAGATGAGCAGGCAGGCTGCGGTGCTGGCCTCCGGTGGTGACATCGTGCTGGAGACCCGGCACTTCGACGAGGCCACCGGCACCACGTCGCCCGGGCGGAGCAAGGAGACCTCGGAGGATTACCGGTATTTCCCGGAGCCCGATCTGGTGCCGATCGCCCCCAGCGACGAGTGGGTGGCGCGGCTGCGGGCCACGCTTCCCGAACTGCCCTGGCAGCGCCGGGCTCGGGTGCAGGCCGAGTGGGGCCTGTCCGACCTCGAGTTGCGGGACCTGGTCAACGCCGGCGCGCTGGATCTCATCGCGGCCACCGTCGAGGCGGGGGCGCCCGCCGTGCAGGCTCGCTCGTGGTGGGTGTCCTGGTTGTCCCAGCAGGCCAACTCCCGTGGTGTGGAGCTTGCTGACCTGCCTATTACCCCGGAACAGGTGGCGCGGGTGATTGCCCTGGTCGGTGCGGGTGGGCTGACCAACAACCTGGCCCGGCAGGTCGTCGACGGGATCCTTGCTGGGGAGGGTGAGCCTGACGAGGTCCTCGCCGCCCGTGGCCTGGCCGTGGTGTCCGACGACGCTGAGCTGAGTGCCGCTGTCGAACAGGCTCTCGCCGCCCAGCCTGACGTCGCGGAGAAGATCCGCGGCGGCAAGGTGGCGGCGGCGGGCGCGATCGTGGGCGCGGTGATGAAAGCCACCGGTGGCCAGGCCAATGCTCAACGGGTCCGCGAGCTGGTTCTGGCGCGGTGCGCCCCGTGAGTGATGATGCGAGTTGCGGCTCTCATCGCCACTCACGCGTTACCTACCCTTTAGTCCTGGCCGTTGCCCGGGCCCACCGGGTCGGGTAGCACGAACACCCGCTCGTCGCTGGAGATCGGTTTTCCACCTGTCTTGTTGACCGTGCCCAGCCACATTCGCTGCCCGTCGGGGCTCAGCGCAGCTGCGGAGACCCGGCCGTAGCGCTCCAGCGGGATCTCCCGGGGCAGGCCGATGAACGTGCCGGCCGGCCCGATCCCGAGCGCGAACATCGGCGCCCCACTGGCGAAAGCGACTTGGATGCGGCCCAGCATGACCACGCATCCCGCAGCCCTGGTGCCGCTGGGCCAGGTCCAGGAGGCCGGGCCGAGCGGGCGTCCCGGCTGCACCCGGTGCAGCAGGTCGTGGTCGGGCTCCCGGTCGGTGATCCACAGCTCGTTGCTCAGTGGGTCGATGCACAGCCCGCCTGGCACGTGCAATCCGCTGACTAGCACCTTAGACCCAGCAGGGTTGCCCGGCGCGGGGTGGCCGAACGTGTCGATCCGTAACACCTTGCCGGCCAGTGACCGCGGGTCCTCGGCGGCGGCGGGATTGCCGGCGTCCCCGGTGGCTACCAGGAGCATCCCGTGCGAGTCAACCGCGAGCGCGCCCGCGTTGCCGGTCGGACCCCGTGGGATGCCGGCCAGCACCGGTTTGGGCATGTCGCCAGGGGCGATCCGGACCACCCGGTTGTCGATGGGGGTGGTGATATAGGCGTAGATCAGCTCATCCTCGGCATAGCTGGGAGACAGCGCGAGCCCGGTGAGCCCGCCGTCCCCTGCGGGGTCCACGGCCAGGGCGGCTACCTCCTGGTTCGGCCGCTGCCGCTGCACCTGCAGGATCCGGCCTGTGGTGCGCTCTGCGGCCAGACCCTCGGGTGCGGAGCCCGGCAGCACGACCAACGCGGAGATCGGTTCCAGGCAGGTCGCGACGACCTGCGGGTCGGGGTCGGCGCAGCCCTGCGGCGGGCCCGGTGGCGGCCGGCCGGATCCGCCTGGGCCGGGTAGGCTGGGCGCGCCCGGGATTTCGGGCCTCGGTTCGGCCTGCGACCCCATCTCCAGTTTGGTGTGGAACGGTCTGGCGCCCTGGTCCGGAAAGGTCGGTGTCACCGAGCATGCGCACAGCAGTGCCGCCGCCGTGAGTAGTACCGAGATCCTGCGGTAGCGGGCACCGGCTGGGCTCGGCACGGGGGGTCGCACGGTCACCCGGACGCCGGTCGCTCGCCGGCTTCGGTGAGCTGGTCGGGCAGCCGTCCGCCACTGACCGCCGCCAGCACGGGAAGGTCGCGGGCCCGCACCATGGGCAGTCTTACCTCGTCTCTGCCGCCCTCGTTCCTGCCGCGTGGCACGGCCCAGACCCGGGACCGATCATCGATCCGCAGGCCCGCGAGGTCGGACCAGGTGATCTGCCGCGAGCTCCATACTCGGTATACCGTCATGATCTCCGGGCCGACCACCGTCCGGGTCCGCATCAGCCAGACCGCAAGGGTCAGCGGCACCAGGTACAGCACCTGCAGTCCCGGTGCGCCGAAGGCAACCGGGGTCATGCACACGATCAGCCCGAACACCCCGATCAGGGCGGTCAGCGGCAGGCGGAAGGTCACCGTGGCGGAGTCGGTCACAACTGCCATCGTGTCAGGGGCTACCGAGGAGAAGTGCGCCGGCCAGAAGTATGCTAATCAGAATGTCGGACACCCTATCTTTCCCGAGATGCGGGAAATGCTCCCGCTAGGTTGACGGTACCGCAGTCGGCCCGTTACCGTCAGCGACATGCTGTTCCCTGCGGTCCTGGTATGTCTGTGGCGCGTTGCCTGAGGAGTCACACGCAGTCGACGCGCCAACCCTCGCTCCAGTCCTACCCGGGCCGCGAGGGTTTTTTAATGCGTTTGTTGATGGCTAGTCGAGCAAACGATGAACTAAGGCAGGACCATGACAACCGTGACCCCCCGAGAAATGCCGAATCCGATGTCACCGCCCAAACCGGCCCCGCCCTTAGGCGCACCGGTGCGGGTCACCGGTGCGCAGGCCCTGGTGCGCTCGTTGGAAGCGCTCGGGTGCGAGGCGGTGTTCGGAATCCCCGGCGGCACGATCCTACCGGCGTACGACCCGTTGCTGGACTCCACGAAGGTCCGCCACGTGCTGGTCCGCCATGAGCAAGGCGCTGGGCACGCCGCAACCGGGTATGCACAGGCCACTGGGCGGGTCGGGGTGTGCATGGCGACGTCGGGTCCCGGTGCGACGAACCTGGTCACGCCGCTGGCCGACGCGCAGATGGACTCGGTGCCGGTGGTGGCCATCACCGGCCAGCAGACCAGAGCGCTGATCGGCACGGACGCCTTCCAAGAGGCGGATATCACCGGTATCACGATGCCGGTGACCAAGCACAACATGCTGGTGCGGGACCCAGCGGAGATCCCCAGGGCGATCGCGGAGGCCTTTCACCTGGCTGCCACCGGTCGCCCGGGTGCGGTGCTGGTGGACATCCCCAAGGACGTGCTTCAGGAACTGACGTCTTTTGTGTGGCCGCCCGAGCTACGGCTTCCCGGTTACCGGCCCATCACCCGGCCGCACGGCAAGCAGATCCGGGAGGCCGCCCGGCTGATCGCCGCCGCCCGCCGTCCGGTGCTCTACGTCGGTGGTGGCGTGATCAAGGCACGGGCCACCACGGCGTTGCGGGAATTGGCCGAGCTCACCGGGGCGCCAGTGGTGACGACGCTGATGGCTCGGGGGGCTTTCCCCGATTCGCACCCGCAGCACCTGGGGATGCCCGGCATGCACGGCATGGTCGCTGCGGTCGCGGCGATGCAGCGCTCCGACCTGTTGGTGACGTTGGGCGCCCGGTTTGATGACCGGGTCACCGGGCAGCTGTCTTCCTTCGCACCGGCCGCCAAGGTGGTGCATGCCGACATCGACCCCGCCGAGATCTCCAAGAACCGGCGGGCGGACGTGCCCATCGTCGGTGACTGCGCCGAGGTGATCGGCGAGCTGATCACGGCATTGCGGGCCGAGTGCCCGTCCGGCTGTCCTGATCTGACTGCCTGGTGGCGGCAGCTGGGTCACTGGCGGAAGACATACCCCTTGGGCTATGACCGTCCGAGTGACGGGATGCTCTCCCCGCAGTTCGTGATCGAGCGGATCGGCGCGCTGGTCGGTCCGGATGCGATTTACACCGCGGGGGTGGGCCAGCACCAGATGTGGGCGGCGCAGTTCATCAGGTATGAGAAACCACGCAGCTGGATCAACTCCGGTGGCCTGGGCACGATGGGATTCGCCGTGCCGGCGGCGATGGGCGCCAAGCTGGGCCGGCCCGACGTCGCGGTCTGGGCCATCGACGGCGACGGCAGCTTCCAGATGACCAATCAGGAGCTGGCGACCTGCGCCGTCGAGAATATCCCGATCAAAGTCGCGGTGATCAACAATGGTACCCTGGGCATGGTCCGGCAATGGCAGACCCTATTCTATTCCGAGCGTTACTCGCAGACCGACCTCGGGACCCACTCCCGCATTCCAGACTTCGTGAAGCTCGCCGACGCGTTGGGTTGCGTGGGCCTGCGCTGCGAGGCTGAGTCGGACGTCGACAAGGTCATCCAGCAGGCGATGGAGATTAACAACCGTCCGGTCGTGATTGACTTCGTGGTGGGCAAGGACGCCCAGGTGTGGCCTATGGTCGCGGCGGGAACCGGAAATGACCACATCATGACGGCACGCGGCATCCGCCCGCTGTTCGACGAGGACAGGTCATGACCAATCACACCATGTCGGTGCTGGTGGAGGACACACCTGGTGTGCTGGCCCGGGTGGCCGGGCTGTTCAGCCGCCGTGGGTTCAACATCCACTCGTTGGCGGTCGGGCCCACCGAGAACCCCGATGTAGCCCGGATGACCATCGTGGTCGCCGTCGAGGAGCATCCCCTGGAGCAGGTCACCAAGCAGCTCAACAAGCTGATCAATGTCATCAAGATCGTTGAGCTCGACCCTCGGGTGGCGGTTCAGCGGGAGCTGCTGCTGGTGAAAGTCCGGGCCGACACCACGGTGCGCTCCCAGGTGCTCGAGGCGGTCGCCCTGTTCCGGGCCAAGGTTGTCGATGTCTCCCCGGAGGCGATGACCATTGAGGCGACCGGTACCGGGGACAAGATCGCCGCACTGTTACGGATGCTCGAGCCCTTCGGTATCCGCGAGATAGTGCAGTCCGGCATGATCGCCATCGGCCGCGGCTCCCGCGCCTTCAACGCCGGCCCGATCCATTAGAACCTGTGACCCAGGCCAGGAGTGACGCGGATCCGGAATAATCCAGATTAGAATAACCCAGGTCGGAATAACGCAGATCAGGAGTGACGGATGAGTGTGGAGATCTTCTCTGACGGCGATGCCGACCTGGCGATCATCGCGGGCCGGAAGGTCGCCGTGATCGGCTACGGTAGCCAGGGACACGCGCACGCGCTGAGCCTGCGTGATTCCGGGGTGGACGTCCGCGTCGGCCTGCCCGAGGGGTCCAAGTCACGCCCGAAAGCGGCTGATCAGGGCTTGGCGGTGCTGACGCCAGCGCAGGCATCGGCCGAGGCGGACGTCATCATGATCCTCGCGCCGGACACCAAGCAGCGTGCCATCTACGCCCACGACATCGCGCCGAACCTGAACACAGGTGACGCGCTGCTGTTCGGGCACGGCTTCAATATCCGTTACGACCTGATCCGCCCGCCCTCTGATGTGGACGTGGCGATGGTGGCGCCCAAAGGGCCCGGGCACTTGGTGCGCCGGCAGTTCGTCGACGGCAAGGGGGTGCCCTGCCTGATCGCGGTCGAGCAGGACCCCACCGGTGGTGCCCAGGCGCTGGCGCTGTCGTATGCCAAGGCGATCGGCGGTACCCGTGCTGGGGTGATCAAGACCACTTTCACCGAGGAGACCGAGACTGATCTGTTCGGTGAGCAGACCGTGCTCTGCGGTGGGATCACCGCACTGGTGCAGGCCGGGTTCGAGGTGCTCACCGAGGCGGGGTACGCCTCCGAGGTGGCCTACTTCGAGTGCCTGCATGAGGTCAAGCTCATCGTCGACCTGATGTATGAGGGCGGGATCTCCCGGATGCGTTACTCAATCTCCGACACTGCCGAGTACGGGGACCTCACCCGAGGGCCGCGGATCATCACATCCGAGGTCAAGGACGAGATGCGCCGGATCCTTACTGAGATCCAGGACGGCAGCTTTGCCCAGGAATGGGTGACCGAGGACGACAATGGGCGGCCGAATTACACCAAGCTGCGAGCCGAGGGAGAGCGGCACCCCATTGAGCAGGTCGGCGCGCGGCTGCGCGGGCTCATGTCCTGGATAGACCGCCCGCTCACGGGCACCGCCTGACGGCCACGAACGACCGAGGTGACCGGTATAGTGGTCATGTGACGAGAACAATGACCGCTACTGAGGTGAAGGCCACGATCCTCGCGCTGCTCGACGAGGTCGCCGCAGGTAGTGAGGTGCAGATCACCAAGCACGGCCGGATCGTGGCTCGGCTTGTCCCGGCCAGCGGACCGCCTGCGGTGCGAGGGGCGCTCGCGGGCACGGCACGGAGCACCGCGACCGATGAAGACCTGTTCAACACTGGGGAGGCGTGGGAGTCGGCGTGAGGACCCTGCTGCTCGATACACACGTGTTGCAGTGGTGGTCGGCAGAGCCCGAACGGCTGAGTGACGCGGCGACCGACGCCATTGCCGGGGCCGACGAGCTCGCCGTCGCCGGAATCTCTTGGTACGAACTCGCCTGGCTCGCCGCGCACGAACGCATCGTCGTCACCATTCCGATATCGTCCTGGCTGGCACGGCTGGCTAACGGGGTCCGCACCGTTGGGATCACGCCAGCCATCGCGCATACCGCAGTCGCGTTGTCCTCGACATTCCCCGGCGACCCGGCGGACCGCCTGATCTATGCCACTGCGGTGGAATGCGGCTGGTCGTTGGTCAGCAAGGACCGACGGCTACGGGAGCATCCTTACCCACGCGAGGTCACCATCTGGTGAGGCCGCTCGTACTGTATGCGCGCAAGCGTATGGGGTGGGGAGGAGCGGGTGGATCCGATCGTGGTGGCGTTCGGGACGGCGTTGCCGGTCAGTCGGAGGAAGCGTGCCGGGCGGCGTGGGATACCCTTGACGCCATTGAGCAGATCGACTCTCAATCTGCCCTCAGTGAATTGCGCCGTGTTGTGCCCGTGCTGAATCGGTGGCATGGCCGCAGCGATGTCCAAGAGGTCATGCACCGGCTGGGTGCCTAGCCGCGTAGCTGGCGTTCGCGGTTACGTGGCACGCGAAGAGCACTGCGTTACGGCTTGCGGAGCACGTACGCCCGGCACTCGTCCAGCCCGACCCGGACGTGTGTGCCGTCGGCGAGCAGGCTGGTGGGATCGGGACGGGGCACGCTAGCGACGAGCGTGCCGGTGTTGGTCTCGATCTCGTACTCGGCCGTCGTGCCATGAAACGCCGAGCTCAGCACTATTCCGTCGGTGCCATCAGCGGTTGGCGTCAGTGTCACGGACTCCGGCCGCACCATGAGGTATGCGGCCTCACCGACGCGAACGTTCTCGTGGCAGGCGGCCACGAGCTCCCTGCCAAAGGCGGGTACCACCACCGCCTTGCCGTCCCCGACGCGTCGCGGCGAGACGGTGAGGAAATTCGCGCGTCCCACGAAGTCGGCGACGAACACGCTGGCTGGTCGCAGGTAGATATCACCCGCCGTGCCAACCTGCTCGATGCACCCCTTGTTCATCACCACGATGCGGTCCGACAGGCTCATCGCCTCGTCCTGGTCGTGGGTGACATACAGGCTGGTGATCCCGCGCCGGCGCTGAATGCGGCGGATTTCCGCTCGCATCGAACTGCGGAGCTTGGCATCGAGATTGCTCAGTGGCTCATCGAACAGCAGCACCGCAGGCTGCACGACCAAGGCTCGGGCCAACGCGACTCGCTGCTGCTCGCCGCCGGAGAGCTCATGCGGGCGCCGCGCGGCCAGCTTGACAATGTCCATGCTGGTGATCGCCAGCTCGACCGCTTCGGCGATCTCGCCGCGGGTCAGTCTCTTGCGCTGGAGCCCGTAGGCGATGTTGTCCGCCACAGTCATGTGCGGAAACAATGCGAAACTCTGGAAGACCATGGCCATCGACCGCCGCTGTGGTGGTACGCGGTCCAGCGCCCGCCCGTCGAGGTTGATGTGCCCGCTGGTCGGGTGCTCGAAGCCGGCAATCATGCGCAGCGTCGTGGTCTTTCCGCAGCCCGATGGCCCGAGCAGCGTGATGAGCTCGCCGGGTTTGACATCAAGGTCGATGTTGTCGACCGCGACGATGTGCTCGCCGTTGCCGGTGAAGGTTTTGCGCAGCCGCTCGAGCCGCAGCGCTCCCGTTGCCCCGACGTCCATTCGCTCATCCACCCCTGGTGGCGCTGACATCGACTCGATTGAGCGCCACGCTGCGCCCGACGGTGAGCCGGATCAATCCGAAGCTGAGCAGCACGATCACAGTGAGCACTGTGCAGTAGGCGAATGCCACGCCGTAGTGTGAGGTGTTCACGGCGTTGAGGATCTGCGACGTCATGATGGGGGTGTCCGATGTCACGAGGAATACCACGGCCGACACCGATGTCATGCTGTGCGTGAAGCTGTAACACAGGCCGGTGAGCAGCGCCGGGCGGATCAGCGGCAGCGTGATACGCCGCAAGGTGGTCCCGTGGTCAGTGCCGAGATTGGCCGACGCCTCCTCGAGTGAGGGATGAAGCTGGGAAAGCGCTCCCATCGCGGTGCGTTGCCCGCCGGGCAGGCTGCGCGCGACGTAGGACAGGACGATGGCGAGCGCTCCACCGAAGACCGCGCCGACCCCCGCAAAGGCGGGCAGCACCGTCACCGGGCCGATGGCGACCTTGGTGTGATAAGCCAGGAGATAGCCAATACCCAGCACGGTGCCGGGTACCGCGATCCCTAGCATGCCCACGAAGTCCAGCCACAGCGCCGCAGCCCGTACATGCCGGACCACCAGCCAGGCGATGATTGTGCCCATCAGACCGGCGATGGGCGTGGCGATCACGGCCAGCAGCAGCGTATTCGTGATCGATTCCCGGCCGTGGCCCAGCAACACCTCGTGGAAGTGTCCCAGGGTCAGTTCGTAGTTGGCCCCGAAGACATTGGTGGTGATCCCGCCGAGGATGACCGTGGCGTACAGGCTCAGAATGACCGCGCCGACCAGCAGCGCCAGGGCGAAGATCGGCCACCGCGCCCAGCCACCGACGAGGTGCACGCTGCCCGAGGGTCTGCCGGTCACGGTCGTCCGCACCTTGCCCCCTAGCCAGTAACGCTGAGCGACGAACAGCCCGACCGTCGGCACGAGCAGGATCACGCTGTACACCGCCGCCGACGTGGTGTCGTACTCACCCGTCACGGCGAAGTAGGCGCTGCTGGCCAGCACGGTGTAGTCACCGCCCAGCACCAGCGGATTGGCCAGGTCGGCGATGGACTCGACGAACAGCAGCAGGAACGGGGCTGCCAGACCTGGCGCGAGCAGCGGCAGCTGCACGGTTCGGAAGATCCGCCAGCAGCTCGCGCCCAGGTTCATTGCGGCTTCCTCCAGGGCGGGATCCAGCGCCCGCATCATGCTGAGCAAGCCCAGGTAGGCCACCGGAAAGAACGACAACGACAGGACGAGCACAAGCCCGTCCAGGCCATAGATCTGGTCACTCAACCCGAGGACACCGTAGGTGATGAGCCCCTTGCGCCCGTACAGCACGATGATCGCGGTGGCCACCGCGAACGGCGGGCTGACGATCGGAATGAGCGCGATGACGTGCAGGGCCCGCTTGAACGGAACGTCGAGGCGGGCCTGGACGTAGGCGAACAGGAACCCGAGCGCGGTACCGCAGAGGCCCACCAGCAGGCCAAGCACCACGGTGTTGCGCAGGGTGGTGAGGCCGGCCCGGGACGTCAGGAACCCCGCGTAGTGGGGCAGGGCCTCGGCGCTGAACGCGGTCCGCAAGACCATCCCCAGTGGGACGAGGGTGCCGGCAAGGACGAAGGCGACGGTCATGACCACCGCCACCATCACTCGGACATCGCGGCGTCCCACCCGCTGGCTCCGGGTCATCACCGCGGTGCGATCTGTTCATCGAAACGCTTGACCAGCGCAGGTTTCGCTTTGCCCGCAGCGGTGAAATCGTAGCGTATCAGTTTCAGCTGGTCCAGGTGCGCCGAGTGGTCGGAGATCTTCGCGGCCGGGTTTGTCGGCAGCTGGTAGGACTGCACCGTCGGCCCGATCTCTTCGGTTTTCGCCGTCAATGCCCAGTCGACGTAAGCTTTGGCGGCGTCGAGGTTTCGGGTTCCTGTGACCACGGCGACTCCGCCGACCTCGTATCCGGTGCCTTCCTGGGGGAAGGAGACCACCAGGTTGGTGAAGCCATTCTCTTGGCTGGCGACGCAGTCGTGGGAGAACATGATGGCGGTGCCGGTTTCGCCTCGACCTACCTGTTGCGACGGGCCGATCCCGGATTTGCTGAACTGCAAGATGTTGGGGCGAAGCGCTTTCAGGTAGGAGAAAGCCTTGTCCTGATCGCCGTGGGCCAGCACAATCTGGGTCCAGAGCGCGGTGTAGCCCGTTCCCGAGGTTGCCGGGTGCGCTACGGAGATATTCTCCTGGTAGCGTGGATTGAGCAGGTCCGCCCAGGATGTGGGTGGCCGCAGTCTTTTGTCGCTGAGCACCTTCTTGTTCGAGCAGAATCCCAGGATACCGACGTACACACCGGTCCACGAACCGTCCAGGGATTTCCACTCCGGACGGATCGCCCGCGCGTTGGGTGACATGTACGGCTCCAGCAGGCCCTTGTTCGCGGCTGCGGCGTATCCATCCGCGGGGCCGCCGTGCCAGACGTCGAACTCCGGGTTGGCCTTGCCGGCTTCCAGGCGGGCCACCGCCTCGCCGCTGGACAGCCGAACGAAATCGGCCTCGATACCGGTCTGTTGGGTGAAAGCCGTGGTGTTGGCGGCACACCATTCCTCGGTCGCCCCGCACAGCACAGTGATCTTCCCTCTACCAGCCTGCGCGGAGCCACCGCTGTGACAAGCAGCGCTGAGCGTCGCCGCGACCACCATGGCTGCCGCGATGCGGAGATATCGACGTGGCCTGGCCATTGCGGGGAGCCCTCCTCGACGGTAGCCGGCTTCCTCGGGACGTGATCACCTGGAAGTGTAGGAGGCACTGATACCCAGCGTGGTGATGCTGCGGTGAGAGTTGGTGACAGTTCAGTCACCAACTGGCGGAAAGTCCGGCATGACGTACCCGACTCCGCGAATAGTCTGCACGTACTCGGCGGCGCCGTCGACCGTGGCGAGTTGTGAGCGGAGCCGGTGCGCCGCCGACTTCACGATGTCGCGACCACCAGCCAGATCGTGCGCTCCCCAGACCTCGCGCAGCAGAGCACCCCACGACTGAGGCGTGCCTCGATGTGTCGCCAGGTGGGCGAGGAGCCTGAACTCGAGGAACGACAACTTTATACGCTGCCTGGCGAATAGCACGACGTGCTGGGTCGGGTTGATCAGTAGCTGACCCACGCGCATCGTCGCGCCGGCAACGGTACCTCGGCTACGGTCGACCAACCCCTTGGCCCGAAGCCTGACCTCGTCGGGATGAAACGGCTTGGTGACGTAGTCATCCGCGCCGAGCTTGAGAGCGGCGATGGCATCCTCGGGCCGCGCGAGCGCGGTAAGCATCATAATCGGGACTTGTGAGTAGGCGCGGATTCGGCTGCACAGCGACAAACCGTCCATCCCCGGCATGAGAACGTCGATTGTCACGAGATCGACGGCGTGATCACGAAAGATGTTGAGCGCGGTGGCGCCATCGTGCGCGCTGAGCACGGTGAAGCCCTGTGTCTCCAAGGCGAAACCGATCATCATCGTCATCTGCGGCTCGTCATCCACCACGAGCACCTTGGTGTGTTTCATCTGGACTCCGCGGTCGGCATCGAGGTGGTGGGCATCGTGAAGAGGAAGGTGGTGCCTCGGTGAGCGGTGGTGTCCACGAGAATCGTTCCACCGTGTGCCTCGACGATAGCCTTCGTGATCACCAGTCCGAGCCCTGTTCCGTCCTCCAATGGGCGGCCGGTGACGAAACGGCGGAAGAGCTGGTGGCGTTGCTCGCGGGTCATTCCTCTGCCGTCGTCGGTGACGTAGACCGCGACCCCATCATCCACTTCCATCACCCGGACGCTGATGCTGCCACCGTCTGAGGTGTATCGGTTGGCGTTGGAGAGCAGGTTGGTCAGCACCTGCAGCATGTGGGCGGGGTCAGCCG
Source organism: Pseudonocardiaceae bacterium (assembly GCA_050699715.1). Lineage (GTDB taxonomy): Bacteria > Actinomycetota > Actinomycetes > Mycobacteriales > Pseudonocardiaceae. The sequence continues at coordinate 45,437 of JBOHFR010000006.1, forward strand.
AGATCTCGCGGGTGACCTGGGGAGTGTCCAGGGTGATCCGCTGATTGCGCTGCGCGCACAGTGGGCGCATCGCCACGACCACCTCCCAGGCCAGCGCTGAGATATCGATCAATTCTCGGCGCGGGACGAACACCCCGGCGTCAATCTTCGCCTGGATGAGCAATCCTTCGCACAAGCCGATCACCTGCTCACTCTGCACAGAGATCGCCCGCAGGAGTTTGCGCTGGTCGTGGTTCACCGCGCCGCGCGACTCCTCGAGGAGCAGCTCAACGGCAGCTTGGATCATGCTGAGCGGGGTCCGCAGCTCATGGCTGAGCGCGGCCACGTGCTCAGCTCGCCGCTCCAGTGCCTGTTGTAACCGGGCGAGCTCGGTCTGGTGCCGCCGGATGGTTCGGCGGCCGGCCAGCGCAACGAAGACGCCTCCGCCCACCGCGACAGCAGAGACTACCGCGGCAGCGAGCACTGCCGGCCAGGAGCCGAACCCGGCTAGCAGGCGCACCGTGTCGGCCACACTGGTCATTGTCCCTGGGCCAGATGCCGTGACCTGTCGCGTCGCGGCTCAACTAGACTCGGTGGCCGTGACCCGACCCATAGTCTTGATCGCGGAAAAGCTCGCGCCGTCGGTGCTGGAGGTCTTCGGTGCCGAGTTCGACGTCCAGCACGTCGAGGGCACCGACCGACCGGCCCTGTTCGAGGCCCTGGCCGGTGCCGAGGCGTTGCTGGTGCGCTCGGCCACCCGAGTGGACGCCGAGGCGCTCGGCCACGCGCCCCGGCTCAAGGTCGTGGCCAGGGCTGGTGTCGGGCTGGACAATGTCGACGTGCCGGCGGCCACCGAGCGCGGGGTGATGGTGGTCAACGCGCCCACCTCCAATATCGTCTCGGCTGCGGAGCACGCCGTCGGGCTGCTGCTGGCGGTGGCTCGGCGCATCCCGGCGGCCGATGCCAGCCTGCGTCGTGGGCGATGGGAGCGCAGTTCGTTCGGTGGCGTCGAGCTGTCCGGCAAGACCGTGGGGGTGGTGGGCCTGGGCAAGATCGGCCAGCTGGTCGCCCAACGGTTGGCGGCCTTTGGAACCACGCTGATCGCCTACGACCCCTATGTGTCACCGGCGCGGGCCGCGCAGCTGGGCATCGAGCTGGTCGACCTGGACGAGCTGCTCTCCCGCGCTGATGCCATTTCGATCCACCTGCCCAAGACCTCCGAGACGCTCGGGCTGATCGGTGCCGAGCAGCTTGCCAAGACCAAGCCAGGCGTGCTGATCGTCAACGCCGCCCGCGGTGGTCTGGTGGATGAGCAGGCGCTGGCTGACGCGGTACGGCGGGGTCAGGTCGGCGGCGCGGGCATTGACGTCTTCGCCACTGAGCCGTGCACGGCCAGCCCGTTGTTCGAGCTCTCGCAGGTGGTCGTCACACCGCACCTGGGCGCCTCCACCGCCGAGGCGCAGGACCGGGCGGGTACCGACGTCGCGCGCAGCGTGTTGCGAGCGCTGCGCGGGGAATTCGTTCCTGACGCGGTGAACGTGACCAGTGGCGGGGTAGTGGGCGAGGAGGTGCGGCCCTGGCTGCCGCTGACCCAGAAACTGGGCATCGTGCTGGCCGTGCTGACCGGCCGCTCGCTCACGTCGGTGACCGTCGATGTGCGCGGTGAACTGGCCGCCGAGGACGTCTCCGTGCTGCGGCTCGCGGCGCTGCGCGGCGTTTTCACCGGTGTCGTGGACGAGCAGGTCACCTTCGTCAACGCGCTGCGGCTGGCGCAGGAGCGGGGGGTGGCCGTCGCGGTGGTCAGCGCCCCGGAGAGCCCAAGTCACCGGAGCGTGGTGAGTGTGCGGGGAGTCTGCGCCGACGGCACGGTGCACTCGGTCTCGGGAGCGCTGTCCGGTCCGACGCAGGTGCAGAAGGTGGTCGAGGTCGATGGCCGGCACTTCGACTTGCGGGCCTACGGTGCGGTGATCCTCGTGGAGTACCCGGACCGTCCGGGCGTGATGGGTATCGTCGGCACGCTGCTGGGCGATGCGGGTGTCAATATTGAGGCGGCCCAGATCAGCCAGGCGACCGCGCGCACCGATGCGATCATGATGTTGCGGGTGGACCGGCCAGTTCCCGGCCAGGTGCTGGCGGCGCTCGGACCATTGGTCAGCGCCCGCGCCATCCGCTCGGTCACGTTGTGACGAGGCCGAAGGCCAGGTAGCACGACCGGCGCAGTCCTCCGAGGGTGCCCTGTAGCGGGACTCGGCCGACTGGCCCATGATATGTCGCAGGAGTACCCGTTCGGGGTACCCCGTTTGGCTCATCCGTCGTGCGATGCTCTCTGTTGCTGCGGGTAACCTGCCCGTTGCAGAGGGTCCCATGGCGGGGGCCCGGGCATTGGAGGTGGCGCATGCGGCTCGCGGTGATCCCCGGCGATGGGATTGGTCCGGAGGTGATCGGCGAGGCACTCAAGGTCCTGGAGGAGGTCGTCCCGGACGCCGAGACCACCCCCTACGATCTTGGCGCCGCGCGCTGGCACGCCACCGGGGAACTGCTCCCGGAGTCGGTGCTGGGCGAGCTCCGCCAGCACGACGCCATCCTGCTCGGCGCGGTGGGGGATCCCTCGGTGCCCAGCGGGATCCTGGAGCGCGGGCTGCTGTTGCGGCTGCGTTTCGAGATGGACCACCACGTGAACCTGCGGCCGGCGCGGCTGTACCCCGGGGTGCGCAGCCCCCTTGCGGACCCGGGCAGCATTGACATGATCGTGGTTCGGGAGGGCACCGAGGGTCCCTACACGGGCAACGGCGGGTTGCTGCGCAAGGACACTCCGCACGAGATCGCCACCGAGGTCAGCATCAACACCGCCTTCGGTGTGGAGCGGGTGGTGCGCGATGCGTTCGCCCGGGCCTCGGCGCGCCCGCGCCGGCACCTGACGCTGGTGCACAAGACGAACGTGCTCTCGTACGCCGGATCGCTGTGGTCGCGCATCGTGGAAGAGGTGTCGCTGCAGCATCCCGAGGTGACCGTGGCCTACCAGCACGTTGACGCGGCCACCATCCACCTGGTCACCAACCCCGGCCGGTTCGACGTCATCGTCACCGACAACCTGTTCGGTGACATCCTCACCGACCTCGCGGCCGCCGTCACCGGCGGGATCGGCCTCGCCGCCAGCGGGAATCTCGACGTCACCCGCCGCAACCCCAGCATGTTCGAGCCGGTGCACGGCTCCGCACCGGACATCGCCGGCCAGGGCATCGCCGACCCGACCGCAGCGGTGCTGTCGATCGGGCTGATGCTCGCCCACCTGGGGATGGACGAGCCGTCCCGCCGGGTGGAGGCCGCGGTGGCCTTCGACCTGGCCACCCGGGATCACACCCACCCCGGTGGTACCCGCGCCATTGGTGATCGCCTGGCCGCCCTGGTCTCCTCAAGCCAGCGCGTCGAGCGAATCTCGTGAGCCCAAGGACTATCTGCTGGGACTAGCTCATGGACAGCAGCGACCCGGGTGATGGCGGGGCGGATGGGCTGCACTCTTGGAGGACGTCGAGGAGAATGGTGCAGGCGGTGTCGAGGACTTCCTCGGTCACGTTGAGCGGCGGCATCAACCGCACGACGCAGTCGTGGCGCCCGCCGAGCTCGAGGATCAGCCCCCGGCGCAACGCCAGCGCTTGAATGTGCTCAGCCAGCTCACCTGCCGGCCGGCCATCCGCCGGGTCGGCGAGCTCGATGCCCCACATGAGCCCTAGGCCGCGCACCTCGCGCACCCACGGGTGGTCCCGGAGCCCGTCGAGCGCTCGGGCGAGCTGCTCACCGCGCCGCCGCACGTTGCCCAGCACGTCGTCCCGGCGGAAGATCCGGATCGTCTCCACCCCCGCCGCGAAGGCCAGCTGGTTGCCCCGGAAGGTCCCGGTGTGCGCGCCCGGAGCCCAGGCATCCAGCCGCTCGTCGTACAGGATGATCGCGACTGGGGCGCCGATCCCACTCAGCGCCTTCGACGCGATGATGACATCGGGCTCGATGTCATACTGCTCGAAGGCGAACCAGGTGCCGGTGCGCCCGCAGCCGGTCTGCACCTCATCGACCACCAGGGGGATGTCCAGGGCGCGAGTCAGCGCGCGCACCCGCCGAACGAAGTCCGGGCGGGCGGGCACGACACCGCCTTCCCCTTGCACCATCTCCAGCACGACCGCAGCCGGTAACGGTATCCCGCCGTTGGGGTCCCGCAGTGACCGCTCGAGGTAGCTGACACAGTTGGTCGTGCAGGTCTCCGGCGTGAGATCCACCGGACACCGGCCGCAGGAGGAGTACGGGAAGAAATGCACACCGGGCACGCCGTTGCGGACGGGCTCCTTGTTCGCCACCGGTCCACTGAGTGCCATAGCGGCGTGCGTGGTGCCGTGAAAGCCTCCCTGGAAGGAGATGACGTCGCCGCGCCCGGTCGCGGTCTTACAGAGCTTCAGCGCGGCGTCGACCGCGTTGGCTCCGGTGGGTCCGCAGAAGTGCACCCGCACTCGGCTGCGCATGGTTGGTGGGAGCATGGACAGCTGCGCGTCGGTGAAGGCGTCCTTGGCCGGGGTCGGAAAGTCGAGACCGTGGGTGAACCGGCCAACCTGCTCGGTGACGGCCGCGACCAGCTCCGGATGGCTGTGGCCCAGGGGTAGCGCACCGGCACCGTTAAGGAAGTCGATGAAGACGTTGCCGTCGAGGTCGCGCACAAAACTGCCAGCAGCGTCCGCGATCGCGATCGGAAGGTGCCGCGGGTACACCCTGGCGTTGGACTCCCGGCGGCTCTGCCTGGCGAGTAGCTCGGCCGAGCGCGGTCCCGGAAGATCACCGTGGACGCACGGGCCGTTCACCGTCTCGTGCTGGGTGGGCATAACCATGGCGATCTCCCAGGGCAGCTCAGTGCAGATAGGAGCAAATAGGGCATGTTGAGTAGCGAATGCCAGACCAGCGGTGTCGGGCTCGGGCGGAGTGACAACAAACTCGCAGGTAAAGTAATCAAAAAATTCTAACACCGGATGAACAGGAGGTGAATCATTACCTGATCGAGAGAAGGATTGCCTATCTTTTATAAGGATTGCCTATGCTTATGATGACGGGACCGCCTGGCGCGGAACCGAATGCGCAAACCCCGGAACACCACATGGGTCGGTCTTGCCTCTCGCCGGCAAACCCTTGGGCCCCACGGTTGTTTCACGATCGTATTGGTGGGCCGAGAATCTGTGGCCGGCTACTGTCCGGGGGCGACACCCTGCGCCATGATCGTCCGATGCCTGCCACACCAGGTACCGATGTCACTGTCGGTGAGGTCCGGGGAAGGACTGTCGCAGCGTGCGGAGTTGCCACAGACGGCAACTTCTCGCACTGAGCATCCTGAAACATCCGGCGCTAGCTGCGCACCAAGGGTGCGCGTCGTGAACTCGACGCCACCGAGGCCCCGCGCCGGGATGCCCGGGACAGAAAGACGTGACCACCGCGACGATAAAAACAATCTTGGAACGACCATGCCTTGGGTCCAATGCTATGAAGTTAGGGTCGGGGAACCTGGCGAGTATGTAGTGATGGTCACCTGCTTGCCGCTGCAGGTCACGGTCATTTCGCGATCGCATAAGTGGGCCAGGAATCTGCGGCCAGCCGCCACCCAAGGATGATCCCGCCGGTGCCAGGGCATCTCGCCTGCACTGGGGTTCGGCGAACTCGACAGGAGGGCTGACCGCCGACTGCCTGAAAGCTCTGGTGTCGAGTTCGCCGAACCCCAGCGCAGGCGAGACCCGAGAGGGGGTGAGGCGATCACGAACCACAGGCAGCCTGATCCGGCGGAGAAACACCCTCATGGGGGTACTCCGGGCAGTACCCCCATGAGGGTGCCCAGCAGGTGCGGCTGCACGCTGTTCCGACACCGCCACCAACTCTGTTCTCCCAGGTCAGCTCCTTAACTGAGTGACATTGTCCCCGAGCCGCGTGCCGGTATGCCGCCGGGCTTTCCGGTCAGAAAATCGCCGATGCCTACAACGCTCGCTTCGGTACCGCAGACCGGTCGGCGCCGATGAGCAAGACGCGTATCAGCGAGTATGAGAACTGGCCGATGGGCCGGAACACCCGCAAGCCGTCCCTGACGATCCTGGACAACCCCGCGAAACTGTACGGCGCCACTCGTCGATGCGCTGGATCGGTACTCGTCGTAGCCCGCATTGACCTTACCTGCTTCTATGGCGCTTCGGGTGGTACTTGGCGACGGTTCGACTCGCAATCCGTGGGTAACGATGGCCGGTGTCGCCTTGCTTACCGCGACCAAACCTGGGTCGTGCGCCTGGCTGGCCCGCACAGCCAGCCGGGACAACCCGCCAGCTCCAGCATTAGGCCCAGTCTCGCCGCCCGCATGCTTCACGAGCTCGCGGTCACCGAGAACGACCACATCCTGGAGATCGGCACCGGAACCGGCTATCTGACCGCGCTGCTGTGCCACCGCCTCGGCGCGAGCAATATCACGAGCACCGACATCGATGCTGATCTGGTCGACTCTGCCGGCAGAATTCTCGCCGAGCTGGGGTACACCCCCACGCTGGCCACCGCCGATGGAACCCACGGCTATCCCGATCGCGCCCCCTACGACCGCGTCCTCGGTACCGCCGCGGTGGAAAAAGTCCCGCAGTCCTGGATTGACCAAACCCGGCCCGGTGGGCGCATCGTCACCCCGTTGCGCAGCGCCATCGCCGTCATCCACGAGATCTGGCACACCGCAGGAGATCCCCGCCCGGATCGATACCAGCTCACCATCAACCCGCAGGGCCACACCATCTCGCTTGATGACCGCCACAGCCCCCACTCCTGGAAGTTGTGATCAACCGGTCGCCTCACCAGATGGCCGGCGGGCGAGTGGCTCCCGGCCGAGCGGCTGCGTCAGGTGATCGGTCGGCGGAGCCGGCGGGGTTGGCTGTATCACTGGCGAGCCCATGGTGAGCGTGATGAGCTGCCCGTGGTGCCTCAGCGTCAGTCCGGCACCATCCAGCAGCTGATACTCCGCTTGCCCAGGGGTGATCTCCACCCGCAGTCGCTGCCCGCGCCAGCGCAGCCGGAAGGCGATCCTGGTCAACGCCTCGGGCAGCCGAGGCGCGAAAGCCAGGCCGCCGTCGTTGAGGTGACGCAGCCCGCCGAACCCGGCCACCACCGCCGACCAGGCGCCGGCCAGCGACGCGATGTGCAGGCCGTGGTCGGTGTTGTGCGCCAGATCAGCCAGATCCATCAGCGCGGTCTCGCAGAGGTAGTCATGGGCGAGGTCGAGGTGCCCGGTCTCGGCGGCCAGCACCGCCTGGGTGGCCGCTGACAGCGACGAGTCGCGGACGGTGATCCGCTCGTAGTAGGCGAAGTTCCGGGCCTTCTGCTCGGTGGTGAACGCCTCCGGGCACAGCTGCATGGCCAGCACCAGGTCGGCCTGTTTCACCACCTGCTTGCGGTACAGGTCGAAGTAGGGAAAGTGCAGCAGCAGCGGGTACTGATCCGACGCCGTGCCGGCGAAGTCCCAGACCGCGTGCTCGGTGAAGCCTTCTGCCTGCGGGTGCACGTCGAGCTTCTCGTCGTAGGGTATGATCATCGCGGCTGCCGCGTCCCGCCAGGACGCAGTCTCTTCTGAGTCGACGCCGAACGTCGCGGCTTTCTCCAGGTGCCGCTCGACGGCCGTGGCTGCGGCCCGCAGGTTCCGCTGCGCCATCAGGTTGGTGTAGACGTTGTTGTCGGCCACCGCGCTGTACTCGTCTGGCCCGGTGACGCCATCGATGCGGAAGTTGCCCTGCACGTCGTGGTGGCCCAGCGAGCGCCACAGCCGTGCTGTCTGCACCAGCAGCTCCAGCGCGATGTCGCGCTCGAAGTCGGCGTCACCGGTCGCGGTCACATGGCGGATCGCCGCGTCGGCGATGTCGGCATTGACGTGGAAGGCCGCGGTACCGGCCGGCCAGTATCCCGAGCATTCCTGACCGCGGATGGTGCGCCACGGAAACGCCGCGCCGGCCAGGCCGAGCTGCCCGGCGCGCTCGATGGCCAGTGGCAGGGTCTGGCGCCGCCAGCGCAGTGCGTCAGCCGCCGCGTCCGGTACCGTGTGGCTGAGCACCGGCAACACGAAGGTCTCGGTGTCCCAGAAGGTGTGGCCGTCGTACCCTGGGCCGGTCAGTCCCTTGGCCGCGATGCCCCGCCGCTCGGCGCGTGCGCCGGCTTGCAGGACGTGGAACAACGCGAACCGGACCGCTTGCTGCAGCTGCGGGTTGCCCTCGATCTCCACGTCTGCTGCGGCCCAGAAATCGTCGAGGTAGCGGCGCTGCTCGGTGATCAGTCCGGTCCAGCCGGTGTACCGGGCCGCCGCCAACGCGGCCCGGACCTGATCGTTGAGTGCGGGAAACGACCGCTGTGAGGACCAGCCGTAGGCCAGGTACTTCACGATCCGCAGCCGCTGACCGGGTTCCAGCCGGCAGATCACCGTCGTTCGGGCGACGTGCTCGGTGGCCGAGGAGTGAAACTCCGTGCGCGAGGGACCGATCACCTCGTGGTCCATCGCCGCAGCCATCCGCAGCCCGGAGTGGCGGGCGCTGTGCATCAGCGTGGCTCCGGTGTCGTTGCACCGGTACTGCTCGGCGACCAGCGGCTCGAAGAGTGCCGCGGCCACCCGTGGGTCGTCGGTGGCGGCGGGCAGCTGCTCGTTGGCGAACAACTCAGACTGCAGGACCAGCAGCACCGGCTCGTCGACTGGCTCGACCTCGTAGTTGATCGTGACCACAGCTCGTTGGACCAGCGACACCAGCCGCTGGGAGCTCACCCGCACCGCTTTGCCAGCAGGGGAGACCCACTCAAAGCGGCGAGTGAGCGTGCCGGCCCGCAGGTCGAGCACCCGTTCGTGGGAGCGCAGCTCGCCATAGCGCACGTCCAGCGGCTCGTCGTCGACCAGCAGCCGGATCAGTTTGCCGTTGGTCACATTGATGATCGTCTGGCCGGACTCGGGATAGCCGTAGCCGCCCTCGGGATAGGGCAGTGGCCGCAGCTCGTAGAAGGAGTTGAGGTAGCTGCCGGGCAGCGCGTGCGGATCGCCCTCATCGAGGTTGCCGCGCAGCCCGATGTGCCCGTTGGCCAGCGCGAAGACCGACTCTGTCTGGCCCAGTGCGGCCAGGTCCAGCCCGCACTCCCGCACGGCCCAGGGCTCGATGGCGAACTGGTGCTGCTCGATCATGACTGGTCCAGCAGCTCAGCGAGGTCGCTGACGACGACGTCGGCGCCGTGCGCGCGCAACGCGTCGGCTTGACCGACCCGATCCACTCCGACGACGTAACCGAACTGCCCAGCGCGGCCGGCCGCGACCCCGGCCAGCGCGTCCTCAAACACCACGGCTGCGCCCGGCGGCACACCGAGCAGCCGGGCACCGGCTAAGAAGGTATCCGGCGCTGGCTTGCCAGCGAGCCCCTCGCGAAGGGCGACCAACCCGTCGACGCGGGCGTCGAACAGCTCAGCCAGCCCCGCTGCGGTGAGCACCAGCTCGGCGTTCGCGCTGGAAGTCACCACCGCGCAGGGCAACCCAGCGTCGCGCGCCGCGTGCAGGTAGCGCACCGAGCCCGGGTAGACCGTCACCCCTTGGGTGCGGATGAGCTCCAATACCAGGTCGTTCTTGCGGCTGGACAGTCCACGCACGGTTGGTGCTCCTGGCGGGTCCTGGGGTGTGCCCGTCGGCAGCTCGATGTGCCGGGAGGCGAGGAACGACTGGGTGCCGGCCAGTCGCGGCTTGCCATCGACGTAGGTGTCGTAGTCGGCACCGGAGTCGAACGGGGTGAAGGGCTCGCCGGTGTCCTGGGCCCGCTGCGCCAGGAACTCGTCGAACATCAGCTTCCAGGCCGCAGCGTGCTGCTTGGCAGTCTGGGTGAGCACGCCGTCCAAGTCGAACAGCAAGCCACGGGCGGGGTCGGGCACCCCAAGCGCGCTGAACATGCGCTTACCACCATCCGTCGGGTTTGGCTCAGATCACGATGAAGGGCCGAGATCCTATCGGTCACCTGGCAATGATCAGGTAGAGGCTGTAGCCAACCACCAGGGCGCATGCCAGGAAGCAGAGTAGCGCCAGCGGCCGGGCTGCGGTAGTTCCCGGGCCGGTGGGCGCGCCGAGCACGCTCACGCCGAAAGCGAACAGCACGATCACCCCGACCGCAGCCCCGAAGGAGACAACGAACACCGCGCCGAGGGCACCCCAGTCGATTGTCACGTGCACGCGGGAATCTCCTCAGGCTGGGACTGCGGCGACCTGTGGCCGGTCCGCTGGCATCTCGTTGACGTTGTGCGCATTCACCGGCTGGCGCCTGGACAGGAGGTAAACCCCAAGGCCGATAGCCAGCCCCGCTACCGCTACGACCACGGTCCCGGCGGTTCCCGTCTGGGCTACTCGGCCGGCCAGGGCGCCGACGATGGCGGCGGCCGGCAGGGTGATCAGCCAGGCGATCACCATCTGGCCGGCCAGGCCCCACCGCACCGAGGCCAGTCGGCGCCCGGCCCCGGCGCCGAAGATCGCACCCGAGCACACCTGGGTCGTCGACAGCGGGAACCCGAGCTGCGAGGAGACCAGGATGACCGCGGTGCTGCTGGTCTCGGCGGCGAACCCCTGCGGCGTCTCGATCTCGGTGATCCGCTTGCCGAGCGTCCTGATGATCCGCCAGCCGCCCAGGTAGGTGCCCAAGGCAATGGCCAGGCCGGCCATCAGGATCACCCAGACCGGCGGCGCCGAGCCAGCGGGCAGTGTCCCCGCGCTGATCAGCGCCAGCGTGATGATGCCCATCGTCTTCTGCGCGTCGTTGGTGCCGTGCGCCAGGGAGACCATCGAGGCCGAGACCACTTGGCCGGCCTTGAAGCCGCTGCCCACTGTGCCCCGGTCGGTTCGCGAGGTGATACGGTAGGCGAGGTAGGTGCCGACCAGCGCCACCACGCCGGCGACGATCGGCGACAGCGCTGTGGGGACCAGGATTTTGGCCACCACGGTGCCGAAGTGCACCGCGCCCGCGCCGACTGCCACCCAGGTGGCGCCGATCAGGCCGCCGAACAACGCGTGCGAGGAGCTGGAGGGCAGCCCCAGGAACCAGGTCAGCAGATTCCACACGATGGCCCCGATCAGCCCACCGAAGATCACCGTTGGGGTGATCTTGGTGTCGTCGACCAAACCGCTGGAGATCGTCTTGGCGACAGCCACCGAGAGGAACGCGCCGACGAGGTTGAGCACCCCTGAGATCGCGACGGCGACCTTCGGTTTCAGTGCCTCGGTGGCGATCGAGGTCGCCATGGCGTTGGCGGTGTCGTGGAAGCCATTGGTGAAATCGAAGACCAACGCTGTGATGATCACTACCAGGACGATGACGTCCATGTGGAGCCCTTCGTCGGCAAGGGGCCGCAGCGCCTGGAGCGTTTCAGACCAAGCACAACACCCGGTGAACACCACTCAACTCGGAGATGGCCAGTACACTGCTCTGCGCCATCGACGCGGGGCCACCTCGTCACAAGTCTTGACGAAAGTACCGCCAGCTTCGGGCAGTGAACCAGTCAATTACACTGAACCGTTGCAGTGGGCGGCCGAGAGCGCGATGGTCGTGATCACCAGTTCGTCGCCGCGCAGCCAGCGACCCTCCAACCGGGTCAGCGGCGCGCCGGTGATGGTTGGTGCGGCCACTAGTAGGCGGGCGGCGAAGGTCCCTTCAGTGGGCCCTTCAGGGGGATTAGCCGTGCCGGGATTGATGGTGACGGCAGCGTCGGCGAATCCTAGCCAGCTGCGGGTCAACGGGAACCACGCCTTGTACACCGTTTCCTTGGCGCAGAAGAGGATGCGGTCCCAGCATGTTGCGCTGTCTGCGGTGGCCAGCTTGGACAGGTTGTCCTGCTCCTCATCCAGGGCGATGACGGCTAAGACACCCGCTGGCAGTGGTTGGTGCGGTTCGGCATCGATTCCCAGCGCGCGCAGATCGCGGCTGCGGGCCAGGGCTGCGGCCCGGTAACCGCCGCAGTGGGTCATGCTGCCCACCACACCTGGTGGCCACCGCGGCTCCCCGCGTTCGCCGGGCAGCACCGGCGCCGGTGGCAGGCCAAGTTGGCGCAGTGCCTGCCGCGCGCAGTGGCGGACGGTGCGGAACTCGCGGCGCCGTTTGTCCACGGCACCGCTGATCACGTCCGCTTCGCCCGGGTACAGCACCGCCTCGGGTGGGTCATCGAACGCCTCGGCGCTGGCCACCGCACCGGGTAGGATTTTCTCGATCAACATGGCTCCGAACCGGGCTCAGTGGCGGCCGACAGGGTTGATCAAGTCAACCAGTTCTTGGACGGCTACCGCGGGCGGGCTTCCTGGAGTGGCAGCCGCTGCAACCTTCGACAGCCCCCCGATGACGGTGTTCTTGGCGTCCTCCGCCAGGCTGCGCGCTGTCTCGGCCTGTTGGCGGCCTGTCTCGGCTTGTTGCGCACTCGCGGCGCCTGCGGCGGAACCGACGTGCACGCCGAAAAAGGTGCCGACCACAGTCCCGATGATCGTGCCGGCAGCCGTGATGACACTTGACGCCTCCGCGACACCCGCGTAACGAAACACTGCCGCCAGAGAAATTCCGAGCAGTACGATGAGCCCCACGATCACGATCCAGAACCCATATGACTTCTCACTGAAAATCACGGCTACTCATCCTCCATGCGTGAGATTCGAACCGATGCGTGCCCAGCTGGCCAGGCATGAGCCGGCTGTGACGGGTACCAGCTTGGTCGACCACAGCCGGGTCGTCACAACAGGCCGGCGGTCGCGCCAGCGCGGTGCTCGCCACTATGCCCTTCCTCGACTACCGGCCCTTCAGCGGTGAGTCTCGGTCACAGGTAGTCACCGTGTCGGCGGACTGGTGGGGCTGCACAGCTGGCATCTGCTGTCGGGAGAACTGGCCCTCCATCGGACCCGGGGCGGTTCGGGACGCTGCAAGCAGGGGATGAATGTTCCTCAAGGAAACCAAAAAGTCAGTTAGTTTCGACTCAGCCCTCACCCTCGGCGCATCACATATTTTTTCGCTGCCACTTTTCACTCGTTCCCAGAGAGTCAATTCTAGCCGTTGTTGACATCGGCTTCGGCGGACACTTAGCATCTAGTCCCAGTAAGTCTCACGTCACGGTCTACCGGTGGGTGCAGCGCGTCACACCATTGTTGTCTCTCGCCACAAGATGTCCACTATCCGGCGAGCATGGCTGCCACATTTTGCGTTTGCTTTAGCAAAATTAATCAGATCAAGATTAACTTGATAGTGCCTCTCCTGTGTCGAGTGCGCCGGCACCGCTAGCTGCGAGTTCTGCTAGGTGACTGGCGGCCGCGACCGCGCCGCCTGCGGCGCGGAACGTTTCCTGCACGCGCTGCGCGGCCTGCCGGTAGCTCGGTTCGGTGAGTACGGCCTTGATAGCCGGGCCGATCTGAGCCGTGGTGGCCCGGGAGAAGCGCAACCGGATTCCCGCACCCGCATCGACCACCTGCTGGGCCACCAGCGGCTGGTCGTCTCTGATCGGCGCCACGACCAGCGGCAGGCCGTGGCTGAGCGTCTCGCACACCGTGTTGTGGCCTGAGTGGCAGACCACGGCATCGACGTGCGGGAGCAGCCGCAGCTGGGGGACCGTGCGCTGGACCAGCACGTGCTCGGCAACGGCACCGAGCACCCCGGCCGGGTCCACGATCACTGCCTGCCGGTCGGGGTCCGCCGCCAGCGTCTGGGCGCACTGGCCGAGAAACCGGGCGCCGGTGTCGCTGTTCACCGTTCCCAAGCTGACCAGCACTGCGGGCCGCTCGCCGTCGAGCCAGCCCCAGGGAAAGTCGCCCCAACCCGGTCGCGGGGCGATCGATGGGCCCACGAGACGGACCTGCTCACCGAGGTGGCCGGTCGACCCGAGTAACGCCGCGGTGGTGAACCCCAGCACGAGGCGCGGGGAAAACCACAAGTCCCCCGCACCTTCTGGCGCACCGAAACGGTGCCGCAGATCGGTCAGGAGCTCCCGCAACCACGCCTCGACCTTGGGCGTGCCAGAAAATGGATCCGTGAACACCGCTGTGTTGGTTGCCGACGTAGCCCATGGCAGCCCCGCTCGCTCGGCCACCAACCAACCCGCGAACGCCTCCAGGTCGACGACGAGCACGTCCGGCGCGAACCGCTCGACCGCCTCCACCACCCCGGGCACCATCGCCTCCGCCAGCGGGATGAAGAAGCGCTCGCACAGAAACTTCAACCAGGCCGGACCGCGGAGCCCTGGCGGTCGCTGTACCCAGGTGGTCGCGAACTCCGGGACAGCGCAGCTGTACACCGCCGCGTCCAGACCCACCAGGCGCCTGACGAGTTCTCCCGCCCCGGCCCAGGCCACCTGATGACCCCGCTCGACCAGTGCGGCAGCGACGCCGACCGTCGGGTTGACGTGGCCGGCCAGGGGTGGGACGACGAAGAGGAACCTGCTCATCCTCGGCTGACCTCTGCCTGAGGCCGGGGTGCGCAGTGGTGCTCAGCGATCCAGGACAACAACAGGTCGAGCACCGTGTGCGGTGCATTCATGAGCAGCCAGTGCCGCTGTCCGGGCACGACCACGGTGCGGCAGTGCGGCAGCAGGGATGCCAGCTCGGCCTGGTCTACGACATCCGACTCGCTGCCAAGGACCTCGATCATCGGGCACCGCACCGACTGGAGCTGTTCGCGGCTCAGCGATGGGCCGCTGAAGGTATCCCGCACCATGGTGGTTATCTGCAGTTTGTGACTGGTCACCTTGGCCAGGCGCGTCATGTACGGGCCGAGTTGAGCCGCGGCCCGATCCATCTCATCGGGGTGCTCGAATTGGCGGAACTTGTCGTGCAGTACGGACATCTTCCGCGACCACAGCTCGGTCGCTGGTTCCGCCTCGATCAAGAAGAGGCTCGCCACCCGTTCGGGATGCGCCACCGCGTAACTGAAGGCCACTGTCCCGCCGTAAGAGTTGCCGACCAACTGCACCGGTCCCGGCACATCCAGCGCGTCGAGCAGCCCCGCCAGGTCGGCCACGAAGTCGCTCAGCCGGTACCCGGTGTCGGGACGGGAGCTGCGTCCGTGGCCACGCATGTCATAAGTGATCACCTCGATGCCTCTCGCGGATAGCGGAGCAGCCAAGGTGAAGTAGAAGCTAGCCAGGCTGTCGGCACCGAAGCCGTGGATGAGCACCACCGTCGGGTGCTGCCCGTCAGCGTCGGGCAAGCCTGCGGCCGGTATCCGCAGCACGTGCATATCGATACCGTTGATAAGGATCTGTGTCACGGCTGTGTGCTCCTCGCACGAGGTGCTGATGGTGTGCGGCTGCGGGCCTCAAGCCGGCAGTCGATCACATAGTCAACGAGCTGGCCGAAGGTCAGCCCGATAATCTGGTCGAGTTCTAAGGCGGCGACGAACTCGGCGATATTGACCTGGCTGCCGTACCGCGCCTCCAGGTGACCGGCAAGCACAACGAGGTCGATGCTCTCCAGCTCCAGGTCCCCGAAGAACGTGGTGTCCGCGGTGATCTCGAAGTCCTCGCCGAGCTCGTATTCACCGAGCACCTCCCGCACCATGCCGCTGAGCTCGCACAACACCAAGGCCGCGGACGCCTCGTCTGTGCTCGATGACGCCTTGCTGGTCTTCACTGTGTCCCTCCCGCTCGAGCCGCTGGACCGGTTGTCCACGCGACGACGTAATGTCGTTCCTGGTGGTCTTCCCAGTGACTCAGCTGCTCGCACCGAACCCGATAGGTGCCTGCACGATCGTCTGGGCTCTTGTCCGGCTGTGTCCGGACGGTGAGCTCGGTTGGGCTGGCCTCGACCACCGCGAAGCGCTGCGGGCGACCACCGAAGCCGGTGCCCTCGGCCTTGGACACTGCCTCCTTGGCGGTCCAGAACCGGGTGAACCACACCGCGGCCGGCTCACCGGTCTCCGCGCAGTACGCGGCGAGCAAGGCGCGCTCCTCCGGTGACAACGCGAAGCCGTGGGCGCGGTCGTCTCGCTCGGTGATCTCCTCGATGTCGATGCCGACCCGGCCGCCGTCAGCACCGGGGCCGTCCTGGCCGCTGTGCGGCCCGACGATCGCCACCCCGACCCGTTGGCAGTGCGCCAGGGACACCGCGAGGGGGGGCAGCGTCCGACCGGGCCACCCGGTGACTCGTGGCCGGCCGAGCTCGTCGTTGGAGACCTGCACCTCGGCGGGAAATACCGGTCCCCAACCCTGGTCCCACAGCCACCGGCGCACCGCGTCCTTCACCGCGATCCGGCCGAGCAGCCACTGCCGCCGGGCGCGGGGCAAGCACCGGTCGTAGTCGGTGCGCTCCGCGGCGCTGAGGTAGGCTTTCATGATCAAATTACGGGAGGCGAGGTCGGGCCACCGGTCGAAGAGCACCGCCCAGCCCTCCGACGATATCCGGGACAGGGTGTGCTCCTCGGGGAACCGCTCTGCCGCCTCCGTCTCCAGGTCACTGTC
This sequence comes from Pseudonocardiaceae bacterium, assembly GCA_050699715.1. Classification (GTDB taxonomy): domain Bacteria; phylum Actinomycetota; class Actinomycetes; order Mycobacteriales; family Pseudonocardiaceae. The sequence continues at coordinate 61,880 of JBOHFR010000006.1, forward strand.
GAAGCGGCGGCCCCGCCAACCCTCGACGCGCGCCCATACTCGCCCACGGTGGGTCACCTGCATGTCGGCCTCCACCCTCGTGCCGGTGACCGACCGGAACCGCACCGTGGTGTCCACCACGGTGCCGGCGGCGGGATGCGGGCCGAAGAGGCGAATGTGCGCTGTCTGCACCGGAAGCACCACTCGCTTGGTGGTCTGTGTCGACATGGTCCAGTACCAGATCAGTTGCGCCATGTTGTCGAGCAGGCCGCCTGGCGCGGCCGGTGTCGTGATCACGCCACGAACGTGTCGCTCGCCCTGTGCGACCAGGTCGGTGATGCCCTGGAACTGTGGGCCGTGGAAGGTCCACCGCTGAGCATAGAACTCCTGGGCGGTGACGTCCGGCGCCCGCTCGGCGGTGGTGTCCACCGGCCAGGGGGGCGGCGGGTGCGGGTAGCGCTCACCCATCTCGATCATCGCTTGCGCGTACTGTCCGACGCTGACCTCGACGCGGTCCGACCCCTCGGGGACTGCGGTGACAGGTACGTCCACCGCGGGTGCCGCCACCAGCCAACGGCTCAGCCGCAGCTCGTGCACGGCCACCGCGGGCCAGCCGGGGACGGCCTGCTCGGCGGCGTCGACCATGTGCTGGACCAGCGTGGCGCCCGGCACGATCGGCCAGCGGTCCTCCTCGTCCGGCCAGTCCGCACGCTGCCGGACGAAGCGGTGGTCCCGCAGGTAAGGCATGGTCTCGGTGGACACCCGCAGCACGGTGCGGACCTCTCGCGGCGCGGCTGGACGGCTGCCGATCACCGCAGCCGCAGTGTCAGCGGTTTCTCTCAGCAGCTCGGTGAGCTCGGTCGCCAGCGGGAGCCGCGCCGCGAGCTGATCCAGTCTGGACAGCGACCCGGACAGTGACTCGGACAACGACGCCGCGAGTCCAGGGATCACGCTTGACGCGCTCCCGTTGAGGGAGACCAACGTCGTCGAGAGGTCGAGCTTGACTGGTTGCCCGCGATGCCTCGAGCCGACGGGGGCGGGCCACTGCGGCGACCCGCCTTCCACCCATAGTGCGGTGACCACCCGGCGTAGCTGGTCCAACCCGCTGCGGTGCGGTGAGTTGGCCGCCACTGTCAGGTGTTCCCTGCCGCGCAGCGTGTCGTCGATCAGTGAACCGAGCTGCCCCACCCCGACCTGCACGAACACCCGGACGCCGTCGTCGTATATCGCCTCGATCAATGGTCGGAAGCGCACCGGCTCCACCAGGTGTCGCACCATCAGCGTTCTGACCTCGGCTTCGTCAGCCGGGTAGGGGGCGACGAGGGTGCTCGACCAGATCGGCACGGTGGGCGGGCGCAGCCGGAGGCGGCTGACCAACTCCCGGATCGGGATCAGGTAGGGCTCCATCATCGGGGTGTGGAAACCCGAGCGCAGCGGCAGCACTCGGCCAACCACGTTCTGCGCGCGGAATGCGCGGACCAGCGCGTCGATGACGGCGGCCGGCCCGCAGACGATCGCCTGGTTCGGTGAGTTGTCGTGCGAGAGCACAGTGTCCTGGCGGTCCGCGAGGGCATCGACGAGCCGGTCGGCGCCGCAGCCCAGCACGGCGAACACGACATCGGGGAACTGCAGCGCATCCGGGTCGAGGGACTCGAAGAGCTGGTCAGCCTCGGCGTCGCTGTACATCCCCGCCGAGATCATCGCCGTCAACTCGCCGCCGCTGTGACCCGCCACCACATCGGGCCGGACACCCAGTCGCCGCAGTGCCCGGTCCAGCAGCCGGCTGACCGTCACCACGGCCATCCCGTGCCGGCCGACGTTGCTGAGCGAGATGTCCGGCCGAGCCAGGCCGAAGTGCTCGGCGACATCGTCCACCCTCGGTGCGAACTCCGCTTCCAGACCGGGGAAGACGAACCCGATGCGCGCGCTCGCCGGCGCGCGCAGCAGCGGCTGCGGGCTGAACCAGATGTCGCTGCGACCGCGCCACGATGAACCCTTGGCGAGAACCCGCCTGGCCATCTCGAGGCGTTTCGGGGTCGGGTTCACGACGCCGAGCCGGCAGCCGTCCACTGGGAGCTCAGCACTGCCGAGCGCCCGTACCGCGGCGTCGTCCTGGTTGAGCAGTTCAGCCAGTCCGCTCGGTGTCGCGGCGGTCACCCGCAGAACCTGCTCGGGCTCACTGACCATGACCTGCCGACGTCGTGGCAGGGCATCCACTGCCGGCGATTGCTCCAACACGACGTGCGCGTTGACGCCGCCGAAGCCGAAGGCGTTGACCGCCGCCCGGCGAACCCGTTGACCGCCGTGCAGCTCCCACGGTTCGGCCGAGCCGATCGTCCGGAAGCGGGTAACGGCCAGCGCCGGATGGGGGTTGTGACATCCCAGCGTGGGAAGCAGGACACCATGGTGCACGGCCAGCGCCGCCTTGATCAGGCCGGCGACGCCGGCCGTCAACATCGTGTGCCCGATCATCGACTTCACCGAGCCGATTACGGCCCGCTCGCCGGTGGATTGGCCGAACACGCGCGCCAAGGCGGTCAGCTCGGCCTGGTCTCCGGCCGGCGTGGCCGTGCCACTGGCCTCGAGCAGGCCGACCGAGCCAGGCTCGGCGGGGTCGAGGCCAGCCGCCTGCCACGCTTGCCGGACCGTGAGGGCCTGGCTGTCCGGCTCGGGCCGGAACAAGCTCCCGCCTCTGCCGTCGCTGGCTACTCCGGTGCCGCGGAGGACCGCGTAGACGCGGTCACCGTCGCGCTCGGCGTCGGCCAGCCGTTTGAGCGCCACCACGCCGGTGCCCTCGCCGAGCAAGATGCCGTCCGCAGCGCGGTCGAACGGCCGGATCCGCTGGCTGGGTGATAGCGCCCGCGCTTGCGCCAACACACTCCAAAGCAGGATGTCGTGGCAATGGTGCACGCCACCGGCCAGCACCAGATCGCAGCGCCCGCTCGCCAGCTCCGCTACCGCCTGATCCACGGCGACCAGGGAGGACGCGCAAGCGGCGTCCAGGGTGTAGGCGGGGCCGCGGAAGTCGAGCCGGTTGGCGATGCGGGAGGCAGCCAGGGCGGGTACCAGGCCGATGACCGTGTCGGGACCGCACGGGCCGATCTGCTCGGTGAACGCAGCCTTGATTCTGTCTAGCTGCTCTGGACCGAGGTCAGGCACCAGCTCGCCCAGGGTGCGAATCAGCTGGTTGGCTGTGCGCACCCGTTGCTCCAGCCGGACCACCCCCGGGGTGATGTAGCTGCCCCCGCCCAGGATCACGCCGATCCGGTCACGGGCGGGCAGCCGCTCCTCGCCACCCGCGTCGGCGATCGCGGAGGCGGCGACCTTCAGTGCGATGAGCTGATCGGGTTCGGTGTTGGTCACGGAGTTCGGCATCATGCCGAACTCCGTCGGGTCGAACTCGGCGAGGTCGTCGACAAATCCGCCTCGCCGGCAGTAGATCCGGTCGGCCTGCGGCGGGCCACTGGCCCCGTCCGGGTCGTAGAAGCAAGCATCCCACCGGTGCTCCGGGACGTCGGTGATCGAGTCGACGCCGTTGACCAGGTTGTGCCAGTACGACTCCAGATCTGCCGCGCCGGGCAGCAGCACCGACATGCCAACGATCGCGACCGGCGGCTGGGTCGTCGTCACGCCGACCAACCCGGGGCGGTGTAGACGACGGCACGCACCGACGGCGCGCCCCAGGCGAGCTCGCCGAGCAAGCAGCGGGTGCCTTCCTCGGGGTCGATCAGCGCGATGCCGCGCCGGCCGTACTCCCGCGCAAGCTCGGGCGTCACCATCCCGCCGTGCCTGCCCTCGGGCGCCCACGGGCCCCAGTGCACGGTCACCACGCGGTGGCCGGTGCGGGCCGACCACGATGTGCCGAGGCACTCCAGCGCGTCGTTGGCCGCCGCGTAGTCCGCCTGCCCCGGGTTGCCGAGCGCCGCCGCGATGCTGCCGAACAGCACCACAAACCGGGGCCCTTCGGGGAGGTCCTGCAGCGCGCCCAGCAACGCTCTGGCGCCGTCGACCTTGGTGGTGAACACCCGGCGGAAGGAGTCCAGTTTCTTGTTGGCCAGCAGCTGGTCCTCGATCACGCCAGCGGCGTAGATCACCCCGTCGACCCGCCCGTGCTCGGCGTGGACGACCTTGACCAGCCGTTGCACCGCATCGGGATCTCGCGCATCGATGCGGTGGTAGCGGGCCGAGCCACCGAGTGCGCGCAGCTCGGCGAGAGTGGCCTCGATCTCGCGCTGGGCCAGTATCTCGCTCGCCGCGCGCTCCACCTCGGCCGTTGACTGGCAGCCGAGGCGGGCTAGGGCGGCCCGCAGCGCGGGCCGGTCACCGGCCGCCGCGATCGTCGGGTTCTCCGGCTCGGTCGGCAGCGGGGTGCGCCCGGCCAGCTCGATCCGGCAGCCGCTCTCGCGGGCCAACCTCACCGCCAACCGGGCGGTGATCCCCCTGGCGCCGCCGACGAGCAGCACCGCTGAGCCGCGGTCCAGCCCAATAGCGCTCCCGGACACGCTCGCCTGGGCCGCCGCAGGGAGGGGGGCCTCGACCATGCGGAAGGCGTGCCTGGCTCCATTCGCGTACCGCACGACGGGGGCGCCCTCCGCCGTGCGGAGCTCGCTGACGAGCAGCTGGGCGATCGCTGCGGGTGACGCGGCCGGATCGACTTCAACGAGCGTCGCCCGGGTGTCCGGGTACTCCTTGGCTACGGTGCGGAAGAAGCCGCGTAACCCGGCGGCTTGGACACTTCCCTCGATCGGGCCGGCGGCCAGCAGCCAGCGTGGGCGCTGCGCCAGCACCGCCTGGAAGGTCAGGAACGCCTCGGGCAGCAGCGGGTCGTCGTCGGCCGTGAGCGCGTCGAGCCAGACGAGCCCGTCCAGGTGCTCATGAAGGTCGCCGTCGCGGGCCGCGGCGCCGTGCCCGCTGAGCTGGGCGACCAACTCTGCACCGAGGAGGCCGCCGCCGACGACCACGAACTGGCAACCGCGCAGCGCCGAGACATCGACGGGATCAGCGTCGCCGAGCGGGCTGGGCTCGATCACGAACCGGGTGGGCGTCACGCCGGTGGAGTGGGGCGGTGTCTCGCCGGTGGAGCTGGGCGGTGTTTCGTCGCCCAAGCGGGTGTCCAGCCATGTGGCGAGTGCGCCCGCGGTACGCGCTCGCGCGAGCTTGTCCATCTCGGGGTCGGTGAGTTTGGTGGCGTCGGTGCGCTCGCCAAGGCGGGCGGTGAGCGTGCCCAGGATCTCGGTGCGCTTGATGGAGTCGATCGACAGGTCGGACTCGAGGTCGAGGTCCGGCTCGATCATGTCAATCGGGTACCCGGTGCGCTGGCTGATGATCTCCAACACGCTGGTCAACGTGTCTTTGGGCGCGGGAGCCGGGGCGGGTACGGCGACGACTGCTGCCTGCCCCGCGACCGGCAGCACAGGTCGGGGGATGGGCAGCGGCGCGGCTGGCCGCGCGCCGGGGTCGGCGCCGAGGTAGGTCAGCAGCACGTCGCGTTGCGCGGCGACCATCTCTTTGCTCGTGCGCAGGAACTCGCTGATCAACGCATCGCCGTTGCCGGCAGGCACCGCCGTCGCCAGCTGCACCCGCCGCGCGGGAGCCAGACCACCGGGGAGGCAGGCGCCGTCGGCGGTGCGGGCCAGGTGGCCGTCGATGGTCCAGCCCGGCTGGGGCGGTGGCGGGGTGTTGGCGACATCGTTGGCGTCGCGGCCGCTGAACAGCCACCCCGTGCGCAGCCGCACCCCGGCAACCGCGAGCTTGGCCATCGCCGTCAAGAAGCCAGGAAGCCCCGGCACGGCCTGACCGTCACAGGCCACCGCGACGTGTGGACGGTCGCCCAGGATCGCCCCCACCAGCCCCGTCAGCACCTGCCCGGGGCCGGCCTCCACGAAGATCCTGGCGCCGGCCGCGTACATCGATTCGATCTGCTCGGCGAAGCGCACCGGCGCGCCGACCTGCGCGGCCAGCTCCGCACGCACGCCGCCCGCCTGCTGGGGATAGGCGGACGCGGTGCGATTGGACCACACCGGCGTGCCGAGGTCTCGCAGCGCATGGCCAGACAGCGCCTCGGCGAACCGCTTGCAGGCACCGGCAACCACCGGACTGTGGAACGCGCACGCCACGGGGAGGCGTTTGCTGGGATGGCCGGCGGCGATTAGCTCGGTGACCGCGCGCTCGACCAGTGCGGTCGGTCCTGAGATCACGACCTGGCGAGGGCCGTTGTGGTTGGCGGCCACCACCTGCTCGGACAGGCCCACCACCTGCAGAACCCGCTCGACCTGTGCTGCGGAGGCCGAGACCGCAGCCATTATGCCCGGGTCGTCGCCGGCCGCTGCGAGGATCGCGTCGGCCCTGGCCTCGCTCAACTCGAGCAGCGTCCCCGCGTCGAAGGCGCCAGCGGCGCACAGCGCGACCAGCTCGCCGTAGCTGTGCCCGGCCAGCATGTCCGCCTCCACACCCAACCGGGTGAGCAGGTGGTGCATGCCGAGACCAGCGATGCCCAACGCGGGTTGCGCGACGCGAGTGTCCCGCAGGCGCAGCTCACGCTGGCGGGCACTGTCGGGGTCGAACGTCGCTGGTGGGAACAGCGTGTCGGCCCACTTCCGGCCAAGCTGGAGCAGGTAGCCGATCTCGGGGAAGGTGACGAACAGCTCGGCGAGCATCCCCGGCCGCTGGCTGCCCTGACCGGGGAACAACACGGCCACTGTGCCCGGCTTGCTGGGCCCAGCCAGAATGGGCACAGCCAGAAACAGACCACGAGCCGCGTCGTGCTCACCCGCGACCGCGCGGTCGAGCAAGCCGGCCGCGTCGTCGAGATCGCCCGCCACGATCGCCACCTGCACCGGCTCGTCCGACTGCTCCGCCCACCGGGATGTCGTCTTGGCCAGGTCACGCAGCCGCCACGGGCGGCCAGCGGCGTCGTTGGCCCTCGTCAGCTCCCGCAGCCGATCCATCGGGCGGCAGGCTGCGCCATGGTCGGCGCCGCGGAAGGTGAGCAGCTCCGCCGGCCACTGGTCGATGCCGTGCCGCGGTGCGGCGGTGCCGTCGTAGCCCTGCAGGACCACGTGGAAGTTGGTGCCGCCGAAACCGAAGCCGCTCACACCCGCGACCCGCTCGCCGGGCAGCGCCACCCAGGGTCGCGCCACCGGGGAGAAGGAGAAGGGGCTGGACTCAGCCTGCCACTCTTTGTTCGGCTCGGTCACGTGCAGCGTGGGCGGTCGGATCCCGGTGTGCAAGGCGAGCGCCGCCTTGACCATCCCCGCCAGGCCCGCCGCGCATTTGGTGTGTCCGATCTGGGATTTCACCGAGCCCAACGCGCAGCTGCCAGGTGCCGCGCCGGCCTCGGTGAACATCTCAGTGAGCGCGCGCAGCTCGGTGCGGTCGCCGAGCACCGTCCCCGTGCCGTGCGCCTCGACCAGCCCCACGTCGGCGGGCGAGATGCGGGCGTTGCCGTAAGCTCGCTCCAAGGCGGTGCGTTGCCCCTCGGGGCGGGGTGCGGTGAGGCTGCGTGACTTGCCATCACTCGCGCTGCCGACACCCTTGATCACCGCATAGATGCGGTCGCCGTCGCGTTCGGCGTCCTCCAGGCGTTTGAGCAGCACGCAGGCCACGCCCTCGCCGAGGGCAATGCCGTCTGCGGAAGCGTCGAAAGTCCGGCACTGCCCGGTGGGCGACAGCGCGTGCACCGCTGCGAAGACCAGGTAGTCGTTGATGCAATTGTGCAGGTCAGCTCCACCGCAGAGCACCATGTCGCTCGTGCCGCTGCCCAGCTCTTGGCACCCGGCGTGGACTGCGGCGAGCGAGGACGCGCACGCCGCGTCCACGGTGTAGTTGGCACCACCCAGGTCGAGCCGGTTGGCGATCCGGCCAGCCGTGACGTTGGCCAGCATGCCGGGGAACGAGTCCTCGGTCATCGGCGGCAGCTGGGCAGCCAGGTCCTGGGGGATCTCGCCGAGGTAGGCGGGCAGCAGGGTCCGCAGCGCCATCGCGTTCGATAGGTCGCCGCCGGCCTCGGCCCCGAACACCACGGCGGTTCGGGAGTGGTCGATGTTGCCCTGCTCGTAGCCGGCGTCCGCCAACGCCCGTCGCGCGGCCTCCAACGCGAGCAGCTGCCCGGGCTCGATGCTGGTCAGCGAGGCCGGTGGGATGCCGTAGCGCAGTGGGTCGAATGGGATCTTGGGTAGGAACCCTCCCCACTTCGACGGTGTCATCGCACCCGTCGTGCGGTCGGTGACCTCGGAGGAGTAATAGACCTCGGTGTCCCACCGCTCGGCGGGGACCTCGGTGACCGCGTTCGCGCCGGCGACCACGTTCGCCCAGAAACTCGCGAGGTCCGGCGCGTCGGGGAACATGCCGGCCATGCCCACGATCGCCACGTCCAGCGGTGGGGGATCGGCCGGCTCGCGCTCCTCGGCGGTGGCGCTCCCCAGCTGTGCCTGCAACTGCTCGGCATGTCGGGTGAACCAGCTCGCCGCCTGGTCGCTTACTGCGGAGTGCAACACGGCGATCGTGGTGGTGGCCGAGCGCAGCACCGCGACCTGGCCGGCCATGAACAGACCCTCGGCCAGCTGCTGGCCCTCGCCGACCGCGACCAGGTCGGCGCCCACGCGTTGGACGCCCTTGCTGGCGATCCGCAGCCGCCCCTGGTTGAGCAGCTCCAGCTCCTCCCACACCTGCCGTTCCGGGAGACCACGGGCACGTAGGTCGTCTCTGATGACCTGGAAGCCCTCGGCGAACGGGCTCGCTAAGCAGCGGGTGACGTGGCCAGGCGCGGTCTCCAGCAACTCAGTCCGCTCGGCCGCCAATACCTGGCGCTGGAACAGCGGCTCGATGGCGCCGCAGCCGACCGCCTCCTCGGTAAAGAGGTAGGCGGTGCCCATCAGCACGCCGACACCAGCACCCCTGCGGGTGAGCGGCGCGGCCAGGGCGGCGACCATCGCCGCAGAGCGCGTGTCGTGGATCCCGCCGGCGAACAGCACCTGGATCTGGTAGGGCAACCGTTCGTCATGGCGCTGGGCGTCGAGGTAGTCGGCCAGCACGGTGAGCTGGGCCTCCCACAGCGCGAAGCTCGACCGGGGGCCGACGTGGCCGCCGCACTCGGAGCCCTCGAAGATGAATTTGCGAGCGCCTGCGGCGAGGAACTGCTCGAGCAGGCCCGGGGAGGGGACGTGCAGGAAGGCGCTGATCCCGACCTCCTCCAGCGCGGCCGCCTGCGACGGTCGGCCGCCCGCGATCACTGCGCAGGCCGGCCGCGCTTCGCGGATGACCTCAAGTTGGGCGGCGCGGGTCTCCTCCGGCGCGAAACCGAGCACGCCGACGCCCCACGGGCGGCCGCCGAGCGCAATTCGGGTCTGGCTCAGCAAAGCGTGAGTTTGGTCCCGGGTCGCCAACGCGAGCGCAACGAAAGGCATCGCGCCGTGCTCGGCGACCGCGGCAGCGAACCCGGCTTGGTCGCTGACCCTGGTCATCGGTCCCTGAGCGATAGGGAGCACGGTGCCTAGCGCGCGCGACAGCGCCGCGCCTGCGCGCAACGCAGCTGCGGCACCCTCGTCGCGCAGCGTGTCAATGATCGATTCTTGGACCGCGCGCACCGTGCGACCGGCCGTGCCGAAACGGTCGGCGAACCGCTTGGCGAGCCAGGCGTCCTGACCGATCGGCAAGAGTTGGGTGCACAGGTCGTTGGCGCCGAGCCGGGCCGTCACCCCGGCCTCGGTCTCGACCATGTCCGCCTGCGCCGCGCTTGGGCCGCGCCGCATCAGGACCCGGTGGTTGGCGACCACCACGGTCTCCGAACCGTCCATCGCGGCGATCGCCGAGGACACCTCGTCGGGCAGTTCGGACTCGGCCAGCAGGGCGAGCTGGCTGTCCAACACCACCCCGGTCGCGCCTCCGATCACCGCTGCGGCCGCCGTGCGCAGGCCGACACCGCCGCAGACCCACACCGGGAGGTCCAGCCCCGGCTCTGCGAGCAACCGCTGGAGCAGTACGAAAGATCCCAGCTCGCTGACCCGCCCGCCAGCCTCGTGCCCTCTGGCGACCAGGCCTGCCGCCCCTTCCCGCGCCGCCTGCAGCGCCTCCTCGACTCCGGTGATCTCGGTCAAGAGCCGGAAGCGCCCAAGCAGGTCTGCTGGTTCCCAAGGTGAACCCGCGCCGAGCAGCACGGTATCGACCTCGGCTGGCAAGTCGGCTGGCCGCAGTGCGCAGCCAGCCGCCACCCGGACGCCGAAAGATCCCGGAGCCCACCGCTGGACAAGCTTCAGGGCGGTTCGCGCCTGGCCCGCCTGGCGGTCCCCGACGCCTAGATCGAGCACGCCCAGCCCCCCGCTGCGGCAGACCGAACCGACCAACCGAGCGTTCGGCTCACCAAAGGGGCTCACCCCGATGACGAGCTCGCGCCGACACATCTGGGCGGCCATAGCGGCTCCCCTCATCGTCACCACACAACCTCCCCCTCCCCCATTGCCCTGACGGGCTCCGATAACCAGCTCACGATCCTGCAGCCTGCTCATCCTCGGTACTGCCTCCCGACTGGGTCTAGAGCCCCTTGGTCGCTAGTTCAGTGGTCCACACCTAGTGCCCTGACCTCGGCCTCGGCAGAGTTGCGCGGCTACGGGCAACGCGCTTACCAGCTCTATTCATGTCCTTTGTTCGACCGTGGCGTGATTGTTGTCGACGTGTGGGCATGGAGTGACTCCCTCGGTGATCACTGGTGGGGGCGAAACCGCCCACCAATGCGTCGGAAGCAGCCAGCCTCGGTGGTCAAGACCAACTGCGATGAATACTAAACAGCCAAGCTTCCGACTGTCAAGATATATCCCCAGTTGGCTTATTCAGGTAGATCAGCATGTAGCGCGCTGCAATCTCTTGGCTTCAAAAAGTGAGCTAATTCAGCGAAGTTTCATCGCTGTTAAGGGAAAGCGCATCCCTGCTCCATCCAGACAGATCGTCGCGTAGCGCTTGGTAACCGCTTGCCTTCAGAAGGCAAGCCGACCGGACCAAATATCCTACCCCGAGGAAACTCTTAAAGATGTCCCCGGTGAACCTATCCAGGCGGATCAGCATGTAGCGCAAGGCGATCACCCGCCCTCGGAGGGTGAGTTGGTCGAACCAAATACTCCCATTGTGAAGACGCTGTCAGGTTGTGTCTTCAGTGAGCCTGTCCCGGTAGACCAGTGCATAGTGCGAAGCAACCGTTCACGCTCAGCGAGTCAGCAGGTCACAAGCTGTGAGCTCATCGACCATTCTCCACAAACCGTGCTCGTTGTCGGTCCCGAGGTGGGCCAGGTTGGCCGCAACGGACTGCCATGGGAGGCCGGCCGGTGCGGATCGGCCCTGAAGGTTTTGCATGCCTCCCAGTGCTACTGTGATTACTTTTAGTGCACTAAACCCTTCCTGGGCGATGAGTTCTGCGTCATTCAGGTGATACATGGCATCATGAGACCTAAGATGGCTTACCTTAAGTATGCATCACCGATGACATCCACCTGATCAAGAACACTTCGGTTGCGGGCCCACGAACTCGAGGAAGCCAGCCGGACACCTCCCCTCCTCGGCCCGGCGCCGCGAGGAGACAAAAGGAACTATCTCTATGCAGATGAAGCGCACTCTTGCCACCGTTGTCGTTGCCGCATAATGCGTATCCAGATCATCACGGCCGGCACTCTCGGCTCTGTTGCACCATACACGGGACTGGGGCACCGGCTCCGGGCCGAGGGGCATGACGTCGAAATCGTGACGCACGCGAAGTTCTCCGACGTGGTGATCTGCTGCGGTCTCGGCATGCGAGTTCTCGAGGCAGATCCATTTGAGCAACTCATCGGCGCGCACAACCAGTTCCAACACGGCGACCGTTCACCGGCCGGCGTCCACCGGCTCGTCCGGGCTAGTCAACACGCCGTGCTGGGGCTCGTGGACGGCATCCTCGACGCGGTGGACCCCACTGCGGATCTGATCCTGCTGTCGACCATTGTCGCGCCGATCGGGACGGTGGTGGCGCAGTACCATGGCATTCCGAGCATGGGGGTCTTTCTGCAGCCCGAGACACCTACCACCGCTTTCTCCCCGTGTGTCACGGCGTGGAAGCCGCCGGGAAACGGCAACCGGGTGCGCGGCAGGGTCGTGAACGCGGTGCTGGACAGCCTGTACGGCCCCGCGAACCGCCGGCTGCACGCTCGGCTGGGACTGCCGCGGCGGAGCGGCCACCGCCTGCGCCGAATCCGGGAGAGAAGTGAATGGCCCGTCTGGCACGGATACAGCCCCGCCGTCGTCCCACGCCCGGCGGACTGGCGCCCCCAGTTGCGGGTCGCTGGGTACTGGTGGCCGCACGTATGTCCACACTGGAGCGCGCCCGCTCTGGTTGTTGACTTCCTGTCGTCCGGCCCAGCACCGGTATTTATCGGGTTTGGCAGCATGATGCCCGGGAATCGGGAGCAGCTCAGCGAGATTGCTGGCCGCGCGTTACGGCAGGCGGGACTTCGCGGGGTCGTCCAGTCGGGATGGGCCGGGCTGTCCGTGATGAATGACGACGTCATCACGATCGGCAGCCTCCCGCACGACTGGCTCCTGCCGCGCATGGCAGCCGTGGTGCACCATGCCGGCGCCGGCACCACGGGAGCGGGATTGCGTGCCGGAGTGCCTGCGGTCCCGGTCCCCGTCCTGTCGGACCAACCGTGGTGGGCTTCCCGCCTGGTCCAACTGGGCGTGAGCCCTGAGGTGTTGCCCCACTCCCAGTTGACCGCCGACCGGCTCGCTGCGGCGATGACACAGGCGACGAGCGACCTGCGGTTCGCGCGCCGCGCTGCGGAATTTGCCATCCGGCTGGCGGGCGAGGACGGGGCCGGAGCGGTCACCCGGGCGGTAGCGGCACTGACCCGTTAACTTCCTGGATAAGCGCTACCCCGCAGCGCCGTTGAACGAGAGAACTCCTCCTGTGGCACTCGGCGGCCTCGACGAGCTCGTCGAGGGAATGGGACAGAAGCCCGGCCAGCTCCCCGGGGTCCTCGACCGAGTCAGCGAACGACAAGATCCCGAACAGGAGACGACCCCCGTAGTCCCAGAGTGCGACGTTCACGCCGACCCCGTTGTTGGGTGGCCCAGCCAGGTACAGCTCCTCCACGACGGTGGACCCGAGCTGCCAGCGGACCGAGGGCCCCCGGAGGTTGGAGACCACGACATTGGTGTCGAGCTTTGCCCCTCGCTTGCCTGGGCGGCGCCTCGCAGCCTGACCGTGCCGCACCATGAGGCTTATCAGCATCGACGGAAGGTACTCGAGCCAGTCCGTCAGCATCTCCCGGCCGGTGAGATCGAGGCAGGCCTTCGCCTCTGCGGTGACCGCGCTGATCCGCTGGAGGCGCTCCCAAGGGTCGGCGACGTCGGTGCCGAGCGAGGTGGTGAGGCGGGAGAAACGGTTGCCCTCGGCCCGTGGGGTGGCCTCCGGCTCCTCCATGCCGACGGGAACATTCGCCACCAGCGACCGGTCAGGCAGCGCCCCACGTGCTTGGAGGTAGTGCCGGAGGGCACTCCCGACGAGGGCCAGTGCGACATCGTTGACCGTGGCACACGCAACGTTCTTCACCGCCAACACGCTGTCCAGCGGCAGCGAGGCCCGGGCGAAGCGGCGTTCGGGCGTGAATCCCTGGTTGATGACCGACGGGGGTGTGTCGACACCGGCCTTCGGCACCCTCACCGCTGCTCTCGCCCGCCGCTGGCGCACTGCCACGGTCGCCCGCCTCGTGCGACCGACCAGCTCCGGCAGCCGGGCCAGTGCCCGCACGCCATGGGCCAGGGCTCCAGTGGCCAGCCGCACACGTCCTGGCACCCGACCTGGCATATGTCCGGGCAGCCGGGGGGGTCGCGAGGCTGCCGGCTCCTCCGCTGAGAAGACCCGCGCCAAGGTGGTGCGGATGGCGAACCCGTCCATCAGGGCGTGATGAACCTCCAGCACCATTGCCTGCCGTCCGTCGGCGAGGCCGTCGATCAGGGTGATCCGCCACAGCGGCCGGCCCCGGTCCAGGCACTGGGAGGCCAGTTGGGCACAGGCAGCGTCGAGCTCCTCCGGCCCACCCGGCTCAGGGAGGACCGCATGACAGAGGTGATCTGCGAGGTCGAAGCGGGGGTCCTCAACAAACACGGGATGAGCCAGGCCCAGGGGGAGGGGAACGACTCGCCACCGGAATGCCGGGAGCTGATCGAGCCGGGCGGCGAGGTGACGGCGCAGGTCCTCAAGGGTGACGTGGCCGCCGGTGTGCGCGCAGAGTATCCCGAGGGCGATGCTCTGCATCGGCTGGTCGGACGTCTCCAAGCTGAGTAATCCCGCGTCCAGACCGCTGAGCCGGCGCACGGTTGGATCGGAGGGCGACCGGAAACGCAAGGCGGTGCTCCCTTAGTTCGAGCGAGGAGGCTGTGGACGACACCCCGACTTCACGCTTCGGTAGACAATCAGTCCTCTGTTGAGTCAGACCGATCGACATTATGCTCACCAACTTCCTTCCCCGGTCAATCTAAGGCCATGTAGTCACCGGGGGATAGCGCCATTCAGGGAAATCTTTGACTGCAAGGAATCGCTGGTTGACACTTGATGACGCGCTCCTTAACGGCACCATAAATAGGGCGCCGCGCATCGGACCAAAATGCTGTTCGGCGTCGAAACCTGCGCTCCTGGCCGGCTCCAGGGAGACCTGCTACTATTCATCTCGACACTCGATCGCACTGGGAGCGCCGAGCTATGACCAACCCCTTCGATGACCCCGATGGCACGTACCTCGCGCTGATGAACGACGAGGGTCAGTACTCCCTGTGGCCGGCCTTCGTTGAGGTGCCAGGCGGTTGGACCATCGTCCACCCCCAGGACACTCGCCAGGCCTGCCTGGACTACATCGAGGAACACTGGACCGACATGCGGCCGCAAAGCCTCATCGACGCTATGAACAGTCATGCGAACGATCAACGGTAGGGCGGGGAAGCGGTGGGGGCCGTCCACGGTCACCGGGTTCGCGGAACACGCCCTTCGACGGAGTCAAGATCGAAGGGCGTGTGTGGCTCGGCTTGGTACCAGTAGGCGACGGAGGAGTAGTCGTCGCCGCGTTTGTTCGCATGGCCGTGTTCGATGCTGACCCGGATGGATCGTTCGAATGGCATGGGATCCTCAATGTGGAAGCGGTACAGGCTGATGTGACCGCTCCAGTTGTCGCCGCCAGGCAGCGTGATACCGTGATACGGTGCGTGGTAGGTCTGTGTCGGGCACCATGCGGTGTTGAAGTAGTCTTCGGTGCCGGTGCCGTGGAGTGTGGGCGGCCACTGGTCGCCGTCGATGAAGATCATGTCGTCGCCTTCGCCGTACCAGTTCCACTCGTTGGTGTCGCGGAGGTTGTGGATGTTGAGCACGCAACCGACGTAGTGGCCGTGGCCGGTCGCCTCCAGGATGGTGTAGTTGGCTTTCCCATCGAGATTTTTTCCGGTGAGTAGGAACTCGGCGTTACTTTCCGATCCTTGCTCGGCTCCCGGGCAGGGATTGCTGCGGCGCCACTGCGCGTGGAAGCGTCCAATGCCGTCTTCGAGCTCGTCGAACGCCTCGTAATCGATGTAGTAATAGAAGAACACCCGCTCGTCGGTCAGCTCGCTGGTGATCTCCAGTCGGGCGCCGGTGCCGAACGGCATGTGGAAAAAGCAGTTGAACCCCTTGCCGTCCTCCGGGCTCATCTGGAGTGGGGCGGAGACGAAGTTGGTGGTGCGGCCGTGCCCGACCCCGAAGAAGTCACCCAGGGGCACGGCGATGCTGGGGTGTTCCTCGCCGTCCCAGTATGCCCGGAGCACGAGCCGGCAGAGGTAGTCGGGTTCCCGCATCCACGGATCGCGGACCATCCGCTCGCTGGCGACGGTCACCCAGATGTGGTTGATCGCACCGGCTCCCGCAATGTTCGCGAGGGTGGCGGTGCACCCCGGCTCGAGGGTGAGACGGTCGTCGTTGCCACCCGTGCGGTCCCAGCTGGACGCGCGGTGCCGACGAGTGCTGCGCAACCGCGGCAGGTCTCTCAGGCTTGAGCCATACGGGCCGTAATTGACGGTCATGCGCTACCTCCTGTGTTCCCAGGCTGTGCTCTCAGGATCGGTCCCGGATCCGGGTGCCATCGCGAAACGCCGTTTCCAGCGATTCCAGGCTGTGTTCCTTGGTTTCCGGCACTACCCACCACACAATGGGGAAGATCACCACGCCGACGGCGGCGTAGGCGATGAAGACAATGCCTGGTCCGGCGAGTGTGGTGAAAGTGGGGAAGGTCAGTGACACGAAGGAGGCGGCCAGCCAGTTGAACACGGTGGCGATGGCCATCGCCACTCCCCGGGTGGCGAGCGGGAAGATCTCGGCCAGCATCACCCACAGCACCGGGCCCCAGGTGGCGGAGAAGGTAGTGGTGAACGCCACGAACGCCGCCACCGCGATGACGAACAGCGCGGTCGAGCCGGCCGGGAGGATCAGCGCCGCCGCGCCGAGGGCGAACAAGCTGGCCGACATGCCCACCAGACCGGCCAGCAGGACGGGCTTGCGGCCGTGCCGGTCCACCACCTTCGCCCGGACGACGAGGGCGATGGTGAGGATATTCAGCAGTCCGTTGAGGACGTTGAACAGCAACGCGGTGTGCGTGGACACGCCAAAGCCGGCGAGCACGGTCGGTATGTACACCATCGCGCCGATTCCGGTGATCTGCTGGAAGATGGCCAGCAGGGCGCCGAGCAGCAGCAGCCGACGCACCCAGGGTGCGGACAGGCGGGCGCCGGTGCGCGTGTCGAGCTGCTGCGCTTCCAGTGCCACGATCTCGGTGAGCTCACCCTCGGCCAGCGCGGTGTCACCGCGCAAGCTGATCAAGACCGCGCGTGCGTGGTCAGCCTGCCCCTGGTGTACCAGCGATCGGGGGGTGTCGGGCATGGCGAGCATGCCGGCTGTCAGCACGAGGGCGGGAAACACGCCGATGAGCATCATCCACCGCCACGAGCCGGTGAAGCTCAGTCCGTAGCCGGTGGCCGCAGCCAGGGCCGTCCCTACGATGATCATGTACTGGTTCAGGGAAGTGATCACGCCGCGGTCGGATGCGGGTGCCATCTCGGCTAGATAGAGGGGCACCATCACCGACGCGATACCGATGGCCAACCCCAGGATGAAGCGAAACGCCACCAGCACGGCGACGCTCCCAGCGGCGCCAGCGCCCAGGGCTCCGAGGGTGAACACCACCCCGGCAGCCAGCAGGATCCGCTGCCGTCCCTGACGATCGGCCGCCGGACCGCTGCCCAGCGCGCCCACCATCGCCCCCACCACCGCGGCGCTCACCACAGCACCTTCCAGGGAAGGCGTCAGCGGCAGATCCCGCGGGATGAACAAGATCGCGGCCCCGATGATGCCGTTGTCATAACCGAACAGCACCGCCGCCAACGCACCCAAGGCATACACCCACCGCGTACTCACCCGGGCCAGCAGCCGCACCCGGTCCCGCAATGCCAACGCGACCATTCAGCTACCTCCGGTGCGGCGTTGTTCCCAGGCGAGCGCGTGGGCGATCTTTCGGGTGTTCGGGTACAGCTCCCGGTAGAGGGCGTAGAAACGCTCGTAGGCTGCGGCGGACTCCGGGTGCGGCTCGATCGTGGTCGAGAGGGGGTTCCACTGAGACATTTCCGGTTGGGTCATCTCCGGTGGCTGTCCCATCTCTGTGGTCCCGATCTCTGTGGCCCCGATCCCGATCGCGGCGAGCAGCGCGTCGCCCAGGCACGCGCCCATCGTCTGGCGCGGCAGCTGCTGCGGGGCGTCCAGCACGTCGGAGACGATCTGCGTCCACAGCCCGCCCTTGGTGCCGCCGCCCACCGCGACCAGCCGGCGGTCCTGCCCGCCAGCGTCGCGCATCGCTTGCAGGTTGTGCCGTACCCCGTAGGCCGTTGCCTCCAACGCCGCCCGGTAGATGTCTCCCCGGTTGTGCCGCAGGGTCAGCCCGGCCAGCACGCCACGGGCGTCCGGGTCGAACAGTGGTGTCCGCTCGCCGGCAAAGTAGGGCAACATGAGCAAGCCGTGCGCACCGGGCGGCGACTGTTGGGCTTCCGCGGCGAGCGGGTCAAATGAGGATTCCCGGGTCAGCTTGCGGATCCAGTCAGTGATCGCTCCCGAGGTCGCCATTCCGGCGGCGAAGTTGTGGGTGCCGGGAAACGTGCCCACGGTGCCCCACAGATCCGGGCTTCGGCGCGGACGGTCCAGCACCTCGATGAGGAACATGGTCGTTCCGTACATCAGCATCACGTCGCCAGGTGCCCTGACGCCGACGCTGGTGGCCTCCGCCCAGGCATCGATCGTGCCCGCCACCACCGGCGTACCGGCCGCAATGCCGGTTTCCTCGGCGGCGCTGTGCTGCACCTCTCCGACCACATCCGAGGGCCAGCACAACCGAGGCAGCTCGAGTCCGGGAGCGACGAGCTCGGACCACTGGCTGATCCAGCGGTGTTCGACCGGGTCGTACATCGGGGTGCACTGGCTCGCCGAGTGATGGTCGAGCACGTAGCTGCCGGTGAGCCGGTGCACGACGAAGCTGCTCGCCATCAGGAAGCGGCGGGTCGCTGCCCAGGTCTCGGGTTCATGCGCGCGCAGCCACGCCAGCTTGGGTCCGACCGCTTGCGAGGTGAGCACCGACCCGCAGCGCTCCAGGATGGCCTGCCTGCCCAGCTTCTGGGTCAGCTCATCGATTTCGAGGCGGGCGCGGGTGTCCACGCCGTAGAGGATCGCCGGCCGTAGCGGCCGACCCTCGCGGTCCACTGGGAGCAAGCACGGACCGATGCCGCTGACGCCGACTGCGGCGAGGGGTTCGCGCGCCGTCGCCGTCAGCTCCTTGCTGATCGCCGCGAAGTCCGCCCACCACACCGCTTGCGCGTCATGCTCCACCCAGCCGGGGCGTGGCATGGACACCTCGTGGGCTCGGGTCGCGGTCGCCACGACGGTGCCGTCGGTGCGCACCAGCACGCCTTTGGAGCTGGCAGTGCCGATGTCGACACCGAGTAGCAGCGAGCTCACCGAGCCCCGCCCATTCGAACCTCCTGCTAGGACGATCAGTGTCATCGGGACCCGCGGTAGCTCACCCGGGCGGGTTTTCGCGGCTCGGCTTGGAAATCACCCCTCAGCTCTGCTTGCGGAGCAACTCCAGTACCTCATCAAGCTGGCCGGCGATGCCGTCGACCTTGCCTTCGAGGTTGTCGACCTTGCCTTCGATGCCGTCGACCTTGCCTTCGAGGTTGTCGACCTTGCCTTCGATGCCGTCGACCTTGCCTTCGAGGTTGTCGACCTTGCCTTCGAGGTCATTGAACTGCTGATTGACCTTGGCGAAGCTCGCTCTGGTTCGGCCCGCGAACTCCTGGATCAGGCCGTAGATCTCCTCGATGTCGTTGGTGTTGCGGTTGACTTTGGTCTCGATGCTCACTGGCTCACTCACCGTTTCATTCTGTTATTTCAAGCCGGATGTGATCACCCGGCGAGGTCCCATCTGTCACTCGGCGCCGCCCATTCGAACCGTGCCCAGCCCGGCCCACTCGATGTCGAGCATGCGGCACACCGCGCGCAGCTCGGCGACGTGCTCGCCGGGCACGGCATGGATGTGGTTGGCCCCGAACGTGGACAGGAACTCCTCAGCCTCGACCTCCAGCCGAGCAAACGCGTGCGGCCACTGCGGCGTCGACTGCCGAGCCAGCGCCTCGTTGGTCGCGGGGTCGTAGGACTCGAAGGCGCCGCGGGCAACGTGCATCCGGTATCTGCCTTCGATCCGGGTCAGCCGGGCGAAGGTGGCGGGCCCCGGCGCGGCGAAGAACGACACCGAGGCGCCCCCGGCGGGGAAGTAGAAGATCTCGGGGTAGAAGTGCACCGAGCGCAGGTTCTCCGCCGGGTCGTCACTGCGCGCGGCGAACCAGGTGGCGTGCTGCCCGGAGTTGCACAGGTCCCAGATGTCGCGGTCGGCATGGTAGTGCCGCACGTCGGCGAAGAGCACCGGCGTGCCGGTGAGGCCCTTGAGCAGCTGCATGGTGAGCGCGCCGTCCATGTCGGACTCGGTGGCGCACACGTGGGTGGGCTTGGGGCCCTCCCAGTCGTAGGGGTCATTGAGAAAGGCCTCGGTGACGTCCATCGTGGTGAAGTGCGTGGTCAGCTCGGGCTGGCCCTTGATCCCGCAGAAGTCGAGGTTCCACTCTTCGATCAGCTCCCGCACGGCGTGGTAGGAGCGGATCTGACGCTCCAGCAGCTCAGGCGTCAGCTGCTTGCCGTCGTAGTGCACCCCGGCGGCGTGGCGCTCCAGCCACTGCCGGCCGGCGCTCACCCGTGACTGCTCGACGGTGGCCGAGCGCCGCACGATCTCCCACTGGTCAATCTCCTCGACGTCCACCCCGAAGGTGCTCATCCACTGATCGGTATCCGCCACGGCGGTGTACATCCCCATCGGGCGGCCGCCGATCCGGCCGAAGGTGCTGCCCGACAACGCGGACACCGCCGCGGCCGCCCGGACCGTCTCCAGGACCCGGTCCAGCACGGCCGGGTCGGCCACATCGCCCCACACCCGGGTGTGCGGCCGGCCGATCTGGTCCAGCCCCCCACCGGCCGCCAGCATGCCGACCATTCCGGGGAACTGTGGGTCGATGTTGGAGAACAGCAGCAGCGGACCCGGGGACGCTGTCGCGGCGAGCATCGTGAAGTGCGGGAATGCCCACACCGGGTAGTTGAAGATGGTGAGGTCGCACCGCGCGTCAGCGACCCGACGCGCCTCGGCGGTGGCCATCGTGTTGGTCCAGATCGGCTCCGCCGCGCGGATGACCTCATGCCCGGCCGCCTCGAGCGCCTGGGCGATGCGGTGTTCGACGTCCAGCGCGAACGTCTTGATGCCGGCGTGGACGAAGTCGCGTCCGTCGGAGAAGGTCAACAGTCCGACGCGTGCCATATCTGCTCCCGCCTGCTAGGACGACCAGTGCTACAGCGCTGAGTGAGGAAGGTATACCCAGCGGCTGGCGAGTGCCGCGCACCGACGCGCGGGCAGCGAGCACACTGGTCGTCGTGAGCCGACCGTCGCCGCAGCATCTCCCGGACGCAGCCCGCGCCCGGCGCCGGTTGTCGTCGGGCGCCAGGCGGGGTGAGCTGCTCGACGCGGCGCTGCGGGAGTTCAGCAGCCGAGGTTATTACCTCACCCAGATGGAGCACGTCGCCGCCACCGCTGGGGTGAGCAAAGCACTGGTGTACCAGCACTTTCCGAGTAAGGAGGAGCTTTTCGCGGCGGTCACCGAGCGGGTGGTGGAGGGCTTCATGGGACGGCTGCCTGAGGTGTTGGGCAAGGCCGGCGACGCGCTCGGCGCCTGGCGCGGGGTGGTCCGGCTGCTCTGTGACGTGGTGACCGAGCGTCCGGAGGCCTGGGCGCTGGTCGCGCGGCACCTGGATAACCCCGAGCTCGGCGCGCCGCTGCGTGGGCTGCGTGAGCATGTCACTGAGGTGTTCGCGGCGGTCCTCGCTGGCTACTACGCCCCCGAGCCGGGGGTTGCGGTGCCCTCCGAGGAGGAGGTGCTCGAGCAGGCACGGTTGACCGTCCCGTTGCTCGTCGGGGCGCTGCAGGGGTTGATGTCCTGGTGGCTGGAGCATCCGGAGGTGCCGCGAGTGAAGGTGGAGGCGCGGGCGGTTGATGTCGGGTGGCTGGGCCTAGACCGGATCAGCCGGGGTGAGTGGCTCCCTCTTGTTAGTGACTGACGAGTCAGTTATCTTGGGTTTACTCGCTCGTTGAGGAGGCCACAGATGTCTATGACCAGCGCTAGTGACGTGACCACCAGGCGTGTTCCCGACCGTGAAGACACTGCGCAACGGCTGCTGCGGACCTCGGCCAAGCACTCCTACGACCCGGCTACCGAGATCGACTGGGACGCCCCGCTCGCGCCGGACCGCTACTTCATCAACCCGCACCGCAGCTCCCTGTACGGCACGGCGCTGTGGGACCGGATGAGCGAACAGCAGCGGATCGAGCTGACCAAACATGAGGTGGCGAGCCTGTACAGCATCGGCATCTGGTTTGAGACGATCCTCATGCAGATGCTCGTCCGGCACGTTTATGACCGTCCCAAGGGCAGCGCGCACGCCCGCTACGCGTGGACCGAGATCGCCGACGAGTGCCGGCACTCGGTGATGTTCTCCCGCGCGGCGGAGAAGTTCGGCGGCCCGGAGTACGGGCCCCGCTGGGTCGTGCACCAGCTCGGACGGCTGCTCAAGACGGTCTCCAACGGCACCGTGACCTTCGGCGCGGCGATCTACGTCGAGGAGATTCTCGACGTGTTGCAGCGTGAGCAGATGGCGGATGAGTCGCTGCAGCCGATGGTCCAGCAGGTGTCGCGGATCCATGTCATCGAGGAAGCCCGCCACATCCGCTACGCCCGCGAGGAGACGCTTCGGCAGTGGCCCCGGCTGGGCCTGTTGGGCCGGGCGTACAGCCGCTTCATCCTTGCCATGTCGGTCTACTTCGCTACCACCAGATTGATCGACCCGAAGGTGTACGCGGCGGCCGGGCTGGACGTCGACGAAGCCGTCGCAGCGGCTGCCGCGAACCCGCACTGGCGGCAGACCAAACAGTTCGCCGCCCGCAAGGTCGTCGCATTCCTCGACGAGGTCGGGCTCATCGCCGGCCCGGGCAAGCTGCTCTGGCGCTGGGCCGGAGTGCTCTAGAGCCCGCGCGATCACGGATTGTTGGCAACAGCGAAGACGAGGTTGAGAATTGCCACCGGAACGAAGAGAATGCCCCACCACTTGAGACTCTTGGCGCATGCTCCGTAAAGCCATGCATCACTCTTCTGGTAGACGCCTGAGCTGACCGCTGCCCACGCAAGCACAAAACCGAGGGTCGCCACCCACTGAGCCACGGATCGGGGAGTGGCGTGCAGGAACACCGATATTAACGTTACTAGTAGCGCGAAAAAGAATGCAACGGTCGCGAACCGTGTGGCCTGAACAACCGACAACAATCCTTCCGCTACGCTATTCCTCATCTCGGCGATATCGACGGAGGCCTCAACTCTTAGTAGCAGTGGGCTGTGGCGGGGCGGCGCCCAGCGAGTTGGTTCGGGGGACGAACGCGCCAACGTCCAGCGATCTGTCGTACCCTCGTCACATGACCGAGCGGGTCGAGTTTGAGGTGGACGAGACGACAGCGGTGTACCTGCACCGGTGGGCGCACCAGCGGGGGGTCAGTGTCGGTACCGCCGCGGCGCGTCAGTTGCGTGAGCTGGCGTTGGCCGATGCCGCGCGGGCGCTTGCCGCATGGGACCCCGCTGGGGCCTACACCGAGGCGCAGGCCGAAGAGCGGGAGAGCGCCGCGGCAAGCTAGTCACACTCGGGTTGTACCGTCGGCGACTCGTCGGCGGCGACCCTGGCCCTCGGCGTCGAGCCAGGGGTCCTTGGTGCCGGGTGTTGGCGCTGGAATGGTCATGGTGGGTGTTCTCCTCAGGGGTTGGCCGGTGGGCCGCTGGGAGTTGTTTGCATCTGGCCCGGCATCGGGTCTTGGCTCGTAGCGTCGTATGTTTGGTAGTCCGGGGTCGAGTGACTGCGGGTGGCTGCGACGGACTGTCAGGGAGGTGGGCCGGTGCTAGGCGATGCGCAACTCGGTGCGGTGCTGCGTGGGCTGCGGGCAGGGCGCGAGCTGACGCTGGACGCGGTCGCCCGGCGGGCCGGATGCGTGGAGTCGACTATCTCGTACGTGGAGTGTGGGCATCGTCGGCTTCAACCTTGGCTGGCTCAGAAGCTCGACCGGATCTATGCGACGGGCGGGATGATCGCGGCGCTGGCGTCGGAGGTCAGTGCCAAGCCACAGGAAGCCCTCATTTCTGGGGCGCCCAGGTCAGAGGTGTTTGTTGTGTTACTGCCACATGGAGGTGTCACCATGCCCCTGTTGCGGCGTGAGGTGATGGCGGGTCTCGGTCTTGGGATTGTGACCGGTGGGGTGCAGGGTCAGTTTGAGCGTGCGCTGGATGGTATCGATCTCGATGGTGATGTCCTGGGTTCTTTTCAGGCTTCGTTCGAGGGTTTCAAAGAGGCCATCCGGGTCCTTCCGCCGGCTCGGCTCATTGATGCGATGACGGGTCAGGTCGCGGTTCTGGATGGGTTGCGTCGCCGGGTGGCCGACGGTGAGCGGCATCGTTACAGCGCGTTGCAGGCCCACTATGCCGAGTTGCTGAGTTGGTTGAGTGAGGAGGCCGGGGATCTACCGGGTGCGATGTGGTGGGTCGACCGGGCGTCGCACTGGGCCCAGGCCGCCGGCTGGACGAGCATGACGGTGTTCACGTTCGTCCGGCGCTCCACGATGGTCAGCCACATCTCCGATGACGGGCTTCGGGCAGTCGATCAAGCACGGCCGGTGCTTGATATGCCGCAAGCGTCACCGAGGATGAAGGGCATGGCGGCCAAACAGATGGCTTCGGGATATGCGCTGGCGGGAAACCGGGACGAGAGCCGCCGTGCTCTCGATGCGGCGATGGATTTGCTTGTCCAACCAGTTCGTGAGGATGACGCCGCGCTCAGCCGGCTTCATGTGATAAATGATGATCTTCTTGCTGTCTACCAGGCGACGTGTGATGTCTACCTCGGCTATGGTGCTCGGGTCGTTCCGGTGCTGGAGCCCCGTCTGGAGTCGCTGACGAAGTCATCGTTTCGCAGGGCCATCATCACCCGGGCTAAGCTGGCCTGGGCGTATGCGAATGCTGGCCAGCCCGCTGACGCGTGCCGCCTGGCGCAGGAGACACTCGATGCCGTTGAGCGGATCGACTCGCACACTGCCCGCAGCGAGCTGCGCCGCACCGTGCGAGTCCTTGGCCACTGGCATGGCCGAAGCGATGTGCAAGACCTCACGCACCGACTGGGCAGCCGCCCACTTATCACGTGAGATGCCTCACCTCAAGTGACTCCTCACACATGCCGCCGTCACCGCTGCCCTCGAACGCTGCCGGAACTGCTTGGTTCTGACCCAGTGGACCGAGCGCCGCGGCCGCAACGATGGTGTGGACATGCAGCCCCCGCAGAGTCGTCGCAGCACTCCATCAAGTCCAGGCGATCGCCGCGTCGAGGCCGTCCCAGTCGCCGCCGTGGTCGCGCCGCACAGCAGGGCGAACCACAGATCCCAGTGCGACCACTCGACGCCGGCGGCCGCACGCCACACCTCGGGTCCGTACATCAGGCCGCCCGGTCGCCGTCATCGTGGCGAGCTGACCGTGGCCAACCTGCGGTTCACCGCCTCGACGTCGAACGCGGTCGGATCGAACTCGCGGGCGTGGTTAAGGCCCAACCACGTCACCATGTCGTCGTGTTCGTCGTCACCCGGGTCGGCGAGGACCTCCCGGAGATGTTCGTAGCCCGGCGAGCCGCCACAGTCCTCCGGCGGGCACGCGCCTTCGCCGTCGACGCACCGTGGGTAACACTCGCCCGGCTCGGCCACCCCGACCGCCTCGACGACGATCTCGTGCTCCCAGCCGTCGCCGTAGTCGTAGGTGTAGCCGATGGGGCCATCCTCGACGTCGAGATCGCCGAACCGCACGGAGCGCTCATCAATGAACTCCAGCTCCGGGTCCGGGGGGCCGTAGGTGCGTCTGCCGTCGGTGAAGCTGTGCAGGTGGTAGTCCTGCCAGCCCATCGCCGTCTGGATCACGCCGTGGAGCTGGCTGAGCGGCATCGCGGTCGGGATCAGCAGCCGCCGCCACACCCGTGGCTGCGTGACGTCGGCCAGTGTGACGGTAATCCGGTGGACGGGATCACCGGGCTCGGGCTCTCCGCGCATGCGACGAGTGCCGTACCGGCCGATCGCGGTCAGCTCGGCGGAGTTTTCGGTCAGCGTCACGGCACTCAGCTGGGCCAGCGCCGCGAGCGTGCGCCGGACGTCGCGGTCGTTCATTCGACGGGCCGTGGCTAGCTGCTGCTCGGTGGCGTCATCGAGCACGTAGCGCGCCCTCACGGCGTCCCACGCCAGGTTGCACAGCTCGTCCAGGCCGACCACGCCGCCCCGGCCGTGCAGCGCGGACAGCAGCGCGTCGGCGCCGGCGGCAAACTCACGGCGCATGAACGACTCGCCCCACCCCGCAGGCAGGAACGCGGTGCCCAGCCGCCGCCCGAACGACTCGAACAGCGCCATCCACAGCTCCGCCGGGCGCTCGAGCAGCGCGGCGGCCTTCTTGACTGGCACCAGCCGCCCCCGGACGACCCGCACCAGCCGCGCCGCCTTGGCCCACTCCACGATCAGGCCCAGACCCAGCAGCTCCACGCTCGATGTGGTCTTGAACACCCGCTCGCCGATCGCGGGATCGATCTCGTCCCCGGTGCCCAACCGGTTGACGAGGACCCGGGCATCGGCCAGAGTGATCGCTCCTTTCTGAGTGAGCTTGCGGCCGTCCCCGACCCACCTGACGAAGTCGACCACCTGACCGACCAGCGCGGCCTCCGCGACGGCGGCGACGTCGCCGGGTGCACGACTCGTCATCCTCGTCTCCTTCCACCATTGGCCTCCCGGCCATGAGATCGCGTGACGGACCGTACCCGTCGAGGCCCTCGCCCATTCCGGCACACCGCCCCGTCAGGGGAGCGTCGTCGCTGCCCTGACGGGTAAGCGGACACCGCCCGTGGGTCGACAGCTTGGCAATTTCTAGTCATACTTCTGACCATGACGACAATGCCGCTCGCCGATGTCAAGGCGCGCCTCTCCGAGCTGGTGGGGAGGGTCCACGCGCATCACGAACGAGTCACGGTGACGGTACACGGCCGACCGTCTGCCGTGTTGATCGCGGTAGCGGATCTGGAGGTGTTGCAGGAGACAGTGTCGGTTCTGTCCGATCCTGAAACTCTGCGGCGCTTGGTTCAGTCCGACGCTGAGCTGGCGCGAGGCGAGGTAGTCGGTGCTGAGGAGTTGGCAGAGTCGATGGCGGCACGACGCCGACACACGGTGTGAGTCACGGGTCGACGGAGCGCTTCTCGCTGCGCGTCACTCCCACCGTTGCGCGAGCGCTCGCTGAGCGGCTTCCCGAGTCGGTTGCGTTCGCCGCGTTCGAGTTCATCAACGGACCACTGCTGGACAATCCGCACCGTGTTGGCAGACGTCTACTGGCGCCACTGGATGATCGGTACAGCGCTCGCCGCGGCAGCTACCGGATCATCTACCGGATCGACGACAAGACGCGGACGGTCACGGTCGTAGATGTTGATCTGGGGTACTCGGTGACAGGTGACGTGAGTGACCGCTGTTGACCGCTCACGACCCTGGTAAGGGGCACACGAGCGGCCCCCGTCAGACGTCGTCTGTTGTTGGTCCCGTTGATCAGGGTGAGGCCGGTTTGTTCCTTACAGGCCTACGCCAGGAGACAAAAGAATCTCGTGGTGGTATTTCTTGCAGCCCTCAAGAGGTATGCGGATCTCCGCGTCGATGATTAGCCGCAAAGGGTCAAGCGCGAGACGGGCATCCACTACCGCTTTGAAACCGTCAACGCTGCCGCCAACGTGAGCGCACAAGTTATCATGGTCAAGCGTGAAATTCGCGATTTTCACACCGAGAAGTATAGACGGAGACGTCGGCCTCCGGGACGCTCAGGTCAACGCACGCATTGAGTGTGAACGGTCCGACTCCCCAGCTGATACAGTGTTGCGCGAGGATTTGCGGATCGAGGTGCCCGTCCGGCATGTCAATCGCATGCGTTTCTTGGGCTAGTGCGCCGAATGCCATGCTAATCCCTCCGATTGTTTGGATTTTGTTGGCTGCCGTCCGTACTGCCCACTGCCACTCGCTGAAGCTCGAGCTCGAACAAGCGCCAGCGCTGCGCAGGCGGCTGCGCCTTCCTGGTCTGCTCGACGACGGGCTCACTATGGTGGCGATGTTGGGTCCGAGGTGGTTGCGTAGCTTACACTCCCGCAAGCAGGATCTTGGATCACTGGCTGTCAGCCGAACCTAACACTGGGGCTCAGACCTGAAACCCACGGTGTCCGAGGGGGGACTTGCGCACTAACCACCCGCATCGCTCTTGACGCCGCCGTGTGATGCGCGGGTACCCATAGGTGAGCAGCGGGGCAACGTTTCCGTTGTTCAGGGCTGGGCGAAAGTGGAGGGATTCGAACGCCCCGCCGCGTGATCGGCGGAAGGTCCTCGTCGCTTCGGCTTCGGTGACAAGGACTTGTGGACTAGATTGCTAGGGGCGAGATCCCCCGCAGCGGGATGCGCAACGCCTCACTCGGGTTCACCGCTGACTTCCGTCCGGTTGCGCTGCACCTGGTCACTCACGATGCGTCCATCGAGCAGCCGCACGACCCGCTTGGCGAATCGGGCGACTTCCTCTTCGTGTGTGATGATCACGACCGTGTGACCGGCATCGTTGAGCGCGCCGAGCAACTTCAAGATCTCGGCGCTGGCGGCGGTGTCGAGGTTGCCCGTGGGCTCATCGGCCAGCAGGATCGCGGGATCGTTGATCAGCGCCCGGGCGATCGCCACTCGCTGCTGCTGGCCGCCAGAGAGCTCAGTGGGCATGTGCTTCTGTCGGTCGCTCAGCCCGACCTGCTCCAGCGCGTGCTGAGCCGGGTTGCGCCGATCCCGCACCCCGGCGTAGACCAAGGGCAGCTCGACGTTGCGGATTGCGCTGGTGCGCGAGACCAGGTTGAACGACTGGAACACGAACCCGATCTTACGGCTGCGGATCTTGGCCAGCTGGTTGTCGGATAGCCGGCTGACGTCGGTGCCATCAAGCAGATAGCGCCCGCTGGTCGGGACATCGAGACAGCCCAGGATGTTCATGAGCGTGGTTTTGCCTGATCCGGACGGTCCCATGATCGCGAGCAGTTCGCTGTCGCCTATGGCCAGGTCGACACCGTAGAGTGCCCGCACCTCGACCTTACCCATCCGGTAAACCTTGGTGATGTCCTCAAGCTGGATCATTTCACTCCCCCCGTCCGGGGTAAGGGGTGTCGTCTGATTCGAGTATCCTCCCTCGGCGGCCGCCCACCTACAGCCAGTTCGGACCGCAAAACCAGGACTCGGTGGGGGACTTGCGCGCTAGCGTGAGCCTGCGGCCCTCTTGACCCGCAGGACGTGGGAGTATGCGTCTGTCCTGGTCAGTGGTGGTGCCAGTACCGTGTGCGCAACCAGTCCGTGCGGGTCGTCTGCCCGCGTACAGGGCGTGTGGTCCCCACGTGGTCCCCGACCGCACTCTTGGTCCCGAACCCGGATCCGCCGGTCGACGTTGGCTAGTGTTGGGTGGCATGGTCCGTACCTGATTTGCGCTCCTGTGGCACTTCAACTCACGAATGAAACCAATGGTCATCGCTTGCGGCCCGCACCCATCCACAAGCGAATTAATTGATCTTTGAGTCGGGGCGCGAGTAGGGCCGCTGGGATGACCGCGATGCCGTCACCGCGGCGGTAGGCGTAGGTGCCGGTGGTGATGAACGGCGGTGTCGAGGATGTTGGGTCCGAGGTGGTTGCGTAGCCAGTGTAGGTGGGTGACGTCGGAGTCATCGACGGTGGAACTGAGCTTGACTTCCAGCGTGACGATCTTGTGGTCGTCTCGTTCGACCTCGACGCCGTGGGCCGCTGCCAGCACTCGGGCGGCCGGCACGTGGGACGGGTCGAGAACGACGACGGACTGCGTCTGCGGTGACTCGCTCACCTGATCTCCCTCCGGTGCAGCGCCGATCACATCACCAGAGTCACATCGCCAGAGTGGCGCCGGCCGGCGAGGATGGGGGTTAGTGACTCGTGAAGGAAGGTGGGGTTAGGACGTGGCGCAGACCGTTGGGTTCATTGGGCTTGGCAACATGGGGTTGCCGATCGCGCGTAATCTAGCCAAGGCTGGGTATCGGTTGTGTGTCTATAACCGTACCGCTGCCAAGGCGCAGCCGCTGCTGGCACTGGAGGGTGTGAGTCTGGCGCACACCCCGGTCGGGGTGGCCGAGCGTGGCGGGGTCGTGGTGAGCATGCTCGCTGATGACAACGCGGTCGACCAGGCCACGATGGGCGTCGCTGAGCGGCTTGGTGCCGAGGGGTTGCACATCTCGTTGAGTACCATCGCGCCGAGGACCAGTACCCGGCTGGCTGGTCAGGGGTGTGGCTATGTGGCCGCGCCGGTGTTCGGGCGTCCGGATCGGGCTGAGTCGGCTGAGCTGATCGTGGTGTCGGCCGGTGCGCCCGGCGACCGTGAGCGGGCCCGGCCGCTGTTGGAGGCGATTGGCTCAGTGGTACACGAGCTGGGTGATGATCCGGCTAGTGCGAATGCGGTGAAGTTGGCCGGTAATTTTCTGTTGATGAGTGCGATGGAGGCGATGGCCGAGGCGTTCGCCTTCGCGGAGAAGCACGGTGTGCCTAGGCAGTTGGCCGCCGAGGTGCTGACGGCGAGCCCCGTGATGGCCAACGCGTACCGGGGCTACGGTGCTGTCATCGCCAGCGGAACGTTCACCTCGCCCGGGTTCGGCCTGCGGCTGGGTCAGAAAGACGCCCGCCTGTTGCTGGAGGCGGCTGCGGCGGTCGACGTGCCGATGGCGGTGGCCAACCTGGTGAGAGATCGGCTCACCGCCTCGGTGAACAAGGGCCGGGGCGAGCTGGACTGGTCGGCGCTGGCCATCGAGGTTTTCGAGTCCGCCGGCCTGGGGTGACCTCACCGGTGTGGGAGGAGCCTGAACAGATGCCCACTAAGTTTGTTCTTATGTGCTCTTAGACGTCGGGAGTGGCGACTGTGGGACGGATGCTGGTGCCGGGCGGCGAGCTGGTCTATGACGAGCAGGGCGTGGGTGAGCCGCTGGTGCTTGTGCATGGCACGGGGGCGCAGGCCTCGACGTGGGGCGGTGTGGTCGGTGACCTCGCTGCCGGCGGGTACCGGGTCATTGCCTACGACCGGCGCGGCTACGGTCGCTCGATCCACCGCCCGGTGCGGGATTATCGGGTGCACGTGGCCGATCTGGCGGCGGTCGTTGAGCACGTGGGCGCGCCCGTGCATGTCCTTGGTTGGAGTTCCGGCGGGAGTACCGCGCTTGCGCTGGCCAGCGAGCGGCCGGACCTGTGTCGTGGTGTGGTGGTCGTCGAGGCGACTTGGCACGGCCTGCGGTATGCCACCGGTGACTTCCTCGGCGTATGTGGACGGCTCAAGCTCGCCCAGCTGCGCGGGCACCGTCGCGAGGCCGCAGCGATATTCTTCCGCTGGGTGTCGGGCCTGCGGGACGGTCGCAACGGATTCGACGCCCTCCCAGCAGCCGAGCGAGAGGTGTTGCTCGCCAACGGCCGGGCCGTCCTCGCGGAACTCGACGGGCACCCGTTCGGGTCTCCGATCGAGTACATTTCGACGAAAAAGCTGGCTGCGATCCGGGTGCCGATTACCTGGATGCTCGCCACAGAGACCCGCACCGAGTGGTTCCGTAAGCTGCACGCCAAGGCGGTGCAGGTGGCGCCGAACATTCGGAGCGAGCGCATCGTGGGGGCGGGACACTTCACGCATCTCGACGCGCCGAAGGAATTCGCCGCCACCGTCCTACACGCAGTGGCGAACGCGCCATAGCTAGGTGTGGGGTGTCTACAAGGCGCGCAACTGCCGGTGCACGCGCATGGCTATCGTGTCGATTTCGCGCAGGATAGCGTGGTGGATGGTGGGCTGGGTTCCGGTCAGGTTCAACACGCAGAGCGTCCGTCCCTGTGCATCGCATACTGGTGCGGCGACGCAGCTCAGGCCGTGTTGGGCCTGTACGTAGTGCTCCCATCCGCACACTGTCTCCGTCCGTCCGGTCATCAAGGCGAGCGCGATGCCGTTGGCGCCGGCGTTCGTGATGTCCCAGTGGGCTCCTTCCACGAATCCCAGCTGGTCGGCGAGGCGTAGTACCCCTCGGTCGCCGCCCCGGCGCAGCACCACGCCGTCCGCGTCGACCACGACCATCATCTGTTGGGTGGCCTTACCCAGCTCGGCTAGTGTGTCCAGTGCCCACGGGCAGGCGGTGAGTGGGGATTCGCGGCGGCGGCGCTTCACCTCGTCCCGGTCGAGCGGATCTCCGTCGGGGCCACGCTGGGGATTCACCTTGTGGGCCTTCGCTTTGTCCCATGCTTGGAGGATCACCAGTCGCGGGGTGGCCGGCAACGGGTCCCCGCGCTGATAAGCCTCGTACAGCCGCTGCCCGGCCCGCCGGTGGAGGTTGTGTCGGTCGCCGTTCAGGAGAAGGGGTCGGAGTGTTTTGCGCCCGTGTCGCAGGTTCGACCGGACGGTTGACGTCGAGGTGCCGAGCGCCTCGGCGATGTCGTTGGTTCGGTGACCCGCGTAGACCCTGGCCATGACCTCCCGTTGGCCTGGCGGCAGGGCGATCAGGCTGTCCCGCACGATGTCGACGTCGCGTTGGTGGTACACGTCTTCGGCGGAGCGTTCAACGTGGCTGGTCGCCCGGTGCAGGGGCGTGTCCAGGTGAGGGCGTTGTCGCTGCGCGAGTGCGGCAGCCTCATGTTTCGCGGCTTGGTAAAGGTAGGCGCGTGGCTGGTGCACCGTGGCCCAGCGGGTGGACACTCGCAGGAACACCGTCTGTGCCACATCCTCGGCATCGGACAGACTCATTCCCCGACCGAGGACAAACTTCACCAGCTTCGGGTGTTCCTGCCGGAAGAACTCCGCAAATTCCGCATAGTCAGGGCGGCTCATCGGATCCTCCGGGTTCGTGGCACCGAGGTTACGGCGCTGTCCGAATCAGGTGAGCGGCCGGCCGGCACGCTGGCTGGGCTGTCGGGATTCTGGGTGGTGGTCACGGTGTGTGGTGGGTTTGTCACGAGCATGCGCGTCAGGGCGAGGTGGAGTTCCTGTTCGAGCCGCTGCCGCGAGGCTCTTTGCGCGACGATCTCATGGATGAGTGCGACTCTGAGCATGGCTATAGCAAGCCCGGCGTACAAGATGATGACACTGGACACGATGTCTCCTCTGGGAAACCACGGCTTTGGGGAACCACAGCAACCAACTGGGAACTATGGAGAGTCCACGACGCCCGATTTCGTGCAAGAGGACCACATCATCAAGCCGTCGGCCGCCCGAGTTCGTTCGTGGGCATGCGAGGCGGGTGCAGGCGGGATAATGAGGGCTATTGTTACCTTCCCGACCGGGCCAGGGCGGCACTGTTGCATTGCGCGAAGCGGTGGCAGGTTGGATCCCGTTCCCGTGGTTTGATCAGATCGCTACGGCCAGCTCGGTGAAGGCAGCCACCACCCGCAGCGTCGTGGGTTCCTCGACCCCGAGTTCGTAGTGGCCGCGGCGGAGGTTCTGCACGAACGCGTGCCCGGCGCTGATCACCTGCGCGCAGCGAAGCTGTTTGAGGCCACGCATCGGCCGCAGTCGGGACTTCAACCGGCCATGATCGGCTTCGATCGGATTGTTCGCGTACTTCTCCACGACATGGCAAGCGGCGGGCAGCAGCTCATCGAGTACCCGTGGGTAAGCCTGTGCCCGGTCGGTCGTCACCTCAGCGGGATGTGTGCCGTGCTCCAGCGCGCGGGAGAAGAACCGGCGGGAGGACTCCAGACCCCGCTTCTCCGACACCAGAACATCAATGACCTGACCGAACTGATCGATCGCCCGGTACAGGTAGATCCACCGCCCAGCAACCTTGACGTAGGTCTCATCGGCGAACCACCGATCCCCCGGGCGGTGTCGGCATGGGCGTGCCGCGTCGATGAGCAGTGGCGTGAACCGCTGCACCCACCGGAACACAGTCACGTGGTCGACGGTGATGCCGCGCTCAGCGAGCAGCTCTTCCACGTCGCGGTAGGACAGTCCGTAGCGCAGGTACCAACGCACCGCCAGCATGATGACCTCACGGGGGAAGCGGAACCCAGCGAAGCCCGACCCCGGCGGAGGTACTCGAACGTGGCGACGACGCATCAGCTCAGCCTGCCCGACCTGGGCATCCAGCAATGCAACAGTGCCGTGCTGCGTGGCCCTATCGCCTCCGAGGAGATCCACGCGGTCCTCGCCGAGATCGTTGACCGCCACCGGCTGCATTGTGATCAGACGACTCCGAATGCGGCCCGCCTCACCGACCCCCAGAATCCAGTAGTCCCGGTGGTCACCGTGCGCTGGCATCTCCGCCCACCGACCCGACCGGACACCCTCAGCCACTCACTGGCACCAGCAGCCGAGATGGAGGTACTCATCGACGCGGCACCCAGCGACCTGGCCCGGCGGATCACTGAGCGACTGAGCACGCACACTCGCCGGTACAGTCACGCCGACCTCGCCGGGATCACCGCATCCATGCCCTTACTCACCCGGTACGCGACACCCGACCCAGTGTGGGTGGGGTGGGCGTTGATCTTTCGTGACCACTACGTCGAGAACACCCTGGGTTTCCTGCTCAGTGCCCACCGGTCAGGCATCCCCGCCGAGTGGATCTTCGCGCTGGCCAAGGGCGACCAGACCCGCAACCGGGACCGCGTCCACGCCACCTTGCTTGATCAGGGGTTCGCCAGCGGGCTGCTGGACAACACGGTCATCAACGCCCCAGACACCCACGGGGCCGAGCTGGCTCGTGGCCTCGCCGGGGTCGACGCGTTCATCGACGCCGCGCACAGCGCGGGCCGCAAGGTTCTCGTCATCGACGACGGCGGGCTGCTCGCTCAAGGCTACGGCCGCGTGGACGCGCCGCGACGTGTCGACGCCGCGCTGGAACTGACCGTCGCCGGGCTCAAACGCATCGCCGCCGCCGGACCGCTGGGTATCCCCGTGCTCAACCTGGCCAGGTCCCAGCTGAAGACCCACCTGGGTTACCCCGAGATCGCCGACTCCTGCCTACGGCGGCTGCGCCAACTCCTGCCAGCGTACAAGGTCATCGGCCGAGCCGTCCTGCTGATTGGATTCGGGACACTGGGGTCCCGGTTGGCCGCAGCGCTGCGTGCGCAGGGCTGCCACCTCAGCGTCGTGGACACCGACCCGCTCGCGTTGATCGGCGCCGCGGAATCCGGGTACCCGACATTCCGCACGGTCGGTGACGCGCTACGTGCCACCAACCCCTTTCTCGTGATCGGCACCACCGGCGAGGACGCGCTCACCCCCGCAGATCTGCTCGCGCTGCCCGACGGGGTGTTCCTCGCACCGTTCGCGACCAAAGATTTCAGCCTGCTCGCCGAACCCCGCCACGGCCTGTCCGCCACGAGCGTCCCGGGGGTGGGTCGGCATTACCGCTTCTCGGATGGGCGCAGCGTGGTCCTGCTCGGCGACGGGCGGTCGCTGAACCTGTTCGACGCCGATGCCATTCCCAACCAGGGCTATGACGCGTACCGGGCAGGCACCCTCATCGCCGCCACGCAGTTGTGTCGCCGTATCGACAGACTCGGCCCGGGAGTCCACACCGACCTCGTCGATGAGATCATCGCCGCGTCCGGGCTCTACGACACCTACTACGAGACCTACCTGACACCCGGCCCACCCAGACCCGCCCGGACGGCGCCCAGCGCGGTGTCCACCGCGGACAGGCCCGCTCCCGCATTGCGGGCCTGTGTGGTGGGCTACGGGGTAGCCTTCCCGTGCTGCGGTCGATCCTCTTCCGAGACCCGCAAGCCCGGGTGCTGCTGGAGAAACCCGCCTGCCAGGGCCACGAGATCGCCGCCATGGCCGCGCTGCTGGCCAGCCATCGCAACGCCCGCATCGTCACGATCGACCAGTACCGACACGCCCGAGCGCTGACCGTGCTGCGGGAGCTCATGGATCACTACGAGCCGGATCATCCTCGTGAGGCCATCGCGATCACTTTCACCAAAGACCGCACCGGCGACATCAGCGGCGGCCGGTTCATCGATCGCTCCTACGGGGTGCTCGGCTACGAATGGCTGCACATGCTCGCCATCCTCAGCCACCTCATTCCCGCCCCGGCCATGGCCGCCTACCTGGCCTCCGACCCCGACCAGGCCGAACTGTGGGCAACCTATGACTCCAGGCTGTTCGTCTCCGCCCTCACCGAGCGTGGCACCATCAGCATCGATGACCGGCGGGTGCGTATCGAGCT
Source organism: Pseudonocardiaceae bacterium (assembly GCA_050699715.1). Taxonomy (GTDB): domain Bacteria; phylum Actinomycetota; class Actinomycetes; order Mycobacteriales; family Pseudonocardiaceae. The sequence goes on from JBOHFR010000006.1 coordinate 97,848, forward strand.
GTCCTCCAGCATCACCGGCTCCACCATCCCGGTGGCCAGCACGCCCCGAGCGGATTTCACCACACCGGATCGATGGCGACGTGAGCGCCGGCTGGCTGACCAGCGGCATCGGCATGTCACCATCCACGCCGGCCAGACCCGTGTCACCGCGCACCTCGACCCCGTCACCGCACCCGGCGGGTGGCAACTGGACCGCAACCAGCACCGGATCACCGTCGACCGCGCCAGCCACCTGCTGCACGACGAGGTCGTCACCGACTCGCCCCTCCACACCGCGATCACCACCGCGATGATGACCTTGCTCGGTTCCGGCCCCCTGCACCCACCGGACCTCACGCCGTTGAAGCGAATCGCCGGCCTCGCTGAACTACTCCGGGCTCAGCGACCTGAGACCGCCGCGGAAACACCCGGGATCAGCTGAGTGACCCCCTGTCACGCGGCACTGGTGCACGAACCCGGTCGGCCAGTTGTGAGATCGTCAGATACTCCACCCCCATAAGATCCTCGCACGCCCGCAGGACGTCCCGAGCGAACCTCACGAACTCCTCGTTCACCCCACCCCCGGACCGCAGGACGTCCCACCAGTGAAACGTTACGACTCCCACCCCGGCCGGACCAACGACAGCCATGATCGACTCAGCCACCGACCGCGCCGAGCCCTCGCCCCCACCCACAGGGTCGGCCCAGACGGCTGCCGACTGGTAGACCACGACACCGGAACCCACAACCCTGTACGGGCGGCGGCGCTTGGCCTCCGCACGGTCGGCCATCCGCCGCGGATCCAGGCCCAACGCGGCGACCTCATCGTCCATCACCGCGCGGCACACATGGAAACCCTCGCCCAGACATCGCGCCGCCACGGTGGAGTCGATGACATTGTGCGGTGGTACCAACGTCCGGCTGCCGAAACGTTCCCGCCAACGCCTCAACGTGACCAGCAACCACTCGACCCGCGCCGCGCTCGGTGCCACCAGCTCCGCCACCGTGGGACCAGCCGGTGACCGATGATTAGCATGAGTCAGCCCATGCACGGCAACCTCGGCCAACCCACCGCCACGCCGGTCATCCAAGTACCCCAGCAGCGCCGAGTTCGCCAACGAAGCACGGGACTGCCCGGCACGGGACTGCCCGGAACTCTCCCGGAGCCCGGCACGCTCACCCAGGCACCCCCTCGCTGGAAACGGGACCACCCCCAGGACGACAGGACGGCCGGCCCACACCCGCTCGTCCACCTCGCGTAACAACCACACGGGAGTCTGGCCATAGACATCATCAACCCGCAGACAGACCACGACCATGCGCGCCACCTTCTCTCGCAGGATTGTAAGATTAACGGCGCCTCCCGAGACGGAAGAGTGGGGTTGTGACGCGGGGTCGCAACCCCATTTTGTTCCGCTCTCCTTACCATGGCCGCACCCCTAGGTGCACCTTGCAAGGGTCCACCTTCAGCATTGCCAGGTGGGCTCACCGACTAGTACGGCGCCGCGCCCGGTTACCTAGAGGCATCGCGAGGGACCAATGCGGGTAGCCTCCTCGTGTGACGGAGGACGGCGGCCAGGCTGGAGAAGAAGTGGATGAGGAGACGGCTCGGGAAGAGAACGTCAAGCATATGGAGTTCATTCAGGTCATCATTGCCCGCTTGGCGGCGAATTCATTTCATGTCAAAACTTGGTGTCTCACCATTACGGCAGCGACATATGGCGTTGCCGTAAGCCGGGTTGACTGGCGCTTGTTGATGGTCGGACTATTTGTGATCGTAGTTTTCTGGTTACTTGATAGCTATTTCCTGCATCAAGAACGACTGTTTCGTCTCCTGTACGACCACGTTCGCTCCGATGTTCGAGCGGTTCCGCGTTTTTCTATGGACACTACGCGATTCCAACCTGGAGCGAAACGGCACGCGGCGTTCTTTTCGTCCACACTCACCTCTTTTTACGGAATGCTGTGCGCTATGGGAGTTGCACTTCTCCTGACTCGCTATTACTCTTTATTTTGACAGCCCTCGGACCGAAGCGCGGATGCCGCTACTTGAATTTCCTCAGTCGATACATTGCTGAAATCTGGCCAGATGTCACCTATTGCATCACCGCGATATCGAGGCACTAGATGCACGTGCAGGTGTTCGATGGTCTGCGAAGCCACCTCTCCGGCGGAGTTGATTATATTCATTCCCTCAAGGCTTAGCGCCACTCGAAGTCGATGGGCCATGTCGAGTACGATTTCGCCAAGATCGCGCGCTAACAAGGAATTCATGTGCCAGATGTTTGCTATATGCACACGAGGAACCACTAACGTGTGACCGATAGTAGCTGGATCTTTGGGGAAAAAAGCAATTGCGCTAGGCCACTTGCCGACAAAAATTGCATCCTCGTCGCCAGCGATAATCGCACAGAAGGGACATGAAGTCATCATTGGTAAATGATCACTCTTCTGCTCGGAGCAGTCAAGACACTACGCACGTCACCTTGATTGCCCACTTCGGCGGTCGTTCCCCCGGCGGGGGAACGGTCTGGAAGGGTGGCTTGTCGCCGACGGTGGAGTTGACGTGGGCGGCTGGTCGGTGCTTGGTCGATACTCGGGAGTCCTCGTCGTCCCCGCCTCGGGTGGCCTTGAGGATGTTGGCGGCGGCGGACTTTAGCGCTGGCCCGTTTTCTGCGACCAGGAACTCCAGGATAGTGCGCTTGTGACCCTCATGGCTCGATTGCTGTAGATGGCCGGTGGCTATGACTCGGGTGCTGCAGGTGAAGGATTTCGCGGCGTGCTCGACGGGCTCTGGCCATAGGTGGCGGCGCGGGAACAGCGAATCACTGTTGCACCGCTGGCCAGTTTTTCAGCCCCCGACCTGACCCGTCAGGCGGTGCAGGTGCTCTGGTAGGGCAATCCGGGGATGAAACGATCCCACTCCTCACGATTGAGGCCGCCTTGGGTGATTACGCAAGCACGCTCTGCTGCATGGTTCCGCAGACTGTTGAGCACCGTGAGGTCCCACAAGATCACCGTGCTGTCGTAGCTGGCGGTGGCCAGGGTATGTCCGTCGGGCGCAAACGCCACCGAGAACACCGCGCTAGTGTGGTCGAGGGGCTGGCCGAGTCGGTGGGGCTGGACAGGATTGGTGAGATCCCACAGGATGACCGTGCCGTCGTGGCTGGCGGTGGCCAGGGTGTGGCCGTCGGGAGCGAACGCCACCGAAGTCACCGGGCCGGTGTGGCCGGTGAGGGACTGGTGGGGCTGGGTGGGATTGGTGAGATCCCACAGAATGGTCGTGTTGTCGCTGCCGCCGGTGGCCAGCGTGTGGCCGTCAGGCGCGAACGCCACCGAGTCCACCGGGCCGGTGTGGTCGGTGAGGGGCTGGCCGAGGAGGTGTGGCTGGGCAGGATTGGTGAGATCCCACAGGATGACCGTGCCGTCGTAGCCACCGGAGGCCAGGGTATGTCCGTCGGGAGCGAACGCCACCGAATACACCGGGCGGGTGTGGCCGGTGAGGGGTCGGCCGAGTTGGTGGGGCTGGGCAGGGTTGGTGAGGTCCCACAGAATGGTCGCGTTGCCGTTGCCGCCGGTGGCCAGCGTGTGGCCGTCAGGTGCGAACGCCACCGAGAACACCGCGCCGGTGTGGCCGGTGAGGGGTCGGCCGAGTTGGTGGGGCTGGACAGGGTTGGTGAGGTCCCACAGAATGGTCGTGTTGTCGCTGCCGCCGGTGGCTAGGGTGTGGCCGTCGGGAGCGAACGCCACCGAATCCACCGTGCCGGTGTGGCCGGTGAGGGACTGGTGGGGCTGGGTGGGATTGGTGAGGTCCCACCGAATCACCGCGCCATCATCGCTGCCAGTGGCCAGGGTATGTCCGTCGGGAGCGAACGCCGCCGACACCACAATACCGAGATCGTCGGTGTGGCCGGTGAGGGACTGGTGGGGCTGGGTGGGATTGGTGAGGTCCCACCGAATCACCGCGCCATCATCGCTGCCAGTGGCCAGGGTATGTCCGTCGGGAGCGAACGCCACCGAATTCACCGCCCTAGTGTGACCGGTGAGGGGTCGGCCGAGTTGGTGGGGCTGCATACGGTTTTTGACGTCCCACAGGGTTATTGTTTTGTCGTCGCTACCAGTGGCCAGGGTGTTCCCGTCAGGGGAGAACGCCACCGAGGACACCGTTCCACTGGAGCCGGTGAGGGACTTTAGTAGTCCGGGCTGGAGACGGTTGGTGTCGTCCCACAGGATCACCCTGCCGTCGCCGCCGCTGGTGGCCAGCGTATTACCGTCTGGAGTGAACGCCACCGAGGACACCCCTCCGATGTGTTCGACGGAGGATAGGAGGAGTGGATGAGGTTGGATTGGGTTGGTGAGGTCCCACAGGATCACGTTATCGTCGTTGCCACCGGTGGCCAGGGTGTGGCCGTCAGGCGCGAACGCCACAGAGGTCACCTCGTCGGTGTGGCCGGTAAGGGGTCGGCCGAGTGGGTTGGGCTGGAGACGGTTGGTGACGTCCCACAGGGTTACTGTGTTGTTGTTGCTGCCAGTGGCCAGGGTTTGGCCGTCATGGGAGAATGCTACCGGGCCGCTGTGGCCGGTGAGGGGCTGGCCGAGTGGGTGAGGTTGGGTGGGGTTGGTGAGGTCCCACAGGATCACCCTATCGCCGCCGCCGGTGGCCAGAGTATGGCCGTCAGGGGCGAACGCCACCGAGAACACCCTGCCGGTGTGGCTGGTGAGTGGCTGGCCGAGTCGGTGGGGTTGGGTGGGGTTGGTGAGGTCCCACAGGATCACTATGTTGTTGCCGCCAGTGGCCATGATGTGGCCGTCAGGCGAGAACGCCACCGAGAACACCGGGCCGGTGTGGCCGGTAAGGCTGCCAGCGTAATGAGTAACTGTGAGGCTGTTGACCAGGCTGGACTGGGCCTCGGCACTGGGGTGGATTCGCTGGGCGGCGATACCGAGCTTCAGTGCTGTGCGTGGGTCGGACTCCATCGTTGAATTGGCTTGGGCGATGAGTTGTCGGGCGGTGGCGATTCGCTGCTCTTGTTGTGCGGTGAGTTGCTGAAAGACCGCAACTCCGGCGCCGACTAGGGCAAGGATGAGCAGCACGGACAGGACAGTGGTGGCGCGGCGGCGGCGGGAGCGGTCGTGGCGGATGCTGGCGTGCAGGAAGTCGCGGGCTGCGGGGTTTAGGTCGACACGGTTGGTGACCAGTATCCGGTGTCGCCGTGGTAGCCAGTGTCGACGTTGCGGTGGTGGCGGTGCGCTACCACGGCGGATTCGGGCGCCGGTGTCGGTGACGGCGGCGGCGAGTTGGCCGCCGCTCCAGAGTCGGGTGGGTGGGCGGTCGTGGTCGTGCCATTCTGCGGCGGCGTGCTCGACCGTGCGGCGAGCGCGCAATGCCGTCACGTTTGCGGAGATCGCCTCGGCCAGTGGGGGCCAGGCGGAGAGAAACGCTTCGTGGGCGACGCCGAGCACCACGGTGCCGTTGTCAGTGTCGGTGGTGAGCAGCCGCCGGGCGACGAAGGCGTCCAGCTCGGTGACCACGTGATCGGGTAGTTCGGCGCGGTCGATCCGCCAGCGGGTGGGGCGGCCCTGCTCGTCGACGGTGACCAGGCGCAGCAGTCCGGCGATCACCTCATCCCGGCTGCGGCCTCCGGTGGTGAGCGCGTGGGCGAGTGCCGCGTCGGCCTGGCGGATCAGAGCACCCTGCACCCCGCCGAGCTGGTCATAGCGGGCACCCGATAGCCGGCCGCCCCGAGTGATGCCCTCAGCGAGCTGGGCCAGGGTGAAGGCCAGCAGTGGGAGCGCCTCTCCGCTGGAGGTGTCCTCCGCCAGTCGGGCGGCCAGACCATCGTCCAGATCGATCCCGGCCAGTTTCGCCGGTTTCTCGATCACGGCGCGCAGAGCCTCGCGGCCCAACGGGCGCAGTGTGTAGGTGTGCATGGGCAGCACAGCCAGGTGGGGGTCGAGCAGGAGCTGGTCGAGGAATTCCGAGCGTAATGTGGCGACCAGGTGCACCGGGCCGATCAGCGCGGAGCGCAGCAGCTCGGCGACTCGAGCCCGCTGCGCCGGGGCGGTCTGGGTGAGCAGCTCCTCGAACTGGTCCACCACCACCAGCAGGTGCCGCCTCGGACCGTCCGGGGCGGCCAGCAGCAGCTCCTCGGCCAGTCCTGACAGGCCCCCATAGTCGAGCTGATCCCGGACCTGGGCCACCGTCCGGTTCAGACCCGCCTGCCGTGCCGCGACGGCCAGCTCCCGGGCCAGCGCCCTCACCGGATCGGCGCCCGGCAGGATCGGCGGCAGCGTCCACCAGCCCGGCTCGTCGGCCATCACCGGCAGCAGTCCGGCCCGCACCAGCGACGACTTGCCACATCCGGACGGACCCACCACAAGCAGCACCGCGCCGTTGGCGTGCTCAGCCGGGGAGCGCAGCAGCCCGGCGAGCTGTCCGGCCTCCTCGGCGCGGCCGAAGAACACCCGATGCTGGTCGGTATCGAACGGGCGCAATCCCGGGAACGGCGACCGATCCTCGGGCCAGCTGGCGTCAACCCGGCGCAGCGCCTCGACCAGCGTGGCGCGGGCCGCCGCTCGATCGGGGTCTAGGTCGATGTGCTGCGTTGACGTCAGCAATGGATGGATCAGACGCGGCCCAGCACACAGCGGCAGCAACCGGATACCCCGGGCCCGGGCGGCACCGACCTCGGCCGTGCACCACATCGACGTCAGATAGGCCGAGGTGACCAAGCAGACCACAGCGTCCGCCCAGCGCAGCCGCTCATACAGCCGCTGCTCCCAATCCTCACCGATCAGGATCCCGTCACGCGGATGCTGATACTGAAAGACCTCATGGCCCTCCTCGGCCAGCCACCGATGCACTTTATGAGTCAGAGCGACTTCTCCGCTGGCGTGGCTGAGAAATACCTTCGCCACGACGCCTCCCCGAACTGAGCACCCGAATGTCGTGCGTCACGCTATCGATTACAGAGCGCACAGCGGGTTACGGGGTACCGGTAGCAACGGACCCGTCAGCACCGCCACGGTGTCCAGTTTCCTGAACACTGTCCGAGGTCCAGTGCCGCATAGCAAGGCGGGATGGAGCGGGTCAAGATAATCTTGATTGATTCGATGGCCAGCGAGAGCGTAAGCAAGAAGAACCTCACGCTGACCGGCGGTTTCCCGCCGTCACTCGGTCACCGTGACGCTGCGGTGTGGCCCGGGTCGGTTATCGGGTGCGTGCCAGGCGCTGGGAGGTGAAGGCGTCGATGGCGCCGGCTAGTTCGATGGTGTCCCGGCCGGGGTCGTGGAGGGCGCTCAGGGTGGTGCGTACTCGCTCCATTTCGGTCACGATGCTGTGGATGCGTTGGGCTGGGGGGAGCTCCAGCACCGGGGCGAGAGCTTCCGCTGCACCGTCGACCTCGCCGTGCGAGATCCGGGCGGTAGCCAGGACGATGCGGGTGCTCGCTTCGTGACCGTAAGACCGGTCGTGGGCTGGTGCTGTGGCGTAGGCGTCCAGGGTGTCGAGGGCGAGGCGTTCGGCGCGGGTCGCTTCCGGCCGACCGCCCCAGGAGAGTGCTTCAGCGGCGTAGTAGAGCTGGCGGGGCCGGCTGAAGGTGCACATCCCGCCGAGGCTGTCCAGCTCGTCGGGTTGCACCTGGTCCCGCAGGTCGGTGGCCCGGGCCAGGGCGGTGTGCGCTTCGTCTGGCCGGTTGAGTGCGGCCAGCGCGCGGGTCTCGGCGCTGGCCATCCAGACCACGGCGGTGCCTCGGCTCCGGACGGCGATCTCGGCGCCGAGTTGGGCGTAGCGCAGCGAGTCCTCCAGCCGTTCTGACTGGTAGGTGAAGGATGCTTGCAGGCCACGGATCCAGGCCCGCAGCCCGTCGTGGCCGGCGTTGTCCGCGCAGGCGTAACCCGTGCGGGTCTGGGTCAGCGCATCGTGCGGGGCGCCCATCTCGTATGACGCCATGCTCATCAGCCCGCAGGCGATCCCGGCGACCAGGTACAGATCCCGGCTTTGCTCCGGGCGCTGGCGCCCTTCCAGCAGGGTGAAGGCGCGTTCCTGGGTGCCCGCTAGATCACCCAGGAGCGTGGGCAACGGTTGTTGCTGGATGCCGAGGATGAGTCGGCGTACGTCGTCGAGGAGCTGGTCGAGGGTTTCGGCTCCGACGTTGGAGGCTTCGATCCGGGTGAGGAAGTCCCGAGCCCGGTCGGCGCTCATGACGATCACCTGCCCTTCCCAGTCCGTCCGCGCGCTGCCCCGCCCCGGTGCGGCGCTGTTGCGGCAGCGCACCGGGTGGAGCGCCTCAATGCCGTAGGGGGGCCCGAACAGCCGGGCCACTGGCTCGCCGAACATCTCCTCCAGTGTGCCTTGCGCCGCTGGGTAGGGCAGCGTGCTCACCTCTCCGGCGACCCACCGGTACGCCTGCCGTTCGCTGAGCGCGGTCTTGGCGGTTCGCTGGTAGTTCTTCCGGAACTCCTCCAGTGTGAGGTGTCGTTGCCGCAGGAGCTGCTCCAGCCGCGTCCGGGGCGGCGCTGGCTCGATCATCCCACCCATTCCCCTTTGATCGGTCGGCTCACCGTAGATCCCCCTGGGCCACAAAGGTGACACTGGGAGAACAGACGGCAACAGAAGGCAACAGTCGACAGCCAACACGGCGGACCCACGGCGGCGTGGAATCATCGCGGTACCGTCGAGGTGGCAGTCGTGCTGGGAGGCCGTGGTCGTCCGGTGGAGCGCCGGGTTTCGGCCGGGCTGGTTGACTGATTGCCTATCAGTCCGCACGCGAAGGGCGCCCGAGGGAGCTGTCACGCTCGTCGAGACCGCAGTGGTCGGCGTGCGGGGTCGGGAGACGGCAAGCCTGCTGACAGCGGTCTACAGCAGGCAGGCATACGCCTTGGCGACCTTGCGGGACTCCGCTGGCTGGGTGGGACCCGGGGAGGTCACCGTCGGCGCCGGTCGCTGTCTGCTGCAACTGGCCAGCGTGTCGCTCCGTCATGATGAGCAGTCGGCGTGGCACGATGCGACTGAGGTTTCCAGCGAAGATCGGGACGGAGCCTTGATGAGTGCGAGCCTGGAGCGGCCCGGTGTGGATCGCTTCGACGCTGCCCTCTACACGGTTGCCGAGGCCGCCCGGTATCTCGATGTGCCGGACAGCAGCCTCGCGCGCTGGACGCATGGTTACCGACAGCGTCGTGCCGGACGTCGCGAGGTCGTTGGTGAGCCTCTCCTGACCGCGCTGCCCAGGACAGGTCCGCGCGGCCCTGTCATCCCGTTCATCGGCCTCGCCGAGGGTGTGGTGCTGACGGCGATGCGACGCAGTGGTGTCCCATTGCAGCGTATCCGGCCGGCGTTGGCGCGGCTTGAGGAACAGTTCGGGCTCGCGCACGCGCTGGCCAGCAAGCGCCTGTACACCGACGGGGCGGAGGTCCTATTCGATTACGCGGAAACCGGCGCTGACCCCGTCGCGGCTCGTGCCGCACGCGATCTCGTGGTGGTCCGTAACGACCAGCGCGTGTTCAACGAGATCGTCGAGGCCTACCTACGTCGGCTTGACTTCGGCGCCGACGGCTACCCCCGGCTCATTCATCTGCCAGCGTACGAGGTCGCCGACGTGATCGTCGATCCCAGCCGCGGATTCGGGCAACCGATCTTCGCGCGCGGCGGTGCTCGACTGGAGGACGCGCTCGCGCTATTCCGCGCGGGCGAACCGCTCGACGTCGTCGCCGAGGAGTACGGCATCCCGCGCGAACAGCTCGAGGATGCCGTCCGCATCGCAACCCGCCCCGCCGCCTGAGATGGCACCAGGGCACCCGGTGGGGCTGCCTGAACTGTTCCTCTGGACCGAAGCCTGGGTCGTCGCCAGGTCCCGGACTTGCTCCGCGTGGCTGGGCTTCGGCTACGCACTCTCGCCGAGGTCTACGGGATTCCCGCAGATGAAAGGGTCGAGGACGTGGACTGGCTCGCTCGCGCCGGCCAGGAGGGTTGGGTCGTGCTGATGAAGGACGAGCGTATCCGCTACAGGGGCGCCGAACGCGCGGCCGTCATCGATCACAAGGTACAAGCGTTTTGCCTCACCAGCGGCAACCTCCGTGCGGCTGCCATGGCCCATCATTACCTTGCTGTCATCGATCAGATCACCGAGGCCTGCCGGCACCCCGGCCCGTTCCTGTACGCGGTGACCGCCACCGGGCTGCGCCGGCTTGACCTGGTGTTGTAGACGTTCGGCGCCCCGCTGGAGTGTGCTGCACGACCTAGTCACACTGATCACGGCCGCGAAGGGCTGACCGACGGTCCGGCGAACCTCGTCGCCGTGAGCGTCTACGGCGCGTCGGCCGAGAGCTACGACGGTCTCACCCGCCGCCCGGGGTCGTACAAGACCTTCATGAAGGGGCTGCAGGCCGCGCACGAGGCCGATGATATGAAGGCGCTCGCCGCCCGGTTCGGTGTACCGACCAAGACCTACTCGCACATCACGCCCACGATCTACGGCGGCGCCGAGACTCTCCCGTCGCAGTCTCGGCGAGTACCTCGTCCCGACGACGGCCCGCAAGCCCTTCCGAGGCTGCGACGCCGGACGGACCACCTTCCACGTCAACCCGCACGGCATGGCGCGCATGTGCAAGGTCGGCCGTGAACCGAACGTACCCCTGCTCACGGCAGGAGTGGAAGGACTGACCAGACTGGCCGACATCGCCGACGGGCTGCTACGCCGTCAAGGCGGCTGCACTGGCTGCGGCCTGCACAGCACCTGCGGCTGGCTTCGAGGTCATCGACGGCCGACCCGTGGACTGCTCACCCGGATCTCCGGACCTGCCCAAACTTCGAGACGCCCTCGGACAGCTCCCCTGCCCCGACCTGCCGCTCAAACACGCAGCACAACGGTGGTCCACGTTCAGTGACTCACCCGGCCTGTTCGCGGGCACAGCGTTGCTGCACACCGAGCTGAGCCCCGGAAACGTCCTCATCGTGGAGAATTGAACACTGACTGAAAAGAAGACCGATCAGCTCGCCGCTCTTCATCAGTGCGTATGCAGCCGTATCGTGTCGGGTCAGTTATCGGGTGCGAGCCAGGCGCTGGGAGGTGAAGGCTTCGATGGCGCCGGCTAGTTCGATGGTGTCTCGGCCGGGGTCGTGGAGGGTGCTCAGGGTGGTGCGTACTCGCTCTATGCCGGTCACGATGCCGTGGGTGCGTTGGGCTGGGGGGAGTTCCAGCACTGGGGTGAGGGCTTGCGCCGCGCCGTCGACCTGGCCGTTCGAAACCCGGGCGATGGCTAGTGCGATGCGGGTGTTGGCTTCGTGGCCGAAGGAGCGGTCTTGGGCTGGTGCGGCGGCGTAGGCGTCCAGGGTCTCGAGGGCGAGGCGCTCAGCGTTGGTCGCCTCCGGTGCGCCGCCCCAGGAGAGTGCTTCGGCGGCGAAGTAGAGCTGGCGGGGCCGGCTGAAGGTGCACATCCCGCCGAGGCCGTCCAGTTCGTCGGGCTGTACGCGCTCCCGCAGGTCAGCGGCTCGGGCCAGCGCGGTGTGGGCCTCGTCTGGCCGGTTCAGTGCGGCCAGCGCGCGGGCCTCGGCGCTGGCCATCCAGACCACGGAGGTGCCCCGGCTGCGGCCGGCGATCTCGGCGCCGAGCTGGGCGTAGCGCAGTGAGTCCTCCAGCCGCCCTTGCCAGTAGGTGAAGGATGCCTGTAGACCACGGATCCAGGCCTGCAGTCCGTCGTGGCCGGCGTTGTCCGCGCAGGCGTAACCCGTGCGGGTCTGGGTCAGCGCATCGTGGGAGGCGCCCATGTCGTGTGACGCCATGCCCATCAGCCCGCAGGCGATCCCGGCGACCAGGTAGAGATCCCGGCTCTGTTCCGGGCGCTGGCGGCCTTCGAGCAGGCTGAACGCGCGCTCCTGGGTGTCCGCCAGATCACCCAGGAGCGTTGGCAACGGTTGTTGCAGGAAGGCGAGGATCAGCCGACGCAGGTCATCGAGGAGCTGGTCGAGTGTTTCGGCTCCGACGTTGGAGGCTTCGATCCGGGTGAGGAAGTCCCGAGCCCGGTCGGCGCTCATGACGATCACCTGTCCTTCCCAGTCCGTCCGCGCGCTGCCCCGCTGCGGGAGCACCGCCGTGTGCGGCCGGGACGGCCGCAGCGCCTCGATGCCGTAGGGCGGGCCGAACAGTCGGGCCGCCGGCTCGCCGAACATCTCCTCCAGTGTGCCCTGCGCCGCTGGGTAGGGCAGCGTGCTCACCTCTCCGGCGACCCACCGGTACGCCTGCCGTTCGCTCAGCGCGGTCTTGGCGGTTCGCTGGTAGTTCTTCCGGAACTCCTCCAGGGTGAGGTGTCGTTGCCGCAGGAGCTGCTCCAGCCGTGTCCGGGGCGGTGTTTGCTCGATCATCCCGACTCGTTCCCCTCATGATTGGTCGGCTCACCGTAGATCCCCCTGGGCCGAAAAGGTGACACTGGGAGGACAGACGTCAGCAGAAGACAACAGCCGACAGCCAGCACCACGTGCCCCCGTCGGCATGCCTCCGGCGAAGGTGATGATTGCCACGCCAGCCAGCCGAACAGGTTGTCGGCGACGATCCTGTCGACGACTGGAGGGCGCGGTATGACCGGCACTGGACTCGACCAGGACGACTACAGAAAGTCAAAAAATCAAGCGCTGACATCACTCTTTAGGGCGATATAGTTCTCTGGTGTATTCATTGTGTTACCGCTGCCGATCTAGAGGTGTCGGCACCACACGCCCCGCCCCACGGGTTCCGCGGTCCCGACGAGATCACGACGGATGACGGGGACCAACCATGAGCGAGCAGCAGCCTCCCGACGAACGGGCTCCCGAGGAACAGCAGCGGAAACGGCGCCGATGGCGGGTGCATCTTGACAGTGTTAAAGCCGAGTGGCCAGTATCCGGTGGGCTAACGCTGGGTGGACCGGTTTCCTCATGGCAACCGACCCTCTGCGCAGCGGCGGGTTACACGGTGCACTCGCTGCTGCACCCGATGACCGGATGTCACCTTCCAGCTCGCATCCTGACGGCGGACGAGGTGTGTCGGTCTGTCGCGGGACAGAAAGGGCGGAAGCGGGTTTTCGGTCGCGTCGGGGAGCTTGCCCCCGGCTTGCTGCTTGCTGCGGAGACAATTGTGGTCACACGGCGGCAGCCGTCAGGCGCCGGTCGTGAGCACCATCCGGAAGCGGGCGTTGCCGGAGAGCATCTTGTTGTATGCCTGTGCCGCCTGTTCCAGCGGCAACGTCTCGATCATCGGCCGCACGTTGCTCAGCACACTGAAGCGCAGCGTGTCCTCGGAGTCCTGGGAGGTGCCCGAGGCGTGTCCGGTGATCCTGTAGGAACCACCGATCAGCATCGCCGCCGGGACCCCGATCGGATCCATTGAGGCGCCGACCACCAGCAGCGTGCCCCTCGGGCGAAGGCCGCTGAACACTGCCGCCATCGCGTCCGCGCTAGTCACTGTGGACAAGATCATGTCGGCGCCGCCGAGCTGCGACAGCGCGACGCCCGGATCGCCGGCGGTGCTGTCGATGTAGTGGTGGGCGCCCAGCCGACGGGCGAGCTCCTCCTTGGCATGGCCGCGGGCGATGGCCACCGTCTCAAAGCCCAGCTTGACCGAGAACTGCACGCCGAGGTGGCCAAGGCCGCCGATGCCCAACACCGCCACCCGATCGCCCCCCACAGCGCCGCTGCGGCGCAACGCGTTATACGTGGTGATCCCGGCGCACAGCAGCGGCGCGGCCTCGTCGACGGCCAGGTTGTCTGGCATCGAGGCCATCGCGTTGGCCTTGACGACCACGTAGTCGGCATAGCCGCCATCCATGGTGATTCCCGGGATCTGCATGTTCTGGCAGTTGATCGCATCCCCACGGCGACACCACTCGCAGTAGCCGCAGTTGCCGCCGAACCAGCCGACACCCACGCGCTGGCCGACCCGCCAGCCCTTGACCCCCTCGCCCAGAGCCTCGATCACGCCGGCTATCTCGTGCCCGGGAACCAGCGGGTACGCCACCCCCGGATAGCCGCCCTCCTTGGCCAACACGTCACTGTGACAAACACCGCACGCATGCACCCGCACCAGCGCCTGGTCGAACCCGGGCCGGGGAACCTCACGCTCCTCCACCTCGAAGTCCGCTCCCGCCTCCTTGACCACCACTGCTCTCACGCCCACCCCTTCCTTTACTGGTTTAGATCAAAAAGTCTCTTCGACCCACGCCGGCCTCGACGGACCCACCGGATGAGCACGATGCCGCCCACCATAGCCAGCAACAGCACGAGCCGGCGCCTGCCATCCGGCCAGAACCAGCCCACCACAGGTGGCGAGTCTCCGAAAGCGCGGAACATCAAGCGTCCCGTATCCCGCCACGCTGGTGCCCAGCCGTGGCCTGCCCCGGAGTCGGCCCACCGGAGGCATGGAGTTGTTGATCTAAAATCGTGATGACCTCTTCGGTGTGAACGCTGATCGGCCGTGCGTCCGTACCTGGGAGTGTCGTTGCGTGCCGCTGAGCTGCGGCAACCTGCCGATGCGCATCGGCGCATGCGACCTCGTCGTGCCGCTTTCGCTGACGATTCGCTGACGACGATCATGTTAAGCGTCGAGGCTGGGAGGACGAGCCTAGTGGCATTTGGCGTGGGCATCCGCTGATATCCCTGATTGGTCGGCCTCTGGGCAGATTCGCATCTCGCGGTCCTGCGAGTGCCCGATCTTCAGTGCTCTCGCAGGGCTCTTGCCGGTTGGCCACCGGGCTGTGCTGAGTGGTTGCCCGCTCCCGTGGGTCAGCCGGAGCTCAGCTCTCCGGTCAGACCCGCGGGTGCGGAGCAGCCTCAATGGGCACGTTGCCCATGATGATGAGCGTTGGCACATTATGCCATCCGGCGACACCGCCCTCGCTGCCGCCAGAGGCCACACCCAGCCGCTGTGCGGGCACCAAATACCCATCGGGGATCTCCCACCAACATCAACCGTGTCCTCTCGGTTCGTTGTGCATGGCCTGCATCATCACGACTTCGTGACGGCGTGGATCGGCCGAACCACCCGGGGCATGCTCACTGGCTGGACGGGTCGACAGGGGACTGGTAGTGGGGCACGCCCATCAGCGTCAACACGTCCATCCACGTGTCGTACATGGGATGATCACCGCCGGTTGGATTATGGATCTGGCCGATCGGGGCAGGGTTGTTCATCGTGCTGGCACCCATCATGGACAGGACAGTGCGGGCTGGCAGCAGCTCCACAGCTTGATCCTCCAACTGGGCAAAGCTCATCGCCTCAGACATCGGCTCCCCCTAGAAGAAATGGTCCAGGTACGGATAGCGCCACCGACGGGCAGTGCCGGATCGGCGTAGTACCTACGGTGCCTACCGGACACACTACGTGGCAATCAGTAGTTGTACGTAACTCTCGACCCGCACCAGGCCAGGTACTACGGAGTTTTTCGGCTCCAGGTACCTAGGCGGCTGTGATGAGTCCGATCGACGAGCAGACCGTTCAGGCCACCGAGCACCCGCGCTTGGCTCCACATGAACCCTGATGTCTAGCTCGGTGCAGCGCACGAACCTGCGAGCTAGCGATTACCAGAAGCGGCCACCGGGCAGTGCTGGTCATGGCGGGGCAGTCGGTTTGACTAGCGCAGACGCTTCTGGTCGGTGCGGGCTGGTGCTGGACGTTGGCGGTTGTTGCGGGTAGGTAAAGGGTGGAGATGACCATGGTGACCGCGTTGCTGCTGGGGAGCATCGGCTCAGGGGCGACTCGTCTGTGACCCGCTTGAGTTCGGCCGCCCGGGAGCGTGAGTGAGCCGGGGCGTTCCCGTCTGGGGAACTCCGGTGGCCGGCAGCCCTGCACTGGCATGCATGGCCTGGCCAGCCCGAAGTGTCCGCTTCCCGTACAGTCCAGAGGTACCCAGGTGGCAACCGGGTCCTGAGGAGGCTGAAGTCCGGTCTCCCGCATCTCGCGCTGGGTGAGGGTGCCACCAGAGATCTCGGTGTCGCCGGGAATCGGGTTGAGGTTGAGGAGGTGAGGATGTTGAGTGTCGCCGCCGCATCTCGCGAGGGCCGCCGAGTGACCAAGGCGCCTGGGAAGATGCAGGAGGCGCCGGTCGAGAATGTGGAATTCGAGCGCAGTGAGTTTGCTCCAGTGTCCCTGGATGACCTGTCGAATGACGACGTCTCGTTAGCCAGTGAGGGCGCCGAGGATCCTGCGGAGCGGTCGGACAAAGTTGGACAGTCCGGGGATTTTGTCTGGGATGAGGAGGAGTCCGGGGCGTTGCGCCAGGCCCGCAAGGACGCCGAGCTCACCGCCTCGGTCGACTCGGTGCGGGCCTAATCTCAAGCAGATCGGCAAGATGGCGCTGCTCAACGCTGAGCAGGAGGTGGGGCTTGCTACGCAGATCGAGGCCGGGCTTTACGCCGGCGAGCGGGTGCGTCGGGCCGAGGACGTCACCGAAAAGCTTTCCCCGCAGCTGCGCCGGGACCTGCTTGAGGCCAAGGCGATGGCCAAGCTGCGCCACCCCTCGCGCTCCCAGGCGCTCCGCGACTACTTTGAGTAGGTGTCGTCTGGGCTACGAGGCGAGTGCGGCGCAGTCATGATCTCCGGTATGTCGGCGGGTCTACTCGTCAGTGGTCAAACGCCTGGGACCGTTGGTTTTGATGCCGGCTACGTTAACCACGGGGCCCGACCACGCCCCATCGGGGTGGGTACCGGAGGCCCAGCGGGAGGTGATTCAGCAACGGTGTACCGAGTGTAGCCAAGCGTGATCCGCAGCGCGACCAACCGGTAGGGGTAGTGCACGTGTCCGAGGGGGGACTTGCGCACTAACCACCCGCCTCGCTCTCGACGCCGCTCGCTGACGATGATCACATATAGCCCCTGTTCAGAGAGCTGGGAGACGATCACGTGAGCCCGTCGAGGCGTCGAAGCCTGCGGCCTAGCGATTGCCAGAAGCCACCACGGGATAGTTCTTGTGACCAGCGCAGACGCCTCTGGCGGGTACGCGCTGGTACGGGAGGTTGGCGGTGGTTACGGGGAGGTAAAAGCTGTCGACTAATTGCCTCGCCGCCGGTGCCTCGCGGAGCGGCGCCGTAAGCGTTGGGATGCTGGCGAGGCAGCGTCGGTAGTAGACCCGGCCGGTGGGTAGCCATGCGTACCTACAGTGACCTGATTGTGAGTTCTCTGGCGCTGTATGACCGCCACTAGACTCGACCAGAACGACTACAGAGAGTCAAAAACTTACACGTGATCATCACTCTTTAGAGTGATATAATTTTCTGGTGTATTCATGGTGTTATCGCTGCCGATCTAGAAGTGTTGGCACCACACGCCCCGCCCCACGGGTTCCGCGGTCCCGACGAGATCACGACGGATGACGGGGACCAACCATGAGCGAGCAGCAGCCTCCCGACGAACAGCCTCCCGACGAACAGGCTCCCGAGGAACAGCGGCGGAAACGGCGCCGGTGGCGGGTGCATCTTGACGCTGTTAAAGCCGAGTGGCCGGTATCAGGTGGGCTAACGCTGGGTGGAACCGGTTTCCTCGGGGCGCTCCTCGTCGTGCTCCTCTGGTGGGTTTTTCACCATCAGTCGCAGGTCGAGATTCCAGCTCCGGTCGGCACCGCAATCCCCTCATCCTCCTCCACGCCGCCTCCAGAGGCCCAGCTTTCGCCTCCAGAGGCCCAGCTTCCGGCTCCGGCTCCGCTTCCGGCTCCGGCTCCGGCTCCGCTTCCGGCTCCGGCTCCGGCTCCGCTTCCGGCTCCGGCTCCGGCTCCGCTTCCGGCTCCGGCTCCGGCTCCGGCTCCGCTTCCGGCTCCGGCTCCGGCTCCGGCTCCGGCTCCGCTTCCGGCTCCGGCTCCGGCTCCGGCTCCGGCTCCGCTTCCGGCTCCGGCTCCGGCTCCGGCTCCGCTTCCGGCTCCGGCTCCGGCTCCGGCTCCGCTTCCGGCTCCGGCTCCGGCTCCGGCTCCGCTTCCGGCTCCGGCTCCGGCTCCGCTTCCGGCTCCACGGCCGGTGCGGGTTCCTAGCGTGGTTGGTTATTACTTGGCCTCGGCGCAGCAGATTTTGGCCCGCAGCGGGTTGGGGGTCGGGTCTGTGACTCAACAGGAGTCGAGCCAGCGTGTTGCGGGGGCTGTGTTGCAAACCAGTCCGGCGGCGGGCACGGTGGTCCAGCCCGGCAGCCGGGTCAATGTCGTCATAGCCAAGGCTCCGGCTCCACGGCCGGTGCGGGTTCCTAGCGTGGTTGGTTATTACTTGGCCTCGGCGCAGCAGATTTTGGCCCGCAGCGGGTTGGGGGTCGGGTCTGTGACTCAACAGGAGTCGAGCCAGCGTGTT
>JBOHFR010000006.1:116215-116676 GCA_050699715.1 Pseudonocardiaceae bacterium
GCGGGGGCTGTGTTGCAAACCAGTCCGGCGGCGGGCACGGTGGTCCAGCCCGGCAGCCGGGTCAATATCGTCATAGCCAAGGCTCCGGTCCGATGATGATCCCGTGCCGGACGGCGTGTCTGGCCCGGAGGCGACGTTCATGGGTTGGCTGTCTCGACTGCATAGGACACGTTCGGCATAGGCAAGGTGGAAGCGGGTATCCCGAAGCAGGGGCCCGCTGGAAGGATCAGTAATTAATCGTGAGCTTGGGAATCTATCTACCGTGCCAGGTGATGTGCGCTGAGCTGCGGGTGGCGTGTACCTCGGTGCGCCGTTGGTGACCGCTGTTGAGCGCTGAACCACCCCGGGTCTGATGGAGGCTCTGTCCTAAGTGGAGGATGGAGAGATGGCCCGGTCTACGAGGCACCCTCGTGAGGTGCGTGAGCGTGCGGTGAAGCTGGTGTTGGAGCATCAGTCAGAGC
>JBOHFR010000007.1:0-73624 GCA_050699715.1 Pseudonocardiaceae bacterium
AGGCCGGCCGAGCAGCTCTCCTGTCGAACTCGGCGCACTGAGAGCACACGAGATCATGATCGCCCCTCTCGTTCAGTGATCTATGGGCATCTATCTGCCGAAACAGGACTTTGCCGGGGCCCTGGCTACACCCCTGCGCTACAAGCGGTTGTGCAGTGCCTCGGCGGCGGCTAGGAGGTCGTTAGCCCAGCGGACGCCTGGTCGTCGGCCGATCCGCTCCACCGGGCCAGACACCGACACTGCGGCAACCACGGTGCCAGTGGTGTCGCGCACCGGGGCGGAGACACTGGCCACCCCGGGCTCGCGTTCGGCCACGCTCTGCGCCCAGCCCCGCTTGCGGATCTCCATGAGGGTCTGCTCGTTGAAGACGGCTTCGTCGAGTACGGCGCTTTGAGTGGCCGGATCAGCCCACGCGGCCAAGATCTTCGCGCCCGATCCGGCCGTCATCGCTAGCCGGGCTCCCACCGGGACGGTGTCGCGCAGGCCACTGTGGGGCTCGGCGGCCGCCACGCAGACCCGGACCATCCCGTCCCGCCGGTAGAGCTGGACGCTCTCGCCGGTGACGTCGCGCAGCCGGGGTAGTATAATTGCGGCGGCGTCGAGCAACGGGTCCAGCGCGCCCTGGCCCAGTTCGCGCAGCGCAGGCCCGGGACGCCACCGCCCGTCACCGCCACGGCTGAGCAGCCGGTGCGCTTCCAGTCCCACCGCTAGCCGGTGAGCGGTGGCTCGGGGCAGCCCCGTACGGGCACACAGCTCGGCCAGCCCGCAGGGGCTTACCGCGACCGTACGTAGCACAGTGACGGCTTTGTCCAACACACCGATGCCGCTATACTGTTCCACGGAACGATATTCACTTCCCACTATTTGAAACATCTAGCAGGTGAGGATGTCTAGCATGGGGGAACGCCAGCGACAGAGAGAGTACCGCTGATGGGACGCACGCTCGCGGCGAAGGTCTGGGACGCACACGTGGTTCATCGGGGCGATAGCGACCCCAAAGACGATGCGCCCAATGACGATAAGAAGAGCTCGGCGCCCGACTTACTCTACATCGACCTGCACCTGGTGCACGAGGTCACCAGCCCGCAGGCGTTCGACGGCCTGCGGCTGGCCGCCCGGCCAGTCCGCCGGCCCGACCTGACGATCGCTACCGAGGATCACAACGTCCCCACCACGGACATCGAGCTGCCGATCGCCGATGCGGTGTCCCGTATTCAGGTGGAGACGCTGCGCCGAAACTGTGCGGAGTTCGGCGTGCGACTGCACTCGATGGGCGACGCCGAGCAGGGCATCGTGCACGTCGTGGGGCCTCAGCTGGGCCTCACCCAACCGGGGATGACGGTGGTCTGCGGTGACTCGCACACCTCCACCCATGGTGCCTTCGGCGCGCTGGCTTTTGGCATCGGCACCTCAGAGGTGGAGCACGTGCTGGCCACCCAGACCCTGCCGCTGCGCCCGTTCAAGACCATGGCGGTGATCGTGCAAAGCCGCGAAGGGACCCTGCCCACCGGCGTCACCAGCAAGGACATCATCCTGGCGGTGATCGCCCGGATCGGCACCGGTGGCGGCCAGGGGTATGTGCTGGAGTACCGAGGAAACGTGATCGAGCAGCTGTCCATGGAAGCCCGCATGACGATCTGCAACATGTCGATCGAGGCGGGAGCCCGAGCTGGGATGATCGCGCCGGACGCCACCACCTTCGCCTACCTGGCCGGTCGGCCGCATGCGCCCACCGGCCCGCGGTGGGACGCGGCGATGCGGTACTGGGCTGGTCTGCGCACCGATGACGATGCCACCTTCGACTCGCAGGTGACCATCGACGCCGACACCTTGACGCCATTCGTGACCTGGGGCACCAACCCTGGTCAGGGACTGCCGTTGTCGGAGCGAGTGCCCGATCCCGAGCAGATCACCGATGAAGGCGAGCGGCTCGCGGTGCGCCGGGCACTGTCCTACATGGACCTGCAACCCGGCACACCACTGCGCGAGATCGCGGTGGACACGGTGTTCCTCGGATCTTGCACCAATGGGCGGATTGAGGACCTGCGGGCGGCCGCGGCGGTGCTCGCCGGCCGGCGAGTGCGTGACGGGCTGCGGATGCTCGTCGTTCCCGGCTCGATGCGGGTGCGCGCTCAGGCCGAGGCCGAGGGCCTGCACGAGGTGTTCACCGCGGCTGGTGCCCAGTGGCGCTCGGCGGGCTGCTCGATGTGCCTAGGGATGAACCCCGATCAGCTCGCCGCGGGCGAGCGCTGCGCATCGACGTCCAACCGCAACTTCGAGGGCCGCCAGGGCAAAGGCGGCCGTACCCACCTGGTCTCCCCGCTGGTCGCGGCCGCCACCGCGATCCGAGGCACCCTCTCGTCCCCGACCGACCTGGATTGAGCCGTGAGTGGTATTCCGGGTTCCAGCCCGGAATACCACTCACGCGCGACCGAAGGGAGCTTTCATGGAAGCGTTCACCCAGCACACCGGCGTTGGCGTTCCGCTGCGTCGCTCTGATGTGGACACTGATCAGATCATCCCTGCGGTGTACCTCAAACGGGTCAGCCGCACCGGTTTCCAGGATGGACTGTTCGCGGGCTGGCGCGCCCACGAGGACTTCGTGCTCAACCACGATGCCTACCGCGACGGCAGCGTGTTGGTCGCCGGGCCGGACTTCGGTACCGGGTCCTCGCGGGAGCACGCGGTCTGGGCATTGCTGGACTACGGGTTCCGAGTGGTGATCTCGCCGCGGTTCGGAGACATCTTCCGGGGCAACGCCGGCAAGCAAGGCTTGCTCGCGGCCCAGTGCGAGCGGGCCGATGTCGAATTGCTCTGGAAGCTGCTGGAGACCGAGCCGGGAACTGAGGTCACCGTCGATCTCTCCGAGCAGACCGTGCAGGCCAGGGACCTCACGGTGGGCTTCGAGATCGACGGCTACACCCGTTGGCGCCTCCTGGAGGGATTGGACGACATCGCGCTGAGCCTGCGCCACGCCCGGCGGATCGACGCGTTCGAGGCCCAGCGCCCGTCCTGGCTACCGACCACAGTCGCCGGCGGCCCGGCGGGGAGATAGCCGGCGGGGGACAGCCATCAGCTCAGCGCGTCGTCGTAGTAGTCGGCGCTCAGCAGGACGGGTAGCGCGGGTGATCCGTTGCCGAAAAACAGCCCCCAGTAACTGCCCTTCTGGCTGGGCACCTCGCGCGGCGTGAGCCCAGCGGAGTCGGTGAGGTTGCGGACCAGGTCGGGAATCACCCCGCCCTGGCTGCACACCACGGCCGGACCCCCCGGCTCGGCCGCGATCTCGATCAGCCGTTCTCGGCCAGCAGCCGGATCGGCCAGGTAGCCGTCCTCGGACAACCTCGGTTCCGTGATGATCGGCACCCCGAGGTCTGCGGCGAAATCGTCGACGCTCTGGCGGCAGCGCAGCGGTGGGGCGCAGTACACCCGCCGCACGCCAAACAGGGGCAGCAGCGCTCGCAGGACCTCGGTCTGCCGATGGCCCTCGGCGGTCAACGGGCGCAGGTCATCATCGCCGTGCCAGGTCTCGCGCCCGCCCGCCTCAGCGTGGCGGACCAGCAGCACGGTGGCAGTGATCGCCGTCGCGTCGGCGAGCCCGGCCAGCAGCGTCCGGTCGCGCTGGTGGCTGAGCAGGTCCATCGCCTTCGCTAGGGGCAGCCAGCGCAGCTCGTCCACCTCAGCGCTGGGGTGGAAGCTGCCGCCGGTGGGCCGCGCCGCCCAGTAGTGCGCCACCTTCTCACCCTCAGTCACCCAGTAACGGCTACTCCCCAACCTCATGCCGAGGGTGATGGTGTGGCCGGTCTCCTCCGCCACCTCGCGCACCGCGGTGGCCGGCAGCGTCTCCCCGGAGCGCGACTTGCCCTTGGGCAGCGACCAGTCGTCCAGGCCGGGCCGGTGCACCACCGCCACCTCGACCTCGCCCGACGGCGCGGGCCGCCACACGGCGGCACCGGCGGCGATCAGGGCAGCCACTGGTCAGTCACCCCTGCGGTGCCGAAGGATCTCCTGCACCTGATGGTCCCGGACGGTGGACCCAGCGCAGGGCGACGGGTTCCATGAGCCGTCCGCTGCCAATACCCAGCATCGTGTTGCCGGGTCCAGGGCGGAGCTGAGCATGGCGTCCAGCTCGTCGGTGATGGCCGGGTCGGCCACCAGCGCGAGCACCTCCACCCGGCGGTCCAGGTTGCGGTGCATCATGTCCGCGCTGCCGATCCAGTGCTCGCCCGCACCGGCGAAGTGAAAGACCCGGGAGTGTTCGAGGAAGCGACCCAGGATCGAGCGCACCTGGATGTTCTCGGACAGTCCCGGCCGTCCCGGGATGAGCGCGCAGATGCTGCGGACCACGAGCTCCACACGGACACCCGCCAGCGCCGCCCGGTACAGCGCATCGATCACCTGCTCGTCGACCAGCGCGTTGACCTTGATCCGGATCCCCGCTGAGCGGTCCGACCGGACGTGGGCGATCTCCCCCTCGATCCGCTCCATGATGCCGCGCCGGATGCCATAGGGCGCCACCAGCAAGCTGCGGTAGGACGTCGGCCGCGCGTAACCGGTCAGCGAGTTGAACAGGTCGGTGAGGTCAGCGCCGATCCTGGGTTCAGCGGTGAACAACCCGATGTCCTCGTAGAGCCGGGCGGTCTTGGGGTTGTAGTTGCCGGTGCCAATGTGGCAGTACCTGCGGATCGTCGAGCCCTCCTGGCGCACCACCAGCGAGGTCTTGCAGTGCGTCTTGAGCCCCATCAGCCCGTAGACCACGTGCACCCCGGCGCGTTCCAGCGCTCTGGCCCACCTGATGTTGGCCTGCTCGTCGAATCGCGCCTTGAGCTCCACCAGCGCGACGACCTGCTTGCCGGCCTCGGCGGCGTCGATCAGCGCGTCGACGATGGGGGAGTCACCGGAGGTTCGGTAGAGCGTCTGCTTGATCGCCAGTACCTGCGGATCCCTGGCGGCCTGTTCGATGAAACGCTGCACGCTGGTGGAAAACGAGTCGTAGGGGTGGTGCACCAGCACGTCACCGTCGCGCAGGGTGGCGAACACGTCCCGGGGGCTCTCGCCCTTGCCGAAGGCCGGGTGCGTCGCGGGGACGAACGGCTCGTCTTTCAGCTCCGGGGCGTGCAGCGCGTGGAGCTGCCACAGGCAGGACAGGTCCAGCAGGCCGGGTACCTCGACCACGTCGTGTGGATCGACGTCGAGCTCGCGCAGCAGCAGCTCCAGCACACGCTCGCTCATCGGCTGGGCCACCTCCAGGCGCACCGGTGAACCGAAGCGGCGTTGCCGCAGCTCCCGCTCCATTGCTTGCAGCAGGTCCTCGTCGCGGTCCTCCTCGACTTCGAAGTCGGCGTTGCGGGTGACCCGGAAGATGTGCCAGTCGAGCACCTCCATGCCGGCGAACAGCTCACCGAGATGGGCCCCGATCAGCTCCTCCAGCGGCAGGAACGTGCGGGGCGACCCGCGACCGTCCTGATCGCTCTCCACCCGAACCAGGCGGGGCACGTTGTCGGGCACCTTGACCCGGGCGAATCGCTCGATGCGACTGTCCGGGTCCCGCACCATCACGGCGAGGTTCAGCGACAAGTTGGAGATGGAGGGGAAAGGGTGCGCGGAGTCCACCGCCAACGGGGTGAGCACCGGGAAGATCTGGTCGGTGAAATAACCCGACAGCCGCAGCCGTTGCTGATCGCCCAGGTCGGACCAGGTGACGAAGGTGATCTTGTGCTTCTCCAGTTCCGGACGGATCGAGTGGAGGTAGAGCTGGGCTTGGCGCTCGGCGAGCTCCCCGCTGCGCGTCGCGATCTGGGCTAGCTGCTCTTGCAGGGACAGCCCGTCCGAGCTGCGCACGGCCAGACCGGCCTCCTCGCGGCGCTTGAGCCCGGCGACTCGCACCATGGAGAACTCGTCCTGGTTTGATGCGAAGATCGCCAGGAACTTGACCCGTTCCAGCAGCGGCTGGCTGGTGTCCTCGGCGAGTGCGAGCACCCGGGCGTTGAAATCCAGCCAGGACAGTTCCCGGTTGAGGTAGCGGTCATCAGGCAGGTCGGTGGCGCAGGGCACCGGGGTCGCCGCTGGCGGAGCGGGCGGCCCCGCCGGGGCACCGTCGGCACTCGGTACGGCACGGCCGGCCAGCGGGGTGAGGTGCTGGCTCACTCCGTCATCGTCCGGTATCACGCCAGCTCTGGGGATAACCCGAGGATAATCAGTATTCAGTCAGGTGGGAAAGGGTCGAGAGCGCGGTGCGGGTGAACTGACCGAGGCCCAACTCGCGTGCGATGGCCAGATCAGCCGCGGTGTCGACGTCGCACCGCAGCCCCGGCCAGAAACCGGAGAGCTCCCGAGCGCCGCTGTCCCGGTGCGCCGCCGCCGAGCCGACTCCAAAGCGGGGCTCCAAGGGCTGCCCCGGGGGGGCGAGCAACAGGGTCGTCCCGGTGCCCATGCGATCAGTGCAGAATGCCCGGCCGCCGGTGGCCAGGCCGTGGCGCACGGCGCGGTCCAGCTCGTCGGGGCGCAACGCCGGCAAGTCCGCCGGCAGCACCCCGACTGTGGTGGTGGGGTCCGCCGTGCGGAGCAGGGCTTCCCCGTACCGCAGCGCCGGGTTGAGGCCGGTGGCCGGCTCGTCAGGGATCACCTGCACCCCGTCGCCCGCGAGCGCGATGCACACTTGCTCGTCGGAGCAGATCGTGACCCTCCGACGGACCACAGCCGCGCCAGCCGCAGCGGCGAGCGTGTCCCGGGCTAGCGCGAGGACCAACCGGGCATGCGCCTCGGGGCAACCAGCACCGCCATCGGCCGCCCCCCGCAGCCGGGTCTTGGCCCTGGCGAGCGGTTTTACCGGGATGAGCAGGTCCACATGCACGTCCCCATCCTCCCGCTATCATCCGGCTTTCATCCGACGCTGGCGGCAGGGTCAGACTTCGTCTGACGTTTCGAGGGCCCCGAGGAGCAGGCGTCATGACCCTGGCGATGCAGCGAATCGCGGTGATGGGCACGGGCTCCTGGGGCACCACGTTCGCCAAGGTGCTCGCTGACGCCGGCCGGGACGTCGTGCTCTGGGCCCGCCGGGCTGAGGTGGCCGACGCGGTCACCCACCGGCACGCCAACCCGGACTACCTGCCGGGGGTGACGTTGCCGGCGTCCTTGCGGGCCACGGTGCGCGCGCAGGCGGCGCTGGATGGAGTGGACGCGGTGGTCCTCGCCCTGCCCAGCCAGACGCTGCGCGACAACCTGCGCGAGTGGCACACCTCGATCCCCCCCGAGGCCACTGTGGTGAGCCTCGCCAAGGGTGTCGAACTGGGCAGCCTCAAGCGGATGAGTGAGGTCGTGATCGATGTCACCGCTGTCGCGCCCGATCATGTGGTGGTGGTGACTGGACCCAACCTGGCTCGTGAGATTGCCGCCGAGCAGCCCACCGCGACGGTGATCGCCTGCATCGATCACGACCGTGCCGTCGCGGTGCAGCACGCCTGCGGGACCAGTTACTTCCGGCCCTACACCAATACCGACGTGATTGGCTGCGAGCTCGGCGGCGCATGCAAGAACGTCATCGCGCTGGCCTGCGGGATGGCTGCTGGATTGGGATATGGAGACAATACGCTGGCAACGCTGATCACCCGTGGATTGGCCGAGATGGGACGGCTGGGTGCCGCGTTGGGTGCCGACCCGATGACCTTCGCGGGCCTGGCCGGCCTCGGCGATCTGGTGGCCACCTGCGCCTCACCGCTGTCGCGCAACCGCCTCTTCGGTTACCGGCTCGGGCTGGGTGACACCCTGGAGCAGGCCCAGCAGGCCACCCATGGTCAGGTGGCCGAGGGTGTCAAGTCCTGCTTGTCGATCCAGGGCCTGGCCGTGCGCTGTGGCGTTGAGGTGCCCATCGCCGACGGGGTGCGCCAAGTCTGTTACGACGGCCAGTCACCCAGGCAGATGGCCACCGACCTACTCGGCCGCGCGCACAGACCAGAATGAGGGTATGTCGCGTCCTCTCGGGCTGCCTGTGGTGCGGTCCTCAGCCTTTGTTTTCGACAATGCGCACGACTATGCGGAGGTGCTCGGTGGTCGGATCGCCGGGTATTCCTATTCGCGGATCGACAACCCCACCTCGGCCGCGTTCGCCGCGGAGGTCGCCGCGCTGGAGGCACCGGGCAGCGACGACGTCGGCGCGGAGCCGTTCGCTTCGGGCATGGCCGCCATATCTTCCACGTTGCTCGGGCACCTCACCGCGGGTGCGGAGGTGATCGGCCCGGCGGACTGCTACGGCGGCACCTGGTCGCTGTTCACCAGGTGGCTACCCCGGTGGGGGATACACCCGGTGCTGGTCGACATCACTGACGTCGCCGCTGTGCAGGCCGCGCTCACCCCCCGCACTCGGATGATCTATGCCGAGACCATCGCCAACCCTACCCTGTCGGTGCCCGACCTGAGCGCTCTCGCCGACGTCGCACACGGCGCGGCGAGCCGGTTCGTGGTGGACTCCACGTTCGCCACTCCCGTGATCTGCCGGCCGCTGGAGCACGGTGCCGACCTGGTGCTGCACTCGGCGACCAAGTTCCTCGGTGGGCACGCCGACGCCACCGGCGGCGTCGTGGTGGGCCGGGGAGAGCACCTCGGGCCGGTCCGGGAGGCCCGGATCGACCTTGGTGGGTGCCTGGCCCCGGACGAGGCGTTCCTGCTGCACCGGGGGCTGGAGACGCTGGCGTTGCGGGTGCGGCGGCAGAGCGCGAGCGCGGCTGCGCTGGCGGCGAAGCTCACCGGTCACCCCGCAGTGACGCGGGTGCGCTATCCGGGGCTGCCATCGCACCCGCAGCACGGCGTTGCCGCTCGGCTGTTCCGGGACGGGCTGTTCGGCGGTGTGCTCACTGTGGACGTCCGGGGGGACGTCCGGGGGGGGCGTCCGGGGCGGGCGGGAGGCCGCAATAGCCTTCTGCGACGCGCTGCGCACCGTACAGATCGCCTCCTCGCTGGGTAGCGTGCACTCCAAGGTCAGCCATGCGGCCTCGACCACCCACCGCCAACTCGATGACACCGCTCTCGCGGCGGCCGGAATAGCGCCCGGCCAGGTGCGGCTGTCCGTCGGTGTGGAGGACCCCGAGGAGCTGCTCGTCGATCTGCGCCAGGCACTCGACGCGAGTTCTTGACTGGGCCGCGGATCTCCGGTTTGATCAGTAAGCGTGAGTAGCACTGTCGCCTTTGTCCGGCGGTCCCCGGTGGATCTGCGCCGGGTGGCGAGTGCGCTCTGTCCCGCGCGGTGAGCTCCCTGTCCCGCTGACCGCGTCTGTATTGCCGGCCCGCCTGCTCGGGTAGGCCGCCGCGCGGTCGGCTCACCGATCCCGCAGAGGACCCCCCGTGCACGCCGTGCCCTACCTCACTGTCCCGGCTCCCGACATGGCTCGTCCCGGTGGTCCGGCAAGCCTCGTCATGACCCTGGCCGCGCACCCTGAGCGGTGGCGTCCCCTGGTGGACTACCGCACCGACACCCGCTGGTGCCAGCTGCTCGAACGGACGGCGCAGCATGAGGTGTGGCTGCTGTCCTGGCTGCCCGGTCAGGGCACCGATCTGCACGACCACGGCCCGGCGTCGGGCGCCTTCGCGATCGCGGCGGGCACGCTGACCGAACGGGTGGTCGCCGCCACGCCGGGACGGCCCCCGGTGGGGGTCACCCGGGAACTGTCCGCCGGGCGCTGCCGCGCCTTCGGCCCGCACTACGTTCACCAGGTGACCAACTCTGGCGCCGCCGCCGCGGTGAGCGTGCACGTGTACACCCCAGCTCTGACCGTGCTGGACCGCTACCGGCTGGAGCCGCTGAGGCGCTGCGCGAACTCGGTGCGCGTTTCTGGCTGATCACAGCAGAAACCTGCAACACCTGATTGTTCGTACCTGGTGGTGAGGTTCGGGCTCGCCGAGCATGTCGCCGACGCCGGGCTGCGCATGCTGTTCGCGGCGGAGAAGGTATGGAGTGCTGTGACAAGTCCGGCCGGGGTGTGGGAGAAACTTACCGTCCCCTATCCCCGAACGTCAGCGGTCACGCACACCCATGATCCCGCCAACCGGGGGCTGCCTCAGCAGGCAATGAGGCAGGCGCGGGCGAACAACGTCCCGCCCGCAGGCGGTGGTGGCCCCCATCAGGGCGGCACTACGGTCATGATCACGGTTTCGGTGCCGAAAGTGACCCAACATGTCACCTGAGACACCCAAACCGTGATCATGAATCCTAGGCCGGTCCTTCGCGGGCCTAGGATATTCACAAGATTTTCCTGCGAACACCTCACGGATGCCCCAGGCCAGAACTTGATCAAAAAGCTACTTCAGGAGTCTGTGCCCTAGAGCGGTCATGATCTGGGCTTGTCTTTGATCAGCAGTTACACACCCGATGGCAGGTTTGTCTTGTACCCCGCTCATACCCGTTGAGCAGAAAGTACACGGATCACCACCCATTCGGTAATTCACTACTCCTTTTGGGTTGTTCGGCACCATCTTCTGTTACGGGGTGGATAAGATGGCGACTGTCATGCGGACGGGTCTCACGCCACCGGAGTAAATGAGCTTTCATCGTGTGGAGATTCCTTGTTCGCCCTTATAGGACGAGAAAGAGGTAGAGAAGCGATGTCCCCAAAGTGGTCAGCGCCGGAGTCGGCACCGACGGAACAAAATTTGTGGCTTAAAATGCAGGATTTCGCGCCGACGGAACCAAATAGCTGGTCTGTCGTTCCTGTGCCCGGATATTCCGTCCAGGTGACGAACTTGACGAGTATTAACGGCGCGGGAGTCATTGTCGATATCGAGCTTTATGATCACACTGGTCAGAAAGTTCCTTGTGGGCAGGCCGCCTATCTCAGCCAGAATATTCTCCCTGGACAGGCGCAGGCTTACCCGCGGGCCAATCCGCCGAGTCTTCAACAAGGCCAGGAATACACGCTGAAGGTCGGCGTTTTCAAATCCCCGCCAAATCCAGGTGATTCATGGGGACAACTGCTGTATTGGAACAACCAGGTGGAATTATTCATCGCATAGTAGAGGGCTCACTGGCGGGCAGTGATGGTCACCGCTGCAACCTGAGCCGTGACCGGCGCATCACCGAGAGGACGCACTGATGACCACATCCACCGGTACACCCGAGCTTATCCTGGTTATCCGTCACGGCGAGAAACCCGACGACCCTGCGTCGGCATCTCCATCCTTTGGTGTCGATAGCAACGGCAACCCCGACCGGCACTCTCTCACCCCACGGGGCTGGCAACGGTCCGGCGCGTTGGCTGTCTTGTTCGCCCCGGCCGCCGGCCCCCTGCAGGCTGGTCTACGCACACCGTCCAACCTGTTCTCGCCGTACTACGGAATCCCCGCCAAGACAGTCACCCATCGGACCTACCAGACTATCCAAGCGCTCAGCCAACGAATAAATGTTCGCATCGAGACCCCTTTCGCGGAAGGTCAGGAAGACGACCTGCTCCAGGCTATTCTCGACACTGCCGATCAGACCGTTTTAGTCTGCTGGGAACATCACCATATTCCCGTGCTCGCCGCGGCCGTCCCCACGTCGCCCGGTACTGCCATCCCGCCCAAGTGGCCCGAGGACCGCTTTGATCTGATCTGGTGCTTCACCCGCGCGCCCGGAGCAACACTGCAATATACCTTTTCTCAAATCCCTCAGCAGCTGCTTAAGGGTGACACGGACACAATCATTGCATAGTGATGAGTTATGGCAAGGGTCGGTGGTGATTCCCGCGAACCAGAAAAGACTCAGGTGGACGAGTAGGGGTGGACGAAGAGGCCGTCGATGAGGTGCTCGTGGCTCGGGCACCACAAACGATCATGGTCGCTTTACTCCCCGCCAGTGCGCTACGTGTCCGTGAATAGCCCACGAGGCAGGGGGCGGGGCACGGGAAGCGTGAGTGAGTGGCTCCCGTCAAGCGCTGTGGCTATAGGTGTCCCGCGAAGAATTCGAGGGTTCGCTCCCAGGCGAGATCGGCCGACTCCTTGTCGTACATGGAGGGCGCGTCCCAGTTGGAGAAGGCGTGGCCGGCTTTGTAGCGGTGCACCGTGGCCCCTGGGTGTTCTTTTAGAGCCGCTTCTACAGCGACGATCTGCACGTCAGGGATGTACGGATCGTGGTTCCCGTAGTGGAACATGATCGGACACTCGATCGAGTCGGCTTGACCGAGCATCTGATGGATTCCCGAGCCGTAATAGGACACGGCGGCGTCCGGTCCTCGGCCGTTGACCCGAGACGATGTCGCGAAGACGTAGGTGAGCGTTCCTCCCAGGCAGAACCCGACGCCGCCGACAGTGCCGCTGCATTGGGGCATCGCGAGCAGGTGGGCGAAGGTCGAGGTGATGTCGGCGCCGGCTGCGGTCCAGTCCAGCTGCTGGACCATGGTTATGCAGTCGGCCAAGGCAGATTCGTCGTTCCGCTCGAAGCGCGGCTCGATGCGCCAGAACATGTCGGGGGCAAGGGTGAGGTAGCCGACACCCGCGAGTCGTTCGGCGACACCCCGGATGTTGTCATTGATGCCGAAGATTTCCTGGAAGAGGATGATCCCCGGGCTGCTATCACGGTCAGGCGCGGCGCAGAACGCGTCGAACGACCCGCCGTCGTGGGCCTGAATGCGCTCGTAGTGGGTGGAAGCGTAGTGGGTGGAAGCCACGTGTCCTCCTCAATGGTGTGTCATTATGCCGTCGATCAGTGACGATCCCGGCCGATGCTTGCTTCCCGGAAGTTACACGAGAGCGGGACACAGTGGGGAGGCAACGAGCTGGTGGGCCTCCGGTTCGACCGAGGGTGAAGGCCGGTGCATGCTACGGAAGCGGGCTGAGCCATTGCACGAGCAGCACGTGCACCTCGCGCCGCTCCTCGACGATCAGGTAGACGATCTGACCGGCCTGGCTTGGGCCGAAGTACCATCGGCGAACCTCTGCCTTCGGGTTGTCTTCGTGCTGAGGCTCGCCGTTCCACGGTGCCAGGGTGAGCACCTCGAGCACGGCGGCGTACGCGGACAGAGCCTCCGCAGGCAACGCGGCAACCTGGTCAAATACCGCGTCGTCAGGAACGATGCGGTACACCTACCGGCCCAGCCGCTCCCGAATGAGGGCCTGCATGTCTTCGAATGAGCCGGCTGTCGAATTTTTGCCGGTGCGCAGGATCTGCTCAGCCTTGGCGAGCAATCGGAGGTACGAACCCGGGTCGCGCATCTCGGCGTAAGCGAGGTGGCGCCACTTGTGCAGTAGCGTGCGCACCGCAGCGAGATCCTTCGAGGTCTTCGCCTTCTCCAGCGCGCTTTCCCACTCAGCGTCGAACTCAGCGATCAAGCGTGGCGACAAGCACGCGCGAATAGCCACCGGATCGGGCTCCGGCGGGGCCGAGCTGGGCGCCGGCAACGACGCAGCGGGAGAAACCATGCCGAACACCATAGCAAACGCCCAGAAGGGCGGTCTTGCTTTACGCGGGTAACTGCCGTACCGGAGCGTTCAACCGGCTGGAGCGCGCCGGGGCCGGCTGCGGCATCATCGGTACTGGGTGCCCACCAGGATGCCCCGGCCCGCTAGGTTTGGGCCGGGGCATCCGTCTGAGTGTGGCAGGTGGGTTACCGGGTCAGGTGCCCGTCCTGCACTGCCGTGACGAACGCGGCGAACTGCTGGGTGGGCACGGCGAGGATGCTCCGTTGCCTGCTGTCGGTGTGCTCCTTGGTGTCCTGCACGCCGGTCCATCCTGCGGCGTGGCCGATGGCGACGCACGCCTGTGTGCCGCGGGATCGGCTGGATTTGCGGTAGCGCGCACTGCGCAGTGCCTCTTTGCCTGGTTGGTCTGTTATGCGTCTCCTGTTCGGCTGTGACTAGGCACTGTCGGCTGGCTTGCGCCGTCCTGGTCGCTGACAATGATCGTCCTGCTCGCCGCCCACGAGAGCTAGAGCGCAGTCCGCGCAGCCTAGGACAACCACGTTCGTCGCGAGCTCACTCGTGTGCCGATCGTGGTTTAGGTGAACGTGGCGGCGGTCTCGGCGATCCTGCGGAGCGAGTCGTCGGGGTTGAGCGCTTGGGAGACGACGGCGCCGAACACGCTGGTGTGCTGGCGGATCTCGGGCGCCTTCTCCAGGAAACCACTGGCGTGCGCGTAGTCGAGGAACACGATGGCCGGGTCCTCGGGTTCCGGGAAGGTCAGCAGCACGAAGGACTGCCCCTGGCCGGGATGCTCGCCGGCCTGATACGGCAGCAACCTCCACCGTGGCGTTGTACTGGGCGTCGAGCAGGTGGCGCAGCTGGGTGTGCATGACCTCGCGTCCACCGACCCAGCGGTGCAGCGCGGCCTCGTTGATCACCGCCCTGGCGTACTCGGGCGTCTGGAGCAGGGCCGGGATGAAGGCGTCCTCATGGTCTGTTCCCAGGCGGCTCCGGCCTCCAGCCCGATCAGCAACTCGACGTTGTCGGGCAGCACGTCGGAGTACTGCTCCCACCAGCCGAGCACGTCACCGTCACGGTGCAGCGTGCGCAGCTCCTCGGCCTTGCGCTCGTCCACTGCGAATACCTTGATCAGCTTCCCCAGCTGCGCAGCGGTGAGCTTGCCTCGGGCGTTCTCGACCCGGCTGAACTGCGGTTGTGACATGCCGATCTTCTCCGCGAGAATGCCTCCGGACATCCGCTCGACTTCCCGGAGCCGTTTGATCTCCGAGCTGAGTCGGCGCCTGCGCACGGTCGGGCTGATCACCATGCTGTCTCCCCGTGTTCCTGGTCAGAGCCACGTCGTTGTCAAGCCCTACACTCGTTTTGGTTACTTGCGCGGTACTTCAATCGGGCGGTGCCCCTGGTTCGGAACTGGCAGCAGCACACCCGGAGGTGACGCTTCTCATGCGCGCTGACCCCGACGACCACTGGTGCGACGTCGACGGCACCCCGATCCCCCGGCTGTGCCGGGTCGAGCAGGTCGCGGTGGACGCGTTCTTGGGGGCGGCGCCGTTGCGGTTGCACTCGTACGGCCAAGTCATCGACCGCGGCATCACCCGCTTGATCGTCTTGTTCGATCACGAGAGCCGCCTGGTCCACATCCGGCCGCACCTGGTCCGCGTCCTCCCCACACCAGGCGGTGGCTGATGCTCCATGGTCCGCACGGAGTCAAGGAGGCCGTACAGCTCGGCGCGGTCGTGGCGGGCCCGCTCGCGGTGCCGGCGCAGCGTGCTGCGTGGGGTGCAAGACTGCGTCATGGTGCCGACGCTAACCGGGACCGCCGGAACCTGTGGATCACCGGGGGTTAGGGTGCCGCCATGCCAGATCGCAAGCTGCGCGTTGCTGTCGTTTTCGGTGGCCGTAGCAGCGAGCACGCGATCTCGTGTGTGTCGGCGGGAAGTGTGCTGACGCACCTGGACCGGACCCGATTCGAGGTCATCCCGGTCGGCATCAGCGCTGACGGCGCCTGGGTGCTGTGCACTGGCGAGCCGGCCGAGCTGGCGATCCGAGACCGGGTGTTGCCTGCCGTCAACGGCACTGCGGCGGCTCTGACCCTGCCCGGTGACCCGACCAGGCGGGAACTGGTGCGCGTCGGGGGGGAGCGGCCCGGCGAGGTGCTCTCCGGCGTGGATGTGGTGTTCCCGGTGCTGCACGGGGCTTTTGGTGAGGATGGCACGATCCAGGGGCTGCTGGAGCTGGCCGGCCTGCCCTATATCGGCTCCGGGGTGTTGGCCAGCGCTGCCGGGATGGACAAGGAGTTCGCCCGTAAGTTGTTGCACGTCGCGGGCTTGCCGGTCACCGACGCCGTGGTGCTGCGTGGTGCTGACGCCACCCTTACTGCGGTGCACCGTGCCCGGCTGGGCCTGCCGGTCTTCGTCAAACCGGCCAGGGCGGGCTCATCGCTGGGTATCACTAAGGTGGCGGACTGGTCTGAACTGCCCTCGGCGATCGCCACCGCGCGGGCTGTCGATCCCAAGGTGCTCGTCGAGGCGGCGGTGACCGGCCGCGAGGTCGAGTGCGGGGTGCTGGAGTTCCCCGACGGCCGGGTCGAGGCGTCGCTGCCCGCGGAGATCCGGGTGGTGGCGCGGGACGCTGCGGGTTGGTACGACTTCGACGCCAAGTATCTCGACGACGCGTGCGAGTTCGACATCCCCGCCAAGCTCGACGATGACGTCACCGCCGAGCTGCAGTCGATGGCCGTCGCGGCATTTCGTGCGCTGGACTGCCAGGGTCTTGCCCGGGTTGACTTCTTCGTCGGACCCGACGGCGCGCTGACTGTCAATGAGATCAACACGATGCCCGGCTTCACGCCCATCTCGATGTACCCCCGGATGTGGGCCGTGACCGGGGTGGACTACCCCAGCTTGCTGTCCATATTGATCGACACTGCGGTTGCTCGCGGCACCGGACTGCGTTGAGCCGATTGGGTGAACGTCAGTGACCTAGCCATGAACGACTAGTTAGGCAGATGAGGTCCTGATGTCCGGGGTGGAGGTGTCGCGGTGGTGCAAGCGGCCGACGAATGGGCAGTTGAGGAATGGGGTGGGTCGGAGGACTTCCGGTTCGCCGTCCGTCCTTACACCTGGACCGGGGGACGTACCCAGCCGGTGGCCGACCTTGCTGTCGAGACGCTGGTGTCCGCTAGCGACGAGGGTCGAGACCTGGCGGCGATCTGCTCCGCCGAGCATGCCGCGATCGTGCGGCTGTGTGCCGATATCCGCTCGGTCGCCGAGGTTGCGGCCCTGCTTGGGCTGCCGTTGGGGGTGGTCCGGGTGCTGCTCGCTGACATGATCGACATTGGCTTGGTGTGGGTGTACCGCAACCCCCTGGGCCTGGGCAGCGCGTCGGACCTCTCGGTGATGGAGCGGGTGCTGGCCGGGTTGTACCGGATGTAGCGCGATCAGCGCGCGACGTCCACATCCCGTTCCGGCAGGGTCTTCGCGATCACGGTGGCGATCTGCTGCAGCGGGCCGCTGCCGCTGATGGGTGGCAGGGCCACGACGACGTAGACCGGCCGGTCCACCGCGACCCAGGTGCTCGCGTCAGGGTTGGCGGTCTCCAGGAACTGCACTCCGGAGACCTCCAACAGCCGCGAGGTCGCGGTGAGCTCGGCGGGCCGGTCGAGCCCGCAGCGCAGCACCACCGGCGGCTCACCCCAGCCGGCTACGCCTGCGGGGACCGGGGCGGCCAGCTGCCGGCGCTCCAGGGCACCCAGGTCGCCCCCGTCCAGCTTTGCGGGCAGCGCGGCTAGCAACCGTGCGCAGTCCGCAGCGCCGGCCGAGGGAGCGGGAAAGGCGGCTAGCCCCAACGGACTCGCAGCCTGGCTGCGCACCACTGCGGTGGCGATGAGCACCCCCACCACCAGCGCCCCCACCAGGGCCAGCGCGATCCGGAGCGGCCAACGCGGTGCGCTGGCCGGCCGCGCGGCGTTATCTGAGAACATCGGGAGCGCCGTTCAGGACAGGTGCACGACGGGGCAGGTCAGCGTGCGGGTGATGCCCTCCACCGTTTGCACTCTGGCTACCACGAGCTGGCCCAACTCGTCCACGCTGATGGCCTCCGCCCGCACGATCACGTCGTAGGGGCCGGTGACGTCCTCCGCGCTCGTGACGCCGGGCAGGCCCGACACCGCCGCAGCCACTGTGGCGGCCTTGCCGACCTCGGTCTGGATGAGGATGTATGCCTGAACCACGGCGTGGCCCCTCGTCTCGTCGGCTCCATCGGGTAGGAATGAAATCTACCGCCTGGATCGGGGGTGTGCGGCGTGTGTGCTGCCGGTGGTGCCTCACCTGACCCGCCGCCGGCCGACCCCGGCTCGGTAACTGAGCTGGGCGAATTCGGGCTTATCGCCCGGATCACTTCGGGGCGGGGAGTACCCCCGGGCACGGTTCTCGGCCCGGGAGACGACGCTGCGGTGCTGGCGGTTGCGGACGGCCGGGTGGTGGTGACCACCGACGTGCTCGTCGAGGGGGTGCACTTCCGGCTGGACTGGTCCACACCGCACCAGGTCGGGCGCAAAGCGGTGGCCGCCAACCTGGCCGACGTGGCGGCAATGGGTGCGGTG
This sequence comes from Pseudonocardiaceae bacterium, assembly GCA_050699715.1. Lineage (GTDB taxonomy): Bacteria > Actinomycetota > Actinomycetes > Mycobacteriales > Pseudonocardiaceae. The sequence continues at coordinate 17,984 of JBOHFR010000007.1, forward strand.
CCCACCGCGCTGGTCGTCGGGCTGGCCGTCCCCGGGCGCGCTGCGGTGTCTACGATCGATGGTCTGGCTGCCGGGATGTGGGAAGAGGCCGAGCGGGCCGGTGCCGGCATCGTGGGCGGCGACGTGGTCAGCGCAGAGCAGCTCGTGGTGTCGGTGACCGCGCTGGGCGATCTGCAGGGCCGGGCGCCGGTCACCAGATCCGGTGCCCAGCCTGCGGATGTGCTCGGGCTGTGCGGCAAGCTGGGCTGGTCCGCTGCGGGTCTTGCCGTGCTTCGCCGGGGGTTCCGATCTCCGCTGGCCGTGGTGGATGCCCACCGAGTGCCGGAGCCTCCCTACCGCGCCGGTCCGCAGGCCGCTGCGGCGGGCGCCACGGCGATGATCGATGTCTCGGATGGCCTGCTCGCCGACGTTGGGCACCTCGCCCGGGCCTCCGGCGTCGGCATCGACATTGACTCGGCGGCGGTGCCGGTAGCCGCCACGCTGGTCGAGGTGGCCGTGGCGTTGGGCGCCGACGCGCGGCACTGGGTGCTCACCGGGGGAGAGGATCACGCGTTGCTGGCGTGTTTCCCCGCTGGTGGTGCGCTACCCACTGGGTGGACGGCGCTGGGCGTGGTGCGCCAGGGCCACGGCGTGACCGTCGACGGCCAGGCCTATGACGTGCTCCCCGTGGGGTGGGAGCACTTCTCGTAAGCGTGCTCGATAAGGTCGCTCACCATGCCAGCAGCTGTGGACGAGATCGTGGAAACCGGCTGGGCCGCTGCACTGGCCCCGGTGGCCCCTCAGGTGGCCGCCGCCGGTGAGTTCCTCCGGGCCGAGATCACTGCGGGGCGGCGTTACCTGCCCTCCGGAGCCAACATCCTGCGAGCCTTCACCCAACCTTTCGATCAGGTACGGGTGCTCATTGTCGGTCAGGACCCCTACCCGACCCCAGGTCACGCGGTGGGGCTGTCCTTCTCGGTCGAGCCGGGCGTGCGGCCGTTGCCGCGTAGCCTGGCCAACATCTTTCAGGAGTACAGCGAGGACCTCGGGCTGCCCACCCCGTCCAGCGGGGACCTCAGCCCGTGGGCCGAGCGCGGCGTCCTGCTGCTCAACAGGGTGCTCACGGTGGAGCCTGGACGCCCGGGCTCGCATCGCGGCAAGGGTTGGGAGGAGGTCACCGAGCAGGCCATCCGCGCGCTGGTGGCACGTCCAGCGCAGCCACTGGTGGCGATATTGTGGGGCCGGGACGCGCGCACGCTGTGCCCGATGCTCTCTGGCGTGCCGTGCATCGAGTCCGCGCACCCGTCACCGATGTCAGCCGATCGTGGTTTCTTCGGTTCCCGCCCCTTCACCCGCGCCAACCACATGCTCACCGAGCTAGGCGCCGAACCCATAAACTGGACTCTGCCCTAGCTCACCACAACCGTCATTCGGAGCCGAATCGCGGGTTGAGTGATCTACGGAGCGCGATTCGGCTCCGAATGACGGTCAGCCGCGGGAGACTTTGCCTGCTTTGAGGCAGGAGGTGCAGACGTTCAGGCGGCGGCGCTGGCTCGCGCCGATTTTTGCCCGGACGGTCTGGATGTTCGGGTTCCACCGGCGGTGGGTCCGCCGGTGTGAGTGCGAGACCGACATGCCGAAGCCCGGCCTCTTGCCGCAGACATCGCACACGGCAGCCACGTCACACACTCCCTGGGTTCGTCACGAGGATGGCACGCCCGGTTCTGGGCGGTCCGGCAAGGGTAACCCTCCGGTGCGCGGCGCTGCGCACCGGGATCGCTGTGGATCGGTAATCTTCGACGGTGGATAGCTCTTCTGGGGCGGCGGTCGGGATGGGTGATGCGCTGGATCGGGTGCTTGACGCGAAAGCGGCGGCACTGCTGGCCGAGCAGCTGGACGTGCACACCATCGCTGGCCTGCTGCGGCACTACCCCCGCCGTTATGCCGACCAGGGCCAGCTCACCCCGATCGCGGGTCTGCTGGCGGGGGAGGACGTCACCGTGGTCGCCGAGGTCCGCAGCTGCGGCTCCCGGCGGATGCAACAGAAAAACGGCACCATCCAGAACGCGGTGATCTGGGACGGCACCCGCGAGCTGAACCTCACGTTCTTCAACCAAAGACATCTGCCCGGGGTGCTCACCCCTGGCCGCAAGGCGTTGTTCGCGGGCCGGGTGAGCACCTACGGCAAAGCCCGCACCCTGCAGCTCACCCACCCGAGATACCACCTGCTCGACGGCGACGCGGACCAGCTCGCGGAGTTCACCCGGCCGCTGATCCCGGTCTATCCCGCGACCAAGGACCTGCCGTCCTGGACGATCCAGCTCTGCCTCCGGCAGGTGTTCGATGTCCTGGACGACCCAGAGGGTCCGGACGACCCGCTGCCTCCCGGCCTGCGTGCGCAGCATCGGCTGCTGGCGCTCGGCGCGGCGCTGCGGGCCGTGCACCGTTCCGATGACCGTACTGAGATCGCCGCCGCGCACCGCCGGCTGAAGTGGGATGAAGCGATGGCGGTGCAGCTCACCCTGGCGCAACGCCGTCTCCGGGCGGCGCGGCGGCCCGCGCCGGCCTGCCCGCGCCGCGCCGACGGGCTGGCCGCCGCGTTTGACGCCGTGCTGCCCTTCACGTTGACCGCCGGGCAGCAGGAGGTGGGTGAGTTGCTGGCCGCCGAGCTGGCCGGCGAGCACCCGATGAACCGGTTGCTGCAGGGTGAGGTCGGATCCGGCAAGACCGTGGTGGCGCTGCGCGCGATGCTGCAGGTCGTCGATGCCGGACGCCAGGCGGTGCTGCTGGCGCCCACCGAGGTGCTCGCCGCGCAACACACCCGGTCCCTGCACGCCCTGTTGGGTGCGCATGGCCGGGCCGGTGAGCTCGGGTCAGCCGAGCAGGCCACCCGGATTGTCCTGCTGACCGGGTCGTTGCCGGCCCGGGCCCGCAAGCAGGCGTTGTTGGACGTGGCCAGCGGTGCGGGCGGGATTGTGGTCGGCACGCACGCCCTGATCCAGGATCGGGTGTCCTTCGCCGACCTGGGCCTGGTGGTGATCGATGAGCAGCACCGCTTCGGCGTCGAGCAGCGGGACGCGCTGCGGGCCAGGGCGGTCGATGGCACCAGCCCGCACGTGCTGGTGATGACCGCGACGCCGATCCCGCGCACTGTCGCGATGACCGTCTACGGTGACCTGGAGGTCTCCGCGCTGCGCGAGCTACCGCACGGCCGGGCACCGATCTCGACCACGGTGGTGCCGGTCGGGGAGAAACCCGGCTGGCTGGACCGGGTGTGGCGGCGGATCATCGAGGAGGTCGAGGCCGGCCGGCAGGCGTACGTGGTCTGCCCACGGATCGGCGGTGCGGACGCGGTCGGTGAGGACGCTCCCGGCGAGGACGGCGAGCGCCCGCCGCTGGCGGTGCTCGAGCTGATCGCGCAGCTCGATGAGGGTCCGCTGGCCGGGCTGCGGCTGGGGGTGTTGCACGGCCGCCTGCCGGGCAACGACAAGGACGCCGTGATGCGGTCCTTCACCGCTGGCGAGATCGACGTCCTGGTGGCTACCACCGTCATTGAGGTCGGGGTGGACGTACCCAACGCCACGGTCATGGTGATCATGGATGCGCAGCGGTTCGGGGTCAGCCAGCTGCACCAGCTGCGCGGTCGGGTCGGCCGGGGGTCGCATCCCGGGCTGTGCCTGCTGGTGACCGACTCCCCGGAGGGCAACGCCGCCCGGGAGCGGCTGGACGCCGTCGCCGCCACCACCGATGGGTTTGAGCTGGCCCGGCGGGACCTGGAACTGCGCCGCGAGGGAGATGTGCTCGGCGCGGTGCAGTCCGGCCGGCGTTCCGGGCTCAAGCTGCTGTCGCTGCTGCGCGACGAGGACCTGATCGGGCAGGCCCGGGAGGCTGCCCAGCGGTTGGTGGCGGCCGATCCCGACCTCACCAGGCACCCCGGCCTGGCCCGCCTGGCCGCCGACCTGCTCGACGAGGAACGCGCCCAGTTCCTCCAGAAGGTCTGACCTTGCTGGTAGGCACCCCGACAAGGGGGGTCAGTGGGTGGGGTGGACCACGCCGGCCGCGCTGCCGCCGTTGCGGGTTGGCTCGCCGGCGGCGAGCACCGTGCCGCTGGGAAGGAACTCCAGTCCCGACGCCACACCGATCTCCGGGCTGCTCGTGATCGTGGGATCCAGCGGTGAGGTGTCGTTGATCACGAACTTGTGCCCGAGCGCTTGCAGGCCAGGCGTGGTGGGTGCTGCGATGAACGCTGGCTCGGCCTGGGTGGTCGCGGTGTTGCGCTGTGAGGCACGGGGTGCGGCGATCGCCTCCGGCAGGCTCATGCCGAAGTCGATCCGGTTGACCAGGATCTGCAGCACCGTGGTGATGATCGTGGCGCCTCCCGGCGAGCCGACCGCGAGCAACGGCCTGCCCTCGCGCAGCACGATGGTCGGCGACATGCTGGAGCGGGGCCGCTTGCCGGCCGCGGGCAGGTTGGGATCGAGCGCGCGGCCCTGCGTGGGCGTGAAATTGAAGTCGGTCAGCTCGTTGTTGAGCAGGAACCCGCGCCCGGGTACCACGATCCCGCTGCCGCCTATCTCCTCGAGCGTGTTGGTGTAGGACACGACGTTGCCCGCGCTGTCGGCGACCACGAAGTGGTTGGTGTGGTGCTCCCGGTCGGGCACCGTGACGGCCGCGCCGACCGGCGTGCAAGCGCGCGATCCGGCGACCAGGTTGTCCGGCGCGGCCGGGCCGGTGCGGGCCTTGGCCGGGTCGATGAGGCAGGCGCGCTGGCGGCCGAAAGACGTCGAGAGCAGTTGTTGCTGCGGCACGCTGACGTAGCGGGGGTCGCCGAGGTAGCGGTTGCGATCGGCGAACGCGAGCCGGGAGGCCTCCAGGTAGTGGTGCAGCGCCTGCACCCGGCTCATCGCGGACAGGTCGAAGGTGCCGAGGATGTTGAGCGCCTCGCCGTCGGTGATGCCGCCACTGGAGGACGGCCCCATGCCGTACACGTCGAGGCCACGGTAGGTCACGTGGGTCGGGTCGGCGTCCAGCGCGTGGTAGGCAGACAGGTCGGACAGGGTCATCGGGCCGGGCCTTGCCGCTAGCGTGGCGTCGGGCGCCAGCGGCGGGTGCTGCACGGCGTTGACGAGATCGGCGCCGATCGGGCCGTTGTAGAGCGCGCTGGTCCCGCGTTCGCCGATCTCGTGGTAGGTCCTCGCGAGGTCGGGATTGCGCAGTATCGAGCCCACCGCGGGCGGCTTGCCGCCGGGCAGGAACAGTGTCGCTGTCGAGTCGAACTGGGCGAAGCGCTGGGCGTTGCGCCGCGTCTGCTCGTGGAACGTCGCATCGACCGCGAAGCCGTGCTCGGCGACCTGCTCGGCCGGGCGCAGGTCCTCGGCGAGCCCGAAGCGGCCCCACCGCTGCAGCGCGCGTTGCCAGGTGGCCAGGTTGCCGGGCACCCCGACGGACAGTCCGCTGGTGACCGCGGTCGGAAACGGTAGTGGCGCCTGGGTGGTCGGGTCGAGGAACATCGCTGGCCCGTCGGCGTTCGGCGCGGTCTCTCGCCCGTCGATCGTGGTCACCCGGTGGGTGCGAGCGTCGTAGTAGAGGAGGTAGCCGCCACCGCCGAGGCCCGCGACGTAGGGGTCGGTCACGCCGAGCGTCGCAGCGACCGCGACCGCGGCGTCGGCGGCGGTTCCGCCCTGGCGCAACACGTCCAGGCCGGCCTGCGTCGACTCTGCGGTGTCCGAGACCACCGCGCCGCCATCGCCTCGCGCCACCGCTGTCTTGGCTGGTGGCTGCGTCGGCGGCGCGGCCAGCGCAGGGACCACGGCTCCGGTGACCAGACCCGCCCCGAGCAGTCCCCCAAGTAGCACCCCGGCCAGCGCGGTGCTAAACCGACGTGTACGCATTCACCCCCCCAGTGATTCAGCCTTCCGGTTTGGTTTTACCCGTGCAGCGGCTGCACCGCCACCGTCCGGGCGCGCTAGCCGGTTGTCGTGGCTAAGGGGCGACGGGTACCCGCCGCCCCCTGCCGGCGGGTACCCGTCGCTCACTCTGGGTAGTCGCAGCGCGGTTGCCCAGAGCCCCCGGAAGCCCTCCACCAGCACCGGTGGCTCGGCTTCCAGTCCGGGGTGGCTCATCGACTCGCACACGGTCAGTGAGTGCCAGGTTTGTGCGGCGGCTATGATTTTTTCTATTGCGGTCCGTCCGTGCGCGTGAAGCCGAGGGGGGCAGCGTGGACGTGACACCTGAAGCACAACTGAGGCGCCACTGGAACGGGGTCTGGAGGCACTGGTGGAATTCGCGATTCTCGGTCCGCTGGAAGTACTGGACCAGAAACGGCGGATCGAGGTGTCCAGCGCCAAGGAGCGGCTGCTGCTGGCCGCGCTCGTGGTGCACGCCAACGAGATGCTCTCGGCCGACCGGCTGATTGAGGTGCTCTGGGGCACCACACCACCGGCCACGGCCGAGAATACGTTGCAGACCTATGTTTCCCACCTGCGCGGGGCGCTCGAACCCGATCGCGCCCCGCGAGCCCGGGACGGCGTGCTCCGCACCCGCGGTCACGGCTATACCCTGGCCATCCCGCCTGAGGCGGTCGACGCCGTGCGGTTCGAGCGGTTAGCCTGCGATGGTCACGACGCGCTGCTCTCCGACCCCGGGCGGGCGGCCGAGACGCTGCGCGCCGCGCTCGCGTTGTGGCGCGACGCGCCGCTGGCCGAGTTTGGTCTCGAGCTCTTCGCGCAGGCCGAGATCGCCCGGCTGACCGAGCTGCGCGCCGCCGTGGTGGAAGACCGTGTTGAGGCCGACCTCGCGCTGGGCCGCCACGCTGCGCTGTGCGGAGAGTTGAGCCGGGCGGTGGTCGAGCAGCCGCTGCGCGAACGGCTGTGGTCCCAGCTCATCCGGGCGCTGTACCGCTGCGGCCGCCAAGGCGAGGCGTTGGGAGCCTACGCGCGGCTGCGCGAGCAGCTCGCCGAGCTGCTCGGCATCGACCCGAGCCCCGAGCTGGTCCGGCTGCACGAGGCGGTGCTCGCCCAGCGGCCCGATCTGGACTGGCCACCGATGCAACTGTGGCCCGTGCGCGGCTCGTCCGGCCCCGCGACGATGCCGACCGCGGAGAAACTGCTGCCCGAGGCTCGCGCCGCGCTGGCCGCACACGACTGGCAGTGTGCTTACGAGCTGCTGTCCGCTGCGGACCGGGCGGCACCGCTGAGCGCCGAGGACCTCGAGGGCCTGGCCGAGGCGGCCTACTGGTTGGGGCACTACCGGGAGGCGCTGCCGGCGCGGCAGCGTGCCCACCACGCCTACCTGCAGGCCGGTGACCACCGCCGAGCCGCCGTGGCCGCAGCCGTACTCACGATGCAGAACTTCGGTCTTCGACAGCTCGCGGTGGCCAGCGGCTGGTTCCAGCGCGCGCAGCGGCTGCTGGAGACCGAGCCCGATTGCGCCGAGCACGGCTACCTGTCCTGGGGAGCCATGCTCGGCGCGCTGATGATGGACGACCATGAGAAGTGCCTGGCTGCCGCTCGGTCGACCTATGAGACGGGCGTACGACACCGCGTCGCCGAGCTGCAGGCCATCGGGATGGTGTTCCAGGGCGCGGTGCTCATCCGCCGTGGGCAGGTCGTGGAGGGATTAGCCCTGCATGACGAGGGGATGGCGATGGCCGTCGGCGGGGATCTGTCGCAGTTTGCCACCGTGCAGATCTTCTGTCAGGTCATCCTCACCTGCTACGAGCTGGGTGACTACCGCCGCGCCCAGGAGTGGACCAAGGCCGTCGAGGACTGTTTCGTGCGCACCGGGCTGAACGGCTTCCCCGGCGACTGCGAGACCCACCGCATCGCGATTATGGTCAGCAGCGGCGCCTGGGCACTCGCCGAGCAGGAGGCCCACCGGGCCTGCGCCCGCACGCAATGCTTCGATCCGGCCCATGCCGGCCTCGCCTTCGCCAGTATTGGGGAGATCCGGTTGCGGATCGGCGACCTCGACACCGCCGAGAAAGCCTTCGCCAAGGCCGAGGAGCTGGGGGCCAGCCCGCTGCCCGGCCGGGCCCGGCTGGAGCTGCTGCGTGGTCGCCCCGCCGAGGCAGCCGCATTGATCAACGCGGCGCTGGCCGGCGAGGGCTGGGACCGCTTGGGCCGCGCCCGGCTCCTTCCCGACCAGGTGAGCATCGCGCTGGCCGTCGACGATCTCGACACGGCCCGGGGTGCGGCGACCGAGCTGGCCGAGTCGGCGCAGACCTACGGCAGCAAGGCGCTGCTCGCGGCCGCTGAGTGCGCTCGCGGTGAGCTGGCGCTGGCCACCGGTCAAGACGACCCGCTGCCGTCGCTGCGCCGCGGCGTCGCGCTGTGGGGCGAAGCCTTGGCACCGTACGAGCGGGCTCGCGCCCGAGTGCTGCTGGCCACCGCATTGGACCGAGCGGGCCACCCTGAAGCGGCCCGGCATGAACGGGCCGCCGCGCGAGCCGGCTTCGACCGGCTCGGCGCCCGCCTAGACGCCGAAGCCACCGCAGAGCGGGTGGCCAAGAACATCGGGACACAGCCGCGACCCGAGGTTCTGCGGGTTGCCCCGGCAAGTGGGGACAGGTGAATGGTGGTAATGCCGTAGCAGGCCCTGCGTTACGCTGCGGCGGTGGAGTGGACCCCAGCCCGGATCCGGCTGCTCCGTGATGTGGCGCTGTGCCAGTCCCAAGTATGACTTCGCCAAGACCCTCGGGTTCGACAAGCGGACGATCGGTAACGCCGAACGTGGCACGCACCCCCCGAGCCACGGCTTGTGCGCTAGGCAATATATCAAGGTCCCGCTCGAAGAATTTAAAACCTTAACGGCGTAACCGGCGTCCCATCCAGCGACAGGCAGAGTCGGTCGTCGTTGTCGTACTGGCCGTGGCCGACGTAGTAGAACAACGCCACGTCCGCCGCGTCGCTGAGCCAGGTCACCAGCTCGTGCGGCAGGTCGCCCGGCTTGCGCCGGTTGTCCACGACCTCGACTCGGCCCATCGGGCCCTCAGGCCAGCCGCCGCACAGCGGGCTGGCCAGCAGCGCCCGCATCCGGTCCAGGCTGTACCGCCACCGCCAACACGCCACTGCTGGCGGCCAGCACCTGCAGCGCATCCCACGCCCCCAGCTCCCCGTCCGCAGGCGCCCCGGGCACCTGGGCGACCTCCATGCCGGGCACCCGGCATGGAGGTCGCGCAGCGATCTCAGCTCGCCTGGGTCCGACACCGACACCTCAACAGGGTGGAACCCGTCGCTGTGTGTTCCTGGGCCGCGACGCGCGCCTGGCCCTGGCCGACTACCTCGAGTACGAACGTCCACACAACCGCGCCGAACTCGAACGCCGCCTCGGCCACGCCAACGACCGCTACCTGCGCCTGTACACCAACCTACCCGAGGACGTCGCCGCCAGCTGGGCCGAAAACCTGTAGGCGTCACCCGTTGCACCCTCCAGGCCAAACAGACCACCTCGCCGGCGTGGCCGTCCGGCTGCTGATCGGCTCTGCCGTCAATCCAGCTCTCGTTTGCGGCTGTTGATTACCCAACGTACGTTCCGGTTCCGATATTCCGCAAGACCTTGGAGCGCAGGCTCGTCGCTGTGCAGGAGTCCTATTTGTCGGGCCTTGTTGACGGCGAGCTGGCGGTCGTGGAATTCCAGCTTCTCGCAAACGTGTTCGAGGTGCTTTCGCACCGTACGGACGCTAATCCTTCTCAGTCGGGCGATCTGCTGAGCACTCAGCCCGTCCCCGACAAGGGTGAGAATGTCCAGTTCGCGGATAGTAAGACGCGCGCGTTTGCGGGCTTCTTCGGTTTGTGCGCTGTTATTTGTGCGTGTCGGGGCGGACGAGTAAATGGTGTCTAGCTGGTAGCGGGCACCAATGGGCACGAATAGCTCGCGGTAGACCCGGCTCGATCGGAACACGCGGTCGGAGACGCAGTCGCTGACGCGCCGCACCGGCTCGGCGTCGGGATGCGCGCGACGGTGCAGGACTACTGCACGGTTGTTCCATGATCGTTTTCATGGTCGCGGTGGTCACGTCTGCCTGCCCCAGGCATCCCGGCGCGGGGCGCCGGTGGCGTCGCTAGCCATCTGGTGTGGCGCGGCACATGGTCGCGGCACGGGCCGCTGTCCGCTCTGGCGCTCGTTCGCTCAGCCCCCGCACGCCCCACCGGAGGTGGGGGGATCTGTTGCGGAGTTGCCACAGACGGCAACTTCTCGCCCCAAGTTGCCGTCTGTGGCAACTCCGCACGCGGCGACAGTCCTTCCCCGGACCTCACCGACAGTGACATCGGCACGTGACGTGGCAGGCATCGGGCGATCGTGACGCAGGATGTCGCCCCGGGTAGTAGCCGGCCGCACACTCTCAGCCCACGTATACGATCGTGCCCACCGAGCCTGGCTCTTCGCCGTGCCCTGGACCGTACGTTGGAGAACGGCTTGCTGGTTCAGTCGGATGCGTTGCGGCGTAGTAGGCGCAGATGCCGCCGCTGAAGCTCGTCCCCAGGAACGCTACCCGCCGTGCACGAGGACGGCTCCTTGGCGAGCACCGACCGGCGCGAGAAGCGTGCCAGCAAGGTGAAGGCCGTCGGGAGAAGTGACCATGACTGAGACGGGGCGATGCATATCGGTCAGCGTGCCATGGCCGGTCAGGAAGCACTGGATTCGATTAGCCTGCGGCCTAGCCGGCGGGCAGCTGGCTGCGGGCGGCGGCGTCGAGTGCTGCGGCTGCGGCTGGGGGGAGTCGAAGCGTTCCGCTACGGTCCAGTTTCGCCAATTCCGCGCGGGCCTTGGCATACGCGGCGGTGCGCTCGGCGTCGTGGGTGGAGTCTCGGGCCACGGTGAGCAGCTTGATCGCCCGCGCCACGGTAGCCCGCTCCTGCGCGGGGATCCCGGCCAGCTGGATGCGTTGCGCCGCGTCGCGGGCGGCCTGCCAGGCACGGCACGCCTGATCCACCGCGGTGGCGAAGTGCGCACGATGCGCCAGCGGCGGTTCGGTGTCCGTGTCCAGGGCTTGGGCCTGGGCAAAGGCCTCCACAAACCGGCCGGTGGAGGGCACCGTGACGTCGGTCAGCGCGGGTAGCCGCAGCACCGCGAGCGGGTCGCATTCGAACTGGCCGTACTCACCGCGCAGTTGGGCGAACCGGGCCCGGGTAGCTTGCCAGTCCGGGACGGGCGCGGCCCGCGCGAGGGGTGGGGCCATTCGCGCCACGGGCATGGGCGCCGGTTGCTGCCGGCTTGTCGCCCGGCGGTGGCGGCGGTACAGGTGCCGCGTCACGACCACCGCGCCCGCTCCGAACAGCATGAACGGTCCAAGGAGGGTTAGCATGATGACTACGATCCTGGTGATGACAATCACGGTGAGTGCGCCAGCGCTGGCCAGGATCGCTGCGCACAGCAGCACTAGCAGCATCAGCAGCCGACTAAGACTAACGGGCCGCCGCGTCGGACCCCAGCGATGGTCATAACGATGGTAGTGGCGGTACCGCAGTCTGCCCATGGTGGTGTCCTTTCGTGTCACATCCTTGATACCCCTCCAGTCGCTCGCGCGGGAGAGCGCGGGCACCTGGCGGATCGAATACCCCCCGGTAGCCGGCATCACCTGCGATGATGCGCTCGGAGCAGCCGGTAGGCGATCCCGGTCCGGCGCCCGGGTGGGAAGGGAGCTGGCGCATGTTCCGCAAGGTGCTGGTCGCTAACCGCGGGGAGATCGCGATCCGGGCGTTTCGGGCCGCCTACGAGCTAGGTTGCCAGACAGTCGCGGTGTTCCCCTACGAGGATCGCAACTCCGAACACCGGCTCAAGGCCTACGAGGCCTACCAGATCGGTGAGAAAGGTCATCCGGTCCGGGCGTACCTCTCGGTACCGGAGATTGTCCGGGCCGCGCAGCGGGCCGGGGCCGACGCGGTCTACCCTGGATACGGTTTCCTGTCAGAGAACCCGGAACTGGCCATGGCCTGCCAGCAGGCTGGTATCACCTTCGTCGGGCCGCCTCCCGCCGTGCTGGTGCTGGCGGGTAACAAGTCGCGGGCGGTGGCTGCGGCGCGCGACGCCGGAGTGCCGGTGCTGGAGTCCTGCGCACCGTCCGCCGACATCGACCACCTGATGGCCGCTGCCACCGAGATCGGGTTCCCGCTCTTCGTCAAGGCCGTCGCCGGGGGCGGTGGGCGCGGTATGCGTCGGGTCACTGAGCCCACCGGCCTGCGCACCGCGCTTCAGGCCGCCAGCCGGGAGGCCGAGTCGGCGTTCGGTGACCCGGTCGTGTTCCTGGAGCGGGCGGTCATCGAGCCCCGGCATATCGAGGTGCAGATCCTCGCCGACTCGACCGGGAACGTCATCCACCTCTATGAGCGGGACTGCTCGGTGCAGCGGCGGCACCAAAAGGTGGTGGAGGTGGCCCCCGCGCTGAACTTGGACCCCGATCTGCGGGAGCGGATCTGCGCCGACGCGGTGACTTTTGCCCGGAAAATCGGTTACGTCAACGCGGGCACCGTGGAGTTCCTCGTCGACCGCGACGGTCGCCACGTGTTCATTGAGATGAACCCGCGGATCCAGGTCGAGCACACGGTGACTGAGGAGATCACCGATGTTGATCTGGTTGGCGCTCAGCTGCGGATCGCGGCCGGACAGACGCTGGCTGATCTCGGGTTGTCCCAGGACACAATCGTGGTGCGCGGCGCCGCGCTGCAATGCCGGATCACCACCGAGGACCCGGCCAACGAGTTCCGCCCGGACATCGGCACGATCACCGCGTACCGCTCGGCCAGCGGTGCCGGGGTCCGGTTGGACGGTGGCACCATGGACGTGGGCGCCCAGATCAGCGCGTACTTCGACTCGCTGCTGGTCAAGGTCACCTGCCGGGGCCGCGACTTCCCCACCGTGGTACGCCGGGCCCGCCGGGCGCTCACCGAGTTCCGGATCCGCGGGTTGGCGACCAACATCCCGTTCTTGCTGGCGTTGCTCGACGAGCCAGACTTCGTGGCGGGCAAGGTCACCACCTCGTTCATCGAGCAGCGACCACACCTGCTCGTCGCCCGGCGCTCCGCGGACCGTGGCACCCGGTTACTGACCTACCTCGGGGACGTGACGGTGAATCGGCCGCACGGCGATCCCCCCGATCTGGGCGATCCGGCGAGCAAACTGCCGATGATCGACCTGGACGCCCGTCCGCCCGCCGGATCCCGGCGCCAGCTCCTCGCGCTGGGCCCGGAGGGATTCGCGCGCTGGTTGCGCGCCCGAGACAGCGTCGGCGTCACTGACACCACCTTCCGGGACGCCCACCAATCGTTGCTCGCGACCCGGGTGCGCAGCAAGGACCTGGTGGCCGTGGCGCCCTACGTCGCTCGGATGACCCCGCAATTGCTGTCGCTGGAGTGCTGGGGTGGCGCGACGTACGATGTGGCGCTGCGCTTCCTCGCCGAGGATCCGTGGGAGCGGCTGGCCGCGTTGCGCACGGCGGTGCCCAACGTGTGCCTGCAGATGCTGCTGCGCGGGCGTAACACGGTGGGTTATACACCCTACCCGACCGAGGTGACCGCCGCCTTCGTCGAGCAGGCTGTCGAGACCGGGCTGGACATCTTCCGGATCTTTGACGCGCTCAATAACGTGTCCCAGATGCGCCCGGCCATCGACGCGGTGCGTGAGACCGGCCGGGCCGTCGTCGAGGTGGCGCTGTGCTATACCGCTGACCTGTCCGATCCTGCGGAGAAGCTGTACACGCTGGACTACTACCTGCGGCTGGCCGAGCAGATCGTCGCGGCCGGCGCGCATGTGCTGGCGATCAAGGACATGGCCGGCCTGCTGCGCCCGCCAGCGGCCCGGACGCTGGTATCGGCGCTGCGCAGCCGGTTCGACCTGCCAGTGCACCTGCACACTCACGACACCCCCGGTGGTCAGCTCGCCACCCTGCTCACGGCGATCGACGCCGGGGTGGACGCGGTCGATGCGGCGGCGGCGGCCATGGCCGGCACCACCTCGCAACCGGCGCTGTCCGCGCTGGTCGCGGCCACCGAGCACACCGAGCGCAGCACCGGGTTGGACCTGCAGGCGGTGTGCGACCTGGAGCCCTATTGGGAGCTGGTGCGCAAGGTCTACGCACCCTTCGACTCCGGCCTGGCCTCGCCCACCGGGCGGGTCTACCACCATGAGATCCCCGGTGGCCAGCTGTCCAACCTGCGCCAGCAGGCCGCGGCGCTGGGCCTGGCCGACCGCTTTGAGCAGGTCGAGGAAGCCTACGCGGCGGCCGACCGGATGCTCGGGCGGCTGGTGAAGGTGACCCCGTCGTCCAAAGTTGTCGGGGATCTGGCGCTGCACCTGGTCGGTGCTGGCGTTGCGCCCAAGGAGTTCGAGGCCGACCCCGCCCGCTTCGACATTCCCGACTCGGTGATCGGCTTCCTGCATGGCGAGCTCGGTGTTCCCCCCGGCGGGTGGCCAGAGCCGCTGCGCACCAAGGCGCTGGCCGGTCGCGGCGGTCCACGGCGGATGGTCGAGCTGTCCGTGCAAGATCGGCAGGGCTTGAAGGGGGATCGGCCGCGGACGCTGAACCGGCTGCTGTTCGCCGGTCCGACGGCGGAGTTCGAGGAACATCGCGAGGCCTACGGGGACACCTCAGTGCTGCCCAGCAAGGAGTTCTTCTACGGGCTGCGCCCCGGTGAGGAGCACACTGTGGACCTCGATCCGGGGGTGCAGCTGCTGATCCAGCTACAGGCGATCGGAGACGTCGACGAACGCGGCATGCGCACCGTGATGTGCACGCTCAACGGGCAGCTGCGGCCGTTGCAGGTCCGGGACCGCTCCGTTGCCTCGCAGGTCCCCGCCGCCGAGAAGGCGGACAGATCCAACGGCAAGCAGGTCGCGGCGCCGTTCGCCGGAGTGGTCACCCTGCAAGTGTCCGAAGGAGACACGGTGGTCGCGGGAGCGCCGGTGGCCACCATCGAGGCGATGAAGATGGAAGCCGGGATCACCGCGCCCATGAGCGGCACGGTGGCCCGGCTAGCGATCAAGTCCGTGCAGCAGGTGGAGGGCGGTGACCTGATTTTGGAACTGCGCTCCCCGTAGTGTTCCTGATGATTTCATTAACCATGCTATAATAGATGTTGGCTGACTTAAGGGTGCGATCCGGAATTGAGGGGTGGTATGTGATGCGTACGAAGGAGAGGGAAGCTCTTCTGGATAAGCTGCGGCGCATCCAGGAAGACCACGACGGCGACGACGGCTTTGAGCTTTTTGTGCGAGCGTGCCGTAACAGAGCGGCCAAATTCGATCCGAACTTGCCCATCTGGGCTGCGCTCAAAGAGGTGAACCTCATTGTGGACTGCGGTCCGGATGGCATTCCGCACATCGATGAGGAAATCCGGGATTTCGTGAGGCACGGTGGATATGTGGTCGCTATGCCCAGGCGTCCTAACGAGTCGGGAGAATACGAGACGGGAAAGCACCGTTTGAAGCCGAGGGAGTGACGGTCGAGGGGTAATTGGGGCGTCAGCCCCGTCTCGTGAGTGGCCAGGTGTGGTCACCATCCGGGGAATCGAGCCAGATCCCCCGACGAGTTGTCCGCCACGCTGCGCCGCCTCCGGCGCGACGCGCACCTGTCCGGGATTGAAGCGGCGCGCGCGGCAGGCCTGTCCCAGCCGAAGATCAGCCGCCTGGAGACCGGCAAGCAGGTCCCCACCGCAGCCGAGGTGGAGGCACTGTGCCGGGTCTACCGCGCACCGGCACGAACCAGGCAGCAGTTGCTCGCCATTGCCGGCGATCTGCGGGAGGAACAGGTCTCGGCGCGGGTCATGCTGCAGCGTGGCGCCTACCGGATGCAGGAGCGCGTCGGCCGCATCGAAGCGGCGTCGCGGCTGCTCCGGACCTTCCACCCCGCGCTGGTGATCGGGCTGCTGCAGACCCCCGGCTACATCCGCGCCATGATTGGCGAGAGTCTGCCCGACGACGAGGTCGAACAGATGGTCACTGCTCGGGGTAACCGGCAGCGTCTACTGGACACCGACCGGGAGTTCGTGTTGATCATGACTGAGGGTGCGTTGCGCTGGCACGTCGGCTCGCCCGCCGTGATGATTGCACAACTGCAACATCTCGCCGAGGCCACTCGGCGTAGCAACGTGCGTGTGGGCGTCATTCCCTGGACCAAGCCCGTGCGGACAGGCGCTCTGCACGGTTTTCACCTTTACGACCGACGGGCGGCGATCGTCGGCACCGAGACTGCTACGGCCATCATCACCGACGCCCGCGACATCGCTGATTACGAGACCTGCTTTGCCACCTATGAGGCGCTCGCGGTGTACGATACTGACGCCCGCCAGGTCTTCGACCGGCTCTCCGACGAGTACCGCACCCTGGACCACTGAGAACACGTCGCGCAGCGGCATCATGGGCACTATGGTGCGGATCGTGGCGGGTGTTGCCGGGGGGCGGCGGCTGGCTGTTCCGCCGCACGGCACCAGGCCGACGTCGGACCGGGTCCGGGAGGCGGTGTTCAGCGCGCTGCAGGCGCGTCGGGACCTCCACCGTACCCGGGTGCTCGACCTCTACGCCGGATCTGGCGCGCTGGGATTGGAGGCGCTGTCCCGGGGGGCGGCGTACGTCCGGTTCGTGGAATCGGACCGGCACGCCCTCGCCGTGCTGCGCCGCAACGTCGAGACGATCGGACTGGGCGGGCCGGGCGGCGCCGCGGTGCAGGTGAGCGCTGCGGATGTGCCTGTGGTGTTGCGTGGCGACCCGGGCCTGCCCTACGACGTGGTGCTCGCCGACCCCCCCTACGCACTCGGCGAGGGTGCTCTGGGCGGTGTGTTGCGCGCCCTGGCCGACGGCGGCTGGCTGGCGTCGACGGCGCTGCTCGTGGTGGAGCGCCCGGTCACGGCACTCACGCCGGCCTGGCCGGCCAGTGTGAGTGCGCTCACCCATCGACGGTATGGAGACACTGTTATATATTATGGAGTGTACGACGGTTGCGCGCCATGAGGCGCGCGGTGTGCCCCGGTTCTTACGATCCCGCCACCAAGGGCCACCTCGACATCATCGAGCGGGCCGCGCGCCAATTCGACGAGGTCGTGGTTGCCGTCTTGATCAACAAGACCAAGAGCTGCCTGTTTGAGGTCTTCGACCGCATGGCGATGCTGAAGGAGATCACCGGGCACCTGGCAGGCGTCCGTATCGACTCGTGGCACGGGCTGCTCGTGGACTACTGCACTACCAACGGAATCGCGACGATCGTGAAGGGCCTGCGCGCGGTCAGTGACTTCGACTACGAGCTGCAGATGGCCCAGCTGAATTACCAGCTCTCCGGAGTGGACACGATGTTCTTGCCGAGCAAACCGCACTACAGCTACCTGTCCAGCTCGGTGGTCAAAGAGGTCGCTGCCTATGGTGGTGACGTGGGCCATCTGCTACCGGCCACGGTGCACCAACGCCTGATCAACCGGCTCGCCGGAGAACGGCCCGAATGAGCGGACACGCCGAGATGCCGCGTGTTCCCGCATCTGGCCTGCCCGACCGGTCACAATGGTAGCCGTGGATGGTGAACAGGGGCCGGTGTACCGGGTTTTCGAGGCACTTGACGAGCTCGTGACCACCCTCGAGGAGGCGCGTGGGGTACCGATGACCTCCAGCTGTGTGGTGCCCCGCGGGGATGTGCTTGAACTGCTCGACGACATCCGCGATGCGATCCCCGCTGAGCTTGATGATGCCCAGGACGTGCTGGACCATCGGGACGAGCTGGTGCACACCGCGCGGCAGGAGGCGGAACAGGCGGTGACCGGGGCACGCGAGGAGGCTGCGCGTCTGGTCACCGAGGCCCGCTCCGACGCTGAGTTGATGCTTGCCGAGGCGCACGCTGAGGCGGAGCGCATCGCGGCCACCGGACGCCGGGAGTACCAGGAGCTCACCGGGCGCGCGGAAGCTGAGGCGCAACGGATGACCGTAGCCGGGAGGGCGGCATATGACCGGGCCGTCGCCGACGGCCGTGCTGAGCAGGCCCGGTTGGTCGAGCAAACCCAGGTGGTGCAGGCGGCCCGAGCCGAGGCCAGCCGAATCCACGACGAGGTGAGCACCGAGGCTCACCGGCTGCGCTCGGAATGCGACGCCTATGTCGAGGGCACCCTTGCGGAGTTTGAGGACCTGCTCAACCGCACTTTGCGCACCATCGGGCGCGGCCGCGCCCATCACGGCGGGCCGGTCGCCTATTCTGCACCGTGATGCCGCGCAAGACCGCTCCCGCCCGACCTGACCCGTCCGCCCCATGGGTGATCGACACCCGGGACCTGGGTAGACGTCCCGGGGCGATGCGGTGCTACCACCGTGACGTCGATCTGCCGGCCCGGCTGGGGATGGACGTGATCGGGATCTCCTCGGAGAGCCGGGTGTGCCTGGACGTGCAGCTGGAGTCGGTCGTGGAGGGTGTGCTGGTGTCGGGCACGGCATCAGCGCTGCTCGCCGGGCAGTGCGCCCGGTGCCTGGATCCGCTGGTGGACTCCCTTGAGGTCGGGCTGACCGAGCTGTTCGCCTACCCGGGCACGGCGACCGACGCCAGCACCGATCCCGACGAGGTCAGCCGGGTCGTCGACGGCCTGGTCGACCTGGAGCCAGTGGTTCGCGACGCGTTGCTGCTGGCGCTGCCGCAGGCTCCGCTGTGCAGCGAGAACTGTCCCGGCCTGTGCCCGGAATGTGGCGGTCAGTGGGCGGAGCTCGGTACGGATCACCGGCATGAGACTATGGATCCGCGCAGAGCCGCCCTGAAAACAGGACGGAAAACAGCACTGAAGCAGCGGTTGCGCGGAAGCGAAGAGGAGAACGAGTAACGTGGCCGTCCCCAAGCGTAGGATGTCCCGGTCGAACACCCACTCCCGGCGGGCCCAGTGGAAAGCCACCGCCCTGGCTCTCGCCGCGTGTTCGAACCGGGCCTGCCGGCAGCCGAAGCCGCCGCACATGGTCTGCCCGCATTGCGGGAAATACGACGGCCGCCAGGTCATCCGGCCGGCCTGACTCCACGACGCGACGTACCTTGGAGAACCGGTCTTCGCGGGGTCACCCATCGGATCTGACCCCCCTGCTTACCGCGCTCGGCGTCGACATCGACGCCGAGCTTCTCACTCTTGCGCTCACCCACCGCTCCTACGCCTACGAGAGCGGTGGGCTGGAACCCAATGAGCGCCTGGAGTTCCTCGGCGATGCCGTGCTCGGTGTGGTCGTCACCGACCATCTCTTTCGCACCCATCCCGACCTGCCCGAGGGACAGCTCGCCAAGCTGCGCGCTAGCGTGGTGAACATGCACGCGCTGGCCGGCGTGGCCCGCGAGCTGGGTACCACGGGCCTGGGCAAGTACCTGCTGCTAGGTCGGGGTGAGGAGCTCACCGGGGGCCGCAACAAGTCCAGCATCCTGGCCGACACCATCGAGGCACTGATCGGTGCGGTGTACCTGCAGCACGGCACGGACGTCGCTCGCGGCGTGGTGCACCGGCTGTTCGATCCGCTGCTGGTGATGGCTCCCCTGCTGGGCGCCGGCTTGGACTGGAAGACCAGCCTCCAGGAGCTCACCGCCAGCCGTGACCTGGGGGTGCCCGAGTACCGGATTACCGAGGACGGACCCGACCACCTCAAGGAGTTCACCGCGACCGCCGTGATAGCCGGGGTCCAGCGGGGGACCGGGCAGGGTCGGACCAAGAAAGAAGCCGAGCAGCGGGCCGCCGAGACCGCCTGGCGTTCGCTGTCCGAGCTGGCCAGCGGGAACGCCCCGCCGACGGGGTAGCACCGCGTGCCGGAGCTGCCCGAGGTCGAGGTCGTCCGGCTCGGCCTCGCCGAGCACGTCACCGGGCGCAGGGTGGCCGCCGTTGAGGTACGCCACCCTCGTTCGGTACGCCGGCATCTCGCCGGTGAGCTGGACTTCGTCGCTCGGCTGCGCGGCCGGCAGATCCACGCCGCTCGCCGCCGCGGTAAGTACCTGTGGCTGGATCTGGGTGCCAACGAGGCGTTGCTGGCCCATCTGGGCATGAGCGGGCAGATGCGCATCCAGCCACCTGGTGCCGCCGACGAGACGCACCTGCGAGTGCGGCTGCGATTCCTCGACGGTGGCCCTGAGCTGCGCTTCATCGACCAGCGTACGTTCGGTGGCCTCTCGGTGGAGGAGGTGATCGAGGGCTTGCCCACGCCGGTGGCGCACATCGCGCGAGACCCGATGGACCCGTGTTTCGATCGTGATGCGGTGGTCGCCGGGATCCGACGGCGGCGCACCGGTCTTAAACGCGCGTTGCTGGATCAGACTCTGGTGTCCGGAATCGGCAACATCTACGCCGATGAGGCGCTCTGGCGGGCACGGCTGCATGGGGCGCTCCCCACCGAGACGCTGACCGCCGCGCAAGGACGTACCCTGCTCAGCGCCGCCACCGAGGTGATCATCGAGGCGCTCGCTGCCGGTGGCACCTCCTTCGACGCGCTGTACGTCAATATCAACGGTGCCTCTGGCTACTTCGACCGCTCGCTAGCCGCCTACGGGCAGGCCGGGCGACCCTGTCCACGCTGCGGCACCGCGATCCGGCGGGAGTCCTTCATGAACCGCTCCTCCTACACCTGCCCACGCTGCCAGCCCAGCCCCCGCCACCCCCACCGGTAAGCGCCAGGGCTTAGTGGTAGGTGTGCTCGGGACCCGGGTAGGCGCCCGAGCACACCTCCGCGGCGAAGTGGCTCGCGGCCTCTCGTAGCCCATCGCCGAGCTTGGCGTAGGACTTGACGAACCTCGGCACCGCAGATGCGTCGGGGTGGAAAGCCGCCATGTCCTGCCACACCATGACCTGGGCGTCGCAGGCCGGTCCGGCACCGATCCCGATGGTGGGCACACTCGTCACCGCGGTGACTCGCGCGGCCAACTCGGCGGGCACAACTTCTAGCACGATGGCGAACACCCCAGCGGCTTCCAGGGCTTTTGCGTCGTCGAGCAGGCGTTCACCGGGCTCGCCCCGTCCCTGCACCTGGTAGCCGCCCATCGCGTGCACCGACTGCGGGGTGAGCCCGAGGTGGGCCATGACCGGCACGCCCGCCGCGACCAGCGCCTCGACTTGCGGCACCACTTGGTGGCCGCCCTCTAGCTTCACCGCATGCGCGCCGGCCTCTTTGAGGAAACGCGCTGCGGTCTCCAGCGCCTGAGCCGGGGAGGACTGGTAGGAACCGAAGGGCAGATCGGCGACGACCAGCGCTCGGCGGGCACCGCGGACCACGCCGCGCACCAGGGGCACCAGCTCCTCGACGGTGACCGGTAGCGTCGTGTCGTAGCCGTAGACGACGTTGGCCGCTGAGTCGCCGATCAGCAGCACGGGGATTCCGGCGGCATCCAGCAGTGCGGCCGTGGAGTAGTCATATGCGGTGAGCATCGCCCACTTCTCGCCGCGACGTTTGGCCGCCATGAGGTCCGGAACGCGGACTCGCTGGACCTTCTGGTCGGGTCTCACCGGCCCGCCGTACAGCGCGGGTTGGGCAGCCACAGCGGTCACCATTGACCGTCCTCCCTCAAGGCCGGCCGTAGCTCGCCGGTCCCCGGGTCATGCCGGATCGCTTGCATCACAAGCCTTGCACTGATTGTCAGAGCTTGGCACTAGCGTGCGACGAGACTCACAGCTACTACTCGGAGGCAACCATGACGACACCGATTCTGGGCCGCGTCGATCCGCCGTTCGTCATCGGACACCACATTCGCCCTGCGCTGCGGCGCCTCAGCCGAGACGTGGGCGGTAGCCGCTTCACAGGCCGCGAGAGGAGGCCCCCGCATGGGGGGTGCGCGGTGTCGGGTGTGGCTGTGGTGTGGTCCGGATTCCGCACCAGAGCAGCCGGCCGCACAGCTGGCCTTGGGCGTCGTGGCACCAGTGCAGCCCGCTGGGCTGCGGCAGGCTGAGCAACATCACCACGTCGGGCGAGCACGTGACGGCCTCGCAGACCTCCACGATGATCCCGTCGACGTGCCTGACGAACGCGAAGGCGATCATTGCCGTCGTCTCCTGCGTGACAGCCGGCTGCAGGAGAGAGCGTGTCACCGTCTGCACGGCGTCGATGTGCTCGGCGGCGATGCCCCAGGCGGGCAGCGCCCGCGCCACCAAGTGCTCGGCCTCCGTGAGGGCGCTGGGTGTGGCGGGTAGTTCCAGTGTCGCAGCACTCCAGCATCCATCGCAGCGGAGCACGCCCACACGCTGGTGGGCGTCCATCCTGGGAATGGGCATCGGGTAGGCCTTCCTGTGGTCTGCTCGCGGCGTTCTGTCGTGAGGGGGGCGACGGCGGCCCCGAGGCGTTCATCGGGGCGCAAGCTCGGGGCCGCCGTCGCGGAGGCCAGTCGCCGCTTCGAGGGCGACTGGCGACCGCCGAGCTATCGGGTGGTGCGCCCTCTCTGTGTGGGCACGCTCGGCGGTCATGCAGGGATCCGGCTGGCCGCCAGCAGGAACCGGCACGGTGGCCCCTTCCTGATCGCGGTGGTCGCTTGGGTAACTATCGCCACCACGCGGGTGCACTGGGAGGTCAGGACTGGGCCGTTCGGGGCCAATGCGGTGACATCGCGGCGAGGTAGGGTCCTGACTAATCGACCGGGTGGCTACCGTTTGCTGGCACACTCAGGAGGTGGGCCAATGGCTCAGGTACCGCGAACCCGGTTGGAACAATGCGCGCAGACCGCGCACCTGTCCGTCCGGGAGTTCGTCGATCGTTTCCACGCTGCGGCGATCGAGTGCGGAGAAGGCAAGGCCCACATCTCGGAACGTCAAGCGAAACGATGGCTGGCCGGGGAATCCGACCTGCCGCGTCCGGTGTGCCGCCGGGTGCTCGAACACTGGTGGGCCGAGCCGGTGTCCCGCCTGTTCGGGCCCCCCGACAGGGGCGCGGTCGCGGTCTTCAGGAGCGAGGAGGAACTGATCATGAATGCTGGTCAGGAATCGGTGCACCACGCCATCAAGGCGGCCTCGGCGCTGGACCCGTCCGCGCTGGAGCATCTGCACCACGCCGCGCAACGGGCGGCGCGGGCGTACTTCATAACGCCGCCACTAGTGATGCTCACCGATCTTGTCCGCCTTCGCGACACCGTGTACGAGCAACTGGACCGCACGCACAAACCACGTCAGCAAGCCGAGCTGTACCTGCTCGCCGGCTTGGCGTGCGTTCTGCTCTCCTCGGTGTCCTTTGACCTGGGCCACATCGAGGCTGCTGAAGAGCAGGCGCGTGCCGCGCACACCTACGGAAGCGTGATTGACCACCCCTCGCTGTGCGCCTGGGCTCGGGTGGAGCAGGCCACCGTCATGATCTGGACCGCTCGCCCGCGCCGCGCCGCGAGCCTGGCGGCCACCGCACTGGAGACCGCACCCGTGGGCACAGCTCGCGCTTGTCTGCACTCCATGCACGCCCGCTCACTGGCATTGATCGGCGCGCGGCAAGAGGTACGCGCCGCGCTGGACGCCGCCGCCGACGAATTGCAGCGCGCCGGAAATGACCCATTTCTGGACGAGATCGGCGGTTGGCTCGGATTCGATCGCTCCCGGCACGCGCTGTGCGCCGGAGCGTCATTCGTCGCTCTCGGCGACGGCGACCAAGCCGAAATCGAGGCGGCCGCTGCCCTGGTGCTGTTCGGCGAGATACCCGAACAGTCCCGGTGGGTGGCCGGTGAACTCGGCGTGCGGGCGGACCTCGCTGCCGCCCGCACGCTGCGCGGTGATCTCGCAGGAGCAGAGGACGCGCTCGTGCCGGTGTTTGCCCTGGCCCCGGAACGACGCACCGAGTCCGTTACCCAGCGGCTCACCAGCCTGGGACGCGTCCTGAATGCGGCCCGTTACCGGGATGCCGTAGAAGCACGCCGCATCGGGGAGGCTATCGAGGACTTCACCACACGCGGTCTTCCGCGCAGTGCCACCCGGGCCATCATGAACCCCGGCGGGTAGGTCAGCGAAATCATCCGCAGTGGTCAGCCTGCCGGGCGTCCCAGATTCCGAGTATCGCGTTCTCCTTGCCCGGATCGATTCCGTGCTTAGACTGTCGCTCGTGCATCACTGCGGGCCGGCCGGAGTGCATCCATTCCCACGTGTCACTGACGGTAGTCCGCAGCGGGCGGGTGGTCAGTCCTGCGGCGCGGGCGCGCGACGAGTCCACCGCCCAGGCTCCCGCATAGGTGCGCCACAGCGGCAACTCCGTCCACTGCGCGACGTCCTGAGCCACCAGCCAGGCCTCATCAGTGATCCACTCGAATCGTGCAGCTGATCCGGTGACGTCTCGGCAGACGATGAGAAGGTCCGCCATGGTGTCGTGCCCAGAAGACGTGATATTGAACACGCCTGCCGGGCCGACGGCAGTCCGGAGTGCGAAGTCCGCCACGTCCCGGACGTCTACCGGCTGAATACGGCGGTCCGGCTGGCCCGGCGCAAGAACCCGGCCACCGCGCGCCACCCGGCGTAACCACCACGGAAGCCGGCCGATGTACTCCCGCGGACCCACGATCACCCCGGGACGGAGCACGACGCTCCGCTCTGCGCCAAAGGTTTCCACAACGGCCCGTTCCGAACCCGCCTTGGTGAAGCCGTACACCAAAGGGCCAGGGTTCCCGTTATATCCGAAATCCGGTCCAGCATCGGGTGGGCACTCCAGCAACGAGGAATCCTCCGTCAGCGGCACCATCGGCCAGCCCTGATACACCGATACCGTCGACACGAACACATACCGACTCGCCACCGGTTCCAGAACGCGAGCCACGGCAAGCACCTCACGCGGCACATATCCCGAGGTGTCCACCACCGCGTCCCACGGCCCGGCATCAGCGAGTCGGGCCAGGTCGATGACCTTCGTGCGATCGCCGCGCACAACGGTCACTCCCAGTGCGTCTTCACCAGAGCGACCGCGCCGGAAGGTGGTCACCTCCCAGCCTCGCGCCAACGCGCCATCCACCACAGCCCGACCGAGGAACCACGAACCGCCCAGGACGAGGAGACGAGCCATAACGCTATCTTGGCCCACTGGAGGATGCCGTCACTGGGCTGGACGGCCTTCCCTCGGGCGACTGGTGTTCAGCCGTTGCGCTATGGGGAGCGTTCGCGCCAGCGGTTGGTGATGGGCAGTCGGCGGTCCCGGCCGAAAGCCTTCAAGGTGATCTTTGTGCCGGGTGGATACTGCCTACGTTTGTACTCTGCGGCGTCCACCAGCCGCACGACGCGCTCGACCAGCTCCGGCGCGAAACCCGCCGCCACCAGGTCCTGGAAACCGCGGTCGCCCGCCACATAGTCGTCGAGTATCTCGTCGAGCAGCAGGTAGTCCGGCAGCGAGTCGGCGTCGAGCTGACCGGGACGAAGCTCAGCCGAGGGCGGCTTGCTGATGGAGTGGGGTGGGATTGGTGGGGTCTCACCCCGCTTCTCGGCCAGGGCGTTGCGCCACCGCGCCAGCGCCCAGACCGCGGTCTTCGGCACGTCTTTGATCGGCGCGAACCCACCGACCGCGTCGCCGTAGATCGTCGAGTACCCCACCGCGAGCTCGGATTTGTTGCCGGTGGCCAGTACCAGATGGCCATGCTGGTTGGACAGCGCCATCAGAGTCACTCCCCGGCAGCGGGCCTGCACGTTCTCCTCGGCGATTCCGGACAGGCCGAGCTGGCGCACGAAGACATCGACCATGTCCCCGATCGGTTGTACCTGGTAATGCAGGCCGGTGCGCCCGGCCAGCTCGGCGGCGTCGGATCGGGAGTGCGCCGAGGAATATGACGAGGGCATCGAGACCCCGTGCACCGCGTCGGCGCCCAGCGCGTCCACCGCGAGCGCGGCGCACACCGCAGAGTCGATCCCGCCGGAGAGCCCGAGCACCACCGAGTGAAATCCGTTCTTGCGCGAGTAGTCCCGCAGGCCGGTCACCAGCGCGCTCCACACCTCGGCCTCCTCGGACAGTGCCTCGGTGGTAGGCGCGGGGAATGCGGGGGAGTAGGCCGGCAGTGGGTCATCGCCGAGAATGACCCGGCGAACGTCCAGCCCGGCGTACCGGCCCACTGCCCTGGCTGATCCGCCGGGCAGGTCCAGGTCAGTCACCAGGAGCTGCTCGGTGAACCGCGGCGCCCGCACCAGTAGCTCGCCACGCCCGCCGACCACCATCGAGTCGCCGTCGAAGACCAGCTCGTCCTGGCCTCCCACCAGATTGGCGTAGGCCAGTGGCACACCCACCTCGATGGCGCGCCGCGCCACCAGCGCCAGCCGAGTGTCGTCCTTGTCCCGTTCGTAGGGCGAGGCGTTGGGCGCGACTACCAGGTCCACCCCGGCCTGCGCCAGCGCGGTGATCGGACCGCCCACCTGCCAGATGTCCTCGCAGATCACCATCCCGATCTCCAGGCCGTGCAGCCGGAACACGGTCAAGGTGGTGCCGGGGATGAAATAGCGGCGTTCGTCGAACACCCCGTAATTGGGCAGGTGGTGCTTGAACTGGCGGGCTATCACCCGCCCTCGGTACAACACCGCCGCCGCGTCGCGGACTCCGCCGTCGTCGGAGTCCAGGTATCCGACGACGGCGGCCAGTTTCCCGATGCCCTCCCGGGCGAGCCGCTCGGCCAGCGTCTGGAGGGCGTGCGCCGACCCGGCGACGAAGGACTCCCGCAGCGCGAGGTCCTCCACTGGGTAGCCGGTGAGCGCCATCTCGCCGAACACCACGAGGTGCGCACCGGCGGTGGTGGCTTCTTGGCAGTGCGCGGCGATGATCGTGGTGTTGCCCGCGACGTCGCCCACGCACGGGTTCACCTGGGCCAGCGCCAGACGCAGCTGCGGCATGCTCTCATCATCCGCCGCTAGGATCTGCCCGGTGTCGTCCCTGTTGCGTCCGACCGCTGTCCTGGCGATCGTGGCTGTCGTGAGTGGTTGCGCTGCCGTGGGTGCTCGCCAGGCCGTTGACGTCGCGGGATCACATTCCGACCCGGACGTCTCGCAGTACCAAGCCGGTCCCGCGGGGCTGGTGCCCCGGGGTCTTGAGCGGTACTACGGTCAGCGGCTGACCTGGAGCGGCTGCAAGAACTTCGCCAGCACAAACCGTGAACGGCAGTCCTTCGCGAACCCCACGCTGCGGTGCACCCGAGTGGAGGTGCCACTGGACTACGCTCACCCGCAGGGCCGCACCGCGCTGCTCGGAGTGCTCCGCCGTCCCGCCGACAACCAGCTAGCGCGGCTGGGCTCGCTGCTGGTCAACCCCGGCGGTCCAGGTGCTTCGGGGATGGCTGCGGTTGCGTCGTTGGCCGCGCGGGTGGCCGGGACCGATCTGGGTCGCCGGTTCGACGTGGTGGGGTTCGATCCCCGAGGAGTCGGCGCGAGCGAGCCGAAGATCGTCTGCCGGAGCAACCAGGAGGAGGATGCGCAGCGGCTCGACGTCGACCTGGACACCTCGCCGGCCGGGATCGCTCATACCGAGAGCGAGAACCGGGCCTACGCCGCGCGGTGTGCCCAGCGGGTGAGCAAAGAGGTGCTCGCCAACGCCGGTACCAGGGATGTCGCCCGGGACATGGACGTGCTGCGCTCCGCGCTCGGTGACGCGAAGCTCAACTACTTGGGCTACTCCTATGGCACCCGGATCGGCACCTCCTATGCCGAGCAGTTCCCGGGCAATGTGCGGGCGATGGTGCTCGACGGCGCGCTGGACCCGAATGACAACCTGGTGGAGAGCTTGGTGAATCAGGGTGCCGGATTTCAGCAGTCGTTCGACGCATTCGTCGGCTGGTGTCTCGCGCAATCCCACTGCTGGTTGGGCGACACTCCGAAGGACCAGGCCAGCCCCAGGTTCCAGCAGTTGTTGCTGCCGCTGGCCACTGCGCCGCGGCCGGTCGGCGACCGCATGTTGTCCTACACCGACGCGACTATCGGCACGATTCAGGGTCTGTACACCGACCAGCTCTGGCCGGTGCTCAATCGGGGCCTCACCGAGCTGGCCAACGACGGCACTGGTTCCACCCTGTTGGCGTTGGCCGACATCTACTACCAGCGCGACGAGCGCGGCTACTCCGGCAGCCAGGACGCCTTCAAAGCGGTCCGCTGCGTCGACGACCCCCCGGTGACGGATCCGGCGGTGGTCTGGGAGGCCGACCGGCGCTACCGGCAGGCCGCGCCCTTCCTCGATGACGGGCACCAGCCGTCGGCGGCCCGAGATGCCTGCGCTTTCTGGCCGGTACCGCCGAGCGGCGAGGCCGGCGCTCTGCAGGTGGACGGGCTGGGGCAGGTGGACGGGCTGGGGCAGGTGGACGGGCTGCCGCCGGTGCTCGTGGTCTCCACGACCGGCGACCCGGCCACCCCGTACCAGGCCGGGGTGGAGCTGGCCCGCCAGCTCCGCGGCAAGTTGGTCAGCTTCGAGGGCAACCAGCACACCGTCGCCCTGCAGGGCGTGAAGTGCGTGGACGACGCGGTGTCTGACTACCTGGTCCGGCTTGTCCTGCCCAAGCGCGCGACAGTCTGCGTCGCCTGAGTACCTCCGTTGCCGATCAGCGCGGCGCCCAGCGCGCCGAGCAGGCAGACCGCTGAGGTGAGCAGGAAGATCTCTCGGTACTGGGTCCGGAGTGCGGCCTGCAAGGCCAGCTGGTAGCTGGCGAGTTGTTGTTGGTACACCTGCGCGCTGACGCCGAAGGGCAGCGGGGTGGCCAGATCAGCGGTCAGCTCCCGGAAACGGTGCAGGCCCCAGGCCGACAGCGCGCTGACGCCGACGAGCATGCCGGTCATCCGGGCCACCACCACCGCGGCGGACGCCACGCCGTGCCGGTCGGGCGGGGTCGCGCGCAGCGCCGCCGCGGACAGCGGCGCGATCACCAGCCCGAGCCCTAAGCCGGCCAGCGCCAGATCCGAGTCGAGCCGGGGCAGGGTCAGCAGGCCGAGGTCGTGGCGAGCGGCCAAGACGTCCGCGGGCCATCCCGCGATCAGCAGGTAGCCTGCGGCGGCCAGCAACATCCCGGCCAGCGTCACCACCACCTCGCCCACCAGACTCGCTGCCACCCCCCCGAGCAGCGCCCCGACGGGCAGCGCCACCAGGAACCGGACCAGGATCGCGGTCGAGGCGGCGGCGTCGCGATCCAGCACAGTCTGCCCATAGAGCTCGACGTCCACCAAGGTCACCAGCAGCGCCGCCCCGGCCGCCAGGCTGACCCCCAGCGAACCGAGGAAGACCCGCCACTGCACGCCAACGGGGTCGAGCAGCCGCACCGTTGCCCGCCGCTCCCACCCCACGAACGCTACCCCGGTCACCGCGGCCGCGCCCAGCACCGGCCATCCCCAGGACGGCAGCACCCCACGGTTGGGGTCGGGGTTGTACAGCCCGACCACCAGCAGCCCCAGCGTGATCGCCAGCAGACCGCCGCCGATGAGGTCCAGCGGTGCCCGATTCCGTGATCCCCCGCCGGAAGCGCGAGGATGACCTGGAACGGCCAGCGCCACCGCCACCATAGCGGTGAGCGCGAGCGGGACGTTCACCCAGAACACGCTGCGCCAGCCGGCCAGCGCGGCCAGCGCGGCGCCGTACAGCGGGCCCAGCACGCTGCCCAGCTCCTGAGCGGCGCCCAGCGCGCCCAACGCGGTGGACCGGCCACGATCCGGCCACAGGTCAGCGGCCAGCGCCATGGACACTGGGAGTAACGCGCCACCGGCAATGCCCTGCAGGGTCCGCCCCGCCACGAGCACCGGCAGGGTTGTCGCGAGCGCGGTGATCGCCGACGCGGCCGCGAACGTGACCAGGCAGGCCTCCAGCAGGGCGCGCCGGCCGAAACGGTCAGAGGCTTGACCCAGCAGCGGCATCGCCGCGACGTAGCCCAGCAGGAAGCCGGTGACGATCGGGGTGGCCCGCTCCAGATGGTTCAGCGGTACCTGCAGGTCGCGGATGATGTCGACCAGCAGGCTGACCACCACGTAGGCGTCCAGCGCGGCAAGGAGGGTGACCAGCGCGCCGACGCCCAATGCCAGCCCGCGACGCCGCAGGGGGGTTGCCGTCGCGATCATCGTCGTGCTCATCAAGGCAGGCCGGGATCAGGCCGGTGGGGTGATCTGGACCGGGGCGTCGAAGTCAGAGAACCGCACGGTGGCGCTGCCGTAGGTCGTCGGGAACTGGGCCTTGACCAGACGTGAGCCTTGGGCTGCGACCCAGATCTCACTGGTTTTGTCCGGGTCTAGCCCAGGCACCAGAGTGCCGAGCGGTTGGGCGGGGAATTGTACCCGTAGCCGGTAGCTGTCCACGCCGTCGACCTGCTCGCGGGCCTCGGTGGTGGCCCCCGGACCGCTGGCGAGTGCGGCAGCGATGCCCCGGTCCGGATTGAGAATTGGACGCGGGTCGTAGTACGCGCTGAGCACCGACGCCGGCCATTTCTGGACGGGGCCGGTCGGAAGACGCAGGTAGACGGTGTCGTCGATAACCACCAACTGCAGCTCAAGGGTCTGCCTGCCCTCGTCCACCTTGGCGGTCGCCTGCACCGAACCCTCCCGGGTGAGCTGGCCCTCGGCGGACCGGAGCTGTGCCTGGGGCGCGTTGCCCTGGACGTCGAGGGCGAAGTGGGCGGTGGTGACCGCCCGCATCGCCTTGGCTGAGTCGGCGAGCAGCGCGGCACCGTCGGGAAGGGTGGCTTTCTGCCCGCCGCTCCCGCCGCAGGACGTGACCAGAGCGATGATCAGTGCGGCGAACAAGGCGACAAGGCGCATTAGCACATCGTAGGGGGCGGACCGCAGTGCCGTCACCGACTGTCCTCTACCCTGCGCGCATGGATCGCCAGCAGGAATTCGTGCTGCGCACGCTGGAGGAACGCGACATCCGGTTTGTCCGGTTGTGGTTCACTGACGTGCTGGGCTACCTGAAATCGGTGGCCGTGGCGCCGGCCGAGCTGGAGGGAGCCTTCGCCGACGGCATCGGTTTCGACGGGTCGGCCATCGAGGGTTTTGCCCGGGCGTACGAGTCCGACATGATCGCCAAGCCGGACCCCGCCACCTTCCAGGTGCTGCCGTGGGAGAACCCGAGGGGGGAGCACTACTCGGCCCGGATGTTCTGCAACATCACGATGCCCGACGGCTCGCCGTCCTGGGCCGACCCTCGGTATGTGCTGACCCGGACGCTGTCCAAGGCGGCGGTGGGCGGGTTCACCTGCTACGTGCACCCCGAGATCGAGTTCTACCTGCTGCGTGACCTTCCTGACAACGGTTCCGAGCCGGTACCCGCCGACTCCGGTGGGTACTTCGACCAGGCCAGCCACGATGCCGCTCCGCACTTCCGCCGGCACAGTATCGAAGTGCTGGAGCAGATGGGCATCTCGGTGGAGTTCAGCCATCATGAGGGCGCTCCGGGCCAGCAGGAGATCGACCTACGCTACGCCGACGCGCTCACCATGGCCGACAACATCATGACCTTCCGGTACGTGGTGAAGGAGGTCGCGATCACCCAGGGAGTGCGCGCCTCGTTCATGCCCAAGCCCTACACCGCCCAGCCCGGCTCGGCCATGCACACCCACATGAGCCTGTTCGAGGGCGACCGCAATGCCTTCCACGACGACGATGACCCCTACGAGCTCTCCCACACCGGCCGAGCCTTCGTCGCCGGGGTACTCGCGCATGCCCGGGAGATCACTGCGGTGACCAACCAGTGGGTGAACTCCTACAAGCGGCTGATCATCGGGGGGGAGGCCCCTACCGCGGTGTGCTGGGGGCACGCGAACCGCTCGGCCCTGGTCCGGGTGCCGATGTACGCGTTGGGCAAGGCGTCCAGCCGGCGGGTGGAGATCCGCACCCCGGACTCGGCGTGCAACCCCTACCTCACCTACGCAGTGATCCTCGCCGCCGGGTTGCGTGGCGTGCAGCAGAACTACGAGCTGCCGCCCGCCGCGGAGGACGACGTGTGGTTGCTGTCTGAGCAAGAGCGGCGGGCGGCGGGCTACGCGCCGCTGCCACAGAACCTCTCCGAGGCGCTTGCCGAGATGGAGAAATCCGAGCTGGTCGCCGAGACCCTCGGGGAGCACGTATTCGACTTCTTCCTGCGCAACAAGCGCGCCGAGTGGGACAACTACCGCCGCCACGTCACGCCCTACGAGCTCCGCACCTACCTGCCCGTCCTTTAATCGATCGACGCGCCGGACCGCCCGGGTAACGATGGCGGGATGGATGCTCGGCTGCACCACGACCTCGCGGAGTTCACCGCGCTCACCCGGCCGTTGCTGGAGGCCGATCCGATCCGCCACAGCGTCGCGCTCACGGCGCTCGCCCTGCTGTCGCGGGTGCCGGAGGGCACCGCCGGTCCGCCGGTGTTGCTCAGCGTGCACCGTGATGGCGTACTGGCTGGAGCGGCGGTGTGCACGCCGCCGCGCTATCTGATCGTCAGCGGGCTGCCCGCGGAATGTGCCGGTGCGGCGGCCGAGGTGCTCGCGCCCGGCCACCAGGGCTTGCCTGGCACCGTCGGACCGCGCGGCGAGGCGGAACGGTTCGCGCGCAGCTGGTCGGCACGCACCGGCGCGTCGGCGCACGAGCGAATGGCGCAACGGGTGTTCGCCCTGGGTCGGCTCACCCCACCCCAGGGTGTTCGGGGTGCTGCACGGCGAGCCGACGGCAGTGACCTCGAGCTGCTGGCGCGGTGGCGGGAGGAGTTCGCGCTCGAGGCGACCGGCGGCCTGCGCGGCCACGGGACCGCCCTGCAACAGGCCGAGGGCGCTCTGGCGGCGGGCACTGCGGCGCTGCTGTGGGAGGTCGCCGGACAGCCGGTGGCCTGGGCATCAGCCAGTGCCCCGGTGACCGGTATGTCCCGAATCGCGCCGGTGTACACGCCGCCGCGGTCTCGCGGGCACGGGTACGGCAGCGCGGTCACCGCGGCTGCCGCAGGCTGGGCACGGCAGGCCGGCGCGAAGCACGTGGTGTTGTTCACCGACCTGGCGAACCCAGTCTCCAATGCGATCTACCCTCGGATCGGCTTCCGTCCGGTGCACGACGCCGTAGAGATCGCCTTCACGCCCGCCCCGTGATCGGAGGGCCCCGCGATTCGGTTCCGAATGGTGGTTGAGGAGACGGGTTAGCCTGGCGAAGGTGACCGAAGGCAGGAGGACCGCACTGTCCCTGGCGCGGCTGGGGCTCACCGATGGTGCCGCTGCGGATACCCTGACTCGGCTCGGGTGGTGGCGCCACGGGCTGCTTCGCCAGGACGCGGAGGGCGCCCTGTGGGCGCTGTCCCGAGCACCCGACCCGAACCTGGCGCTGCGCACTCTGGCCCGGCTGGCCGGCGCCCTGATTGCCGGCTCGGCCGGCGGTGCCTTGGGCGATGGAGCCACCACCGGCGGGGATGGGTGGGCCGAGCTGCACGGGGTGATGTGCCGGGATCCCGGGGCACGTGGGCGGCTGCTCGGCGTGCTCGGCTCGTCGACCGCGCTCGGGGATCATCTGGTCGCCAACCCGGAGCACTGGCTCGGCGTGGCCGGCTCAGCGGCGGCCCAGCCTGGCTGGGCGGACCGGGCGGTGCTGCGGCTGTTCGCCGCCGTCGGTGCCGAGTCCGCCGATTCGCCATCAGGCGAGCTGCGGGCATCGCTGACTGGCGTCACGGCTCAGCGGGCGTTGCGGGCCGCTTACCGTGACCTGATCGCCGAGCTCGCGGCCGCCGACCTGGCGGCTGTGGTGGAGCCCGAACTGCCGGTGGTCCCCTTCGAGCGGGTCGCCGAGACGCTCGCCGAGCTCGCGGTCGGGGTGCTGCGCGCCGCGCTGGCCGTCGCGGTGACCGAGGTGGCTCCGGGTGGGCAACCGCCCCGGCTCGCCGTGATCGGGATGGGCAAGTGCGGCGCGGCTGAGCTCAATTACGTCTCCGACGTCGACGTGATCTTCGTGGGTGGTTCCGAGGACGAACTGGACGCGGCCACCAAACTGGCCTCGGCGACGGTGCGGCTGGCGTCGGCGTGCTTCGAGGTCGACACGGCGTTGCGCCCGGAGGGCAAGGCCGGAGCGCTGGTGCGCACGCTGGACGGGCACCTGGCCTACTACCGCCGGTGGGCCAAGACCTGGGAGTTCCAGGCGTTGCTCAAAGCCCGTCCGATCGCGGGTGACGCCGAGCTCGGCGCCCGCTACCTGGAGGCCCTCGCACCCTTGGTGTGGACTGCCGCGGACCGGGAGAACTTCGTGGCCGAGGTTCAGGCGATGCGCCGCCGGGTCGCTGACCATGTTCGGGCCGAGCTGGCGGACCGGGAGCTCAAGCTGGGCCACGGCGGCCTGCGCGACGTGGAGTTCGCCGTGCAGCTGCTGCAGCTGGTGCACGGCCGCACCGACGAGTCGCTGCGGGTCGCGTCCACCGTCAAGGCGTTGGCCGCGCTGAGCGCGGGCGGGTACGTCGGCCGGGACGACGCCGCGAACCTCGCGGCCTCCTACCGGTTCCTGCGCCTGCTGGAGCACCGGTTGCAGCTGCAGAAGCTGCGCCGCACCCACCTGCTCCCGGCCGGTGACGACACTGCGGCGTGGCGCTGGCTGGCCCGCGCGGCGGGGATGCGGCCGGACGGGACTCACGACGCTCTCGGCGTGCTGCGCAGGGAGCACACCCGGCAGTCGCACCGGGCCCGCCGGCTGCACCAGAAGTTGTTCTACCGGCCGCTGCTGGAGGCCGTGGCCCGGGTGCCCACCGAGGCCTACCGGCTCTCGGAGTCCTCGGCGAAGGCGCGCCTGGTGGCGCTGGGCTACGCCTCACCGCAGGGGGCGCTGAGTCATCTGCGGGCGCTCACCGACGGGGTCTCGCGGCGGGCGGCGATCCAATCCACCCTCCTGCCCGTTCTGCTGGAATTCCTGGCCGACACCCCCGACCCTGACCGTGGGCTGGCCGCCTACCGGCGGGTGTCTGAGGCGCTCGACGACACCCCGTGGTACCTGCGGTTGCTCCGCGACGAGGGGGCCGTGGCGCAGCGGCTGATGGCGCTGCTCGGCACCTCCCGGATGGTGGCCGACCTGCTGGTCCGGGCGCCCGAGGCGCTGCAGCTCCTGGCGGACCCGGACGAGCTGGCTGGCCGCGACCCGGCGGAGGTGGCGACGTCGCTGCGCGCCACCGCGGGCCGGCACCGCGACCCCAGTGCCGCGGTGCGGGCCGCCAGGGCGCTGCGCCGCCACGAGCTGTTCCGGATCGCCTGCGCCGACCTGCTCGGACTGCTTGACCTCAACGCGGTGTGCGTCGCCCTGTCCTCGGTGTGGACCGCAGTGCTCGCCTCGGCGTTGGACGTCGCGCTGCGCGCTGAGGTGCAACGCAGGCAGGCCGAGCCGGCCCGGATCGCGGTGATCGGGATGGGCCGGCTGGGGGGCGCGGAGCTAGGCTACAACTCCGATGCCGACGTCCTGTTCGTCTGTGACGCGCGCCCGGGTGCCGAGGCCGGACAGGCCGGCGAATACGGCACATACACTGAGACCGACGTCGTGCGTTTTGCCTCCGCAGTCGCCGAGTCGGTGCGTCACTTGCTCGGCTCGCCCAGCCAGGATCCACCCCTGGTGATTGACACCGGGTTGCGTCCGGAGGGACGCTCTGGCCCGCTGGTCCGCACCCTGTCGTCCTACCAGGCCTATTACACCCAGTGGGCAGCGCCCTGGGAGGCGCAGGCGTTGCTGCGGGCCACCCCGCTGGCTGGCGATGTGGAGTTGGGGGAGCGGTTCGTCTCCGTCATCGACCCGGTGCGTTACCCCGCGGGTGGTGTGACCGCGCGCCAAGCCACCGAGATCCGCCGGATCAAGGCCAGAGTCGACGCCGAACGACTGCCCCGCAGCGCCGACCCAACCACGCACACCAAGCTCGGCCGCGGTGGGCTGGCCGACGTGGAGTGGACCATCCAGCTGCTGCAATTGCAGCACGCTCATGAGGTCCCAGCGCTGCGAACCCCGTCAACGGAAGCCGCCCTGCGGGCCGCGGCTGAGGCCGGACTGCTCTCCAGCACCGACGCGGAGGTGCTGCTGGCGGCCTGGAAGCTCGTCACCAAGACCCGCAACATGCTCACCCTGGTGCGGGGCAAGCAAGTCGACCAATTGCCCAGTTCCGGCCGGGAGTTAACCGCCGTGGCCAGAGCCCTAGGTCGCTCCGCCAGCGACGACCCCGGCCAGGTGATCGACGACTACCGCCGCACCACCCGCAGAGCCCGCGCAGCCGTCGAACGCTCCTTCAACCCCTGAACCCCCCCACCCCTCCCCGCATTCAGCAGGCTCAGCGGGGTTATCGACGCACTAATAGCCCCGCTGAGCACTCAGCATTGCTGTCACCGGCGTGAAACCAGCCGAGACAAACGACCGCAAAGCATGTACTGGCAGCCCGGATATGATCGCGGAGTCCCTGGTCGCGAGGCGCTGTTCCCCGGGGACCGCCGCCCCATCGCCTACAAGATCAAAACAGCCTAACCGACCTCAGCCGTCCGGAGTGACCGTGAGCGGCCAGGACGAGTAGCGTCGTAGCCCGTAAAGTAACGGGACACCCGCCGACACGCGGATTTCGCACACATGGCCAATGACGATCCTGTGGTCACCCACCTGGACCTCGCCAGCCACTTCACAGGCGGCCACTGCGAACGCGTCGCAGTGCAGGAACGGCAGCCCCGACAGACTCCACGGCTCCCAAGGTACCTCGGCGAACTTGTCGACGTGCAGCGAAGAAAAGACCGTCGCCGCGTGCCGGCCACTGGCGTGCAGGAGATTCACGGCGAATCTTCTGCACGCCAGGACAGCACGGAGTGTCCCGCCTTGCTCGCACAGGCAGACCAGAAGGGTGGGTGGGGAGAGGGTGACACTGGACAGCGAGGAGCAGGTCGCTCCCTGGGGTTGGCCTTCGCTGTCCATCGCGGTCACGACCGAGACACCGGTGGGGAACGAACTCATCAAGTCCCGGAAACGACCCACGTTGGCCTGATCGTCCGACGTTCGGACGGTCAGGTGCAGGGCGCCGGTTCGATCGTGTGTATTCAATTCTTGGCACGCTCCCGTCGTCAGGTCGGCGTAGTACTGGTCGCGGCCTGTCGGTGTGATGACTACTTGTTGTGCAGCGTGCGGAGATACTCGACCGTTGTCGGCAGGTCACGGGTCATTTCGTGCTGCTTGTGTTTGACGTCTTCGAACAGACGCTGGGCGCCCTGTACAGCGCTGGGGCGGTGCGACAGCGATGGCAGGGGGGCGTCTGGCAGCACTCCGAGCCCGGCGAAGACGCAGTAGTAGCTGCCGTTGGTCCAGAAGTTCCGGAATTCCGCCTCGAAGTTTGTGTAGTAGGTGGAGACATCAACGACGGGTGCGTTGATCGGCAGCCCCGCCTTGTACATGGCGATCTTTTCCTGGATCTGTGGTGTCAGGGTGAGCTCCTTGTTCGCGCGCCAGAACGCGGTGTCCGTGCGCGGTGACAAGCAGAAGTGCGTCTGGATGAAGTCCCTGCTATCATCGAACATGATCTCGATCTCGCTGTTGAACTGGTCGATCAAGACCTGGTTGAACGACTTGTCTGGAAAGTGCTTGGCCAGCTGGTAGATGGCGGCCGTGATGAAGTAGATTCCCGTGGACTCCAGTGGTTCGAGGAAACATGACGACAGTCCGATGCTCACGCAGTTTTTGACCCACGCCCTGCGGTTGCGTCCGACACGAAAGCGGATCTGGTTGAGCGGGGTCGTCTCGGGGTCGAGGCCCCACATCGTACAGAAGTCCTTGGTCGCCTCGTCTTGGTCGGCGAACTTACTTGAGTAGACGTACCCGGTGCCGAATCGGCCAGGCATCGGGATCTTCCAGGTCCACCCGGCCTTCATGGCGATTGCCGAGGTGAACGGTTCGACCCCGTTGTTGTCGTCGTGCGGGACCGCGGTCGCGACGGCGCTGTCGCACAGCAGCTGGTCGCCCATGTCGATGAACGGCTCGGCCATTGCCTTATTGATCAGCAGACCACGGAAACCGGAGCAGTCGATAAACAAATCTCCCTCATATCGATTGCCGCTCTTGGTGACCAGCGCCTGCACAAAACCACGGCCGTCCTGCTCCACCTCCAGCATCTCGTCCTGAATGTGGTTCACGTTCGGCCACTTGGTGGCGAACCGGCGAAGGAAATCGGCGACGAGGTTGGCGTCGAAGTGCCAGGCGTAGGACGTTGCCGGGTGTCCGTCAGGCCAACATGGTCCCTTCATCGCCTGCATCGCCGACGGCTCCCAGTAACAGGAGTAGTCGAACCGCTCCTTGGTCTCACCTCGTAGCCGCAGGTAAGTCCAGTAGTGCGAGAGCGGGAGCTGATCGTGCTCCGGAAGGAGGCCGAACACATGATAGTAATAGTCGAAGTCGTTGGCCACCGCCCGGGCGTCAGGCTGGCCATCGCCTCCGGTGCACCAGTTGATGAACTTGATACCCATCTTGAAGCTGGCGTTGCACTCGGGCATCCAGTCCTTCTCCTTGAGCCCGAGGAAATCGAAGAAGACCGTCTGCAGGTTCGGAATCGTCGCCTCGCCGACCCCGATCTTGGGGATGCTAGGCGCTTCAAGCACCGTGATCGAGGCCGTCTCACCGAGCATTTTCGCGAGGTAGGACGCGGTCATCCAGCCGGCAGTGCCGCCGCCCAGAATGATAATCTTCTCGATTCGGTTGTCTCGGTTGTCCATCTCGACACTCCTTTATTATGATCCATCTCCCGCAAACTTGACTCGATGTCGACCGGCAGGACGACTTGTTGTCCATGGTCTGCGAGAAGTACTCGTAGAGTTTCGGTGATATCGTGATCCTAAGACCCTCTGGCCGCCGAGTGGTAGGTGCCGAGCGAACCGATCGTTGAAACCCGCTCGCTCGCGTAGGCTGGCAGTCCCTGACCGCAGATTTCTGTGGTATCCCTTTCCGTCTAAAACTATGTGCGTCGCCGTCGCCGTGCGGGATGTGGCGACCTGGCGCCACTGACGAAACTGAACGTAGATTTGTTGCCGGTACGACTGCGCGGAGACTGGTGTCGACGGTATCGCATTGAACGAAGGGAAAAAGATCACGTGGCTCGGGGGGCAGCCGAACCAGTACAGAGAAGGGTCCACCGACGAGTTCCAGCCCATCGGCCCATGAGCTGCCTTGCCCGGAAGAGGTGCACCTACCCCAGCCAGTTTACGATCTTCGAAAATCGCCTACCGAGACCTGGTCTTCCAGTGGGCTCCCCGGCGGGCGGGCGCTGCAGCGGGAGCCTGAACTAAGGCTTGTAGCGGACCAGGTCGATGCGGGAGCGGATGCCCAGCTTGCGGTAGATCTGCCGGAGGTGGAATCCTACCGTGTGCGGGGAGACGAACATCTGGCTCGCCACCTGTCGGTTGGTCAGCCCG
The DNA here is from genome assembly GCA_050699715.1 of Pseudonocardiaceae bacterium. Classification (GTDB taxonomy): domain Bacteria; phylum Actinomycetota; class Actinomycetes; order Mycobacteriales; family Pseudonocardiaceae. The sequence goes on from JBOHFR010000007.1 coordinate 57,162, forward strand.
CTGGCGGCCTGCTCCGCCACTGTCCGTTCTGTCTTGGTGAGGCTGTCCCAGCCGGAGACCGGACGGGTGATGTGGGCCCAGTGCCGCCGCCGAACGCCGAGGCGACGTAGTCGGCGCCTGACCCGCGCCGCGTCCCGCTCACTGCCAAGGGTGTTGTAGCCTTTCATTGCCTGTTCTAGGTCGCTGATCGCGGTGTCCCGGTCGCCGCGGGCAAGCAGTTGTACGGCGCGGTCCTCGAACGTCGACGCTCGTGCCCACGGCTCCCGGTGGAACTGGGCGACTTGCGATAGGGCGTCGATGTCGTGTTCCAGTAGGGCTCTGGCGTGCATCGCTCCGGCCCGCATCGCGAGCAGATTCCGGTTATGTGCCCAGAGGCTTTCCGCAGTGTCGACCACCACTCTGGCGACATCCCGCATATCGGCCGCAAGCGCAGAGCGTACGCACCAGGCCGCCACTACCGGATTCTCCAGGATGAGCTCCCGGCGTGCCCCGGCGGTCACCATGATCCCTTTCAGAATCTCCATTGCCGCGTGCGGATCGCCCTTCGCCTCGGCCAGCTGCGCGTTGAGCAGGAAGCGCATCGCCCACCATGGGCGGGAGGAATCCCTGGGAAAGCGCTCCTCAAGCGCATGCAGATGCTCCTTGGCCTGGGTGAGATCCCCTCGGCGCAGCGCGACGAGCGTCAGCACGCCCCAGGCCTGCGGTGCGAGCAGCGGCATGCACCCGCCGGTCATCGCCACGATACTGGCCTTCGCGTCATCTTCGGCATCGCCGAGCCGACCCTCCATCAGACGCACCGAGGCCCGAAGGATCGTTGGGACGGCGGCCGACGACTTCGTGCCCGAGGCTTCCCCGACCGCACAGGAGAAGGCACGGATGACCGCTATCGCCTCTTCGAGCTCGCCGAGTTTGGTGTACATCGAGGCCAGGATCCACCGCGGGTCGAGCAACTGCACGCCCGTGGTGGCGGAGTTGAGTTCGATCGCATCATGCAGGTTCGCGGTCGCCTTGTCTAACCGGCCAGCGTGCCACTGGTCCAACGCGCGGACGGTCAGTGCACAAGCCCTAACGGCACGAGGGTGACCATCGGATGCGCCGAGGATCTCATCGGCACGTTGAACCGCGGCGCTGTCGTCGGTCAGGCAATAGGAAAGGAGGCGGGAGATCTCAGCCTGCTCATAATGCTTGGACTCACCCTCCGGCACGGCCAACGCGTTGTGTGCGGCCCTAGCCGCCTGGTGCGTCTTGCCCTTTAACAGCAGCGCGACCGACATCCAGGCTTGCAGCGAAGCGACTGCTTCAGCATGCACGCCCGACATCTGTCGCTCGAGCTCGACGACCTCTTTGATGGTGTCCTCGGCCAGGCCGATTGCCCGGTCTACCTGGCCTGCCCGGACGAACGCCTCGACCGCAGTCGTGGTGAGCAGAACCCACTCGGGCTGTTCGGGGTCGAGCAACTCCCTCCCACGGGTGGCCAGCGATGCCGCGGTCAATGGGGCGGAGGTCAGCAGATCCTTGGCTGCTTGGGAGATGATCTGCACAGCCTCCACGTCCCCGTGCTGTGCGCTATGCACCAGATGCAAGGCCGCGGCCTCCATACCGTCGGGCTGGGAGAGCAGCATTGTCGCTGCCTGCCGGTGGAGCAGCACACGCATGGGCGGCGGGACGGAATCGAGCACCACCTGCCACACTGGCTCGTTGCGAAAGGCGAAGTCATCTGGCCGGCAGACCACAAGCCCGCAGGCGAGCGCCTCGTCCAGCACGGTCAGCAAACTGACCGGTGACTCGTCGAGCATCCTCGACAGGTCCATTGGGGTGAAGGACGTTCCCAGCACCGCCGCCAGCTTCAACGCTTTCTTGGTGAACGGCGAGAGCGACTGGAAGCTCCGATGGATCATCGCCGCGAAGCGCCTAGGGATCTTCAGCGCTCCTGCGGTCATAGACATGCTCGCCGGAGAAGTGAGCTTCAGATGGGCGGTACCGTCCATGATCTGCAGTTCGCCGTCTAAAGTCAGGCCGCGCACCAGCTCGATCACCGCGCGGGGAATGCTACCGACGCCTTCGGCCAGCGCGACGATGGCCGGATCGGGAATCGCACTGAGACAGTCGGCCACCAACTGGGCCACCGCGCCGCTGGAGAGCGGATCCAGTTCCTGAATCCGCTCCGTTCTGAGCCTAGCAAGGTGGATTTCCAGTGGCGCGTGTGAAATGTTGTTCCGTTCCGAGCTGAACGTCATTATCCAGGCGATGGGGTAGGTGTTCAGATTCGTGATGAGATCACACAGGGCCAGCAGCGTGCTCGCGTCGGACCAGTGCAGATCGTCAAGTGCGACCAGAGCTGGTCCGTGTTGAAGCACCCCCAGCAGCCAAGTCCTGACATCCTTGGCTGGAAATTTGACGACCGCTGCACGGAAATCGTTCTCCGATGTTGCCGTCCTCGAAAGCTGCGCGGGAGACAGATTCAGTGCAAGGTGATTTTCCGAACCGGGAACACCTGGAGATCCATTGACCACTGAGAAACCGTTGCTGGTCGCCATATTGATCGCCTCGACGAGCAGGCGCGTCTTGCCGGACCCCGGTGCACCCTCCATCAGAAGTATCTTGCTCTGTCGAGCGGCTGCCACATCCTGCAGTGCCGCCTCTATATGCGTTATCTGACGTTGTCGACCGCGCACGGGGTACGCCGACCGTCCCCTGCCCCTCAGGCTCTCCAGGTCGCGTGATGCAGTCCTGCCCATTCGGTCCCCTCCGCCTCGCCTCGGCTCCGGTACTCCACCGAACCCCCAGGAGCTAATGGCCACCGCAGCCATCACCAACCATGGTTCCCTACCAGACGTCAACAGCAAAGACAAACAGCACAGCTGCGCGAAAAATTTTGTGTCGCTTGCCAACTGGATGAGACCACCGCGTTGCCACCACCTAGGCTAGGCCCAGGGACCACCTAGGCTCGGTTCCTGCAGAGTCACGTCCCCCGCTCACCCCCATACGTCTCCTCAGCTGCATTGTCGGCTGGGCAGGCCGGCGCCCAACCGCCCAACCCGGTAGCGCCCAACCCAGTCGTCGACTAGTGTTGATTGTCCTGACCTGGTCCTAAGGCTTACATCCCGCACCGGAGATCTGTCTCGACGGTTCAGCTGGGTTACGTTCGGTGCCGGACGTGTGCGTCATCAGTCGCACCCCGCGCGCACGAGTGGTTTTGGTAGCATCGTCAATCGTTGAAATTTTGCAGGAGGAATGGGATGGTGCTGGGCCGGTGGGTGGCCCGTGGGCCGCGCTGACGATGACATGCTGTGGCGGGTCCATGAAGACCAGCTAGTTTTCGACGAGCGCGCTGAGGTCCGGATGGTCCTGCTCAATGATCGTCATCGGGACCGATGCGGGGGTGATTCCGGGGACCGCAGCACGCCGGCTGAGGCCACGGCTGGTCGGCACCGTTGCCGAGCTCTCGTACCGCATCACCAGACGCTCGGGCTCCCGGCCGGTTCCGGCTGCCATCACAGCTCCCGGAGGTCCATGTTCCGGAACTCTTCGGCAAGGAAACGCAGCAACTGCGGCACCGTCTCGGTCAATCCGGTCACTTTGGCGGCGTCCGCAGACAGCTCCGCGAGCTTCGCGCCAAACAATTTGGTCGCGACGTCGGGGCGGGCAATGAACGGCACTTCTCGGTCCATCTCGAATGATGGACCAGCTGTCCGGCCGGGGCGACCGGATGGCAACGTGACGATATGTTCACCGAGGGGTCGCAGGACGCCGGTCATCAGGTCCATGGCCGCGTTCATCAGCCGAGATCGACGCAGACTTTTGTCTGGAATGCAGCTGAAATGCTGAACCATGAGCTGCATAATTATCGCATACGAGCGGTTGAACAGTTCCATTGCCGCCCGGGCCTCCTGGTTGGTGACCAGGTCGCTGGCCGAGTTCCCAGCGTGCAGCGTCGGGTTGCGCATGATGGGATAGGCGGGGTTCCACGGCATTCGACGGCCACCGGGCCCGGTTGTGTACTCAGAGTTGAGCAGCTCGGAGATCCGTAGGAACGTGTCGAAGTGCGATTCCTCTTTCGGTAGCACCGACTTGATCACATTTCCTTCGCCGTGTTCGGTGACGAAGTCGATCGCGAACATGGCACTGGTGACGTCGTCGACCTCCAATTGGTAGTCTGGGTGGGTAGCATTGAGCGACTCTCGCATGAACAGGTGATGCTCGCCGCCGCCCCGGCCGGGCTCGACCATGATCACTTCGGGGATTCGCTGGATGGCCTCGCGGATGGCCGAGTACAACTCGCTCAACGAGCCGTACGGGTACTGCGACGTGGCTTTCGTGGCCGCGAAGGAATCGTTCCCCGAAATGTCACGGACGAGATCGTACGGGTGCTCAAGCGCGATGAACCGTTGCAGGCTGCCCCGCCCGAACGCCTCCAGACAGAAGTCCAGTGGCACCGGTAGCTGACTGTTCACCGTGCGGAAGTCGATGTTTGGCAGGTGGAATGGTTGGCCGGTGGCCATGATGATGTTGTTGATGACCAGGAAGTGGATCATCTCTTCCCGGGCGACGCTCAGCAGGTTGCCGCGTATTCCGCCGTCGAGCGAGTGGGGACCCTCACCGCACATCAACCGTAATTGTCTCGAGGTCCACTCGCCACGTTCGACGCATGTGACGCCCGCCGAGTACGTCGGGATGGACCATAACGCGAAGAGATACTGCAGCATCACCGCCAGTTCGATGGTGGCTGCCTGGCGCAGCGCCCAACAGAGCTCGTCGCGAGTCTTGATTGTGCCGGCCGCGGGTTTCTCGGTGGCCAGCGACGGCGGCGTCTGCCGAGCCCCCTCACCGACCTGCATGAACCGCAGCAGCAGGTTCGCCTGCGGTTCGGTCATGTCGCGGGTCGAGGGCATGTAGTAGGTCTTGTCCTTGTTCCGTGGATCGCACATCAGCCAGATCAGTCGTGCGTGTGTGGTGACCCTGGAGATGTCCGCGAGGCTCATGATCTCGTCCTTCATGAACGAATACATCAGCTCGTAGTAGGCGTAAACCTCCCGGTACACCAGATCGAAGGTGATCTCCTCGGGAGGGATGCTGTCCAGGTGCCAGGTATCCGGCAGCACCCGAACGGACAGCAACCCTGCCGAGGACCAGTAGCCGAGCCGGTCGTCGTTGTCGTAGGCCAACGCAGCCGAGCCGGCGGTACCCAGGTCGCATGGCAGCGGGATGCCCGCTGGCAGCAGCAGGACCTGGGTTGCCCCGGCTCTGGCTCCCCGGATGGTCAGCCGCCCGTGCCCGGCGTCGTCGGTGGACAGCGTGCACCTGGTCCCGTACTCTTTCGGTTCGCCCGGCCGGGTTGCGGCGGCGAACTCGGTGATGGCGATGTCGGTGGACCGGGCATTCGACGCGCGTGCCCGAGGGTCCAGTGGCAGGCCGCGTGGGTTGAAGAACTGGTGAACCTCAATCCGGTCGACCTTCGCGGGACGCCCGCAGACAAACGATCGCACCGTGACGTCAACGGCGAAGTCCTGCCCAGTCGCCGTGTTCGGATGATCGAGGAACAGACTTGCGTGGTCGGACTGGACGGTGATCACCTCCTCGGTGAGCAGCACAGTCCCGTCGGATGTCTGTAGCTGCAACGGCTCGTCTGGGTCATCGCGGCGCCCGTCGACTCGCGGCGTCGACAACACACCACCGCTGAGCTGGAAATCTGCCCCCAGGTAGATCGCCCGAGGGAAGACGCCGAGCAGCCGGCCGGTGCTGGTGCGCAGTTCCAGGTTCCCCGCATCGAGCCGGGGACCGAGCTGGTGTGTCGGGCCTGCGTCCCTGGTGGCAGCCCGGCTCACGACTGGTACGGCCGTGATCATGTTTGCAGTGACGTGCTCTTCGCGGACCTCGACGGTGAGGTTGTGCAGAGGGGTGTCCCGACCCTCACGGCGCAGCTCCCGGCCCGTCAGCAACCGGCCGGCGGGATACGTGCGCATGTCCTGCGGCCGCCACGGCGCGATGGTGCCGTGCATGTCCCACCGGTCCGGCGCGCCGTTGGCAACCGGGGTCGCCATGTTGAACAGTGCGAACTGCACGAGCAGCCCACCGAACTCGTCGGTGTTGACCAGCTCCCGCAACGCCGACACCGCAGGCGAGCGGGCGGCCTCGTCCAGCCAGTCCAGCCGGTCGGTCTTGTCCACCACGAACTGGTGCACGACCGAGCGAGCGAACTGCCTGCCCAGCGGGTGTTCGTCGGTGTGCAGGATGTGCCGTGGGTTCTGCCAGCGCGGCGGCGCTATGCCGTACACGTCGCCGGTTGCCATGTAGCCGACGTCGTGCGAGCGACCGGACCGGCCGAGGCTGAGCTGGCCGACCATCACTGCGGTGGTCCAGTTCGAGGCCGGGTCTACGTCGAATACTCTGGCCCGGTTCGCGGTGGTGGCGAGGTAGTCATTGTAGTGGCCCCACAGGTCTAGTTGCCGGCCGACAACGTGGTCGGTCGTGTCAATCTCGCCGGGTGACCGTTCACAGGCGACCACCACGGCGTCAACCCAGAAGTGCCCGTTGCCGCCGAAGTTCCAGCCCTTGACCGAACCGAATCGCCCGTCGGGCGTGACCGTGCCGTCCGGCTCGAAACGCACGCCCTGCCGGTCGAGGTAGTCGTGGTATTCCTGGGCGGGGCGAGTGACCGGGAACGGGACGGAGCCGGCGACCGCAGTATTGGTGCTGAGATCGAGCAGCCCGGACCTGGGGCCCGTGGGCAGCCGGGTGACGCCGATACCAGTGAAGTGCAGGCGAGGCAGGTCAAAGACACTCACGCTGATTCCTCCACATGACTCCAGTCGTCGACCAACCGGCGGGCGAAAATGTCGATCTGTGCCACCGCGCGCAGCGCCGATTCGATCCCCGCGTTGATCCAGGCCGGACTGATTGAGCAGTGCTCGCCGGCGAAGAACAGGCGGCCCTGTGGGCGCGTCGCCCGCTCGACCTCATGGGCACGTTCCGCGTCAGTAATTCCCCATCGCCGGGCCGTGCAGCCCTTGCTCCACCGCCGCTCGCCCCAGGCGACGCTCATCGTTTCCAGCACGGTCTCCGACTGGCGGAGCTGCGGGTGCAACTCCGCCAGCTCGTCGGTGACCACCGCGTGGCGGACGGGTTCGCTTAACTTGCCGAGCACGTCGGCGTCCTCGGCGATCGCGTAGCTGCCGAGCAACACGGAGCCGTCGTCACCACCGGCGTCCGGGTAGTAGGTTTGCCGACTCAGCCCTCCCGGCGCCGATCCGCCTCCGGCGATGCCGTCGCGGCCCCAGAACGCTTCCCGGCAGTGCAGCGCCACCTTCGTCGCCGAGCCGTACTCGAGCGTTGCGATGGTGTCGAGCTTGTCGGCGCCGACGCCGGTCAGTGACAGCCCGCGCAGAATCGAGAAAGGGATGGTGCATAGCACGATTGGGTAGGTCGTCACCGATCGCCTGCGCGCACCGGCCAGGTGGACGCTCACCCCATCGCGGCGCACGTCGAGCCCGACTATCTCCTGGCCAGTGCAGATCGGGCTGCGGACCCGGCTGGCGAACCCGTCCACCAGTTGTGCCATGCCCCCGGTGAGGGTCAGCATCTCAGTGCTGGACTCCCGGATGAGGTCGTCGAGGAAGCTCGCCAACCGGCTATTGCACACGGCCCTCAGCTCCGGGTACGCGCTGAACGCCGCATTGAGATCGACCTGGTAGTCGTGCAGGAACGACGCTATGTCCAGCCGGTCGGCCAACGCTAGCATCTTTGTGACGTCGTCTTGGCTGAACTCGCGCAGCTCCCGAGGGCCGAGGGCACGCACCATCGCGTGCAACCAGCCTACGAAAAGCAACGTATCGCGCCGGTAGGAGTTCTCGCCGGCGTATCTTTCGGTGTCCCGTATCAGCGGCGCTGCCGCATCTCGGACGCGGACCAACTGCGAGCCGATGCGCAAATAGTTGTTGGGATCGCTCAGAATATTACGGAAGGGACGCAACCGGTGTCGGAGTCCCAGCTCGTCCACATAGCGCATCGTGAAACAATGATTGGCCGGAATGCGCATCGCGCCGAACTCCACGATCGGACCGTCCGGGCCGCCGAAACGTCTGGTGAACACCCGGCCGCCGATCCGGGAGTCAGCCTCCAGCACCACGACGTCATAGCCGAGCTTCTCAAGCTCGTACCCTGCGGCCAAACCGGCGATCCCGGCGCCCAACACAGCGATCGTGATCCGCCTGCCATGCGGTGGCACACCAGGTCCGGAGGTCGTCGCGGCCCAGCTCGGATCGAAACCAGCCAACGTCACGCACCCCACTTCAGTTTTCTCAAGCCTCAAGCCTCAAGCCCTGAGCACTGATTCTGAAGACCGCCCTGGTACGCACACATCCCCAATCGCCGCTGCGAAGCAACGGTTCGTCCAGTGCCGTAGCGGCATCGCGCGCGTCGAGGCGGGACTCCATCCCGTGCGTGTGCGTAGATTCGGATGGCCAGGTTGGCGGACCCCTTCCTCGTCACGATCCGCCTAAGCTAGCCTCACAGCACAATTCCCAGACACAACTCCGTATCAGGGATGAAAGGGTGGGTTGTGAGCGAAGCGCAGCCGTCGCCGGTCGGGCACGACAACCAGGTGACGCCCGCCGCGATTATGCAACTCGGGACGGCGCTTTGGGGCTCGACAACGCTGAACGAGGTCGTCGGCCTCCCCGCCACCGTCTGACCCAGACGCCGCAACGACCATCCCTCGGCTCTGACACGCGACACCATACTGGACACTCAACAACCTGACAATGTCATCTAGAGAAGGAGAGAAAGAGATGGATCTCGATCTGAAGGGGCGCAAGGCTCTCGTCACCGGCGGAAGCCGTGGCGTTGGCCGCGGCATCGTCCTGGCGCTGGCGGAGGCAGGCGTCGATGTCATCACCTGTCACCGCCAGGGTGGTGAGCCGGCCGCTTCGCTGGAGCGGGAACTGGCCGAATTCGGCGGCGAGCACCGCGTCGTGCAGGCTGACCTCACCGTTCCCGGGGAGGTCAGGGACTTGCTCGCGGTGTGCCGGGACGTCTACGGCCGCCTGGACCTCGTGGTCAACAACGCCGGAACAATCAGTCACGTGGCCTACGGTGAGCTGCCGCTGGAAGAGTGGCACCGGGTACTGGACACCAACCTCACCGCCGCCGCCCTCGTCATCCAGCATGCTCTTCCCCTCCTGGGCGCGGGCTCGTCGGTGATCAGTATCAGCTCGGGGGCCACGGAGCTCGGCGGGCCGCTACGGGCCCACTACCTGGCCAGCAAGGCCGGGCTGCGCGGTCTGTCACGGTCGTTGGCCAAGGAGTTCGGTAGTCGCGGTATCAGGTTCAACGTGCTGGCTCTCGGCGTCATCGAGACCGAGGAATTGCACCACCGGCCCATCGAACAAGACAAGGTCCTGCACGAAATTATCAAGATGTACAGCTCCAAGATTGCTCTAGGCCGGATGGGGAGACCCGAAGATGTCGCGGGCGCCGTGCTGTGGCTGGCCAGTGATCTGTCCCGGTATGTCACCGGCGCCGCCATCCCCATCGACGGAGGGATCTCCTGATGTCCCCGCAGGGCGTGTTCCGGGAGAGCGGGACACACCGGGGTTGCGACATGAGGTCGCACGTTGAGAATGACTGTTGGCTGTCATTGCTCGTGACGATGGGGCGGTAGGTCCGCGCGTCTGGTTGGTGGTGGGCCCCTCTCGCCACCACCACGGGACATTTGTCAGGAGAATGAGCGTGGGACGGGCATTGATCATCGGGGGTGGTATAGCGGGCACGGTGACCGCGATCGCGCTGAAGAAGGCTGGCTGGGAGCCGGTGGTGTACGAGGCGTACGAGCGGACCGCCGACGGGGTCGGCGGGGGGCTCGGCGTGGGGGTGAACGGGCTGGCCGCGCTGGAGTCGATCGGGCGGCTGCGGACGAGGCCGTGCGCCGAGGCGTCACGGTCGAGCACGGCAAGCGCCGCACCGATGCGGAACGCACCGCTGCAGGCGTGCGCGCGAAGTTTACCGACGGCGGCCACGTCGGGGGCGACTTGCTGGTCGGTGCGGATGGATCGCACTCATGGTGCCGCCGGATCGTCGACCCGGCGGCACCAGCCGCCCGGTACATCCCGTTCCTGCAAATCAATGGACAGGTCAGCGGGCTGTTAAGGGGCGACCGGTCCCCGGCGGTGCGGATCATCGAGGCCACCCCGCAGATCAAGCTGCCGCAGGCCCGCTACGACCTGCCGAACATGCCGACCTGGCGCTGGGACCGGATGATCCTCATCGGGGACGCGGCGCCCGCGGCCTCGCCCGCGTTCGGCTGCTACGAGCGGCTGCGCCGGGAACGGGTTGGCGCGATGGTGGCGCACGGCAAGCACAACGGCGACCAGTTTGTACTCGATCGTGACGCCCCGGCGCATGGCCTCGCCCCGCAGCGCGAGATAGACGTCCGAGCGCAGCACCGCCTGGCCGTTGATCGGGACCTCGGCCAGCTTCTTCCCGCTTGCGCCGAGGTGAATGGCCATCCATCGAATGTCTGTGCTCTTGCCCTTGATCAGTCCCGCAGCCCGATCGACTCCAGCGCGACCATCCCGTTCAGCGCCACGCCGACGGACCCGCCTATGCCGTCGGCGGTCCGCCCATACGCCTCGTACACCACCGGCTCCCAGCCGGCCTTCTTCAGCGTGATCGCGGCCACCATGGCCGCGATACCACCACCGATGATCAGTGCCCGGCCCATGTTCGCTCTCCTGGCAACGTCTCTTTCGATAAGAAAATTCACGGCCAAGCGTTCGCCAGGGCAGAGGCCGCCCGATCCATCAACAAGAACGGCCGACGGCAGCTCCTGCGAGCAGATTTTCTCGCTCCTCGGCAAGAATCTCCGCACCCCGCACTGATAGTGACTCCTTCTCTTTGCTGACTGGACGAGCAATACGCTATCAGTCCTGACGGTGCACTCATCTTACGACACCAAGGGGTATTTCTGCGGTGGGAGCAGGCCCCAGACCTCCTGAAGTAGTTTCTTGATCAAGCTCTGACCTGGGGCACCTGTGAGGCGTTCACAGGAAAATCTTGTGGATATCATTAGGCCTGCGAAGGACTGGGTGGTGTCCGTGAGGCGCGTAGTGCCGCCCTGATATGGGCTACCACTGCCGGCGGGCGCGACGTTGTTCGCCCGCGCCTGGCTCATCGCCCGCTGAGCCAGTGCCCGGTTGGCGGGGTCATGGGTGTACGCACCACACGAGCTGGTGGTTGCGCAGGCGGGGCGACGGGCAGCTGGTGGCTCGCCGCCAGCGAGCGCCGTATCGATCGACGTTCATGACCTACTTCAGGAGGTCTGGGCCCTGAGGTGGTTCCCAAGAGGAACGACCCCGGGGCCTCGGACGGCCTGATTATGGGTCCCGACTCGAAATCGCAGGTCAGCGGACCTTGGTGATCAGACGTCGTAGTAGAGGGCGAACTCGTAGGGGTGCGGGCGCAGGCGCAGCGGGTCGATCTCGTTCTCGCGCTTCAGCGCGATCCAGGTCTCGATCAGGTCGGGGGTGAAGACGCCACCTTCGAGCAGGTAGTCGTGGTCGGCTTCGAGGCGGTCGATCACCGCGCTCAGGTTCGACGGCACTTGCGGGACGTTCTTGGCCTCCTCGGGCGGCAGCTCGTAGAGATCCTTGTCGATCGGTGCGGCGGGTTCATAGGCGTTCTTGATCCCGTCCAGACCCGCCATCATCATCGCGGAGAAGGCCAGGTAAGGGTTGCCCGAGGCGTCCGGGCAGCGGAACTCGATGCGCTTGGCCTTCGGGTTGTTGCCAGTGATCGGGATCCGGATGCAGGCGGAGCGGTTACGCTGCGAGTACACCAGATTCACCGGCGCCTCGTACCCGGGCACCAGACGGTGGTAGGAGTTCACCGTCGGGTTGGTAAACGCCAGCAGCGATGGCGCGTGGTGCAGGATGCCGCCGATGTAGTGCCGCCCGATGTCGGAGAGCCCAGCGTAGCCGGACTCGTCGTGGAACAGCGGCACCCCGTCCGTCCACAGCGACTGGTGGCAGTGCATCCCGGAGCCGTTGTCGCCGAACAGCGGCTTGGGCATGAAGGTCACCGTCTTGCCGGCCGCCCACGCGGTGTTCTTGATGATGTACTTGTAGAGCTGCAGGTCGTCGGCCGCGTGCAGCAGGGTGTTGTACTTGTAGTTGATCTCTGTTTGCCCTCCGGTCCCCACCTCGTGGTGCGCCTTCTCCACGGAGAAGCCGCACCCGATGAGGTTCGTGACCATGGCGTTGCGCAGGTCGGCGAAGTGGTCGGTCGGTGGCACCGGGAAGTAGCCGCTCTTGTAGTTGACCTTGTAGCCCTTGTTGCCGCCTTCTTCGTCGGTGCCGGTGTTCCACCAGCCAGCGATTGAGTCGACCTCATGGAATGAGCTGTTGGGCGTGGTGTCGAAGCGTACCGAGTCGAAGCAGTAGAATTCGGCCTCAGGACCGAAGTAGCAGGTGTCGGCGATGCCGGTCGAGGCCAGGTACTCCTCCGCCTTGCGGGCCACGTTGCGCGGGTCGCGACTGTATGCCTCCTTGGTGAACGGGTCGTGCACGAAGAAGTTGAGGTTCAGCGTCTTCTGCGCCCGGAACGGGTCGAGACGCGCCGTGGCAGGGTCGGGCAGCAGAATCATGTCCGACTCGTGGATCGACTGGAACCCGCGCACCGACGAGCCGTCGAAGGCCAGGCCCTCCTCGATGACCTCCGCGTCGAAGAAGCTAGGCGGGACTGTGAAGTGCTGCATGACGCCCGGCAGGTCGCAGAAGCGGACGTCGATGAACTCGACGTCTTCGTCGGCGATGAAGCGCAGGACCTCATCGGAGTTGGAGAACATCCTCGTTCGCTCCTTCGTGCGCTGTGTGGTATAGATCGGAGTAATGGGTCCGTTCGCTGCGGTGAACCTAAGCGGGTTATGTTGCCTGACCATCACCCGGATGTACGGTCAAGGTTACGAGGCTGACAGGGGGCGAGGCTAGCCCGTCGGCGCGGTCAGCGTCGGCGTACAGCACGTTGCACATTGCGCGTCTTGGCGCCTGGCGGCAGTGGGCCCTTGGGCATCCCGACACCGCGAGCGGCAAGGATGGTCAGCTTGCTTTCCAGCCCGCTGATCTGCTCCTTGCTGACGTTGCGCGGTAGTTTGGCCAGGTGCCGGGGGAGTTTGGCCAGCGGGACCTGGCCCTCGCCGTTGCCCACTGTGACGTCGTAGATCGGAACGTCGCCGATCAGCCGGGATACCCGCTTCTTCTCCTGGGCCAGCAACGGCTTGAGTCGATGCGGGGAACCCTCGGCGACCAGCACAACCCCGGGCCGCCCGATGACTCGGTGCACGGCGTCCAGTTGCGTCGTGCCCGCCACCGCGGGCGTCACCTTCCACCCGCCGCGCAGGTTCTCCAACGCCCAGGCCGCGGCACCGGGCTGGCCCTCGGCTTTGGCGAAGACATTGCGTTGCACCCGCCGGCCGAAAATCAGGATCGCGCCGAGCACGCCAAGCGTGATGGCCAGCGGCAGGGTCACCCATTGCCGGCCGAACAGCAAGCCCAGGCCGAACCCCACCCCGGTGATGACCAGGAACACGCCGATCATCAACGGCAGCAGGGCCTTGTCCTCGCGGCGCGCGATGGTGAAGGCCTCGAGAACTTGCGCCCGGCGCTGCTTGAACGCGGCGCGGCGCTGCTGTCTGGCGGCCTTCGCCGCCTCCTTGTCTTTGGTCCCAGCGGCCTTGGTCCCAGCGGCGGGCTTGGGGGGCGGTTTGGCGGGCATGGCTCATAGGATACGTGCGGATTACCGGTTAGCGACGGCCGTGCTCAGCGGCGTGCGATTCAGCCCTGAGCGAATTAGCCTTGAGCGAATTAGCCCTGTGCGATTCAGCGCTGAGCGATGGCCTGAGCGTAGAGCCGGCCGGCCCGGTAGGACGATCGGACCAGTGGCCCGGCCAACACCCCGGCGAAACCCATCAGCTCGGCGGTGTGGGCATGCGCGCCGAACTCCTCCGGTGGGACCCAACGCCGTACCGGGTGGTGCCGCGCCGAGGGGCGGAGGTACTGGGTGAGGGTGAGCAGCTCGCATCCAGCGCCGTGCAGGTCGGCCATCGCGGCGGTGACCTCCTCCGGCTGCTCGCCCAGGCCGAGGATCAGATTGGACTTGGTGACCAGGCCCGCGGCGCGGGCCGCCCGCAGCACCTCCAGCGACCGGTCATACTGGAATGCCGGCCGAATCCGCTTGAAGATCCGTGGCACTGTCTCCAGGTTGTGCGCCAGCACCTCGGGTGCGGCGTCGAACACCGTGCGCAGCTGCTCGGGGCGAGCGGTGAAGTCGGGGATGAGCAGCTCCACCCCGGTGCCGGGGTTGAGCGCATGGATCTGCCGGACGGTCTCGGCGTAGAGCCAGGCGCCCCCGTCGGGCAGGTCATCGCGGGCCACTCCGGTGACTGTCGAGTAGCGCAGTCCCATCGCCTGTACCGATTCGGCGACCCGGCGTGGCTCGTCGCGGTCCAGCGGGGCGGGACGGCCGGTGTCGATCTGGCAGAAGTCGCAGCGCCGGGTGCACTGGTCTCCGCCGATGAGGAAGGTGGCCTCGCGGTCCTCCCAACACTCATAGATATTGGGACAGCCGGCCTCCTCGCAGACCGTGTGTAATCCCTCCCGCTGCACCAGGCTCTTGAGCTCACGAAACGAGGACCCCATCGTGGCCCGGACGCGGATCCACGGCGGTTTGCGCTCCAGCGGAGTTTGGCTGTTGCGGACTTCCAGGCGCAGCAGCTTGCGACCGCCGGCATCAGATTCTGGGTGTGTCACGCTCACGGCGTCACTCTACGGCGGGCGTCCAGGGCGTCGAGGACGGCGCGTTGCACCGCGGGCCGCACCTGCGCCACGGAGACCGGTCGGCCCAGCTCGGCGGCCAGCGACGTCACACCGGCGTCGGTGATCCCGCACGGCACGATTCGGTCGAACGCGGCGAGGTCCGGCTGGCAGTTCAACGCGAACCCGTGCATGGTCACCCCTCGGCTGACCCGGACCCCGATCGCGGCGATCTTGCGTTCCGGCTTGCGTGCTGCGGGGTCAGCCGCCAGCCACACCCCTGAGCGCCCCGAGATCCGCCCGGTGTCCAGGCCCAGCCCGGCGCACACGGCGATCAGCGCCTGCTCCAGGCGCCGCACGTAGTCGATGACGTCGACCGGTTCGGCCAGGGCGATCAGGGGATAGCCGACGAGCTGGCCCGGCCCGTGCCAGGTGATCTTTCCCCCTCGGTCGACGTCGATCACCGGTGTGCTGTCGTCCGGCCGCTCGGCCGGCGTGGTCCGCCGGCCCGCCGTGTACACCGAGGGATGCTCCAGCAGCAGCAGCACGTCACCTCCGGTGCCCTCCGCGCGGGCGGTGGCCAGCTCCCGTTGCAGCGCCCAGGCCTGCGGGTAGTCGATGACGCCGAGCTGGCGGACCTCGACCGGCGCGGTGCTGGCCCGGCACGAGTGGGTAGTGACGGTCACGGGCGCGAGATTACCCCGGTCCTTGGGCATCTATCAGCTACTCCAGTGCTGCGGCCAGCGCTGCCGGCAGCGTCGGGTGTTGGAAGGGGTAGCCGTGCCTGCGCAACACTGCGGGCACCGCGCGCTGCCCGGTCAGCACCATCTCCTTGACCAGTTCCGTGCCGCGGATAAGGCGCAGCGCGAAGCCAGGCACCACCAGCGGCGCCGGGCGGTGCATCGCCGCACCCACCGCCGTGGTGAACTCCGCATTGGTCACCGGGTCCGGACCGCTGAGATTGACCGGGCCGGACAGCTCGTCGTGCTCCAGGGCGAAACGGATCGCGCCCACCTCGTCGTCCAGTGAGATCCACGGCATGTACTGCCCTCCGTTGCCCAGCCGACCGCCCAGTCCGAGCGCGAACAGGGGCTTGAGCTGGCCCATCAACCCGCCGAACGGGGAGATCACCAGGCCGGTGCGCACCCGCACCACCCGGGCCCCGGCTCGCTGGGCGACCGTCGTGGCCGCTTCCCAGTCCCGGCAGACCTGGGCGAGAAACCCTGAGCCCGCTGGGGCGCTCTCGTCGACCTCGCGGTTGCCGGTGTCGCCGTAGTAGCCCACCCCAGAGGCGTTGACCAGAATCGGAACCCGGTGTTCGGCGACCGCCGCGGCGAGCACCTCGGTGGGGCCGATCCGGCTGTCCCTGATGGCCTGCTTGACCTCCCCAGACCAGCGCCGGTTGCCCATGGCCGAGCCGCACAGGTTCACCACGGCGTCGGTGCCTTCCAGGGTGCCGGCGTCCATGGTCGCCGCCGACGGGTCCCAGGCCCGCTCGTCTGGCCCGCGCGGTAGCCCGCGCACCAGCCTGAGCACGTCATGGCCGGCCTGGCGCAGCAGCGCCACCAGCGCGGTACCAATAAGACCCGACGACCCCGCGATCACGACGCGCATAGGGAGATCTTCCCGCCCTGAGCGCCCACTGCGCGACCCTGGGTTGGC
>JBOHFR010000007.1:73724-116606 GCA_050699715.1 Pseudonocardiaceae bacterium
CTGCTGGCCGCCACGAGCGCGGAGAACATCACCATCCAGGTGTTGCCCTCGACCAACGCGGAGCACGCGGGGATCGCCTGCAACTTCACCCTGCTGCACTTCGCCGACCCCACCGCCGACCCGCCGCTGGGTTACTTCGACAGTCCGCTCGGCGGGTACCTGATCAGCGACCCCGGCTACGTCGCCTCGATGATCCACATGTTCGATGACCTGCGTGAATCGGCGCTGGACGCAGCGGAGTCCACCGAGCTGCTCGCTGCCATACTGGACGAGTACCGGAGGAAAGGCGGCACTGATGCGTGAGCTATCCACCGCCGCGTGGCGCACGTCCAGCTTCAGCAACGGTAATAGTGGCCTGTGCGTCGAGGTCGCGCCGCTGGACGATGGCCGGACCGCGGTGCGCAACAGCAACCACCCCGAGGCGGGCGTCGTGCTGTTCACCCGGGCTGAGATGGACGCCTGGATCAGGGGAGTCAAGGCCGGCGAGTTTGACGACCTCACCTGAGCGGGTCACTCGTATCTGAGGGCTTCGATGGGGCGTAGCCGGGCGGCGCGGTAGGCGGGGTAGCCGCCGGCGATGAGCCCGATCATGAGGCTGATCGTGAAGGACACCACCACCGGCGCCACGGTCACCACGGGGGTGAACCCGTCCAAGACGGGGCCAAGGTGGGACGCGAAGGTGGGTGCGATCGCCCCGAGGAGCAGGGACAGCCCGATGCCCACGCCGACGCCGATGAGCCCCCCGAGACCGGCCAGCACGATGGACTCGATGAGAAACTGTTTCAGAATGGCGCGGCTGGTGGCGCCGATCGCCTTGCGGATCCCGATCTCGCGGGTTCGCTCGGTGACCGAGACCAGCATGATGTTCAAGACGCCGACCGCGCCGACGAGCAGGGAGATCGCGGCGACGGAGGCGGTGAACAAGGTGAGGATGCGAAGGATTTGGGTGAGCTGGGTGGCCTTGTCCGCCAGGGTCTGGACCTCGAAATCCCGATTGGCGGAGTTTCTGATTCGGTGCCGGGTGTCGAGGATGCTGTTCACCTCGTTCTCGGCGGCCGGCACGGCGGCCACCGACGCGGCTTGCACCGTGGCCTGGTTGACAATGTCACCGTGACCGAAGACGTAGTTGCGTGCAGTGCTCAGCGGTATGATCACAGCGTCATCGCCCGGCAGCCCGACGGTCTGCATGACGCCGATGACCCCGAAGTTCTGGCGGTTGATCCGGACGGTGTGGTTGAGGGCGGCATCGGGGTCGCCGCCGAACAGGTTGGTCACCGCGGTGGGCCCCAGCACGATCACTCGGGCGGCGGAGCGGACCTGGGTGTCGTCAAAGAACGCCCCAGCCGCGATGTCCCGGCCGTTGACTTCGAACCAGTGCGCGGTGGAGCCGATGACGGTCACCCGTGACTGGATGGTCGTGGTTTCGATCAGCGATGTGCCGGCGACCACCGGGGTGACGGCGAGGACGTCGGGTGCCTTCCGCAATGCTGTGACATCGGAGTCGATCAGGTTTTTCGGGGCGCCGCCGCCGGGGATGTCTCCGGTGGTGGCCACGATGGTGATCAGATTGGCCAGCGGCTCGATGCGCGCATCGACCGATTTCTGCACCCCGTTGCCGATGGCGACCAGCAGGATCACCGCCGAGACTCCGATGATGAGGCCGAGCATGGTCAGCGAAGAGCGCAACCGATGCGCGCGCACCCCGCGTAGCGCGATCAGCAAAGCCTCCCGCAGGCTCAATTTATTACCCTTCGCCAGATTCCGTGCGACTTCTGTATGATGTAGTGCGGAACAACGGCCTCTCCTGCTGCAAGAAATGCCTTCGCCGGAAGGCACTTTTAAAGCCTGGAAAGGCCGTTGTGGTTCACCGCTTCAAGGCTGTCAACTCAGAGAGCGCCGCCGATGCTGCTGGCAACGCCGCTCAAAGTGGTGCCGACAGCGCCGCCGACACTGGTCAAAAGGCTGCCAACGCTGCCCGTGATATTGGTCACCAAACCGAGAATAGCGGATAATAGCATGATTCCTCCTCTCGCATTCTCTAGTAGTCCCACCTCGAACTTGGGGTAGCTGTGTTTCGCCACCCGTCTTGCCCTTCTGTCCTCGCGGTCCCCCTGTCGTCTCAGACTCAGAACAGTGCAGTCAACCGCGAAGCATCTTTTTAAGTGACCGTTTGGCACATTAGCCATGTGGCCGCCGCTTTGCTGAGTGAGATACTAAGCTCGTGTTGAAGCCGATGTCAACGGTGGTCCGAAATTGACTCTCCGGCAACGAGCGAAAACTGACAGTGCCCAATCCGATGTCAACGAAGATTAATATTGACCCTCTGGAAACAGGCGAAACCGGGCGGTGTTCGAATCAATGTTGATGAAAAGATAAATTGACTCTCCGGCAGCGGGTGAAAGCTGGCGGTGAAAAAAATGCGTGACGTGGCGGGAGTGGTTCCGCGCCGGAACTAACTGACGTTTTGGTTGCCCAGAGGTAAACGTTGCGCCCTGTAGGCGAGCATGGCCGAGGCGAGTGGGGCTGGCTCACCTCGGTGGTGGGCCCGTCGCCTCGTGGGCGCGGCACTGTTCGATGGTGCTGATAACCCCGTCGATGGTGCTTAGAGTCCGAGGTCACGCTCGAACGCGGCGTCGGTGAGGCGGGCTTTGATGGTGTTGAGGAATCGCGCGGCGTCGGCACCGTCCACCAGCCGGTGATCATAGGACAGCGCCAGATAGATGATCGAGCGAACCGCGATGGTGTCGCCGTCCTCGCCGGAGAGCACCACTGCTCGCTTGACCACACTGCCGGTGCCGAGGATTCCGACTTGCGGCTGCAGGATGATCGGGGTGTCGAACAGCGCTCCGCGCGAGCCGGTGTTGCTGATGGTGAACGTGCCGCCGCTCATCTCATCTGGGGTGATCTTGCTTGTTCTGGTTCGCTCGGCGAGGTCAGCGATCCGACGGGCCAGGCCGGCGATGTTGAGGTCGCCCGCGTCATGGATCACCGGCACCAGCAGGCCACGCTCGGTGTCTACGGCGATGCCGAGGTGCTCCGCGCCGTGGTAGGTGACCTCACTCTTGTCGGTGTCAATCGAGGCGTTCACCTTCGGATGCTGCTTGAGCGCCTCCACGGTGGCTTGGGCGAAGAACGGCAGGAACGACAGCTTGACGCCCTCTTTGGCCTCGAAGTCCCGCTTGGCCCGCTCGCGCAGCCGCGTGAGACGAGTGATGTCGGCCTCCACCACGGTGGTGAGTTGCGCGGAGATCTGCAGCGACTCGACCATTCGCTTGGCGATGACGCTACGCATCCGGGACATCTTCTCGGTCCTGCCGCGCGGCTCGGCGGCTGCCGCCGGTGGCTGGGCCGAGCGTGGTGGCGACGCCGTGGCCGGCGTGTGCTGCTGCGGCTCGGGTTCGGCCGACAGCTCGGGTTCAGGCGCTTCGACGGCGGCGAGCACGTCCTGCTTGCGGATCCGGCCGCCAACTCCGGTGCCTTGCACGCTCGACAGGTCGATGCCGTGCTCGGCGGCGAGCTTGCGCACCAGGGGTGTCACGTACGGCGCGCCGCCGGGTTCCCCGCCGGATCCACCGACCCTGGATGCGGAGCCATGGCCGGCGGCCCGCTCGGGCTCGACGGATTGCTCGGGCTGGTCCGGGGCGGCTGTCGCGGGCGTACCTTCACTGCTGCCGACCGTGGCCAGCGTGGCGCCGACCGCGGCGGTCTGGTCTTGAGCGACGACGATCTCCAGCACGGTGCCCGCTACCGGGGAGGGAATCTCGGTGTCCACCTTGTCGGTCGATATCTCGACGAGCGGCTCGTCCACCTCGACGGTGTCACCGACCTGCTTGAGCCACCGGGTCACGGTGCCTGAGGTGACGCTCTCACCCAGCGCGGGCATCGCCACCGGTGTTCCAGAGCCCGTGGCGGGTGCAGCCGGCGGGGCGGCCGGGCGCTGCGGTGGTGGTGGTTCCACCCACCCGGTCTGAGGGGACCCGGTCTGGTGAGAGGCGTCACCGATCACAGCGAGCTCCGCGCCGACCGCGACGGTCTCGTCCTCGGGCACAACGATCCGCTGCAGCACGCCGGCCGCGGGCGAGGGGATCTCGGTGTCGACCTTGTCGGTGGACACCTCGACCAGAGGTTCGTCGACGTCGACGGTGTCACCTTCCTGTTTGAGCCAGCGCGTCACCGTTCCCTCGGTGACACTCTCGCCGAGCGCAGGCATCGCCACGGAGTACACCATCTGTTGCCTCGACTCCTCGTCTTCAGTGCTTCGTTCATGGGCCGTATGGGTCGATCAGCCGTGCGCGTGCAGCGGCTTGCCGGCCAGCGCGAGGTGCGCCTCGCCGAGCGCCTCGTTCTGCGTTGGGTGGGCATGCACCAGCGCGGTGACATCCTCTGGGTAGGCCTCCCAGTTGACGATCAGCTGGGCCTCGCCGATTAACTCGCCTACCCGGTCGCCGACCATGTGCACCCCCAGTACCGGGCCATTCTTGGCGCGTACCAGCTTGATCGCGCCCTTGGTCTGTAAGATCTGGCTGCGGCCGTTGCCGGCCAGGTCGTACGTGACCGTCTCGATCGCGCCGTGACGCTCCTTGGCCCGCGCCTCGGTGAGCCCGACCGAGGCCACCTGCGGCTCGCAGTAGGTCACCCGCGGGATGCCATCCTCGTCGATCGAGGTCGGGTTGAGCCCAGCGATGTCCTCGGCGAGGAAGATGCCTTGGGCGAACCCGCGGTGCGCGAGCTGCAGCCCGGGCACGATGTCCCCCAGTGCGTACACTCCCGGAAGGTTGGTGCGCAGCCGGTCGTCGGTGAGCACGAAGCCGCGTTCCATCCGCACGCCGGCCTCGGCGTACCCGGCGTCAGCGGTGTTCGGTCCCCGGCCGACGGCGACCAGCAGCAGATCGGCCTCGAACTGCTGCCCAGACTCCACGCTCACCGTGACCCCGGAGTCGGACTGGCTCGCACCGGTGAACCGCACTCCCGTCTTGAACGTGATCCCGCGCCGGCGGAAGGCTCGTTCCAGTTGCTTGGAGCAAAAGTCGTCCTCGGCGGGGACAAGCCGGGGCAGCGCCTCGATGACGGTCACTTCGGCTCCAAAGGAGCGCCACACGCTGGCGAACTCGACTCCGATCACGCCGCCGCCCAGTACCACCACCCGGTCCGGCAGGTAGCCCAGGTTTAGGGCCTGATCGCTGGTGATGAACCGGCCGCCGATCTCCAGACCGGGCAGGGACCTGGCATAGGACCCGGTTGCCAGCACGACGGCGCGCCCGATGTAGCGCTGCCCGTCGACGTCGACAGCGTTCGGGGCGACGAGCCTTCCGGTGCCCTCGACGTAGTTGATCCCTCGGGAGGACACCAACCCTTGCAGGCCCTTGAACATCTTGGCGACGACGCCATCCTTGTACTTGTTGACGCCACCCATGTCGATGCCCTCGAGCGTGGTCTTCACCCCGAACTGGTGGCCGTCCCGTGCAGCGTCGGCCACCTCGGCGGCCTGCAGCAGCGCCTTGGTCGGGATGCAGCCACGGTGCAGGCAGGTGCCGCCCAGTTTGTCCTTCTCCACCAGGATGACCGACAGGCCCAGCTGGGCGGCGCGCAGCGCGCAGGCGTAACCGCCCGAGCCGCCACCGAGGATCACCAGATCAGCGGAGACACCCGCCCCAGTGCTGGTCGCTGAGGTGCTGGTCGCTGAGGTGCTGGTCGCTGAGGTGCTGGTCGCTGAGGTGCTGGTCGCTGAGGTGCTGGTCGCTGAGGTGCTGGTCACTGAGGTGCTGGTCACTGAGACGCTCCTGGAGGCAAACGTCGGTAACGTGGAACGTGGGTTGGCGCCACCGCCATCTTGTCACCATGCTCGCCGCGCCGGTGACGTGGGCAATGGTGCGCAGCGCCACCGAGTAGCCGCAGAGTAATTGCCTGAGCAAGGGCGTGAGCTGGCAAAATCTCCGGGATGGCCAGTATGCGGAGGAGGTGCCGACGTGGGCGTGCTGGATCGGCTCCTGGGCAGGCAGCGGCCAGGGATGAGGCGCGTCGCATCTGACGCGGACAACGATTATCTCGAGCAGTGGGCCGCGTGTCGTCGGGGAGTGGAGGCGTTCGTCGAGCCCCGCACCACGGTCACCGAGACCACGATGGTCCTGGTCGCGCATGACGGTGAGTGGACCCGGCGCAGGGTGGACGGCAACCAAGGTGCCCGGCGGCTGGGCAAGCGGTTGCGGATTCCCGTCTACGACGTCGTGCTGGTGGGATACCCGCGACGGATGCGGGACTACACCACCCGCCAGCGCATTCTTCGTGAGCGCGGGGAGCAGGGGCGCTAGCTTCCGGCTTGCGCCCTACCCGATCAGCCTCGTTCGGCGATGTCGGTGAGGACTGCGGCCAGGGTGCGTACCGGTACCCCGGTGCCGCCCTTGCCGGTGTATCCCCACGGTGAGCCGGTGTTGTAGGCCGGGCCCGCGATGTCCAGATGCGCCCAGGGGATGTCATCGGGAATGAACTCGGACAGGAACACCCCGGCGGCGAGCATGCCGCCCCAGCGGTGGCTCGCCACGTTGGCGATGTCAGCGAGTGTGGAGTCCAGATCGGAGCGCAGGTGCTCGGGCAGCGGCATGGCCCACCCGCTTTCGCCGACCTCCTGGGAGATCGCGGTGACCCGGTCGCGGAACTCTGGGGTGCCCATGATTCCCGGTGTGCGGTTGCCCAGCGCGACGATCTGGGCGCCGGTCAGGGTGGCGGTATCGATGAGATAATCCGGGGCGTCTTGCGCCGCGCGGACCAGCGCGTCGGCGAGAATCAGCCGCCCCTCGGCATCGGTGTTGAGCACCTCGACGGTGGTGCCGCCGTACATCGTGAGGACGTCTCCGGGCCGGTAAGCGGTGGCCGAGGGCATGTTCTCGGCCATCGGCACGGTGGCGATCACCTCCACCGGCAACTCTAGCCGGGCAGCGAGCACCGCAGTGACGATCATGGCGGCCGCGCCCGCCATGTCCATGGTCATCTCTTCCATCTTCGCTGCCGGTTTGATCGAGATC
The DNA here is from genome assembly GCA_050699715.1 of Pseudonocardiaceae bacterium. GTDB lineage: Bacteria > Actinomycetota > Actinomycetes > Mycobacteriales > Pseudonocardiaceae. The sequence continues at coordinate 80,744 of JBOHFR010000007.1, forward strand.
CCACCGGTGTCGAAGGTGATCCCCTTGCCGACTAGAGCCACTTTCGCTCTCGGTGTGGCCGGAGTGTAATGCAGCCGGACTAGCCGCGGCGGGCGCGACGAACCGCCGCCGACGCCGAGGATGCCACCGTAACCCTCGCGCTGTAGTGCCTTCTCATCGAGCACCTCGGTGCGCAGCCCGGCCGCCTGCGCCATCGTCACGGCGCGATCAGCGAACGAGGCTGGATAGAGGTCATTGGGCGGCGTGTTCACCAGGTCCCGCGCGGCCGTGACCGATTCGGCGATGGCGATAGCCCGGGCCAGGTCCCGCGTTGCCCCAGCATCGCGGGCCGCGGGCACCGACAGCTCCATCTGGCCCAGCGGCCCGTCGCCGTTGCGGGATCGGTAGGCGGTGAACGCATAGCTCCCCAGCGCGGTGCCCTCTGCGGCGGCGGACAGGTCGATCCGGGACAACGTGGTGATCGCCCGAGAGATGCCCGACAGCGCCCGGGATGCCGCCCCAGCGGCTCGGCGCACCTGCTCGCTGGTGGGTTGGCCCTCGACCGCGCCGAGACCGGTGGCGACCAGCAGCGGGGCACTGATGGCTCCTCGGGTGGGCACCTTGATCACCTCGTCGGCCTTGCCTCGGGCACCCAGCAGGGTCAACAGGCTGGTGAGCGCTCCGTTGAACGCCGTGTCGACCTCCTCGCTGCCGGGGAGAAGCCGGACACCCTCCGCGCCGGACATGGTCCCCACCACGAGGGCATCGACGGCTGCGGTGGTCACTGCGGCATCGGTGAGGCACAGCGTCGGGGTGCTCACGGTGATCTCCTCGCTGGTCATCACAACACTGTGGCGGGGTGCGCTGACCGTTGCCACTAGAGGTAGCGTTCCATAGCCGTGAGTACCTATCCGCATCGCGGACCCCTGCACGCCTCGCACGTCGAGGCCGGCGCCACCCTCGGGACCTTCGGCGGATGGGAAATGCCGATCCACTACCCCGGCGCAGGCATCGTCGCCGAGCATACTGCGGTGCGCGAGGCTGTCGGCGTGTTCGACGTCACACACCTGGGCAAGATCAGCATCACCGGTCCGGGGGCTGCGGAGCTCGTCAACTCCTGCCTCACCGCCGACCTCGCCAAGATCGGCCCGGGACGAGCCCAGTACACCCTGTGTTGCGCCGAGGACGGCGGCGTGGTGGACGATCTGATCATCTATCTGGTCAGCCCAGATGAGGTGTTCTGCGTGCCGAATGCCGCCAACACCGGGGAGGTCGGCCGCCGGCTGGCCGCCGCGGCACCGCCGACGGTGACGGTGACCGATCAGCAGAACGAGTACGCCGTGCTCGCTGTGCAGGGGCCTCGCTCGGCCGAGTTACTCGCCGCGGTGGGATTGGTCTTTGACCCCATCGGCTACCTGGCCTTCGCCGATGCTCAGCGGGACGGTGCGCTGGTGCGGGTGGGTCGTACTGGCTACACCGGTGAGCGTGGCTATGAGCTGTTGCCGCCCTGGGAGCACGCGCCTGCCCTGTGGGCGGCGTTGCTGGCCGCCGCCGGCCCGCTCGGTGGCCGCGCGTGCGGGCTCGGCGCCCGGGACACCCTGCGCACCGAGATGGGCTACCCCCTGCATGGCCAGGATCTGGGTCCGGACATCACCCCGCTGCAGGGTGGCCTGTCCTGGGCGATCGGCTGGGACAAGCCGGCTTTCTGGGGACGGGAGGCGCTGCTCACCGAGCGGGACTGCGGCCCGTCCCGGCGGCTGCGCGGGTTGCGTGCCACCGGGCGCGGGGTGCCGAGGCCGCACATGGTTGTGCGCTCCTCGGCGGGTGCGCCGTTGGGGCAGACCACCTCGGGCACCTTCTCCCCAACGCTGCGCACCGGTATCGCGCTGGCGCTGCTCGATCCCACCGTGGCGCCTGGGGACAGCGTCGAGGTCGACGTTCGTGGCCGGGCGCTGCCCTGCGAGGTCGTCACGCTCCCCTTTGTGCCCTCCCATGTGCGCTGAGTGACGTGGGCACCTCCTTCGTGGCGCGGTCACCGCGAACTAATGCGGCATACGGGTAAAATAGTAGGACGTCATACCGTTTTTGTGTACGGCGGGCTATCGTTCTTGTCATGAATGACGTGCCACTGTTCACCCGGCTGCCGCACCCGTCTCCGGTGACGCCGCAGCGGCGAGCGGAGATCCTGGCCGCGCCAGGATTCGGCCGCTACTTCACCGACCATATGGTGGAGATCTGCTGGACCGTCGGCCGTGGCTGGCACGATCCGCAGGTCGGCCCTTACCGGCAGCTGGTGATGGACCCAGCCACCATGGTGCTGCACTACGGGCAGGCGATCTTCGAAGGCCTCAAAGCCTACCGCCAGCCGGATGGCACGGTGTCCGCCTTCCGCCCGCTGGCCAACGCCGCCCGGCTCCGTTCCTCAGCCCGCCGGATGGCGATGCCAGAGTTGCCCGACGAGCTGTTCCTCGGCTCCCTGCGTGAATTGGTGCGGGCCGACAACAGCTGGGTGCCTGCCGCCGGCGGGGAAAACTCTTTGTACCTGCGCCCGATGCTGTTCGCCACCGAGGTGGGCCTTGGGGTGCGCCCGGCGACGACCTACCGGTACGTCCTCATTGCTTCCCCGGCCGGCCCATACTTCCGCGGTGGGCTCAAGCCGGTCAGGGTGTGGCTGTGCACCGAATACGTCCGGGCTGCGCCTGGCGGTACCGGGGCTGCCAAGTTCGCCGGGAATTACGCCGCCTCACTGCTGGCCCAGCAGCAAGCCGCCGAGAAGGGGTGTGACCAAGTCGTGTGGTTGGACGCGGTCGAGCGGCGCTGGGTGGAGGAAATGGGCGGGATGAACCTCTACTTCGTCTTCGGAGCGGGAAAACAGGCCCGGCTGGTGACCCCTGAGCTCACCGGCGCGTTGCTGCCCGGCATTACCCGCGACTCCCTGCTCACCCTGGCCCGGGACCATGGGCTAGGCGTCGAGGAACGACGGATCTCCACTGAAGAGTGGGAGAAGGGCGTCCAGGCCGGGGATATCTCGGAAGTCTTCGCCTGCGGTACCGCCGCGGTGATCACCCCGGTCGGGCGAGTCGCCTACGCCGGCGGCGAGTTCCCCATCGGCAGCGGCGCCCCCGGCCCCGTCACTGCCCAGCTGCGCGCCGTCCTCACTGCCATCCACTACGGCACCACCCCCGACCCCCACACCTGGATGACTCTGCTCACTTGACGCTCACTTGACCCCACATTGCGAGACTCCCAGCGCGCAGATCGCGAGGATGATGGTGGTGGTGAGTTCGGTGGCGGCGCCTAGGACGTCGCCGGTGAGGCCGCCTAGGCGGCGGCGGGTGTGGGCTGAGAGGGCTCCTACCGCTAGGGCGGCTAGGGCTACGGCGAGGGGGGCTTGCCAGGGACGTCCGGGGACTGCGACCAGGCCGCTGACTAGCAAGACTGCCAACCAGGCCACCGGGAGCGCGAGTGGCTGGCTACCGGCCACTCGCGCTCCCAAGCCCGCTGGCCGGGCCGCTGGCACCCCCATTCGGGCGCACCAGCCGAAGGCGGCCCGCCCGGCGACCGTCGCCAGCACCACCGGGATCAGCCGGCCGGTCTCGGCGAGTGCCCCCAGCGCGGCCGCCTGCGTGCTCAGCACCAGCACCAGAGCGACCACTCCGAACGGCCCGCACGCCCCGTCCCGCATCACCTCCAGCGCGCGGCGCGGACCGCCGTAGCAGCCCAGGCCGTCGGCGGTGTCGGCCAGCCCGTCCAGGTGCATCCCGCGAGTCAGCCCGGCCAGCGCCGCCACCCCAGCCAACCCGGCCAGCAGCGACGGAGCGCCCAGCGCATGCAGCGCGCTCAGCAGCCCAGCGGCCAGCACACCCAACCCGGCGCCAACCAACGGTGCCCAGTACAGCGCCTGGCGCGCGATGGCCCGATCCACCGCGACGGGCGTCCCCACCGGCAAGACAGTCAACCAGGACACCGCCAGCCGCAGTCCGCGGCTCACCTGGTGGGCGACGGGACGCTCACGGGCCCAGAGACGCCGGCCTGCGCGAAAGTGGCCATCTCAGCGAGCACCCGCACCGCCATCTGCACCAGCGGCAGCGCCGCCACCGCCCCCGAACCCTCGCCCAGCCGCATCTCCAGATCCAGGATGGGCTTCAACTCCAGGTGATCCAGCGCCAGAACGTGCGCGGGCTCCGTCGAGCAGTGCCCGGCCACCCACCACTGCCACGCTCCCGGCGCGAGCTCCTCGGCGAGCATCGCCGCCGCCCCGACGACCACGCCATCGAGAATCACCGGGGTGCGCCGCACCGCGGCCTGGGCCAGGAACCCGGCTATCGCGGCGATATCGGCACCGCCAGCGGTGCGCACCAGCGCGATGGGATCACCGACGACCGGGCGGGCCCGGCGCAACGCGTCGCGGATCGCCGCGACTTTGCGCATCCAGCCGGCATCGTCGATCCCGCTGCCCCGGCCCACGACCGCCACCGGCTCTTCCTCCGTGAGTGCCGCCACCAGCACCGCGGCGGGGGTGGTGTTGCCGATCCCCATGTCGCCCGCGATCAGCAGGTCGGCGCCGCGGTCGACCTCCTCATCGGCGATCGCCACCCCAGCGCCCAGCGCCTGGATCACCTCCGCGTCGGTCAGCGCATCCTGCTGGTTGATCGCGCCGCTGCCGCGACGGATCTTGTGTCTGGTGAGCAGCGGTGCGCCGGCGACCGTGGCCGGGTCGCAGTCCACGGCCACATCGACCACCCGCACCGCCGCCCCGGCCGCCGCGGCGAGCACGTTCACCGCCGCGCCCCCACGCAGGAGGTTGCCCACCATCTGCTGGGTGACCTCGCTGGGATAGGCGGAAACCCCGTACGCGGCGATACCGTGATCCCCGGCGAACACGACGACCTGCGGGCGGACGAACGGGTGGGGTGGGCAGGTCCCTTGGCAGCCGGCCGCCCACACCCCCAATTTCTCCAGGCGGCCCAAGGAGTCCGCCGGTTTGGCCAGCTGCTCATGGCGGGCCAGCGCGTCCCGGCGGGCTTGCGGGTCGGGTGGCGTGATCTTGGGGAACTCCACGCGGCTCTCCTGGTGCTCAATGTTCGTCAATGTCCCTTGCCTGGGGCCATCCTTGCCCTACCCTGGTTGCTGACGATGCCGGGTGATGCACCTCAACGCAGCTTGACCGCCAGCCCCGACACCAGCAGCAGCACCTCGTCGCACACTGCGGCGAGCTCGGTGTTGAGCGCGCCCAGCTCGTCGCGGAACAGCCGCCCCGCGCGGGTCGGCGGCACGACGCCAAGCCCGACCTCCGCGCTCACCAGCACGAGCCGGGCCGGGCAGGCCGCCACCGCCGACACCAGCTCGGCGCACCGTGCGCGGCAGGCCCGCACCGCCGCCATGCCGGCCTCCCAGGCGCCCGCGTCGTCCAGCTCGCCGGTCAGCCAGGTCGCGATGTCATCGACCAATACCGGGACGGGGCCCGCAGCGCGCAGTGCACCAGGCAGGTCGGCTGGGGTGGCGGTGCGCCAGCCCGGCGGCCTGCGGGCCACGTGCGCGGAGATCCGCGCCTCCCAGTCATCGTCACCGGGCACTCGCCGGGCGGTCGCCAGGTAGTCCACCCGCGCGTCACCCAGTAGCCCCTCGGCGTGGGCGGACTTGCCCGAACGAGCACCCCCGAGCACCAGCGTCCGCACCCGCCTGACGCTACCGTCAGGCGCACAGCCTGAAAACGCCAGCCGAGGCGGCAGGAGAGGGGAGCATGCGATGGCCCTGCGGTGGCGCTACCAGGACCTGGACGGCGGCCAGGCACCTGGCCCAGAGATCACTTTTCCCGACCAGGACGACGCTGAGGAGTGGCTCGGCCGGGAATGGCCGAGCCTGCTCGACGGTGGAGTGGTGGCGGTCACCCTGCTCGACGGGGAGTCTGTGGTTTATGGCCCGATGAGCCTGCGACCGTAGCCAGTGCACGCCCAGTTACGGGATCGGATCGCCGGGACCGACGCGGGGCTTGGGCACCCGAATCCGGCGCAGCTGGGTCGCCCGGGTCATCGCATAGAATCCCAGGCTCGCCCCGGACTCCGATGCGGTGGGGAACCGTTCGCGGACGCGACGCTTGACGGTCCGGCCCAGCAGCACTCCCTCGATAATGATCGCGAGGAGCATGGCCATCGACGCTGTCGACACGTACTGCTGGATGACCGGCGGTAGCACTAGCGTCACCACGGTCACCAGCAGGGCCAGCGGCATGAACGCGCCAGCGAGGTGACGACGAGAGTCCACCAGGTCCCGCGCGTAGGCCTTCACGGGGCCCTGATCGCGAGGCAGCAGGTACTTCTCGTCCCCAGCCAACATGCGTTCCCGGCGCTGCGCGGCGGCGGAGCGGCGTTGCTCCTTGGACCCGCGCATTCGGCGTAATGCTTCCCGTTGGGTACGCGGTGGGGATGGTGCCGGGCCGCGCTTGCGACCCTCGGCCTCCCGACGGCTTGGGGTGGGCCTGCCCTTGCCCACGTTACGGGCTCGGTGGCGCACGTTGTCCGGATCGAGTGACCCCTGCACCGCTGGCTCGGGTTCCGGCTCGGTGGCTCCGGAGCCGCTGGTGCCGCGCAGGAACCTCACGGTGGCCAGCTTAGGGCAATGGCCGAGCACGCTGCCCGGCTGTGGGCGCCGGGGGAGATGTTCGATGTGTCACCATGGAGGCACGGAATCACCCGCTGGGCGCGGGCGTTTGCGTAGAGTAGAAAACCTGTCTGTGTCGAGCGCTGATCCCAGGGAGAGTCATGACCGTCGAGAACATCGTCGCCACCGAGGTGCCTACTCATGGTGTCGAGCTCACCAGCGCCGCCGCCGCCAAGGCGAAGGCGCTGCTCGACCAAGAGGGCCGGGCCGACATGCACTTGCGCATCGCCGTGCAGCCGGGTGGTTGTGCCGGGTTGCGCTACCAGCTCTTTTTCGATGAGCGCGCGCTCGACGGCGATGTCCAGCGGGACTTCAACGGACTCGCGGTCGTTGTCGACCGGATGAGTGTGCCCTACTTGCAGGGTGCTGTGATCGATTTCGTGGACACGATCGAGAAGCAGGGCTTCACCATTGACAACCCCAACGCGGGTGGTTCCTGCGCCTGTGGGGACTCTTTCAACTAGCGACCAAGGAGCCCTAGCACTCCCACGCCCGGCGGGTCGGGCTCTGCTACAGCTGCACGGGGTAGCACGGTTCGGGCACAGCGGGGGTGATCCGCTGCTCGACGAAGATGCCGTGCCAGAGCATGAAGACCAGCACCGCCCAGATTCTCCTGCTGTGGTCGCGCGGACCTGCGCGGTGCTCGTCCAGCATCCGGTGCACCGCCGTGAGGTCGAGGAACTCCGCGGTGCCCGAGTCGTCGACGATTCCCCGGGCCCAGTCGTGTAGGTCCTTGCGTAGCCAGTACCGGATCGGCACCGGGAAGCCCAGTTTGGGCCGGTTCAACACATGCGCGGGCACGATGTCGCGCAGCGCCCGGCGCAGCGCGTGCTTGGTGGTCTCGCGGGTGATCTTCTCTTGGAGGGGGATGGTGGAGGCCACCCGGAACACCTCAGGATCGAGGAAGGGTACCCGGAGCTCAAGGGAGTTGGCCATGGTCATCTTGTCGGCCTTGACCAGGATATCGCCACGCAGCCAGGTGAACAGGTCCACGTGCTGCATGCGAGCGACCGGATCCCAGCCGGTGGAGGCGGCGTAGGGATCCGCGGTGACATCGGCGTGCGAGACAGCCGGGTCGTATCCGCGCAGCACCGCGCGCAGCTGGTCGTCCCGGAAGATCCGCGCGTTGCCGTAGTAGCGCTGCTCGAGGGTCAATGAGCCGCGACGGAGCAGGTCCTTGCCGCGTATCCCGTCCGGGATCCGGGTGGAGATCCGGCCGAACGTGCGGCGTAGCCCGCCGGGGACCTTCTCGAACGCGGCCAGTGACAGCGGTTCCCGGTAGATGGTGTATCCGCCGAAAAGCTCATCGGCACCCTCACCGGACAGCACCACCTTGACGTGTTCCCTCGCCTGCCGGGCGATGAACCACAGCGGCACCAGCGCGGGGTCGGCCACCGGATCATCGAGATACCACAGGATCAGTGGCAGCGCGTCGGCCAGCTCGGTGGCCGAGACGGTGCGGACCACGTGCCGGACGCCGAGCGCGGCCGCCGACTCCGCGGCCACGTCCACCTCGGAGTAGCCCTCCCGCTCGAAGCCGGCGGTGAAGGTGATCAGATCCGGGTTGTGCTCACGGGCCAGCGCGGCGATGGCGGTGGAGTCGATCCCACCGGAGAGGAAGGCGCCGACGGTGACGTCGGCCCGCATGTGCTTGGCGACTGAGTCCCGCATCGCCGCGGTGATGTCGTCATACAAGATCTGCGCATCGGCTTCGGAATGGATCACCCGGGGCCGGAAAAGGGGATGAAAGTAGCGCTCGGTGACCAGCTTGCCCCCAGGGGAGGCGGTGAACGAGGTGCCGGACTCGATGCGGGTGATCCCGGTGTGCAGGGATGCTGGTTCGGGCACGTACTGCAGGGTCAGGTAATGCTGCAGTGCGCGGTGGTCTACCTCTGGTGACACTCCCAGCGACGGGGCCAGCTCGAGCAGGCTCTTCTTCTCGCTGGCGAACGCCACCCCGCCTGGCCCGGTGCAGCTGAACAGCGGTTTGACGCCGAAGGGATCGCGGGCGCCGAAGGCGACCCGTCGCTGCGCGTCCCAGATGACGAACGCGAACATTCCCCGAAGCCGCTGCACAGCGGCCGGCCCGAAGTGATGGTATGCCGCGACGACGACCTCGGTGTCACCCTCGGTGACGAACTTCGCACCGTACGGTTCGCGCTGCAGCTCCTCGCGGAGTTCGATGTAGTTATAGATCTCGCCGTTGCACAGGATCGTGTAGCGCTCCGGTGCCTCCGGCGGGCCCCAGCGTAGTGGCTGGTGGGAGTGCCCGAGATCGATGATGGACAGCCGGTTGAATCCGAGCACCACGTCAGCGTCGTGGTAGGTCCCGGTCTCGTCGGGGCCGCGGTGGCGCTGGCAGCGCAGCGCCGCGGTCACGTCCGCCACCCGCTGCGCCGCGTCCTGCCGCGCGGTCAGGAGTCCCAGCAACCCGCACACGACTACGCCCTCTCCTCAGCCGGCCCGGTACGACGACCCAGTCATTGACGATGCAGTATGACGGCGCGGTACGGCGCCTGGGGCGCCGGGCCACTCACGCCCTGGGCGAGCTCTGGCGCTCGCGCTGGTTTAGGCTCCAAGCAGTGGGCTGCCTGGACGCATCGGGCGAGGAGGAGGAACGAGGCGTGATCGGTGTGGTCCGTTCCCGAGTGGTTCGGCTACTGAAGGTGGCTGGGCTGGCCGGACTGGTTGCCTCGCTGTCTACCGGGTGCTCGGTATATCAGGCCTTCTCCTTCGGCTGGCCGGAGGGGATCACCCCGCAGGCGGAGCGGATGCGGGCACTGTGGATCTGGGCGACGGTAGCTGCCCTGGCGGTCGGGTTGATCGTCGCAATTTTGATCATGTGGACGGTTATCTTCCATCGGAAGAAGTCCGACGAGATGCCCCGGCAGTTCCAGTACAACTTACCGCTGGAGATCATCTATACGGTCATCCCGTTCGTGATCGTCGCAGTGCTTTTTTACTTCACCGTGACAGCGCAGAACTTTGTCAACGCAAAAGTTGCTAACCCCGGCCTTCGGGTGGGTGTGGTCGGATTCCAATGGAACTGGGAGTTCCAGTACCTGCAGGACAAACCGGGCAAAGGTGGCATTTACCAGGTCCGGCGGACCGAGGACGGCGAACCGCTGTCCACTGTGGGCTCGTCGGCCACCGTCCCGCTCCTGGTGGTGCCGACCAATCGTGTCGTGGAATACCGGCTCGAGTCCACCGACGTCGTGCACTCGTTCTACATCCCAGATTTCCTCTTTAAACGTGACGTCTTCCCTCGGCCTGAAAAAAATGACACTGACAACGTGTTCCAGACCACGGTAGTCCGTCAAGGAGCTTTTGTCGGTCGTTGTGCCGAGTTGTGTGGCACCTACCACTCGATGATGAACTTCGAGCTCCGCGCCTTGCCGCCGGACCTCTTTGACCGGTATCTAGCCTTGCGGGCCGCGACCAACCCGCAGACCCATCGGTCGTACACCGCTGGTGAGGCGCTCGCGCAGCTGAACTGCGGCGAGCTGTGCGCCCCAGCGGCAGTGACAACCTCCCCGTTCAACACCGACCGCACCGCTCGTGCGGTCCGTCAGGCCCGGGGTGGCCACTAAACTTTTCGAGAGCGAGGCGGCACGATGAAGATCGAGGCGCGGATCTTCGAGATCATCACGGCATTTTTCTTCCTGTCTGCGGTGATCTACGGCTTGTGGTCGCATGGTGAGCCGGTGGGGTCGGCAGCGCTGACTCTGACCGGCGGGTTGACGCTCATCGTCGGCACCTACTTCCGGTTTGTCTCCCGGCGAGTCCGGATGCGCCCCGAGGACAACGTCGAGGCTGAGATCTCTGACGGTGCTGGTGAGATGGGTTTCTTCTCTCCCGGCAGTTACTGGCCATTCGGAATGGCGCTAGGGGCGAGCGTGCTCGGGTTCGCGTTGGCTCTCGACCAGTGGTGGCTGGTTGCGGTCGGCGTTGCGTTGGTGCTCGGCACAGTCGCCGGGTTGGTCTTCGAGTACCATATCGGCCCTAAGCCGGAATGATTCCCAATCCAGAATGATTCTGAGTCTCACTCGCCTTGCTGACGAGCGTTCTCCAGTGCCCTTGTCTGATCGGAAGGGTCCGGCTTGAACAGGGAGCCGGGGACTGGGGAACCAGCCGAGCCGAGCTGGTTCATCCGCTTGGGTACCCGGGCACCCTGGTACTCCAGCGGGATGGGATGAGCGTGCTCGTCGACACCGCCGAGAGGCTGGTGCACCTCGATGAACTCACCGTGCGGCAGCCGCTTGATGATGCCGGTCTCAATCCCGTGTTCGAGGATCGCTCGGTCGGCGCGCTGTAGACCAAGGCAGACTCGATAGGTGACGTAGTACGCGATTGGTGGCAACAACAGCAGACCGATGCGCCCGGCCCAGGTGGTGGCATTGAGCGAGATGTCGAACGTGTACGCGATGACGTCGTTGCCGCCGGAGAGCAGCAGCACGAACATGAACGCGGCCGCCATCATGCCCAAGCCAGTTCGGACCGGGACGTCCCGGGGGCGTTGCAGCAGGTTGTGGAAGGCGTTGTCCTTGGTGATCTTGCGCTCAATGGCGGGGTATGCGAAGGCAAGGGTGAACATGATGCCGGGGATCACCATCGTCGGCCAGAACGAGGCGGGGATCATGTAGTTGCCCAGGTAGATCTCCCAGGCAGGCCACAGCCGGGCGGAGCCGTCGAGCCAACCGACATACCAGTCAGGCTGCGAGGCCGCCGACACCTGGGCCGGATTGTACGGGCCGAAGTTCCATATCGGGTTGATCTGGAACAGTCCCGCCATGATGCAGATCACACCGATGTTCGCCATGGCGAAGCCGCCGGCCTTCGTCGCGAAGATCGGCAAGATACGGACACCGACCACATTGCGCTCGGTGCGCCCGGGCCCGGGGAACTGCGTATGCTTCTGGTACCAGACCAGCCCGAGATGCACCGCGATGAGCCCGACCAAGATGCCCGGGATGAGCAGCACATGCACGATGAAGAACCGGGGAATGATCAGGTTTCCGGGGAACATGCCGCCGAAGATCGCCCACTGGGCCCAGGTACCGATCACTGGTGGCGACATAATGATTGCCGAGATGATCCGGAGCCCGGTACCCGAGAGCAGGTCGTCGGGCAGCGAGTAGCCGGTGAGGCCCTCCAGCCCGGCCAGGAGCGCCAGGACGAGGCCGATCGTCCAGTTCGTCTCTCTGGGCTTGCGGAAGGCGCCGGTGAAGAAGGTACGGAACAGGTGGGCCACGATGGCCGCGACGAACAGCAGCGCTGCCCAGTGATGCACCTGCCGGACGAACAGCCCACCGCGAACATCGAAGGAGAGCTGCAGGGTCGACTCGAACGCCCGGGACATCTCGATCCCGCGGAGGTTCGTATAGACTCCGTTGTACTTGACCTCCTCCATCGAGGGGTCGAAGAAGAGCGTCAGGTACGTCCCGGACAGCAGCAGCACGATGAAACTGTTGAGCGCGATCTCACCCAGCATGAACGACCAATGTGTCGGGAAGACCTTGTTGATCTGCCGGCGCATGCCGGCGGCTAGGTGAAACCGCTGGTCTAGCTCGTCAGCCGCCTTGCCGGCCCGGGCAGCCAAACCTCCGGAGGTGGCTGGCATGGTTGGCTTCGTCATCGCGCTCATGACCTCCGCTCCCAGAACGCTGGGCCTACAGGCTCGATGAAGTCGCCCTTGGCATAGAAGTATCCCTCATCGTTCACGTCGATATGCAGCTGAGGCAAGGCCCTCGTAGCTGGGCCGAAGATCGGCTTGGCGTATTCCAACATGTCGAACTGTGACTGGTGACATGGGCACAGCAGCCGAGCGGTCTGGGCCTCGTACAGCGAAGCGGGGCAGCCCAGGTGTGTGCAGATCTTCGAGTACGCGTAAAAGTCGCCGTAGTGGAAGTCGACCTGGCCCTTGCGCTGGACCACCCGCACCGCCTGATCAGGGCGCAACCGGATGAGCATCACCGGGCTGTTGGAAGCGCCCAGCGCCTCGTGTGCCTGCTGCTCCGACCAGGAGCGCTTGTAGGGGAAGACGGTCGCGATGCTGCCGGCGGCGAGATCCTCGGGACGCGCCAGGGTGAGCTGCTCGGCGTCATAGCGCAGGAACACCGGCTCACCGTTGTCCGAACGCCAGGGCGTAACCCACAGCGCGGCGTGGTCCCCGCCCTTCCACGGGTTGCGGATCAGGCCGCCCAGCGCGAAGATCCCCAGTCCGGCACCGAAGACGGCGGCCCCGAAGCCGGCCGCCCGCTTGACCAGGGACCGCCGCTCGATGCCGCTGCTGGCGCCGGAGTCGGCCAGGATCGCGCTCGTGGTCACCCGGTCAACCTCGGTGGAGCCGCCGATGTGGCGCTCCTGCACTGCGGTCTCGTGCGGGAGTAGGAGCTTCGCGTAGGCGATCGTCCCGCCGCCGATGGCGAACACGGACAACCCGAAGAGCACCCCGATGATCGGCGTGTAGAGCTGGTAGAGCAGGTGTCGGCTGCCCGGAGCGCTGGGCGGGGCATACTCGTAAGGCCAGAACAGATAAGCCACCAGGAAACCCAGCCCGGCTAGCGCCGCGATAATGAACCACCGCGCGACCTTGCGCTCGGTGCGTTTCTCCGCGCGGGTACCCGGAACCGGGAACGGATCCTCCCGGTGCTCGATGGTCACTCCGTCCAGCGCCAAGCCCAGCCGGACCAGCTCTTCGCGGCTGGACGTCGACAGCTCGGGCAGGTCGGCACCACCGGGAGGCTGCCCAGTCGCCCCTCCAGCTGACCCCCCGTGGCCGCTCATGCCTTCGCTCCGATCCACAGCGTGATGGCGACCAGCGCCGAGATACCAATGATCCACGAGACCAGACCCTCCGGGACTGGCCCGAAGCCACCGAGGGAGTAGCCACCCGGGTTGTTGGGTGCCTTCGTGAACGACTGCACGTAGGCGATGACGTCGCGCTTGTCCTGCAGGGTCAGCTGCCGATCGGAGAACCTGGGCATGCTCTGCGGTCCACTGATCATCGCGGCGTAGATCTGCTGGGGGTTCACGTCCCCGATCGCGGGCGCGTACTTGCCGGAGGACAGCGCGATACCTCGTCCAGTGAAGTTGTGGCAGGACGCGCAGTTGAGCCGGAACAACTCGCCTCCCCGAGCCGGGTCACCGCCGGCGAGGCTGCTCCTCGGCACCACCGGCCCACCGCCGTTGGCTTGCACAAAGGCGCCCAGCGCGTCGATCTCCTCGGGGCTGAACCGGACTGGTTTCTGGTCGACCTGCGCTTCCTGGCGCGCCGCGGGCATCCGCCCGGTAGAGACTTGGAAGTACACTGCGGCCTCGCCGACACCGATCAGACTCGGCCCCCGGTCGGTGACTCCCTGCAGGTTGACGCCGTGGCAGGTGATGCAGGTGTTGTTGTAGAGCTGCTCGCCCTGGCGCGCCAGGGCCGGATCCTCTTGGGCGTGCGCGGTCTGAGCTTGCGGAGCGAACACCGTATACAGCCCGCCAGCGGCGAGCAATGCCACGCCGAGTGCGAGCATCCCCGACAACCGACGACGCAGCCGGCTGCGTCGTCCTCGTCTTTGGGCCCGCTGCGCTCTGTGGCCCGAGGACCTGGTTGGGCTCGATCCGGTGGGGCCCAGTTGGGCGCCGGGTGTGTCGCTGGTCATCAGTCTCGGCTCCCCCTGCTGTCTTGCTCGGCCTCGGCGCTTGGGGGGCGCTTAGGGCACGAAGTAAATGGTGGCGAACAGGCCAATCCACACCACGTCGACGAAGTGCCAGTAGTAAGATACGACGATGGCGGCGGTAGCTTGGGCCGGAGTGAACTTGCTCAGCTTGGTCCGGACGATGAGGAAGATGAACGCGATCAGGCCGCCGGTCACGTGCAAGGCGTGGAACCCGGTGGTGAGGTAGAACACAGTGCCGTAAGCCCCCGACCGGATTGTGACGCCCTGCTCCGTGACGAGGTTGTGGTACTCGTTCAACGCCCCCAGCACGAACAGCAAACCCATGACGAACGTGATCGAGTACCACAGCCGAAGTCCGAAAACATCACCCTGCTCGGCCTTGAACACACCCCACTGGCAGGTGAACGACGAGGACACCAGGATGATCGTGATCGCCAGCGCGTAAGGAATGTCGAGATGGATCGGCTCTCCGGTGGCCGCGAGGACCGGCGGCCACGGGCCGTCGTGCTGGGCCTTCACCGTGAAGAACATCGCGAACAGGCCGGCGAAGAACATCAGCTCGCTGGACAGCCACACGATCGTCCCGACGCTGACCATGTTGGGCCGGTTCAGCGAGTGCACCCGCTGGCTGATAGAAGGCCCTGCCAGGCTCGACGAGGTCACGCTGAGCATTATGACGAAAGCTGCCGGCGTTGGCTGGACCGGGGCCGGTCAGGCCGCTTCGCGTCGCCGGGGTTGTCGGCTGTTCGGGGGAACGTGTAATAACGTGTAATAAGTTCGCGGTGGCGCGGCCCGGACCGGCGCACCCGCGCGGCTCCGTCGAACCGGTGGCGCAAGGCCAAGGCCCGGGTCGCCGCGTTGCATACCCGGGTGGCCAACCAGCGCCGCGACGGGCTGCACAAGCTCACCACCGGGCTCGTGCGCTCCCACCTCGACCGGGATTACAACGCCGCGCTGAACCTGGCCGCGCTCGCCAATCAAGTCGTCCACGGTCAGTTGGACCGGGACGTGAAACTGCCCGCTGGAAACCCACGTAAGACCGCCACCAGCGGCAACGGGTACCGCCACGGGAAGACTCAGACCATGAGCCAACGTCGCCCCCGCGAGAGGGCGACTCCATGAGACGCCTTAACACGTTTCAAGGAACGGTGATTGTCCGTATACGATCAGCAGATGAACGCCGTGAGCGACGCCACCACTGTGCTGGTCTTCAGCCACCGGCCAGAAGTGCGCGAGGCGATCATCAACTCTGTCGGGCGCCGTCCGGCGGCCGATGTCGGCCGCGTGCGCTATGTCGAGGCCGGGACGATCGCGGAGGTGCTGGCCGAAGTCGACGCCGGTGGCGTGAACCTGGCGATCCTGGACGGTGAGGCGCAGCCCACCGGAGGGATGGGCCTGTCCCGCCAGCTCAAGAACGAGATTGCGCAATGCCCGCCGGTGATCGTCGCCGTGCGGCGCAGGGACGACCGTTGGTTGGCGGTTTGGTCGCAGGCCGACGCGGTGATCGTGCACCCGCTGGATCCGTTGGTTGCCGCCGAGACTGTGGCCGAGGTGCTTCGCTCGCGGCGGCCGAGTACGGCGAAGGGCTGAGGCCGCGCAGCATGGTGGCGCCGAGACATTCCCGCAGCTGGCCAGTCCTGCTGGGCCAGCTGGTCACTGGCATTGACCTGGACGCCCAGGACACGATGTGGGCGATGGACCAGGTGATGACGGGTGTGGCCACGCAGGCCCAGATAGCCGCGTTCGTGGTGGCGCTGCGGGTCAAGGGCGAGACTCCGGCGGAGATCGCCGGTTTAGCCGATGGCATGCTGTCGCACGCCTGCCGGGTGCAGGTATCCCAGCGGGCTGTCGATGTGGTCGGCACCGGAGGTGATCACGCGCATACCGTCAATATCTCCACGATGGCGGCGCTGGTGGCTGCCGCTGCCGGTGCACCGGTGGTCAAGCACGGTAACCGCGCGGCGTCCTCACAGTGCGGCACTGCGGACGTGCTCGAGGCACTCGGCGTGGCCATCGATCTCGGCCCAGAGCAGGTAGCACGGTGCGTCGCCGAGGTGGGAATCGGATTTTGTTTCGCGCCCCTGTTTCACCCGGCGATGCGGCACGCGGCCACGGTGCGCCGGGAGATCGGGATCCCCACAGCTTTCAACGTCCTCGGGCCACTGATCAATCCCGCGCAGCCGGATGCCGCGCTGGTGGGCTGCGCGGATCCGCGGATGGCGCCGGTGATAGCCCAGGTGCTCGCCGCCCGTGGAGTCAGCGCGCTGGTGGTCCGTGGCGACGACGGGCTCGACGAGATCACCACCACGACCACCACCTCGGTGTGGGTGGTCGACGGCGCCGCGGTGCGGCGTGCTCAGGTGGACCCGGCTGCGCTGGGTGTGCCGGTGGCCCGCCGGGAGGACCTGCGCGGTGGGGATGCCGCGAGCAATGCCGATGCGGTGCGGCGCCTGCTCGCCGGGGATTCTGGTCCGGTGCGCGACGCTGTGCTCCTCAATGCCGCTGCGGCGCTTGCCGCGCACCGCGGCTTGACCGGTGATCTAGTCGGCGATCTCCGAGAAATGACAAAGCGTGCCGCCCAGGCTGTTGACTCTGGCGTCGCGGGCGCGCTGCTGGAGCGCTGGACGAGGCTGACTATCGAGCTATCCGCGACTGCGCGCTGACCGGGGCTGCAAACGGAAAGTAATCGCCAGTCGCGGAAACCCCTCTGTTGGATGGCATGACGATGCTGTTCGGGTGAAGCTTCGCGTCCATATGCCCGGGGTGGCGTTAGGCGAAATACGCGGGATGATCTTCCGCGACTAGCCGGGCGTCCGGACGTTGAGGTCCGAGAGAATGAGGAGATAGCTGCTGGTGGTACCCCATCGTCAGAACCGCGTCCTGCTGAGCGTGGCCGCTGGCGTGGCCTTCGCTGCCATGCTAAGCATGCCACCCGCGTTTGCGCGTGCCGATCCAGGCCCCGCCCCGGCGCCCAATCCTGCGGGGACCGTTGCGCAGGTTCGGGCGTTGAGCCGTCAGGCTGAGGTGATCACTGAGCAGTGGAAGCTGGCCACCGACCGGCTGCTGGCCCGTCAGGCCGATGCGGACCGGGCGCATGGTGACGCGGCAACCGCGACGGCCATCGCTGACCAGGCCCGTGCGGCGCAGGACGTGTTCCGTACTCAAGTGGACCGGCTGACCAGTGTCACCTTTGAGGGCGTCCGGCTCAGCAGCCTGACCGCGCTGCTGATCAGCGACTCGCCGCGACAATTCATGGACCAGGTGTCCGCGCTGGACGTGCTGGCGGTGAGCAACAGGGCGGCGATGGACCAGCTCGCGGCTGCGGTCTCCCGTGCCGAGCAGGCACGACTCGCTGCCACCGACGCCGAGACGCGAGCGGCCGTCGCGGAGCTCGATGCCGCTCGGATAGCCGGTGATGTAGCTCAGGCTCGGCTTGAGATGGGCCGTCAGATCACTCTCGTACAGGAGCGTCTCGGCAAGCTCACCGCTGAGGAGTTCGCGCATTACGCCTCCGAAGGATTCACCGACTACCCGATCGACATGGCCGGTGACACCATCGGGATCAAGGCGCTGCGGGCCGCGCTGACCCGGCAGGGGGCGCCGTATATCTGGGGCGCCGAGGGCCCGGGCACCTTCGATTGCTCAGGCCTGGTGATGTGGGCCTACCACCAGGTTGGGGTGAGTCTACCGAGGGTGGCCTTCGACCAGGCCAGAGTGGGTACCGCTGTGGTCTCGGGCCTGCTACCAGGAGACCTCATCGCGCTGTACTGGCCAGTCAGTCACATTGGCATCTACGTGGGCAACGGGCTCTACATCAACGCGCCGCAGAGCGGCGATGTGGTCAAGGTCGCCAGAGTCCCGTGGCGTGACGTCACGGCGATCCGCCGGATCGGGTGAGCCCAACCTCAGGTACTCCCCAACCTCATGTGCTCCGGGAGAATCAAGCTCCGCAGATTGTCGCAGATTGTCAGAGTCGCGGTCTACCGTCCGTAGTGACCAGATCACAAGCCAGACCTAGGTCAGGGAATGGACCCAGGTCAGGAAATGGACGGAGCCCCACATGCTCGTGGATTGCGACCGGTGTGCGGTACGCGGCGGCGCTTGCCAGGACTGCGTCATCACTGTGCTGCTCGGAGCCCCGCCAGGTGGTGTCGAGTTGGATGGCACCCAGCGACGGGCGCTGGACACTTTAGCCGAGGCTGGCCTGGTGCCCCGCCTGCAGTTGGTGGATCGGCACGGGGGTCACCCAGTATCGCCAACCGGAACGCCGACGGGGACAGATACTGGGGCCCACCTGCGCAAGGACGCTGAGCGGCGTGCGGCCGACGGTGAGCGGTCTCGACGGTACGTGAGCTGATCGGCGGGGCCGATGCTGCTGCGGCTTGCGGTGGCGTCTGTCGTGCCCAGCGGTCACTTTGGCCCATCGTTGCCGCAGAGGTGGTGACAGCGTAGGTAACCTTTCGTAATCTTCCCCAGGCCTTGGGTCCACCTCGGCCCGACACCGCCAACTCAACCCGGGCCAGCTAAACCCGGTGCGGCGGTCCATAGGGAAGAGGAGACAGCCGCGACGTGTCGTCGCATCATCTGAAGCCCGGTGTTCTCAAGCGGCCCGGTGTCATCAAACGCGGTGTCTCAGCAGCGATGACCGCCGCAATGGTGGTTGCCCTGGTGGCTCTGATGCCCCCTACGGCGATCGCCGACCCCGCGCTTCCCGGAGACGCCCCCACCGCCGCGCAGCAGCTTGCCGAGCTGAATCGGCAGGCTGAGGTGCTCACTGAAAGGTGGCATTACGCCCGTGACCAGTTGAGTGCCCGCCGCGCTGACCTGGAGCGCGCCAGGGCTGATGTCAACGCCGCCGCCGCCGCCGCTGAGCGTGCCAGGGCTGTCCAGGGTCAGTACCGCGGTCAAGTCGATAGGCTGACCAACGCCTCATTTCAGGGTGCGCGCCTATCCGGGGTGTCCGCTCTGCTGGTCAGTGACTCCCCCCAGGACTTCCTGGACCAGATGTCGGCGCTGGACATGCTTGCGGTGGACAACAAGAAGGCCCTGGATCGGCTCACCGGCGCCGTCGGGCAAGCCCAGCAGGCAGAGCAGTTGGCCAACGACGCGGCGGCGCGGGCTGGCCAAGCTGACTACGATGCGGCACGGCTTGAAGGCGACCTGACCCGGGCCCGAGCTGAGATGGACCGGCAGATTCAGGTGGTCACGATGCGCCTCGCGGAGCTGACCCGCCAGGAGCGGGCCGCCTACATCTCCGGCGGGAACATCCATTTCCCGATCAACCTGGTCGGCAGTGGTATCGCGCTCAGCGCGGCGCGCGCCGCGCTGAGCAAGCAGGGCTCGGCGTACGTCTGGGGCGGCGATGGCCCGATCACGTTTGACTGCTCGGGGTTGGTGAAGTGGGCCTTCGAGCAGGCCGGAATGCCGGGTCTGCCGCACTCAGCCGAGGAGCAGGCGCGGATGGGGCGCAGCGTCACCCGCGACCAGCTGCAGCCTGGCGACCTCATCGCGCTGTACTCCCCGATCAGCCACATCGGCATCTACGTCGGTGAGGGTTTGTACGTCAACGCGCCACAGAGTGGCGACGTGGTGAAGGTTGTCCTGGTGCCGTGGCGCCTCGTCACCGCCATGAGCCGGATCGGTTGAGCGGGCACCAGCTCCGACTGTCCGCGACCTCACGGCTACCCTCCCACGGGTGCCACGCATCCTGCTGGTCAGCAATGACTTCCCACCCCGGCCCGGTGGCATCCAGGCTTACCTGCACCAACTGGCTCGGGTGCTCCCCGCGGGTGAGATCGCCGTCTATGCACCGGACTGGCCGGGAGCAGCGGCCTTCGACGCCCGATTGCCCTTCCCGGTCCGCCGGCATCCCGGATCCCTCATGCTTCCCACGCTGCCAGTGCTTCGCCGGGCCGTCGGGCTGCTGCGGGAATTGCGCTGTGAGACCGCGTGGTTTGGCGCGGCCGCCCCGCTGGCCTTGCTCGGGCCGGCCTTGCGCCGCGCCGGGGTACGACGGGTCGTGGCCAGCAGCCACGGGCATGAGGTGGGCTGGTCGATGCTGCCTCCTGGCCGCCTGGCGCTGGGGCGGATCGGCGCTGATGCCGACGTGGTCACTGCCGTGAGCCAGTACACCCGCCGCCGGATCGCCTCGGCGTTCGGTCCCCGGGCCGCCCTGGAACTACTTCCGCCGGGTGTGGACTGCGCGGCGTTTCGCCCAGATCCCGGCGCGCGCGCGGAGATCCGGCGCCGCCACCGGTTGGGGGATACCCCGGTGGTGCTGTGCGTGTCCCGGCTGGTAGCTCGCAAGGGGCAGGACACGCTGGTGCGGGCATTACCCGCGATCCGCCGCCAGGTGCCGGGGGCCACGTTACTTCTTGTTGGCGACGGTCCCCGGCGAGCGGCGTTGCACCGGCTGGCGCAGTCGTGTGGCGTCGCCGGTGCCGTGGTGTGCACGGGAGCGGTGCCCTGGCCTGAGTTGCCCGGGTACTACGCCGCAGGCGACGTCTTCGCGATGCCCTGCCGGACCCGTGGTCACGGGCTGGACGTCGAGGGGCTCGGTCTGGTGTTTCTCGAGGCTTCGGCGACCGGCTTGCCTGTGGTGGTGGGTGATGCTGGCGGGGCGCGGGAGACGGTCCGCACCGGCGACACCGGTGAGCTGGTCAACGGTCGTGACGTGGCGGCGGTCGCCAGGGCTGTCGCGACGCTGCTTGCCGACCCCGACCGCGCCGCAGCGATGGGCCGGTGTGGGCGGCACTGGATGCTGCGGGACTGGGACTGGTCTTGCCGCCAGCGGCAGCTCGGTGGACTGCTGCTGGGCGCGGCCCCGTGAGTGGCGATGCGAGCCATGGCTCGCATCGCCACTCACGGGGCGTAGAGCGCCTCAATCTCGGCGGCGAACTCCTTGGCCACCACCGCACGCTTCACCTTGAGACTGGGGGTGAGCTGGCCACCACGCTCGGTGAAGTCAACGGGCAGGATCTGGAACTTGCGGATCGTCTCGGCTTTCGAGACGGTCTTGTTGGCGCCATCCACCGCGCGCTGCACTTCGGCGCGCAGGTCCGCATCGTCGATCAGATCGGCGGCTGGGTTGCTAGCTGGCTTGCCGTGCTCGGCTCGCCAAGCCGGTAGGGCCTCGGCGTCGAGGGTGATCAGGGCGGCGATGAAGGGCTGCTTGTCGCCCACCACCATGCATTGGCTGACCAGCCGGTGGGCCCGGATCCGGTCCTCCAGCGCGGCCGGGGAGACGTTCTTGCCGGTCGCCGTGACGATGATCTCCTTCTTGCGACCGGTGATCCGCAGGAAGCCATCCTGGTCCAGCTCCCCGAGGTCGCCGGTGCGCAGCCAGCCGTCGACGATGGCTTCCTCGGTGGCCTGCTGGTTGTGCCAGTACCGGCGCAGCACACCGGGGCTCTTGATCAGCACCTCATCGTCATCGTCGATCCTGATCGTCACGCCAGGCAATGGCTGGCCTACGGTGCCGATCTTGACGTGTTTCTCGGTGTTCATCGTGGCGGGGGCGCTGGTTTCGGTGAGCCCGTAGCCCTCCAACACCGACACCCCGATACCGCGGAAGAAATGCCCGAGCCGCTCGCCCAGTGGGGCGCCACCGGAGACAGCCGCGACACACCGACCGCCGAGCACCGCCCGGAGCTTGGCGTAGACCAACTGGTCGAACAACGCGTGCTTGGCTCGCAAGGCCAGCCCGGCCCCGCCGGTGTCGCGGGCACGGCTCCACTCGACGGCGGTGGCAACGGCGATGTCGAAGATGCGCCCCTTGCCCTCGGCACGTGCCTTATGCCTGGCCGAGTTGTACACCTTCTCGAATACGCGAGGCACCGCCAGCACGAACGTGGGCCGGAATTCGGCCAACTCGGCGACCAGGTTCTGCGTATCCGGGGTGTGCCCGAGAGTGATTCGCGCGTACACACAGCAGCACTGCACGATTCGGGCGAGTACGTGCGCCAAGGGCAGGAACAGGAGCACGGAGTTCCCCGGCTGCATCAGCCCGGGGAACTCCGTCACGACCGACCGGATCACGGCGAGCAGGTTGCGGTGGGTGATCTCGCAGCCTTTGGGCGCTCCCGTGGTCCCTGAGGTGTAGATCAGCGTCGCCAGGTCCTCGGCACCCACCGCGGTCGCGCGCTCCCGCACGGCATCGGCACTGATCTCGGCGCCCAGCGCGGTGAGCTCGTCGATCACCGCGGCCGGGTTGCTCCCGCTCGTCGCCGGGTCGATCTGCCAGACCAGAACCGGCTCGCCCAGCCGATCAACTAACTCCTGAACCATGGCGCGGTGCGCGGAGGTCTCGACCACGATCGCCTTAGCGCCCGAATCCGACAGGATCCACTCCACCTGCTCCGGGGAGGATGTCTCATAAATCGGCACGGTCGATCCGCCGGCGGCCCAGATCGCGTAGTCCAGCAGGGTCCACTCGTAGCAGGTTTTGGACAGCAGCGCAATCCGATCCCCGTGCTCGATGCCCGCCGCGATCAGACCCTTGGCTGCGGCGGTCACTTGATCTGCGAATTCCCTGGCCGTGACGTCCATCCAGGCACCGTCGAGCCGGCGGCGGAAACTGATGCTCCCGGCGAAGCGCTCAGCGTTGGCCCACACCGCATCGGTAAGGTTTTCCTGGTTATCCACCGTGGTGGTGGCGGGAACCGTGAACTCCCGCACCGGTACCTCCGCAGCTCGGGTCTCTCCAGTACTGCTGGGCAACTTATCGCGATCCATGTTTAATCCAAGTTTCGTCCAACAGGGCCGCCGGCCCGAATTGCCGTTTCGGCGCCGGGTAGCCTGCTTGCTCGTGCGGGTCCATGTGGTGTCTGATGTGCACGGTAACGCGGACGCGCTGGCTAGGGCGGGAGTGGGTGCCGATGCGCTGCTGGTGCTGGGGGACCTGATCGACTTCGTGGACTACCACGACTACTCCGCTGGCATCCTCGGCTCGGTATTCGGACCCGCCGCGGTCCACCGGTTCGCGCAACTGCGGTCCGGGAGAGCGCCCGAGGAGGCGCATGCGTTCGCGCGGGAGCTGTGGGCCCGGGTACCGGACCCCCGCGACGTGGTCCGCGAGGCTGTCCTCGAGCAGTACGAGCGGCTGTTCGCGGTGCTGCCTAGCCCGACCTACGCCACCCCCGGCAATGTGGACCTGCCCGAGCTGTGGCCCCGATTCGTTCGTGCCGGCGTTCACGTCCTGGACGGTCAGACCACCGAGATTGGCGGCCTTCGCTGCGGTTTCGTCGGCGGAGGCCTGTTACCGGACCGGGTCGCCCCTCGGGACGAACCGGTGTTTCGTTCATACCTGCGCACTCCAGCGCAGTACGCGGTGGCCGTCGCGGCGCTCGGGCGGGTGGACATGCTGTGTAGCCACATCCCGCCTGCGGTCCCCGAGCTGCTCTACGACGTGCAGGCCCGGCGGCCCGAGATCGGCTCTGAGCAGTTGCTCGCGGTGATCCGGGCCGACCGGCCGCGGGCCGCGCTGTTCGGGCACGTGCATCACCCGCTGGCCCGGCGGGTCCGGGTGGGGCGAACCGAATGCGTCAATGTCGGGCATTTCCAGCGGACCGGGACCCCACACGTGCTGAGGTGGTGAGCGCTTCGGGCGGCGCAGTAGGCGGGTACCCTGCGCGCCATGGCCGGCCAGTCAACTCAGTCCATCGTGATGATCAAGCGGAAGGCCGAGAGGGTCATCATGGATACCGCCATGAAGGAACTCAAGTGCCGCGTGGAGCCCTGAGCCCGGCGGGCTGGAGCGGGGGGAGTGGCGTGCAGCATCGAACCCGCGCCGTCGGCAGCTGCGTACACCAGGTGAGGCTGTACACCAGGGCGGCCCAGTACGCTGGATGGTACCGCGGTCCGCAAGGGAAGGATCGGTAGGCGGTGTTCTACTGGCTGCTCAAACACCTGCTGCTCGGCCCGTTGATGCGGCTGGCATGTCACCCGCAGGTTCGAAGCGCCGAGCATATCCCGAGGCGCGGTGGCGCTATTCTGGCCAGCAACCACCTTGCCGTCGCCGACTCGTTCTTCCTGCCGCTGATGATCCGTCGCCGGGTCACGTTCCTGGCCAAGCGGGAGTACTTCACCACTCCTGGGCTGCGGGGATGGCTCAAGCGGCAGTTCTTCAGCGCCGCCGGTCAGGTCCCCATCGACCGTTCCAGCGCCTCCGCCGCGCAGGCCGCTCTGGATACTGGAGCGCGGTTGCTGGCCGCGGGTAAGTTGCTCGGCATCTATCCGGAGGGCACCCGGTCTCCGGATGGCCGGTTGTACAAGGGCAAGACCGGTGTCGCCAGGATGGCGCTGGAGGCCGGCGTCCCGGTGATCCCGGTCGTGATGGTGGGTACCGACAAAGTCAGCCCCATGGGGACCAAAATGTGGCGGCCGCACCCGGTGGAGATACGCTTCGGCACTCCGTTGGACTTCTCGCGCTACGCGGGTCTGGCCGGTGACCGGTTCGTTGAGCGGTCCGTCGTCGACGAGATCATGTACGCCTTGATGGAACTCTCCGGCCAGGAGTACGTCGACACGTACGCGGCTTCGGTCAAAGACCGCGAAGAGCCACCACCGCTGGCTCTCAAGACGTCCTGACCGGTCCGCATGGAGGACATCCGCATGGAGTTGGCCATCGGCGAGCGCATCAAGCGACTCCGGAACAGGGCGCTGATGACACAGGACGATCTGGCTGCGGCCGCCGGGGTGTCCACCGATGTGATCCGCAAGCTGGAGCAGGGCAGGC
This sequence comes from Pseudonocardiaceae bacterium, assembly GCA_050699715.1. Lineage (GTDB taxonomy): Bacteria > Actinomycetota > Actinomycetes > Mycobacteriales > Pseudonocardiaceae. Next base: position 105,785 of record JBOHFR010000007.1, read on the forward strand.
GGCACACCGCCTCGATCAGGAGCCTGCACCGCATCGCTGCGGCGCTGGACGTCGACCTCGGCGAGCTGCTGGGCCGGGAGAGCATGCCAGACGCTGCGCCCGACGCCGGGGTGGTCGCCCTTCGCCAGGCGGTTGCCGATGTCACTGATCTGCTGGGGGGCGCCGACGGCGAGCCGTTGTCGCTGCGGGACGCCGAGAGGTCAGTCACCTACCTCTGGGGTACGTATTGGAGGTGAGCGGTCGGTTCCTCGACGCTGAGAGAGTGGCGGCCCGGACTGCGGAGAGCATCGAGCCCCACGGCGACGTGCCTGCGCAGGCCCTGTCGGTGTACGGGTCGCTGCTCGTCCAAGTGGCCAATGCCGCCGCTCGGGATGGCCGCAGTGCCATCGCCGCAGACTTCCTCGAGTTGGCTCGCGAAATAGCGCAACGAGTGGCGGCCGACCGCATGGACTACGAAATTCCGTTCGGTCCCTCCCTTGTCACCATGCAGACGGTGGATGTCGGCGTGGTGACCGAGGACTACCCAGCGGCCCTTGATGCGGCCTCCCGGATGCCGACGAACCCGGGATTACCGCTGGCTTCTCGCTGCCGGCACCTGGCTGACCGGGCCTGCGCGCACGCGAACTTGGGCAGGCAGGAGCAGTCCCTCGCGCTGCTGCTGACCGCAGAGCGGATGTCACCGGACTGGATCCGCCATTAGACCCTGGTCCGCGCGGTGATCCGCGATCTGCTCGCTGCTAAGCGGAAAAGATCCACGCCGCTGCGCCAGCTGGCGCAGCGCGTCGGAGTCAACCGCTAGGACGAGATGTCTTAGCACCCGCCAGATGGTCGCATGCATGCTCGTCAACCATGACCAACGACACCAATGACGTACCCGCGACGCGGCCGATGAGCACGCGTGGCGGGCAGATCGAGCTGGCCCCGCACGCCGCTGGCGCTTGCACGATCACGCTGGAGGAGGACGGAGTCCGGGTGCTGCGTGATGCGCTGATTGAGTGGCTCGGATGAGTGAGGCCCCGGTGATCTGGTATCTGCGGTCCATCTGTGATCACGACACGCATCGCGGCGCGTTGCGTCCCGCTAGGGGCACCGTGGTCGCCTTGTGTGGCGTCGAGTTCGTGTCGAGACCGCTCCCGTTCGGTCGCGGTCTGGGATTTTCCGGCAACCCGCCCGATCCTGAGCAGGTGTGCCCGGCGTGTGCCAGGGCCACCCGGTGAGCGGCCCGGCGCACTTGCTGCTGCCCGAGGGCGACCACCCACCGGGTGTGCTGAAGGCCCGGTGCGGCGCCGTGCTGCCGACGGTCGTCCCCCAGCATGGCCAGCTACCACCTGGCCTGAAATGCGAGCGTTCTCACGCCGGACCGCCGCTTAAGACGCTTACTCGGCCCGCATCACCTGGTCCGTTTGCGCCGCCGCCAGCGTGACTGGATGTACACAATCTGGCCGTCCGGCAGCGTGACCCAATGCCCCCGAACAAACCGCCTTCGTTCTTGGCGCCGATCAGCGAGCGAGCGGACTGCACTACGGTGGTAGGCCAAGTTGCACGTATACCCGGCGCTGAGTCAGCGCGGCGAGGTCCCACCCACCAAGCGCCCGAGGGACATCGGCCAAAGCCAGTTCACCGCTGTCAATGAGGTTACCGTGACAGCTCCGCTACCCTTCATCCATGAGCAGCGAGCTGGAGTCGGTGAGCCTGCCGGCAGAACTCCTCAACGAAGCGCGCGATGTCGCCTGCGGCGGCGCGGTGGGCAGCGTGTCTGACTACGTTGCTGAGGCCGTGCGGCTTCGTCTGGCCAAGGATCGCGCACTCGCCCAGGTCACCAGGTTGTTCGGTGGGCCGCCGCCTGAGGACGTCCTCGCCGTGGTACGGCAGCGGGCAGGCCTTTCGCCCCGGCCCGCCGCTTCGTGATCGGCGGCCGGGTCCTTGATGTGACCGCGATCGTCGGCTTCGCCACTGGACAATCGGTGTACACCGAAGCCTTGGTGATGACCGCGATTGAAGAGAACATCGTATTGACAGTCCCCTCCACAGCACTCGCCCGTGCCTCTGCGCTGATTCCCCCTGGCCACGAACTCGGTTTGGACGTCCTCCTCGGTCTGCCGTGTACCGTTGTCGACGCTCTTGACACAGCTCGGGCGCGCTCGGTCGGCGCGCTCGTTGCGCAAGGTGGTGATCCGCGTGGCGATATCGCCGCCGCGCACGTCGCCCACTGTGCGCAGCGCCGGGGTTGGCCGGTCCTGACTAGTGACCCCGAGCCGCTGCTCACCTTCGACAGCTCGATCGAGATCGAGAACTTCTCCTAGCCCACCCGGACTCGGGAGGCTGTCGAGCGCACGCTCTGGAGTTCCTGCGGATTCTGAGCGGACGCCGGGAAGAGCATGATTGTGTTCACGCAGATCAGAGAGGATGAGGGTCGGTTCAGGTGCGGTTCTTCTACGATTGTGAGTTCATCGAGGACGGCGTCACCATCGAGCTGATCTCCATCGGGGTGGTGGACGAGCAGGGTCGGGAGTACTACGCGGTATCCACCGAGTTCGATCCGGAGCGGGCCGGGGACTGGGTCCGATCACGCGTATTGCCCCAGCTGCCCTCGCCGGCCGACCGAGCATGGCGCAGCCGGGCAGCCATCCGCGACACGGTGCTGGAGTTTCTCACCGCCTCCGGTGAACGGGTGGAGCTGTGGGCCTGGCTCGCCGCTTACGACCACGTCGCCCTCGCCCAGTTGTGGGGCCCGATGCCCGCGTTGCCCCGGGCGCTACCTCGGTTTACTCGGGACCTGCGGCAGCGCTGGGAGGACGCCGGCAAGCCGGCGTTGCCCCCGCCGCCCAGCGACGCCCACGACGCCGTGGCTGACGCCCGGTACAACCTCACCCGGTGGCGGGTGATCGAGCAGCACCGCATGGCGCAGCAAAGCCATCCCCGTTGACCCCTCACTTTGCCGCACCGATCCACCTCGTGTCACGCTCTGACCGGTCAGGCCGGCACGAAACAGGCCGGCACGAAACAGGAAGGCGATTCGACATGCGCATCGGTGTGCTCACCGGAGGCGGGGACTGTCCAGGGCTCAATGCGGTGATCCGGGCAGTGGTCCGCAAGGGCATCGAGGTCTACGGGCACGAGATCATCGGATTCCGGGATGGCTGGCGGGGTCCGATGGAAGGGTTGATCCAGCCGCTCGGTCTGGCTGACGTGGAGCACATCCTCCCGCTCGGCGGCACCATCCTGCGGACCTCGCGCACCAACCCTTACCGCAACGGCGGCGCCGAGCAGGTCAAGCAGACCCTCGCCGAGCACGGCGTGGACGCGCTGATCGCGATCGGCGGTGAGGACACCCTCGGGGTGGCTAGCCGGCTGAGCGAGGACGGGATTGTCGTGGTGGGCGTCCCGAAGACCATTGACAACGACCTGAGCTCCACCGATTACACCTTCGGGTTCGACACTGCGGTGCACATCGCGACTGAGGCGATCGACCGACTGCGCACCACCGCCGAATCCCACCACCGGGTGGCGGTCGTCGAGGTGATGGGTCGCCACGCGGGCTGGATTGCGCTGCACTCCGGGATGGCCGGCGGGGCGAATGTCATCTTGATGCCGGAGCAACCATTCGCCGTGGACCGGGTGTGCCAGTGGGTGCTCCGGTGCCTCGAGCGGGAATCCTCCGCGATCGTCGTGGTCGCCGAGGGTGCGGTGCCGGAGGGCGGCGCGGAGCTGCTCGCCACCGCGGAGGTTGATGCCTTCGGCCACAAGCGCCTCGGGGGGGTCGGTATCTGGTTGGCTGAGGAGATCGCTCGCTGCACCGGTGCCGAGTCCCGCGCCGTGGTACTGGGGCACATTCAGCGCGGCGGCACGCCTACCGCCTACGACCGGGTGCTCGCCACCCGGTTCGGTGTGCACGCCGTCGATGCGGTACACGAGGGTGATAGCGGCGTGATGGTCGCCCTGCGTGGCACCGACATCATCCGGGTGAAGCTGGCCGAGGCCACCGCAACAGTCAAGACGGTGCCGAGGGAGCGCCAGGCGGAGGCCGAGGTCTTCTTCGGCTGACATTAGTGCCACGGGTCTGGCCCACAAGAACGGCCCGCTCACACGGCTCGGCGCATCACCCCATACCCTTCAGCACTGTGAACTGGACCGTGGATGTCCCCGTGGACACGTTGCCGGAGCTACCGCCGCTACCGGCTGATCTTCGTACCAGGCTTGATGTCGCGCTGGCCCTACCCGCCACGCAGCAACCAAGCTGGCCCGACCCGGAAGCGGTGCGCGGTATCCGCGCCGTTCTGGAGAGCGTGCCACCGATCACCATGCCCGCTGAGGTGGACCGGCTGCGAGCGCAGCTCGGGGCCGTGGCTCGCGGAGAGGCGTTCCTGCTGCAGGGCGGGGACTGCGCCGAGACCTTCGCCGACAACACCGAGCCGCACCTGCGGGCCACGATCCGCACCCTGCTGCAAATGGCGGTGGTGCTCACCTACGGGTCGAGCATGCCGGTGGTGAAGGTGGGGCGGGTGGCCGGGCAATACGCCAAGCCGCGCTCTGCGGCGACCGACGCGCTCGGTCTCACGTCCTACCGCGGCGACATGATCAACTCTCTGTGTGCCGTCCCCGAGGCGCGGGTCCACGACCCGTCGCGGATGATCCGCGCCTACGCCAACGCCGCTGCGGCAATGAACATGGTGCGTTCGCTGACCCTGACCGGCATGGCGGACCTGCACCGGGTGCACGACTGGAACAAGGACTTCGTGCGGCGATCCCCGGCTGGGGCCCGCTACGAGGCGCTGGCTGGCGAGATTGACCGGGGTCTGCGCTTCATGTCCGCGTGTGGGGTGGATGACTCGTCGCTGCTGTCCACCGAGATCTACGCCAGTCACGAGGCGTTGGTGCTCGACTACGAGCGGTCCATGCTCCGCCTGGACCGCACCAGCGAGACGCCCAAGCTCTACGACCTGTCTGCGCACTTCCTCTGGGTGGGGGAGCGGACCCGGGCGCTGGATGGGGCGCACATCGCTTTCGCTGAACTGCTGGCTAACCCGATCGGGCTCAAACTGGGTCCGGGTACCACCCCCGACCAGGCCGTGGAGTACGTCGAGCGGCTTGATCCGCACGGCGTGCCCGGCCGGCTCACGCTGATCTCCCGGATGGGGGCGCAGCGGGTCCGCGATGTGCTGCCGGAGATCGTACAGAAGGTCACCGCCGCTGGCCACCAGGTGATCTGGCAGTGCGACCCGATGCACGGCAACACTATCGAGTCATCCACCGGGTACAAGACCAGGCACTTCGACTGGGTGGTCGACGAGGTGCAGGGCTTCTTCGAAGTGCACCACGCGCTGGGTACCTATCCCGGGGGGATCCACGTGGAGCTTACCGGGGAGGACGTCACCGAGTGCCTCGGCGGCGCTCAGCAGATCTCCGACGCGGACCTGTCCGGGCGCTACGAAACCGCGTGCGATCCGCGGCTGAACACCCAGCAGTCGCTGGAGCTGGCGTTCCTGGTCGCCGAGATGCTGCGCTCGTGAGTTTTCCAACAGCGGAGCGCACCAGCGTCATGACACTGGTTTTTCCCGCTCTCCACGAGCCGGCCGAATCCAAAGGAACCCCGGGCAACGCTAGCCAACACAGCAGCCACACTATGTGATCGCGATCCGCACCGATGCACTCACGAGCGGTTACAACGTCGTCAGCGCGATGGTGGCGCCGGGGCGAACGGGCCGGCCGGCCCCGGGTGACTGCGAGATCACCCGGCCGGCGACGCCACCCGTGAAGCCCTCCAGGAACCCGAACCCGTCGCCTGACTGGCTGACCGTGCTGTTCAGCCCCGCGTCAGCGAGCACCTGGCGGGCCGCTTCGACCGATAGCCCGACCACCTGGGGAACGACCGACGCGGTGCTCACCAGCAGGATGACGCTGGTGCCACGGGTCGCGCTGGTTCCAGCCTGAGGCTCGGTGCCGATCGCACGCCCACCGGCTATCTCCTCGTCGAACTGGCTCCGCACCTGCGCGGTCAGGCCAGCGCGGGCCAGCGCGGCGACCGCCTCAGCCTGGCGCAGCCCCCGCACGTCCGGCACCGTGCTGGGGGCTGGCCCCTTACTGATCACCACGGTCACCGGCGCACCGACGGTGAGCACGGTGCCCGACGCCGGCTGCGCTCCGATCACGGTGCCTACCGGGACGGTGTCGTCGAACTTCGCCGCGCCAGGGTCCAGCCGGGGCCTCAGGTCCGCCTGCTGGATCGCCCGCTCGGCCTCCTCGGTGGTGCTCCCTACCGCCAGGCTGGGCACCACCGGGTGGCCCAGCGAGATCACCACGGTGATGCCTGAGCCGCGCATCGCCCGCTGACCAGGCGCGGGGTCGGTACTGATCACCGTGTTGCCCGCGACGGTGTCGTTGTGGTTCTCAGTCAGGGTGGCTTTGAGGTCAGCGGAGGCCAACGCGGCCGGCACCGCTCCGCGTGGCAGGCCCGTCAGGTTGGGCACCACGGTCCACCGGCCGCTGCCCAGCCACCAGGCGCCCACCCCGATGGCGCTCGCGAGCATCAACACGATCACCATCCAGGCGATGAAGGCGCGCCGGTTGCGAGTGCGCTCGCGTAGGTAGAGGTCCTCATAGGGAGCTAGCTTGCTGGGCTGGAGTCCTGAGGCGGTCTCTCCCGGGAGTCCCGGCGGTCCACCTGCCACATCGTCCCTGGCCAGGGCCCGAGTTGCCCGCGGCCCGTGGCTGGACGGGGCGATCATTGTGGCGCCGGCCAACCCAGCCGAGGGCACGGGTACCGGCACTCGATCGATACCCAGGTCGGTTTGCACGGCGTGCAGTGCGCGCAGGAACGCGGCCGCGTTCGGTGGGCGGGCCGCCGGGTCCCGGCGGGTGGCTTGCACGATCAGATCGTCCAACGCTGCTGGCACCGCGGCACCGGCTGCGCTCGGGGCCGGCATGTCGTCGTTGACGTGGCGATAGGCCACCGACAGCGCGGTCTCGCCGGTGTAGGGCGGCGCCCCGGTGAGCATCTCGAACAGCATCACTGCGGTGGCGTAGACGTCGCTGCGGGCGTCGGCCGCCCCGGTCGCGACCTGCTCGGGCGAGAGGTAGGCCACCGTTCCGAGAATGACGTCTCCGGTGCTGCTACTGGCCTCGGCAACCGCGCGGACCAATCCGAAGTCGGCAACCTTCACCACACCGCCAGGCCCGATGAGGACGTTCTCCGGCTTGATGTCGCGGTGTACCAGCCCCTCCCGGTGTGCCGCGGCCAGCGCCGAGAGCACCATCTCGGCCACCGAGAGCGCGAGCGGCACCGGCAGCCTGCCGCGCTGGCGCAGCAAATCCCGTAATGTCCCACCCACCACCAGTTCCATCACCAGGAATACGCAGTCACCAGCGGGGGAGGAGTCGACACCTTGGTCGTGCACCCCGACGACCCCAGGGTGGTGCAGCCGCGCGGCGGCGCGGGCCTCGCGCTCGAATCGCTGCAGGAAGACCGGGTCGACGGCGAACCGAGGGGCCATCACCTTGATGGCGACGGGACGCTCCAGGCGGGTATCCATGCCGCGGTAGACGGTGGACATGCCGCCCAGCGCCAGCACCGGACCAACCCGGTAGCGCCCGTCCAGCAGGGTGCCGACCAGGTTCCCGTCGTCATCGGGTCCCTGTCGCTCCACAGTCTGAGGATCGTACGGACCCAATGCTCGCCGAACGCCGGAAGGGCGCAGGTTGGCGGATATGGCATGGTGACCACTGTGAGCGACATTCCCATCGCCCTGGACGTGCTCGATCCCGACGTGGTGCTGCTGCCGCTACCTGACGTGGCGCAACGGTTGGGACTGCCGGTAACCCGAGTGCACCAGATGCTGCGCGACGGGCACCTGCTGGGAGTCCGCCGCCATGGCGTGGCGGCGGTGCCTGAGGAGTTCCTCAACGGCGATGCCGTCGTCAAGGGACTGACCGGCACGATCACCCTGCTGCGCGACGCCGATTACTCCGCCGAGGAGATCCTGCGCTGGCTGTTCACCGTGGAGGACTCGCTGCCCGGCACCCCGATCGGCGCACTGCGAACCAACCGAGGTCGTGAGGTGAAGCGCCGGGCCCAGGCCATGGGATTCTGACGGTGATCTGGACGCGGTATCCTCACGACTTCGCTGTGATGTCGTGGGAATTGTGGTCGGTCAGTCAGTGCTCGGTCAGTCATAAGGAGGACACACAATGCTGGGGATACTGGGGAGGCTCATTGCGCTGGCGGGGGTCGTCGAGGCCGCTCGCCGGTTCGCCAAGAACAACCCGGAGGTGGTGGGCAAGATCGTCGGCCAGGCCGGTCGCCTCGTTGACCAGGCTACCAAGGGCAGGTTCAGCAGCCAGATCGGCGGCGCGGTGCGCAAGGTCCAGGACACCACTGGCCGAGGTTCGGCGTAGCGGGCATCCGATCAGGGTCGCAAGGCAGGCCCGTCGAACCGGTCCACGGTGGTGAACTGCTCGACGGGCCGGCGGCGCAGCTTGCGGATCGTCCGCACTGGGTGTCCCAGGGCGATGAGGCCGGCAACCGCGTGGTCCTCAGGGATGCCGATCAGTTTTCGCACGGCGGGCTCTTGGCGGGCCAATACCGAGGTCAGCACCCCACCGAGGCCCTCGTTGCGGGCTGCCAGCAGGATGTTGTGCCCGAACGGGTAGATCGACCCACCGCCCACGATGCTCTGTCGCTCCAGCCCGTTGTCCACGCAAGCCAGCGAGCCGAGCTCGGCGATGAGCAGGAGCAGCACCGGGACGGTGTCCAGGGTGTCAGCGAGGTCGTTGGGTCTGGGCACCTCGCGGGCCGCGTCGAGATCGACCGCCGGACCGGCCCAACGACCGTGCTCCTGTGGCGCAAATGGCACCAGGCCTGCCTCGACATGCGCCATGTACTCGCGCCAACCGAGCTGGTAAAGCTCCCGTATCTGGCGCCGAATCTCTGGATCGCGCAGCACGACGACATGCCATCCCTGCCGGTTGCCCCCGCTGGGCGCGAACCGGGCGTGGTCGAGGATACGATGCAGGACCACGTCGGGCACAGCGTCCTCGGTGAACGCCCGGGTTGCCGGCGTCGTGCGCATCACGTCGTAGAGCTCCACGGTCACCAACCTTAAGCGACCCACCACTGATGGCCACTGGTGAGAGACTGGTGACCATGGCAGTCAACTCGTTCATGGTCCCGCTCGGCACGCCGGCGCCACCGTTCGCCCTGCCGTCTGTCTACGGCCAGACCGTGAGCTCAGACGACCTGGCTCCTGGCCATCCGCTGCTGGTGATGTTCCTGTCCAATCACTGTCCCTACGTTCGGCACATCGAGCGAGAGCTCGGCTCGCTGGTTGCCGAGTACGCGCCGGACGTGGTTGCGGTGGCGATCTGCAGCAACGACACCCAGAACTACCCCGACGACGGCCTAGCCGGGCTGACCGAGCAGACCCACCGCGCCGGGTTCGCCTTCCCCTACCTGCTCGACGACACCCAGCAGGTCGCACTGGCCTACCGGGCCGCGTGCACCCCAGACTTCTTCCTTCATGACGCCGGGCGCCGGCTTGCCTACCGGGGCGAGTTCGACGAGTCCCGCCCGCGCAACGACGCTGCGGTGACCGGCAAGGCGTTGCGCGCGGCGCTGGATCTGGTCCTGGCCGGATCGCCGGTACCCGAACCACAGATGCCCAGCATCGGCTGCGGCATCAAGTGGAAACCGGGCAACGAGCCCACCTGACTGCTGATGTCCTTGGTCCCGCCGAGTGGCACGGAGGAACTAGTGCGGCGCCGCGTTAATCTTTCGGGGGTTTGATCCGGGTGGTCGGGTCGGTGAGATAGGGGCACAGGGCGCAGTCGAGGGCTTCTTCGGGGGTGCCGGATGGGTTGCCGTCGGGCAGCGGCGCGTCGTTGTGGTCCTTGCTGCTGGCCTGGTGGAGTGTGAAGCCCCAGTCGGTGTCGGAGCCGAGGTGGCGCAGCCGGCACAGGGGGAGTTGTTCCTCGTCGGGTAGGTGGGCGCTCACGTAGCCGTAGCCGCCGCGCCAGGTGCTGGTGATCTTTTCGAGTTGTGGCCAGTGTGGGGAGGCATCGTCGCGACCGTCACCGGGCAGACCCCCGATCTCGACTCGCACTGGACGCCCCAAGCTCTGGCCGATCACCTCCATGAGCTGCTGGGAATCAGCGTCTCCCCGATCGTGCGGATCCTCGCCTCACTCGACCTCACACCCCACCGGGTCCTCGACAACGGCTCCTCGCGCACCTCCCAACAAACCCGAAAGTGAATCAGGCGAACATCCCCGTTTTACCGTGACCCACACCCCCTGTCACGCGAGCTGGCTCAAGATGGTGGAAATCTTCTTCTCGATCCTCACCCGCCGCGTGCTCCGCCGCGGCGACTTCGTCTCCCGAGACGACCTCGCCGAGAAGATCACCACGTTCATCCGGACCTACAACCGCACCGCCAAACTCTTCCGCTGGACCTACGACGCCAAGCTCCTCAGGGCCGCATGAACCCCCGAAAGACTTACGCGGTGCTGCACTTGGTCCTTCGGGGGTGAACTTTGCCGGTGTCGTTGGCAGCGTCAGATCATTGACCGTCGCCACGACCGATTGAAACCGCCCCGTGCGCCTTCTCCCGTGGTAGGTGGTGTGGGGGTCTGCTGCTATTGGCGGTTTCGGATCAGGTTGGGAGCGAGGTGGAGGGGGTTGCGGCGCGGTGGCCCACCCAGCCACGCTGGTGGGTGGAATTCTGGGATGCCGCTGGTCATGTCGATGCGCCAGTCGGAGTGGTGGAGGAGCCGGTGGTGGCGGCCGCACAAGGCGACACAGTTTCCGACGCTGGTGGGGCCATGGTCGGCCC
>JBOHFR010000008.1:0-5171 GCA_050699715.1 Pseudonocardiaceae bacterium
GGCGGCAACTTGGGGCGAAAAGTTGCCGCCTGTGGCAACTCCACACGCTACGACAGTCCTTCCCCAGACCTCACCGACAGTGACATCAGTACGTGGCGTGGCAGATAATCGGACTCCCGACCCACCAATACGATCGTGAAATGACCGTGCCTTACGTGGAGTGACAAAATCGCATCCTTGGTAACCCTTTTCTCCGATTCTACCGCCGGATTTTCCGACGATCTCGGCGACCGGCGTAGTGGTGAATGCTTTCGCGTCGTGGGTGCGTCCCGAAAGGGGGAAGGCGGCCCCGGAAATCCTTGTCAGCCAACAACTTGACAGTGCCCTCGTAGCCGAGCCGCACTACCGCCCGGTCAGGGTCGTGCCGCCCGCGCGGGCCGCACTTTGTGGCCACGCCCTCCCTCATGACCGCAGCCATCAGTCGCAACCCGGGTGTTTTACGCTGCTTGCTACCGGCGGTCCTGCAAGTCTGAACGTAGTCCTGTGGGAGGCGCTCATGGCACGCAATGTGGTAGTAACCGGTGGCGGGACCGGCATCGGCCGAGCGGTGGCGGCGGCCTTCGCCGCCGACGGCGATACCGTGGTGATCATCGGGCGGCGGTCCGAACCGCGGCACACCACTGCGGCCGAACTCGGTCCCGGGGTCCGGGCCGTGGTGTGCGATGGCACCGACCCGAGCCAAGTCGGGGCGTTACGAGTGGAGTTGCCAGCCTGGGTGGACGTACTGGTGAACTGCGCCGGCGGCAATACCAACCTCGACGCAAACCTTATCTCCGCTGTGCTGATGACCACGGTGGTCCAAGACAGACTCACCACCGGCGGCACGGTTATCAGCATTGGCTCGATCGCCGCAGACAAGGGTGCTGGCGCCTACGGCGTGGCCAAGGCCGGGCTCGCGTCGTGGAACGTTGGCCTGGCCGCCGAGCTCGGCCCGCGTAGCGCGACAGCGAACGTCGTGGCGCCCGGCTACATTAGATCATGTCGAGCCGGGCCATCCCCGGTCCGGGTGGGCGGCGGGGTGAACCTCACGCACGGGTGCCGCCGACGTCGTCACCGCCCCGCAGTTCCAAGATCGCGCGTAACCGGCGCCGAGCGTGCGGAGTGCGAGCCGCCTGCAACCACTCCGGGGGCACATCGTCGTACTCGCTGGTCGTGATCGCCTCGACCAGGTCGCCGTTGCGCAACCGTGCGGTGGCCGCCGCGAACCGCCCGTTCACCCGCAGGCTGACCAGGGTGCCGACGTCACCGCCGCGAGCGAAGGCGTAGTCCACCCCGGTGGAGCCATCGGGCAGCGTGATGAACTCCCCGCTGGGTACGGCGACCACGACGATGCTGCCGCCGTGTAGCTCGGCGCGCAGATCGTCCAGATACTCCTCGGACGGGGCCTGATCCTGCCACGACAGCAGCCCCTGCAACCACTCCAGATCGCCCCGGTGCTGGACAGTCTCACCGGCTGCGGCGTGCCCAGCGGTCCGGCTGGTCTCGCGGATGGTCGCCGCGATGCCGTCCTCGGCGATCTCCTGCATGGCGGGGGTCCGGATCAGCACGTCGATCTGTTCCCCGCCTGGCCCGATCACCGAGGTGTGCAGTGACCGGTACAGGTTGAACTTCGGCGCGGCCAAATAATCCCGCAGCCGGCTGGGAATCGGCGCGAACTCCTGGTGCACCGCACCCAACGCGACCCAGCAGTCCCGTTCAGTGCCCTCGACCACGATCACCACCCGGCACAACCGGCCGGCCGTCAGCTCACCTACTCCCTCCGGGTTATCCTGGTACAGCGAATGCAGATGACGGGGTCGGGCGGTGACCGTGGCACGCAGCCCCTGGCCGTGCACCGCTGCGGCCAGGGACGCCGTCACTCCCGCGAAGTAGCGCTCCCGCTCGGTCTCGCTGGCGAGCATGGCCGACACCGCCGCCTCGTACTCGGCGGGATGCAGGTAGCGGAATGCCAGATCCTCCATCTCGCGCTTGAGCCGGTACAGGCCTAGCCGTGCGCAGAAGGGCACCAACAGATCCATGCTCTGCTGGGCGATCCGGGCCTGCTTGTGCGGCGGTTGGGCGCCCAGGGTGCGCAGGTTGTGCAGCCGGTCCACCAGCTTGATCAGCAGCACCCGCAGGTCAGCGCCAGCGGCCAGCACCATCTTGGCGAAGGTCGCCCGCTCGGCGACCCCCTTGCCCAGCCGCTTCCCGTCGAGCTTGGTGACCCCGTCAACGAGCAACGCGACCTCGGAACCGAAATCCGCGCGGCACTCCCCCAACGTGTAGTCGGTGTCCTCCACCGTGTCATGCAGCAGCGCGGCGACCAGCGTGGTGGCGTCCATGCCGATCTCGGCCAGGATCGTCGCGACCGCCAGGGGATGGGTGATGTAGGGCGCCCCTGACTTGCGCACCTGGTCACCGTGCAGGTAGGCGGCCACCCGGTAGGAGTTCTGCAACCATTCCAGCTCATCGCGGGCATCGGGGTGCTGGCGCCGGAAGGCATCCGCCAACGGTTCGACGGCGGCCGGATCAGCCCGGCGAGGGTGCCGGCGCTTGCGCAGCCGCGCCCATACGGCCGTGCGGCGCGGCGGCTGCTCGGGGCTCACCTGCGGTTCGCGGCCGGCCAGCAGCGACGACACCGCGATCCGGCGGTCGACCGCCAGCTCCGGGGTGTTGTCGTCGTCTTCCAGCACCGGAACGGCACCCAACACGGGAACGACACTCAGTGCCATGGGGTCGTACGGTTCGGCTTCCACAATATCTCCCGTATCTCCCGGATCATGATACCGCCTACCCAGCGCGGAATCGACCCGGCGGCCTCCACCACAGGACCCCGCCTAAGGTTCTCCGTGGAGGTTTGGCGGAGGTTTGACAGAGGTTGACCCGCTTGTGGCGGACGAGGCGGCCGCGAGGCCCGACGTAGTGATGGAGGAGCAGCGTGCTGACCCAGCGGATCGCTGACGAGCTGGGCGTGCCCGAGCGCCAGGTGGTGGCCGCCGTCGAGCTGCTCGATGGCGGTTCCACCGTGCCCTTCGTCGCCCGATACCGGAAAGAAGCCACCGACGGGCTTGACGACGCGCAGCTGCGCACCTTGGAAGAACGGCTGCACTACCTGCGCGAGCTCGAGGAGCGCCGCAGCGCGATCCTCAACTCCATCCGTGAGCAGGGCAAGCTTGACGACGCGCTCGAGGCGAGGATCATGGCGGTCGACTCGAAGGCCCGGTTGGAAGATCTCTACCTGCCCTACAAGCCCAAGCGTCGAACCAAGGCGCAGATCGCCCGGGAGGCCGGCCTGGGGCCGCTGGCCGACGGGTTGCTTGCCGATCCGACCCAGGATCCGCAGGTGAGCGCCGTGGCCTACGTCGATCCCGAGGCCGGTGTGCCCGACGCCGCCGCCGCGCTCGAGGGCGCCCGCGCCATCCTGGTTGAGCGCTTCGCCGAGGACGCCGACCTCATCGGGTCCCTGCGCGAGCAGATGTGGTCGCGGGGCCGGGTGGTCTCTCGGGTGCGCGAGGGCCAGCGGGAGGCCGGCGCGAAGTTCGCGGACTACTTCGAGTTCTCCGAGCCCTTCACGACACTGCCCTCGCACCGCATCCTGGCATTGTTCCGCGGTGAGAAGGAAGGCGTCCTGGACCTCTCCCCGGAACCCGAACCGGAACCTGCGCTGGAGCCGGGGGGCGGTGCGCCCGAACCAAGCCGCTACGAGCAGGCCATCGCGGCGCGTTTCGGCATCGAGAACCTCGACGCCCGCGCCCATACTCGCCCGGCTGATCGCTGGCTAGCGGACACCGTGCGCTGGGCCTGGCGCACCCGGATCCTGCTGCACCTGGGCATTGACCTGCGGATGCGGCTGCGCCAGGCGGCCGAGCACGAAGCTGTGCGGGTGTTCGCCGCCAACCTGCGTGACCTGCTGCTCGCCGCGCCCGCAGGCGCCCGGCCGACCATGGGACTGGACCCCGGCTACCGCACCGGCGTCAAGGTCGCGGTCATCGACGCGACCGGCAAGGTGGTCGCCACCGAGACCATCTACCCGCATGTTTCCCCAAAAAATATGGCCCAGCGCCGCTGGGACGAGGCGCTGGCCGTGCTCACCCGGCTCGCCACGGCGCACCGGGTGGAGCTGGTCGCGATCGGCAACGGCACCGCCTCCCGGGAGACCGACAAGCTCGCCGCCGAGCTGGTCACTCGGCTGGGCCTGACCAAGGCCGTGGTGTCGGAGGCGGGCGCCTCGGTGTACTCCGCCTCGGCTTATGCCTCCCAGGAGCTGCCCGAGCTGGACGTGTCACTGCGCGGCGCGGTGTCGATCGCCCGCCGGTTGCAGGACCCGCTTGCGGAGCTCGTCAAGATCGAGCCTAAATCGATCGGCGTCGGCCAGTACCAGCACGACCTGCCGGAAACCGCGCTGTCCCGCTCGCTGGACGCGGTGGTGGAGGACTGCGTGAACGCCGTGGGTGTCGACGTCAACACGGCGTCCGTGCCGTTGCTGCGGCGGGTGTCGGGCATCACCGCCTTCCTCGCCGAGAACATCGTGACGCACCGCGACGCCAACGGCCCGTTCCGGACCCGGCGGGCCCTGGCCGGCGTCCCACGGCTGGGTCCCAAGGCATTCGAGCAGTGCGCTGGCTTCCTGCGCATCCGCGACGGCGACGATCCGCTGGACCGCTCCAGTGTGCATCCCGAGTCCTACCCGGTGGTGCGCCGCATCCTCGCCGCAGCCGGCGCCGACATCACTACGGTGATCGGCAACACCGCGGTGCTGCGCTCATTGCGCCCGGCCGACTTTGTTGACGGCACGGTGGGTCTGCCCACCGTCAGCGACATTCTCGCCGAGCTGGAGAAGCCGGGCCGCGACCCACGGCCGGCCTTCGCCACCGCGACCTTCGCCGAGGGTGTCGAGAAGATCTCGGACCTCACACCGGGCATGGTGCTCGAAGGCGTGGTCACCAACGTCGCCGCCTTCGGCGCGTTCGTTGACATCGGTGTGCACCAGGACGGTCTGGTGCACGTCTCAGCGATGGCCAAGACGTTCGTCAAGGACCCGCGCGAGGTGGTGAAGCCCGGCGACGTCGTGCAGGTGAAGGTGCTCGTAGTGGACGTGGCGCGGCACCGCATCGGGCTTACCCTGCGGCTCGAGGACCCCACCGAGGCTCTGCCGTTAGCTGGGCCGTTAGCTGGGCCGTTAGCTGGGCCGT
>JBOHFR010000008.1:5271-28574 GCA_050699715.1 Pseudonocardiaceae bacterium
GCTGGGCCGTCTGCTGGGCCGTCTGCTGGGCCGTCTGCTGGGCCGTCAGCCGACGCGCCCCGCAAGGCCGCCAAGCGCCCGCCGTCCCGCGACAAAGGCACAGCAGCCAGGGGCACACCAGCCGGGGGCGCGCTCGCCGATGCGCTCCGCCGCGCCGGCTACGACAAGCGGCGATAGTAACTGGGAATTCCGTGAGAGTAACTGGGAATTCGCTGAATTCTCTGGTGTACGACGCCGGTGCCGGGTTATTCCTGAGAGAGTGTTCTTGACGGGCAGCGTGATGCTGTGGAATCGGCTGAAGGTCGGCACATGAGCCTGCGAGAAGCGTTACTCATCGCATTACGCGGATTGCGCGCCCACCGGTTGCGCTCCGCGCTGACGATGATCGGCCTCATCATCGGAGTCGCTGCGGTGATCCTGCTGGTCGCTTGCGGCCAGGGGGTGCAGAACTCCGTCAATACGCGCATCGAACCGGTGGCTAACCTCGTCACCATCGTGCCGCAGTCCGCCAGCGTCCCCGGCGGCCCGCCCGCGCAGAGCTTGACCGACGCCGACGCCGCCGCGCTGAGCAACGCACCCGACGTCGCCACCGTCACCCCAGCCGTCACCAGCACCGCATCGATCGGGACTGACACCACCACGTTCCTCTCAGGGACCATCATCGGTACCACGGACATCTGGAGCGAGACGAACAACCGGGACATCCAGGCGGGGTCGTTCTTCGACGAGGCCCAGTCCGACGAAGCCGCCCGGGTGGTGGTCCTGGGTCCCAGCGTCGTGACCACGCTGTTCGGCGACCTCCGGGCGGCGCTGGGCCAGACAGTCCAGATAGACCAGCGGGCTTTCCGGGTCATCGGGGTGATGCAGAGCTACGGCCAGCAGTCGGACAACACGGCGGTCATGCCGCTGAGCACCGCCCGCCGCTACATCGTCGGCCACGGCATCGGCACCGGCGACATCCTCAACCAGATCACGGTGCAAGCTCCCCAACAGGCCTCCGTGCCCGCTGCCATGAGTGAAATAACTCAGATCCTCGACGCCCGGCACCACATCAGCAACCCCCGGATGCGGGACTTTCAGATTCAATCCCTGGGACACCGGCTGCAGACCTTCAACCAGGTCGTGAGCATTCTCACCTTGTTCACCCCGGCCGTCGCGGCCATCTCCCTGGTGGTCGGCGGTATCGGAGTCTTGAACATCATGCTGGTCTCGGTCACCGAGCGAACCCGGGAGATTGGCATCCGCAAAGCGATCGGCGCCACCCGCCGCGCCATCCTGGAACAGTTCCTCATCGAGTCCATCGTCCTGGCCGGCCTCGGTGGGCTCGTCGGCGTCGGCGTCGGGATTGGGCTGTCGTTGCTCGCCGGCGCCGTCGCACCGGCCCTCGACCCCGCCTCCGGCGTCTTCTCCGGGTTCGTCCCCGTCTTGTCTGTCCTGCCGGTGGCGGGGTCCTTCGGGATCAGCCTCGCGATCGGGCTCCTCGCCGGCGGCTACCCGGCCTACCGCGCCGCCCGGCTACGCCCCATTGAAGCCCTCAGATACTCATAAGAACAGTGTGGCGTGTGGGGAATATAAATTTAGGTAACCCTTTCCTCATTGCTGCTACGGTAGGCTCTCGAGGGGCCGCTGCGGCGGCCGGTGTGCGGGCCTCAATCTTGCGGGTCGTGCCGCCATTCGAGGGGAGTGACGCGTGGTGGCCAAAGACAGCGGCGCCCAGGCCGACCAGCGGGTGGCGAGTGAGGCGCCCGCCGGCACCACGACGGTTGCGCTCGCGATCGCCCCAGCGTCCCGGCGCCGGTGGTTCGGCTTGGGATTCCTCGCTGTCTGCGGTCCCGGCCTGGTCGTCATGCTCGCTGACACCGACGCGGGCTCACTGATCACCGCGGCCCAGTCGGGCACCCAGTGGGGCTACACGATGATCCTGCCCCAGGTCGTGCTCATCCCGATCCTGTACGTCGTGCAGGAGATGACCCTGCGCCTGGGCATCGTCACTGGGCGGGGCCACGGCGCCCTGATCCGGGAAAAGTTCGGCCGCGGCTGGGCGTTGTTGTCTGCGGGAACCCTGTTCCTGTCCGCGATCGGCGCCCTGATCACCGAGTTCGCCGGGGTCGCCGGGATCAGCGAGCTGTTCGGTGTGTCGCGGTGGGTGAGCATCCCCCTCGCGACCGCCTTCCTCCTCGGCTTGGCCCTGACTGGCAGCTACACCCGGGTAGAGCGCATCGGCATCGCGATTGGCCTGGCCGAGTTGGCCTTCCTGCCGGTGGTGCTGCTGGCCCACCCCAGCATCCACGCCCTGGGTCAGGGCTTGATCTCGCTTCCGCTGGGCAACAGCTCCTACCTGTTCCTGCTCGCGGCCAACATCGGCGCGGTGATCATGCCGTGGATGATCTTCTACCAGCAGGGTGCGGTGATTGACAAGCGGCTGTCGGTGCGCAACATTCGCCGGGCCCGCCAGGACACCGCCTGCGGCGCCATGCTCACCCAATCCATCATGATCATGGTTGTGGTGGCGCTGGCCGCCACCGTCGGCCTGAGCCACCCCGATGCGACCCTCAACTCGGTCGGTCAGATCGCTGACGCGCTGACCCCTTTCCTCGGCCACCTCGCCGGCAAGGTTCTCTTTGGTCTGGGCATCCTGGGCGCCGCGCTGGTCGCCGCGATCGTCTCCTCCCTGGCCGCGGCCTGGGGCCTGGCCGAGGTCTTCGGCTGGAAACACACCCTCAACGAACGCCCCAACCGCAAGACCGCCAAGTTCTACCTCACCTACGGTCTTGCGCACATCCTCGGCGCCGTCCTCGTGCTGACCAGCCTGGACCTGGTCAGCCTCGCCGTCGACGTCGAAGTCATGAATGCCCTGCTGCTGCCGATCGTGCTCGGCTTCCTGCTCGCCCTCGAAGCCAAAGCCCTCCCACCTCAGTGGCAAATGCGCGGCTGGCACAAGCGCACAACCTGGTTCTTGTGCCTACTCGTCATCGCCTTCGGCCTCTACATGATCCCCAAAACCCTCGGAATGACCCTGTAGATCTCGTGGTTGAGCGGCTAGAGTCGGTGCCAGCGTGCGACGCCGACTTGCGGGAGGAACTCTGCCATGGTACCGAAGCGGCTACGTGGGGACGCGCCGTTGGGGGCGGGCGATGGTACCCAGCCGGCTGCTCCGACCTCCAGCCCCTCCCGGCGCGCAGCCGCGGGACTCAATGGTGATTTCCCGTGGGACGAGTTCGACTCCAGCCGGTACTACGACCACAACTACAAGGTGCTGCGCGACGACGACCGGCAGATCCTTGAGATCATCCGCGATTTCTTTGCGACACTCGACCTGCCGAGGCGGAGAAACGGCATCGACGTCGGCTCGGGCACCAACCTTTATCCCGCGCTGGCCATGCTGCCACTCTGCGACGAGATCACGCTGTACGAGTACTCGACCTCCAACGTCTCGTGGCTACAGCGCGAAGTTCGATCCTACTCGCCGTCTTGGGACGCTTTCTGGGAGCTTCTCGCCAGGGAACCGCTGTACAAGTTGGTTGATTCTCCGCGAGAGGCGCTCGCCACCGTGGCTCGTATCGAGCGGGGCAGCATCTTCGACCTGCCCGAGTCGCGGTGGGATATCGGCACGATGTTCTTCGCCGCGGAGTCCATCTCAGCTACACCGTCAGAGTTCCGGGCCGGGCTGGAGAGTTTCATTAGATCGCTGCGAACCGGCGCGCCGTTCGCCGCTGCCTTCATGGAGAACTCGGCGGGGTATGACGTGGGTGCGCGCCGGTTCCCGGCGGTCGCCATTGCGGTGAATGACGTGAAAAACTGCCTGGAAGGCGATGTGGAAGACCTCAAGATCCACCGAACAGGCCTGACTAATGAACCGTTGCGCGCTGGTTACGATGGTATGATTCTGGCTACCGGAAGAGTGGTATAGAGGGGCTGATGATGCAGACGGGCGGCGACCGATGAAGATCCAACCGCGACAGCAACTCCTGCAGATCTGGCGTGCCACCGTCCGCGCGTCTTTTCGCGATCGCAAATGGGAGTGGGGTGGTCGTGAGGGACGTAACTCGATCAGTGACGCGGAGCAGCTGCTCTGCATCTTGCATCCTGCCACGGAGCTAGACGCGTTCCGACTGGAAACGCCCGACGATACGGCGCAAGAAATTCTCGATGCGCTCCACGTTCTTGGGGACAGTCTCGAGATTCCACAGTTGCTCATCAAGGTCTTGACCGAGTACATGGAGCAGTACACGGATGACGCCGGGGCGCCGATCTTCTCTGGTGCGAGTTACTTTGATCCACCCGAGTCGGGGGCGCCGCTGAGTCTCGGTCAAGAAAAGCTCGATGTCGTCGACTCGTTCTCGATGTCGATCACGTTGACACTGGCGGCGCTTGGTTTTATTCAGGTCCTTCGCGGTGTGGTTCGCCGGGAAGATCTTCGCCAAGAGGTGGACAAGCTCGAGAGGCTGTCGAATATCCGGTTGACGGCGGCGATGGTCGGCCTGCTTCGCAGCTTCAGCGTCCGAGTCTTCGACGTGAATTCGGAAGCCGGTCGCATCTTGTGTGATCGATCCAACCCAAGCCGTTTACCTGTGCGCCAAATCGTCCCGGAGCTACAGTTCGAGCTGCGGAGGATCAGGAGTGGTCTGCGCGACCTCACCATTGGCTCGGGGCAGGCCGACGATCTCGACAGTCCCAGCCGGCTTTTCGAGTGCGGGTGGTCATGGGGAATCGTCAAGGGTGCTGCTCCTATCGAGTTGCAAGAAGAAGAGACGCGAGAAAAAATTGCACAGCCAGGCGGCGTCGCTGAAGACCGTCCTTTTCTCTATTTCACGAGTGTCGCTTTGGATGGCATCGTCGACTTGTTCTCTACTCGTACCCTCACCTTGGGTCTCCTCAGCGAGAAGCAGCGCGACCTTTCGCGATCACTCCAGCTTCGATGGGAGTATACCCAGAGGTACTGGTCGACCATCGCGACCTTCGGCGCTGGCCGTTGGCCGCTAGAAGACCTCCCCTGGCGTACCTCAGACGGGCAAGAGTCAGACTACTACAGTCTGCAGGTCTCCTCGATCGTAGTGCAGGAGATGGAGCGTAGCCGAAGGTCCGACGCGGACCTTGGTCGGGTGGGACGCGTGTTGGAGGACCTGGCCAATCGGGGTCGGATCAACCGGCGGCCGGTGCGCGACGACCCTGTCCTCGAACAACTGCACGCTCCCGGCGTACGGTTCCAGTTGCATGGCAGTGAGGAGGCTGGTGACCACAAGATTGGCTGGCTTGTCTCCAGCTTCGCATCGCTTCTGCTCAAGCGCACGCTCATGATCGCGAGGCTGGTTCGGGACACTGACGTCCGCGCCAGTCTTGTCACGCTCTCCGACAGTGTGTGGGATCACCTGCTCACGCGTCGGCTCAAAGACGGCGATGGGCAAGACCTCTGGGACCAGCCAGGTGACGCCTTCGATCAGCTCAGCACCCACCACGAGTTACCGTCGTGGTATCACACGGAGCGCGTGGTCGAATGTCTGGTCGCGGCGGCGAATGTGGTCAACCTGGCGCCGTTGCGCAGCGGGCGACTGACCGAGATAGCGACAGACTTGCTCTACGAAGCAGAGCACCTTTTCGATCGCGAGCTGCTGAGCGGGTCGGGGGAGGCTGGGTCGATGCGAGCGGTTGTGCAAATGGTACGCGCGAACCTGCGGCGTGCTTGGGCGATCCTGGACAACCGTCCAGGCACCGCCGCAGTGCTCGCTAACGAGGTGTTGCGTGATCTTGAGCGGTTGGCTGTGGCTCGCCAAGATGTAGCCGGAAGGACGTGACGGTGCTGGTTTTTGCGACTTCCGACAAGGGCGGCACCGGGCGCTCGGTGACGAGCAGCAACATCGCCTACCGGCGGGCGGTACAGGGAGGCGACGTTTGCTATCTTGACTTCGACTTTGGTTCCCCGACCGCAGGCGCAATCTTCAACATCCCCGCTGCGCTCCATGGCACCCGCAACGGCGGGCTTCACTCGTATCTTCATGGCGAGCTCAACGATCCGGAACAGCTGAATGTCTGGTCGGAGTCGGAACGCATGGCTCTGCGTGACCAGCCTTCGGGTGCTGGTCGGCTGGTACTGTTTCCGGGGGATGCTGGCGGGGGAGAGTTTCCGGCTAATCCGGACGCTAATGCGGACATCGTGCAGCGGTGTGTCCGTCTCCTCCTGCAACTGGAGGAGGAGTTCGAGCTGTGTCTCGTCGATCTCAGCGCAGGGCGTTCGTACGCCATCCAGATGGTGCTCGCCGCCACAGCCCAGCCGCAGCTACGGCCGGTGACCACCCGCTGGCTGGTGTTCCACCGATGGACTCGACAGCACATCATCGCTGCATCCAGTCTGGTCAACGACGACCAAGGAATCCTCACCACTGGCGTTGACCTAGGTCATGACCGGGACGCGCTGACCGACTCGATCCGCTTCGTCCGGACCGCGGTCGTTGACCCTGATTCCCCGGAGTTAGAGGGGCTGCGGCCGGAGCAGGTGGCTTGGCTGCGGGAAGTCAACCGAGATCTCCACGAGCTGGCACGCCGGTACAAGCTCGGCCGCAGCCTGATGCTGGGCAGCGTACCGCTCGACCCGGTGCTTCAGTGGCGTGAGCAGCTGATCTCTGACGAGGACACCTATGCGAGTCAGATCGCCAATCAGGAGACCGTCGACGCGTTCGAGACGCTGGCCAAACGGCTGGTGGACGATGCCGCATGGAGGGGCCTGTGATGCCGGCGGATGCGGTCTTTCGTGAAGCGACCGCGGAGCGTCGGGTGGCGTCAGTTCCACTCTCGCACCTGTCGATTGAGCTTGGCCACCTGTACCGGGAGGACTTCACGGCCGGTCTGGACCTTCAGCAGCATTTCGCGCGGATCGCTCCGTGGGTGAACGCGGGACGCCAAGCCTACGTGGAGCGCCAGCAGAGCCAGCACGGGCAGCAAGGTCGAAAGACACGAGCCCGGATCAGCACGTGTTTTCTGATTGACGACTATTTCATGCGATTCAGCTCGCCCGCTGAACTCGTGCCCCAGTTGGTGAGCGCCGCCCGCGCGGCCGGTCTGGAGATTGACTATCTGGCGCGTGAATCTGGATGCGCCGACGCCGGGGATGTGGCGCTGGCGCGCTCCGTTGAGGGTCGCTTGGTGGTCGACCCGTCTCCCAACACTAATGGCTCCCGACCACCGGTCACCGAGGTGGGATGGCTCTGCAATGGCGAGCGGTCACCGGTTAACGATCCTGGCCAGGCGATGCGCAAAGTTCAGCCGTGGAAGCCCCCTGTCGAGAACTCGGCCCGTAACCACTCGATTTTTCTCGATGTGCAGCTGTGGGACGAGAACAAGGGCAAGGACCACAGGAGATGGGCCTGCTCGTTTCTGGCGGCGGTCTGGCAGTTGCTTCGGCTCGGCATGCTCCGGCACGACGGTGCGGCCGTCGCGGCGGCCCAAAAATGGGAAGAAGAATTACCCGACGACTGGGACAAGATCCCGGTGGTAACCCAGCTGAATTCGGTTGCCGCGCCGTTCAGCGCCTATCGGACGCTGTCCATTCTCTCGACAAAGTTTCTGCCCACCGAGCATGCTGTGCGCACGATTCTCAGCCAGGTGGCGATAGATCGCGCCGTGCTCGAGCAGGTGATGAAACGCAGCCGGGACGAGGGTATCGAACTTCCGCCGGAGCTTGTCGACCGGATCGAGTATGTCTTTGCGGGAAGTAGCGCCGGCCCGCCATGTTAGGGATCCTCGAAGAGGCCCTGAGTTAATCGAACTCCGCTAATCGGGCTTGGGCTAATCGGGCTTGGGCTAATCTGGCTTGGCGGCGTCCCAGAGCTTCTCGAATCGTTGCATTCGCTCTCTCACTCGTTGCGATTGGAGCGCTAGGTTGGTCTTGACGATTGTTGGCTTCATGCTGTCCTCGACGCGTGCGGCTGGTGTGACCTCGTAGCTGATGACTCCGTCGAACACAATGAAGTCGAACAGAATATTCCGGAGGGTTGGCGGGATTGTAGACCGGTCTAGGACCTTGGTGCGAATTCCTAGATCCTGCTGCTGCTGATAGATGCGCAGGAATTCTGGCTCTCTGGTCTGTCCAGGGCCGTCGAGGATGAAGACTCGCCTGATAATGACCCCGCGGTGTATGGCCTCCCGTTGAAATTCGAGGTAGCGTTGGCCGAGGGCGCTTGTCCACAGTCCTCCTTCGAAACTGATTCCTCCGGCGTCCACCGTGCTCATGCTGGTGGCGTCGATAGCGTGTTGGGATTGCATGGTGAGCCCCAGCATCCAGTCCTGGTCCTCGCCGTCATAAGAGACATCTCCGCCTTCGCTGAGATCTTTCAAGAGCTGGGACATCTGGCTGATCTGCGACTGTGCGAATCTGTAGACCAACGACGGCGAGTCCGGTTTGATCTGGGTGGCGTGTTGCACCAGCTGGGTGACTGTATCTGTCTGCAGCGCAGACTTCTCCAGCGCTTGGAACAGCTCCATCACCTTGCTTGTCTGGGAAAATCCTTCTTTGATCATTGATTGTGTCTCGGTCGAATGGGTCTCTTGCTTCTCCTCGACACTCTCTAGGCGTTTCTCGAAGTCGCGCAGGAACTGCACGAGCAGTGTGATCCCAGCGATAAAGACGGAGACTATCCGCACCAAGATCTGCGGCTGGTCCGTCGGATTGGCGATGAAGTACCTGATGATGAGGTATGCCAGCCCACCGGTCGCGATGGTGATGATAATCTTGCGAATTACGTTTTGGTATCGAACCCGGCCGGTCTTACCATCGTTGGTCATGTTCTTCTCGCATTCCCCGTGGCCAAGGAGCTCAACAGTGTGATGGTGTTCAACGTCACTTGGTCTCGGATCCAGCTGACCGACGCCTCCCACTGCTTGGTGAAACCTGGCTGCTGTTCCAAGTCTTGCCACAATGGCAGCATGGACTTGTCGAGCCGGGCCGCCGGCATCCACAGGTGGAGCAGGTCGTCGATGGCCGGCCGCAGCCTCTCCACCACGTGTGGGCGCCCGCCGCGCTCGCTCCGGCTACGTTTGATCAGCTCAAGCAGCGTGGTGAGCAGCCAGTCGTGCAGCGCCAGATCCTCGCACAGCTCGACGGCGGCCAGCGGGTCGTTCGTACCGACTGTCAACCGCACTGTTCGTGTGGTCTCGTCATTGATGGTGAATTGGGTCCGATTGTCCGCAAGCTGCGCCCCGTTAACCACGACCACCCAGCGCATTCGGGTGCGCGCCATCCTGAACGGTTGCCCTCGATCGAGTCTCGATGACCCTTGCACCCGGTCCAGCATCCGGCCGCTGATTGCGCTCAGGTCGAGGATTTCCGGCGCAGGATCGGTGGTGAGAAAGCCACCAGCGAGGTCAGCGCGATCCGCCTTGCCGAGTGTCTCGACGATGCCCGGCCGGGCCAGGTGGTGCGACCACGGTAGCCGCCGGTCAGCCTCGCTCTTGGTGATGTGGGCGTACGCTGACCCTTGCACTACCCGACCACCGGTGATCGACGCGCGGGACGCCGCCGTCCCGACGGCTCGTACCTGAGATCTCGACGATGTCGCCAATCGACAGTCGACTCCGGTGAGTGAGTCTGGTGACACTGCGTACGCGATGGGGCGCTCAGAACGGCGTACTCGTGCGCCGGGAACGAAGGCGAGCAGCTGTGCGGAGAGAAGCTGTGTGAGTGACGTCGAGTTCTGCACAAGCCCGGTGTGGACCTCTCCTACCGTGAGCATTCTGCTAGCATCGCACCCCTATCCCAGCATCGCACCCCTATTGGAGCTACGGCATCCCCTGGCATTCACACTGACAGTCATGAGAGTTGTGGCCGCTGTCGTCGCGCTCGCCACCGTGGCCGGTTGCTCAGCTCCCGCCGTGCCTGCGGCGCCACCTCCGATGAGCAGCGCTCGCCCCCCAGGGGCGGCTGCGCCGGCTGCGGTCGGGCCCGCCGATTGGCCGACCTACCACCACGACAACGCTCGCACCGGCGTCGCCGGTCAGCTAGCCCCGCTGGGCACGCTTGGCCGCGGGTGGCAGGCCCGGTTGGACGGCGCGGTGTACGGCCAACCGCTGGTGATCGGCGAAAAGGTGATCGCGGCGACGGAGCACAACACGGTCTACGCGCTGGCCGCCGGGGACGGGCACGTGCTGTGGTCGGCGTCGCTGGGTAAGCCGGTGGCTGGCTCGGAGCTGCCCTGCGGCAACATCGATCCGCTGGGGATCACCGGCACGCCCGGCTACGACCAGGCCAGCGGGCTGGTCTTCGTCGTCGCCGAGACGCAGGGCGGTCGGCACATCCTGGCCGGGGTGGACCTGGCCAGCGGCGCGGTAATGCTGCGTCGCGCGCTGCCCCCGCCCCGGGGCGATGAGATCGCCCACCAGCAACGCGCCGCGCTGACGGTGCTCGACGGCTGGGTGTACGTCGCCTACGGCGGGCTGTTCGGTGACTGCGGCAACTACGTTGGCTCGGTGGTCGCCGCGCCGACCACCGGCACCGGCCCGCTGCGCAGCTATGCCGTGCCGACCCCTCGGGAAGGCGGGATCTGGGCACCCGGTGGCGCCGTCGTCCATCACGGACGGTTGCTCTACACGGTAGGCAACGGCGAGTCGACCCAGGACTACGACCACAGCGACTCGGTCCTCGCGCTGACCCCGGCGCTGACCCCGGCGCTGACCCTGGCGGACAGCTTCAGCCCCACGCAGTGGCGCGCGGACAACGCGGCCGACCTCGACCTCGGGTCGATGAGCCCGGCAGTGGCCGGCGAGGTGGTGCTCGCGCTCGGCAAGAGTGGTGTTGGCTACCTGCTGGACGCCGCCCGGCTCGGTGGTATCGGTGGCCAGCTCACCAGCAGTCCGCTATGCCAAGCGTTCGGCGCCACCGCAGTGGCCGGCTCGACGGTCTACCTCCCGTGCACCGACAGTACCCGCGCGGTAGACGTCGACCCAGCCGGTGGCTTGCGGCTGCGCTGGACGGCACCGGTACCGGCCGATGGGTCCCCGGTCGTCGGTGGCGGCGCGGTCTGGGTGACCGACACCGACCACGGCGTGCTCTACGCGCTGGACCCGGCCACCGGCGTCCCCCGCCAGCACATCGACGTAGGCTCGCTGCCCCACTTCGCCTCCCCCACCCTCTCCGCCACCCACGCTTACCTAGGCACCACCACCGGCGTCGTGGCGATCAACGTGCGCTGAATGCAGGCCGGGGGCTGGACAGGTGGGCTGGAGTGTCGCAGGGTGGTGTGATGCAGGTGGTGTGGAAGGGCGCGCTGGTTTTCGGGATGGTCAGCATCCCGGTTCGGCTGTATTCGGCTGTCGGGGACCGTGATGTGTCCTTTTACCAGGTGCATCGCGAGGACGCTGGACGGGTGCGCTACCAGCGGGTGTGCACGGTGTGCGGCAAGGAGGTCGCCTACGCCGACCTCGCCAAGGGCTTTGAGCTGCCCTCCGGTGAGACGATGATGCTGACCGAGGAGGATCTCGCGAGCTTGCCACTGCCCACGACCAAGATCGTGGAGTTGGTCGCCTTTGTGCCTGCGGGCCAGCTCGATCCGCTCGCGCTGGTTCGCGGGTACTACCTGGAACCCGAGCCGGCCGGCCGCAAGCCCTACGAGCTGCTTCGAGTCGCGCTGGACCGTACCAACCGGGTAGGCCTGACCAAGATCATGTTGCGGAGCAGGGAATCACTGGCCGTGTTGCGGCCCCGGGGCAACGCGCTGGCGCTGCAGACGATGGTCTGGCCGGATGAGGTACGAAAGGCCCAGTTCGACGTGCTGGAGGGGGAGGTCGCCGTCAGTGACGCGGAGCTGCGGATGGCCGGCACCCTCATTGAGGCGATGACCAGCGACTTCGCCCCCGAGGCCTACCACGATGGATACCGCGAGGCGCTGCTGTCCGTCATTGAGGCCAAGACCGCCGGCAAGGACGTTGCCGCCCGGCTGGCGTCAGCGGAGCCCACCCCGCCAGCTGAGCCTACCCCGCCAGCGGACCTGATCACCGCCCTGCAGGCCTCGGTTGAGGCCGCCACGGCCGCCCGCGACGAGCCGGTGACCGTGCCCGAACAGCGCGCTGCCCCCGGCCCAGCTGCCCCCGACCCAGTTGCACCTGCCCCAGTTGCCCCTGCCCCATCCGACAAACGCACTCACCGGCGCCGGTGAGGCGCGTTCCGGGAGCAGATGTGTCAGATATGATGCGGCCGATGTTGCCGGTAACGGGGCCGCTGCCGGCCGGGCCGGGCTGGGCTTTTGAGTTCAGCTGGGACGGGATTCGCTGCCTGACCAGCGCCGCGCCGGGCCGGATACGTCTGTTCAGTGGCACGCATCGGGGCATCACCGCCGGGTACCCCGAGCTCGAGGCGTTCGCTGGGCGACGTCGGATGCTGCTGGACGGAAAGATCGTCGCCCTGGACTCCTGCGGCCGGCCCAGCTTCGCGCGGCTACAACAGCGGATGAACGTGCAACGCCCCACGTCGACGGTGCTGCGCCGGGTACCGGTGACCTACTACGTGTTCGATCTGCTGAGTCTGGATGGCGACTCCACCACTGAGCTGCCTTACCAGCGCCGCCGGGAGTTGCTCGCGGAACTGGAGCTCACGCAGGGACCGGTCGTGGCCCCGCCCTGCTTCCTGGATACCGATGGGCAGGCCGTGCTGGACACCGCCGTCCAGCACGGCCTGTATGGCGTGATCGCCAAGCGCGTCGACTCGTCATACCAGCCCGGCCGTTCCCGCAGCTGGGTGCAGACCACGCTGCGGCAGACCCAGGAAGTGATCATCGGTGGGTGGGTTCCCGAACGTCGCCGCGCCGCCGCGATTGGCGCGCTGCTGGTGGGGGTGCCGACCGAAGCGGGCCTGCGCTACGTCGGCCAGGTCGGTACCGGCTTCACCGAAGCGACCCGCCGGGAGTTGCACCACCGGTTGACCGAGCTGGCCGCACCCGCCAGCCCCTTTGCCGACGAGGTGGCGCCAGCGCCCGATCGGGCGGTGCACTGGGTGGCTCCTCGGCTGCTGGGTGAGGTGTCCTACCGGCAATGGACTTCCCATGGCCGGCTTGGGCATCCCACCTGGCGTGGCCTGCGCCCCGCCAAGCATGTGGCGGCGGTGCGGGTACCGGTCATCCTGTGTGCCCGCGAGGGCGGACACGAGGGAGCTGACCAGCAGTTGGTCGCCGAGTTGGACCGCGCTGTCGCGCAAGTCCGCGCTGAGCTGCGGACGCTGCGGGACCAGATCTCCTCGCACTTTCTGCATAACACGATCAGCACCATCGTGGCCCTGGTCAGCACCGACCCGTCCCGGGCCCGAGACCTGTTGGTTGTTTTTGCTGAGTTCGCCCGGTATTCGCTGCGGTCCGCCACCGAGACCACACTGGACGAGGAACTGGAGAACATCGACCGTTACCTGATGCTGCAATGGGCTCGCTTCGGTGAACGGCTCCGGGTGCAGCTCCACGTCGCGCCGGTCGTGCTGCCGGTCGTGCTGCCCTTCCTGGCGCTCCAGCAGCTCGTCGACAACGCGGTACGGAACGGCATCGAGCGCAAGCAGCTCGGTGGCACCGTGACGATCTCCGCTTGCCTCGATGGCCTCGACTGCCTGATCACCGTCGAGGACGACGGACCTGGGAATGCTGATGCTGACCTGCTGGCCACGCTCCGGACGATTGATGATCAGCTGCACGACAGGTTCGGCGAGCGCTACGGCGTGGATGCGGACCTCATCCCCGGCACCGGCACCACGATCTCCATCCGGATGCCCGCCGTCAGATTCGACCAAGGCTAACCAGGTGGGGTACACCACCAACCCGAACGTGGCCATCAGGCCGAGCATGAAGCTCGCGATGTGAGAAGGGTTCATCGGCTGCAGAGTCCTCAATCGCGGAGCGAAAGAACCGTGTGCTGGCGCAGGTACGGACACAAAAGCCTCCCAGGGTAGCTATCGCGACCGACCCCATGGTATGACCACGCGTAGCAGTCAACTTCGGCTTCGCCTCATGAGACGGATTCATTAACACCCGAAAGGGTGAATTAATTACAATTCGTAGCGCAGGAATGGTCCACGATCTGGATACGTTGGACTGATTGGTGAACTAGCGCGGCCGTCCCGTCGAATAGGAACAACCTAGGGTGAACGGGGTACTCGAATCGAATGGATGCTATGACCACTGTCAGTGACCAGCTCGGCCGCGGCCTGCGGGACCTGCGGATCTCGGTTACCGACCGGTGCAACTTCCGCTGCTGCTACTGCATGCCCAGGGATGTCTTCGGCACCGACTTCCCGTTCATGAAGCCCTCGGAGCTGCTCTCGTTCGAGGAGATCGTTCGGCTGGCGCGGGTGTTCGCTGGCTTGGGCGTCCAGAAATTGCGGCTCACCGGTGGGGAGCCGTTGCTCCGGC
Organism: Pseudonocardiaceae bacterium; assembly: GCA_050699715.1. GTDB lineage: Bacteria > Actinomycetota > Actinomycetes > Mycobacteriales > Pseudonocardiaceae. Next base: position 19,641 of record JBOHFR010000008.1, read on the forward strand.
ACGGTATTGAACGGCTTGTCGAACAACTGGTCGAGATTGACGGCGTGGACGACGTGGCGATGACGACCAACGGGACGCTGCTGGCGAGCAAAGCGCACGCGTTGCGGGACGCCGGGCTCACCCGGGTGACGGTGAGCCTGGACTCACTCGACCCGCAGACGTTTCGGGCCATGAGCGACGTGAAGATCCCCGTCTCTCGGGTCGTGGAGGGGATCGCCGCCGCCGCTGATGCCGGCCTGACCCCGGTGAAGATCAACACTGTGGTCAAGCGCGGGATGAACGACGGGCAGGGCATCCTCGATCTTGCCGCTTTCGGCCGGGAGCACGGTTATATCGTGCGCTTTATTGAGTTCATGGACGTCGGCGGCACCAACGGCTGGCGGATGGACGAGGTCGTCCCGGCGGCGGAGATCGTCGAGGCGATCAACGCCGGGTGGCCGCTGGCGCCAGTGGATCCCACCTACATCGGCGAGGTGGCCGCTCGGTACCGCTACCTCGACGGGGCCGGCGAGGTCGGTGTGATCACCTCGATCACTCAGCCGTTCTGCGGCACCTGCACCCGGGCTCGGCTGTCCGCCAAGGGCGAGTTGTACACCTGCCTGTTCTCCGGTCTCGGCCATGACCTTCGCGCGCTGCTGCGTGGCGGCGCCAGCGACGACGAGATCGACAAGCGGGTCACCGGCATCTGGCGGGGCCGAACCGACCGCTACTCAGCCCAGCGCACCACCGCGACCCTCGGCCTCCCGAAGGTCGAAATGAGCTACATCGGTGGGTAGTTGTGGATAACCCGTGAGTGGGGATGCGAGTCATGACTCGCATCCCCACTCACGGGCAGCGGCGAGGAACGCGTCGTTCTCGTTCGCGTCGCTGATGGTGACGCGAACGCCGTCGCCGGGGAACGGGCGGATCACGATCTTGTGTTCGAGGCAGTGCCCGGCGAAGGCGGCGGTCTGCTCACCCAGCGGCAGCCAGAGGAAGTTGGCCTGCGAGTCCGGCACGGGGTAGCCCATCGCGAGCAGCTCGCCGCGCACCCGGCCCCGCTCGGCGGCCACGCCCCGGCAGCGGGCCAGCAACTCACCTTCGACGTCGAGGCTGGCCAGGGCGGCGACCTGGGCCAGCGAGTTGACGCTGAACGGCACGGCCACCGCGCGCAGCGCCGTGGTGACCGGCTCCGGCGCCACGCAGTACCCCACCCGCAGGCCGGCCAGCCCGTAGGCCTTGGAGAAGGTTCGCAGCACCGCGAGGTTGTCCCGACGGCGACCCTGGCCCTGGTGGTGACTCTGGTAATGACACAGTGCCATACCGTCTCCCACCGCAGGATCGGTGACGAACTCGTGGTAGGCCTCGTCGAGGACGACCAGGACGCCGTCGGGCACCGCGTCGAGGAACGCGACCAGCTCCTCGCCCGGCACGGCCGTACCAGTGGGGTTGTTGGGATTGCAGACGAAGACCAGCCGGGTCGCCGGGGTGATCGCGCCGAGCATCGCGGCCAGGTCGTGGCGGTGGTCGGGGCGCAGCGGCACCGGGCGCCGCCGCGCCCCGACAACCTGGGTGATGATCGGGTAGGCCTCAAACGAGCGCCAGGCGAAGAGCACCTCATCGGCCGGCCCGCAGGTGGCCGCCACCAGTTGCTGGCACAGCATCGACGACCCGCAGCCGACGGTGATCTGGGACGATGGCGTCCCCAACCGCAGCGCGAGGCGGTCCACCAGCGCGGTTGCCCCGTTATCCGGGTAACGGTTGACGCCTGCGGCGGCGTCGGAGATCGCCGCGATGACGCTGGGCAGCGGGCCCGCGGGCACCTCGTTGCTGGCCAGGTTCACCGCTCCGGGGATGCTGCGGCCGGGGACGTACCCGGCCAACGAGTCAAGATCGGCCCTAGTGCGAGCGGTCATCACGGCTCCCCTCCGGCGCGTGGCGTCGCCTCGAACAGGTGAATTTTCAAGGTTGTTGCCGCTGACCCGGTACGATACCCGCTCACCCTATGTTCACCGTCGACGAATGGGTGGGACCATGACGCAACGTAGCCTTGAGCAAATCCTGCTTTCCGACGGTACTAGGTTGCGGCTGACCGTCGCTATCCCGGAATCCGCGGTTCGCGGCGGCATCGTCGTCGGGTCGCAGGCCCATGGTGTCACCGACGCCGTCTGGCGGCTCGCCGCTGGGCTGGCTGGTGAGGGCTGGCTGGCCGTGATCCCGCATCTTTACCACCGGGACGGTGTCGATGAGCTGCCCGGGGACGGGGACACCCGAGACCACGTCGATCGGCTGACCGCGCAGTCCGTGCATGCCGACATCGACGCCGCCTTCGGCTGGTTGGCGCGGCGCGGCGTGACCGCCGATCGGACCGGCGTGGTGGGCTTCGGGCTGGGCGGCGCCGTGGCGCTCATCGTCGCCACCCAGCGTGATCTTGGTGCCGCGGTGACCGTGGGCGGGATCGGTGTGGTAGAGCCGGTGGCGGCGACGTTGCCTGCCCTGGTGGACGTTGCGCCTGACCTGCGCTGCCCGTGGCTGGGCATCTACGGCCGGGATGGCGAGGTGCCCGAGGAGGAGGTGTGCAAGCTGCGGGATGCCGCTCATTCCGCCCAGGTAGCCACCGACCTGGTGCACTGCCGCTTTGACACCGACTGGTCCGTCGCGCCGGAGGCCTGGGCCCGCACGCTCAACTGGTTCAGCAGTCACCTGCGCTGAGGTGCGCTATAAGGCCGAGGTGGGCTATAAGGCCGAGGTGGGCTATAAGAGGAGCTGAGCGCTAGAAAGGGAGAGTGAGCGAGCCCCGGACCCTCTGGCAGCCTGACCCTGGCAGGGTCGCCCGGTCCCAGATGACAGCCTTCCGCGGGTGGTTGGCGTCTACCCGGGGGGTCGTCCTGGCTGACTATGATGCGCTGTGGCGCTGGTCGGTGGCCGATCTGGAGGGGTTCTGGGGGGCGTTCGCCGAGTTCGCTGGCGTCCGCTTCCACGCCGCGCCAGCGCGGGTGCTTACCGACGAGTCGATGCCGGGGGCGCGGTGGTTTCCGGGTGCGACGCTGAACTACGCCGAGCAGGCCTTGGCGCCCGGTCCCGGAAAGGACGCAGACAACCTGGCGGTGATCTTCCGTCGAGAGGACGGTTCTCGGGATCAGTGGAGTTTCGGGCTGCTGCGCCACCGGGTGGCCGCGGCGCGCTCGGCGCTCGCGTCGCTCGGGGTGTGCCAGGGTGATCGGGTGGTCGCGCTGGCGCCCAACTCGCCGGACACCCTGGTGGCCTTCCTCGCCACCGCTAGCCTGGGCGCCATCTGGTCGTCCTGCTCGCCGGAGTTCGGAACCCGGGCGATTGCCGACCGGTTCACCCAGCTTGCGCCGACCGTGCTGATCGCGGTGGACAGCTACGTCTACGGTGGCACGTCTTTCGATGTCCGGTCCACGGTGGCGGCCCTGCGCCACCAGTTGCCATCGCTGCGTGCCACGGTGCCGCCCGCGCGATGGCGTGAGCTGCTCGACGCGCACGCTGGTGCGCAGCTGGCGTTTGCCGCCGTGGACTTCGACCACCCGCTGTGGGTGCTCTATTCCTCGGGTACCACCGGGGCGCCCAAGGGCATCGTGCAGGGCCACGGCGGGATCGTCGTGGAGCACCTCAAGGCGTGGCTGTTGCAGGCTGATCTCAGGCTGGGAGAGCGGGTGTTCTGGTTCACCACCACCGGCTGGATGATGTGGAATCTCCTGATCAGCGGCCTGCTGGTGGGCGCAACGATCGTGCTCTACGACGGCAGCCCGGCCTGTCCCGACCTCGGCGTGCTGTGGCGGCTGGCCGCCGAGGAGCGGGTGAGCTATTTCGGCACGTCCGCGCCATTCATCCAGTCCTGCCGCAAAGCTGGCCTGCGGCCGGGCACGCGATGTGACCTCACCGCGCTGCGGGCAATCGGCTCGACCGGGGCGCCGCTGCCACCGGAGGGGTTCCGCTGGATCGCGCAGGAGGTCAGCCCGAACGTGCAGACCTGCTCGGTGTCCGGGGGGACCGACCTGTGTGCGGCCTTCGTCTGCGCCGCGCCGGACGTTCCGGTCTGGGAGGGCGAGATCTCCTGCCGCGCGCTGGGCGCTGCGGTGGTGGCCCTGGATGAGACCGGGGTGCAGCTGCTCGACGAGGTGGGCGAGTTGGTGATCACCAAGCCGATGCCCTCGATGCCGGTCTGCTTCTGGGCCGATCCGGCCGGCACCCGGCTGCGTGAGGCGTACTTCGACACCTACCCGGGCCTATGGCGCCACGGTGACTGGATCAGGATCACTCCACGGGGCTCGTGCGTGATCTACGGCCGGTCGGACGCCACGCTCAACCGCGGCGGCGTGCGGATGGGCACCGCCGAGTTCTACGCGGTGGTCGAGGGCCTGGCCGAGGTGCTCGACTCACTCGTCATTGACACCTCCGGTGTCGGGCATGCGATTGACACCTCCGGCGCTGGCCAGGAGGGCGAGCTGCTCTGTTTCCTGGTGCTCGCGGCCGGGGTGTCGCTGGCTGAGGTCGAGCCGCGGCTACGCCTGGTGCTCCGGGAGGGCCTGTCACCACGGCATGTGCCCGACCGGTTCATCGTGGTCGATGAGGTGCCCCGCACCCTCAATGGCAAGAAATGCGAGGTGCCGGTGAAGAAGATCCTCGCCGGCATGGACCCGGCCCGCGTGCTCAGTCCCGGCGCCTTGCGCAACCCGGACTCGCTGCGCCCGTTTGTGGCGCTGCGCGCCCCGTGAGTGATGTTCAGTGGTGTGGGTTGTCCGTGGCGTTGTCGGGATCGGTGGCCACGGTCCAGGTGACGGCGGTGACGGCGGGTTCGAGGCTGAGCCGGCTGACGGCCTGTTCGAGTTGGCTGTCGTTGCGCTGCTCGGCGGTGAGCTCGGCGACGACGCTGACCTGGTGGTCGGTGTCGGTGTTGAAGCTGCGGATGCCGCGGAGTTGGAACGTGGTGCCGCTGATGGCTTGTACGATCAGGGCGCGGATGTGGGCCTCGGCCGTCTCGGCGCAGACGGCCTCGAAGCGGTAGTCGACGGTCACCTCGTCACCACCGCTGGGTTGGCGATCAATGCGGTGGCCCAGCGGCCGCAACACCACATTTGCGATGATCACCGCAGCGGTGCCCAGCGCGGCGACGGAATACATCCCAGCACCGGCCAGCGCCCCGACCGCGGCGGAGCACCACAGGGTGGCGGCGGTGTTGAGCCCGCGGACGTTGAGCCCGTCGCGCAGGATCACCCCGGCGCCGAGGAACCCGATTCCCGACACGATCTGGGCGGCCACCCGGGTGGGGTCGGCGACCCGGACTCCACCGAGGACGTCGGCGTCAAACCCGTAGGCCGAGAGCAGCACGAACAGCGCCGCACCGGTGGCTACCAGCGCATTGGTCCGCAGTCCCGCGCCGCGGGCCCGCCATTGGCGTTCCACCCCGATCACCGCGCCCAGCCCCAGACCGGCGACCAGCCGCAGCCCCATCTCCAGAGTTGTCATCAGGTGCCCCTCCAATGCGGGTCGGGTCGCGATCGGGGCACTCAGATCGTGAGGTTCATGGCGGCAGCCCGCGCCGAGGTGTTGCCCCAGTATCAACATCCCACCCTTGCCAACATCCCGCCCTGATCGCCCACCAGCGGGTTGGAGGGTCAGTGGCCTCCTGTCCGTACAGGCGCCTCACCCAACGAGGTGCTGCCCAAAAGAGTGCACCTCGCCCTCGAACGAGTGCCAAGCAACGGCGCCAACGTTAACACTCCGCGTCTGGGGGTCATCGACTGGCGATGTAGAGATCACGCAGTACATCCGTCTCGAGTCGGAGCTCATCGATCCGGTGTTTGACGGCATCACCGATGCTGACTAATCCGGCTAGCTGGCCCCGTTCGTCGATGACGGGTAGGTGGCGGTATCGGAGCCTGGTCATCTGCAGCATGACGTGGTCGATGCTGTCCTGTGGGGAGCAGACTGGCACGTGCTGCTCCATGACGTCCGAGACCTGCCGGTCCAGCAGTTGCCCGCCGTGGCGCTCCAGCCCTCGGACGATATCCCGCTCTGTGATCATGCCAGTGATCTGACCGTCGGACCCGGTGACGACCAGCGCCCCGATCCGGGGCGGCCCGGCCAGTCGGTGCACCGCCTCAGCGACGGTCGACCATGGCTGGATGGTCTGCACCGACCAACCCTTCTTGGTGATGATCCCCTCGATCTTCATCGTTGGGCCCCGTGTCGGATGGCACCCAGGCCCAGCAGGACCACGAGCGCGCCGCTGATCACGTTGCTGGCGACGGTGCCGGTGCTGGTCCCGGCGGCCCTCATCACCCACACCGCCACGGGGGACAGCGCGACGTAGAGCCCGGCCAGGACGGTCAGGCCATCGACGAGTTGCGCGGTCGGGGTCTCTGCAGCCTGCTCGAAACGATTCCTCAACTCCAACAGATCTGGATGTTGCGTCATCGAGGGGATCTGCTCGGTAGACATCCCCATCACCTCCAACGGCTCTACAGATAATACTCATCATTCCGCAACGTTTGCTAGTACGCAATTATTTAGGGATACTGCGTGCCATGAATCACGTGCAGCCGGGAGCGGAGCGCATCCACCAGATCTCCGCCGAGCAGGTCGACGCCGTGATGCTCGCCGCCCGGGTTCTCGTCGCCATCACCGCGCAGTCGGTGGCCGCGTTGGCCGAACAGGTGACCTTGCCGCAGCTGCGGGTGCTGGTGATGGTGGCAAGTGGTGGGCCACTGAATCTGAACGCGGTGGCTCGCGGGCTGGGTGTGCATCCCTCCAACGCCACCCGCGCCTGCGACCGGCTTGTCGCCGCGGGTCTGCTGCGCCGAAGCGAGGATGCCGCCGACCGTCGTAATCTTGTCCTTGAGCTGACTGCCGACGGGCACCAGTTGGTGCAGATGGTGACGCGGCATCGGCGTGCCGCGATCGAGGACATCCTGGGTCGGATGTCGGGCAGGCGTTGTCGCGAGCTGGTGCCGGTGCTCCAGGCGTTTGCTCAGGCCGCAGGGGAGATCCCCCGCAGCGGAGCGTGGGCGCTGGGGTGGACAACCGAGCAGCCGATAGGCGGCGACGCCACCGAGCCTGCGGGTGCTTGACGATGGGGAGTCATCCGCCGGTGCGGTCGTGGGCTGCAGGCGAGTGGTCGCCGGAGGTGTTCGCGCTGGTCATGGCGACCGGCATCGTCTCGATAGCGGCGGCCGATCAGCAATATCACGTGATCGCGTTGATCCTCGGCGCCCTCGCCGCCGTCGCATTCGCGCTACTCACCATCATAGTCAGTGCCCGCGTCGCGCGCGCTCCCGCCGCCTTCGGCCGTCAGCTGCGCGACCCGGACGTAGCGTTGCGATCGTTCACTTTCGTTGCCGCCTGCGGTGTCCTCGCCGCCGAGCTAGGCCCCCAGCTAGGCCCCCAGCTAGGACAGGGTCAGACGCTGCTCGCGTGGTCGCTCGGCGCCGTCGCACTCCTCGCCTGGCTGGGTCTGGTTCCGGCGGCGATCATCGATATGCGCTCCCGATCCGCTGGCGAGCTACGCGATCACGCTCATGGGTCGTGGCTGCTCATCTCGGTGGGCACCCAATCCCTGGCGATCTCGGCGGCCGATCTGGCGCACGGTACGGCCGCTCGCCCGCTGCTGCTGCTCGCGCTGGCCTGGTGGACACTCGGCCTGGTCGGCTACTTCGTCGTGACGTGGCTGATCATGTGGCGGGCACTGGTCGGGCCGTTGGCACCGGAGGAGGTGACGCCCGACAGTTGGATCCTGATGGGCGCGCTGGCGATCTCCACCCTCGCTGGTGACCGCATCCTCGCGGCCAGGCCGGCAACAACCGGGCTCGACTGGCTGATCACTGTTGCCCGACCGCAGACCCTGGTCCTGTGGATTATGGCTAGCGGGTGGATTCCGCTGTTGCTGTCCGCGCAGATGTGGCGTGTTGCCCGGCGCCCAGCATCGCTACAAGACGAGGGGGTATGGTGGGCGGTCGTCTTCCCGCTCGGAATGTACTCATCCGCGACATTCGGCCTCGGCGGGCAACTGCACATCCCGGCACTGCGCACCGTATCGCTCAGCTTCTTCTGGCTCGGTCTCACGACGTGGCTGATCGTCGCGCTCGGACTGCTGCACAACCAGTGGCGCCTGAATAAGTCCGTCGCTGGCCTGAGTGGGATTAAGCCTTGCTAAGCTCCAGCTCCTCCTCGGCGGCCTCGGCGACCTGTTCCCGCACCCGGTGCGGCGGGAACCGCACCGACTATGCGCTACCGGCATCTTGACGACGGATCGCTGTATGCCGGCCTGAGCTACGCCTAGCGCTGCGCGGAGGATGAGACCGATCTGCTGCCTGGCCATTAGGACGGCCATCACCTGGATGCGGCCCGATTACGCGCTAGCCGGGCTGATGGTCGGTGCCATCGTGGCGCCCGTGCTCAGGCACTGAACAGCTGCGAGAGCAAGCATTGGCGGAGACAAGAAATCTGAAGCGTCAGTGACCCGGGAGAAACTGACGCCAAAGCTGGTGTCCCGTGGATCTTCTACCCGCCTTTGGCGGTCAAGATCCACGGGACGTGAGCTAGTGGTGAAGCTGCTGGGAGAGCTGCTGGTCTGCCTGCTGGAACGCGTCGGCCGCGCTGTGCAGGTAGGAGTTCATGCCCTCCAGGCCGTCGATCATCTTAAGAGCGCCCGTGTTGAACTCATCGTATGAGTGCTCGAACTGCTTGCTGGACGCGTCGGTGACGTATCCGTTCCCGACGAGCTGCTGGACCTGGTTCTTGAGCTGGCCCAAGCGGCTCTCGATGTCGTTCTTGCCTGCCTGGAGCTGCTTGCCGGCAGCCCGCATCTCCTCGTAGGTGACATTGACGTTCGCCATACTGATGCTCTCCTCACTGTGTCCGCTGTGTCCGCTGTGTCCGCTGTGTCCGCTGTGTCCGCTGTGTCCGCTGTGTCCGCTGTGTCCGCTGTGTCCG
>JBOHFR010000008.1:28674-114764 GCA_050699715.1 Pseudonocardiaceae bacterium
CTGTGTCCGCTGTGTCCGCTGTGTCCGCTGTGTCCGCTGTGTCCGCTGTGTCCGCTGTGTCCGCTGTGTCCGCTGTGTCCGTTAGTGTCACGGACTCACTAGGTGTCACGGAACGATCGTGATCGGGCATGATATGCACCCGCACCCTCAGGTCGAATGGGGTGGGGGTATGGTCGCCGTCGGTAACCGGGTTGGCGGCATGGTTCCCGCCGGTACGTGGTTTGGGGGAGTGGTTGGGCGACCATCTCAAGGTTGACGTGGCGTTGATCCGGGCAACTGGCGAGGGGCTCGGGAGGATCAAGGAAGTCCTCCAGCATGCTGATGCCAGCAAGCTCGGTGCCGAGGTGTTGGGCTCAGATGAGCTGTCCCAGGCGATGGATGACTTCGTGAACAACTGGAAGATTCACCGCGACAAGCTCGTCTCTGCGGTCGAGAGCCACCAGAAGATGGCCACCGCGAGCGCTGATGCCTATGAGCACACCGACACTGAGCTGGCCAAGGAGCTGACTCAGCACTCTTCCGCTGGCTCTGGCGGGGCGAGGGTCGCCTCGTGAGCCGGCGGCCCACCGACTGGTCGCCGCTGGCCGGCCCCGATCCGGTTCCCGGCGACCCCGACGAGATCGAACGCGCCGCCAAGTCCCTGACCGACGTGGCCGAGGAGATCACCCGTCAGGCCGCCAGCCTCCGCACGCTCTCCACCGCCGAGGGCTGGGACGCCGACGCCGGCCGCACCTTCGCCGACTCGGCCCGCGACCTCGCCGGACAGCTGGATAAGGCCCACGGCCGCTACGCCACTACTGGCGGCGCGCTGAAGCGCTACGCCCCCGAGCTGCGCCACGCCCAGTCGCTGGCTGATGCCGCTCTCATTGAGGCCAAGCAGGCCCAGACCACCATCAACGCCAACCAACCGCCGGCCCACCCGCCCACCCCGGACGAAGCCACCGCCGAACGGCACCGCCAGTACGCCCACGACGACGGCATCAGTGCTCTGCAGGCCGCTCGCCGCAAGCTCGACGAGGCCACCCAGCACCGCGACGAGCAAGCCGGACGGGCCGCGCGGGCGATCAGCGACAGCATCGACCACGACGGGCTCGCAGACTCCTGGTGGGACAAGTTCACGAACTGGGTCCACGAGCACGCCGACATCCTCAAGGCGATCGCCAAGATCGCCGAGATGGTCGCCACCGTCTTGAGTACGATCGCGCTGCTCATTTCGTGGATCCCGGTCCTGGATTTCCTCTCCCCGGCTCTGCTCGGACTGGCGGCACTGGCATCAGGGGTGGCCCTGGTCTGCAACCTCATGCTCGCCCTGGCCGGCGAGGGCTCCTGGCTCGACGTCGCCGTGGACCTGTTCGCCGTGGTCACCTTCGGCTTCGGGGCCAAGGCCGGCTTGGCGGCACGGGCCGGGAGGGCGGCAGAAGGTGAGGCGACCGGCGTCGCCGAAGCCACTGGACGTGACATCCGCAGTACCAACCCTGGGCGGGCGGAGTCAAGGCCGCTCGAGAAGCAGCCTTGCAAAAACGATCCAGTCGATGTCGCGACCGGCAACGTGGTGCTCACGCAGACCGATGTCGAGTTGGCCGGGATACTTCCGCTGGTGCTCTCCCGGGCCCATGTCTCCTCCTATCGGGTGGGTCGTTGGTTCGGCCCGTCGTGGGCGTCGACCCTGGACCAGCGGTTGGAGGTCGAGGACACCGGCGTGTACTTCGCCGCAGAGGACGGCATGCTGCTGGCCTACCCCACACCGGCCGACGGGATCTCGGTGCTGCCCGCGGAGGGTCCGCGTTGGCCACTGGGTCGCACCGAGGATGGCGGCTACACCATCACCGACCCGCAGCGCGGGCACACCCTGCACTTCGCCTCGGCTGGCGCCGCACGAGAAAAGGCGCTGCCGCTGAGCGCGGTCACCGATCGGGTCGGGCACCGCATCGACCTCGACTACGCCGGTGACGGCACGCTGAGCGAGATCCGCCACTGCGGCGGCTACCGGATCGGCGTGCAAACCACCGATGGGCGGATTACCGCCCTGCACCTGCGGGGGACCGACGCAGACGTGGTGCTTGTCCGTTATGGCTATGACGGCAGTGGGCGGCTCACGGAGGTGACCAACTCCTCCGGTACTCCGCTACGGTTCGACTACGACACCGACGGGCGGCTCACCGGCTGGCAGGACCGTAACGATGTCGCCTACCGCTACACCTACGACGAGGTCGGCCGCTGCGTGCGCACCTCGGGTGCTGGTGGGTACATGAACGGTGCCTTCTCCTACGAGCCGGACAACCGGGTCACCGCGTACACCGACTCGCTTGGTCACGCGACCACATGCCACCTCAATGAGCTGGGCCAGCTCGTGCGCGAGGTCGACTCGCTGGGTCACTCGACGCTTTCGGCCTGGGACCGCTACGACCGGCTGCTGTCCCGCACCGACCCGCTCGGGCGGACTACCCACTACGCCTACGACGGCGTCGGCAACCTCGTTGCGGTCACCCGTCCGGATGGCAGCGGGGCGCTCGCCGAGTACAACGAGCTCTCGTTGCCGGTGACGGTGACGACCCCGGACGGGGCGGTGTGGCGGCGGGCCTACGACGAGCGGGGCAACCTCACCTCGGTCGTCGATCCGCTGGGGGCGACGACCAGCTACGCCTATGACCAGCGGGGTCACCTCAGCGCGGTCACCGACGCCTTGGGTCACCTACGTCGGGTGCAGACCGACGCGGCCGGGCTGGTGACTGCCGTGACCGACCCGCTCGGCGCCACCACCTACTACGGCCGGGACGGCTTCGGCCGGGTGAGCGCAATCACCGACCCGGTGGGCGGGGTGACCCGGTTGGGTTGGACCACCGAGGGCAAGCTGGCCTGGCGTTCCCTGCCCGATGGTGCGACTGAGCGCTGGGGCTATGACGGTGAGGGTAACCTCGTTGAGCATGTTGACGCGTTCGGTCAGGTCACCCGCACCGAGATCGGCTGCTTCGACCTGCCTGCAGCGCGGATCGGCCCGGATGGGGCGCGGTTGGAGTTCTGCTACGACACTGAGCTGCGTCTGGTGAGTGTCACCAACCCGCAGGGTCTGGTCTGGCGTTATGACTACGACCCGGCCGGCAACCTCGTCCGGGAAACCGACTTCAACCACCGCGAGCTGCGCTACCTCCACGACGCCGCCGGGCAGCTCGCCGAGCGCACCAACGGCGCCGGGCAGACCACCCGTTTCGCCCGCGATCAGCTCGGCAATGTCGTCGAGCAACGCTCCGGCGACGTCGTCGCCACATTTGACTACGATGCCGCTTCTCGGATGGTGCGCGCGATCAATGCCGACGCCGAGGTGAGCTTCGACCGCGACCCGCTGGGGCGCGTGCTCGCCGAGACCTGCAATGGCCGCGCCGTCACCTCCTGTTACGACGCCCTCGGCCGGCGCACTCATCGCCGCACCCCCTCAGGAGCGGAGAGCGTCTGGGAGTACGGCGCCGGCGAGGCGCCGATCGCCCTGCACACCGCCGGACGCACGCTGCGCTTCGGCTACGACGCCGCCGGCCGGGAGGTTGAGCGCCACCTCGGTGCCGGCGCCGTGCTCGCCCAGTCCTGGGACGCCAACCACCGGCTGGCTTCCCAGACCCTCACCGCTGGTGGTCTCGGGCCGTCGCCTTCCGCGCAGGAGACGCGTCTGGTGCAGCGCCGGTCCTATGGCTACCGGCCCGACGGGTACGTCACCACCATTGAGGACCACCTCTGCGGCCTGCGCCGCTTCGACCTCGACCCGACCGGGCGGGTCACCGCCGTGCACGGAACGGGGTGGACCGAGCGTTACGCTTATGACCCGGCCGGCAACATCACCGACGCGGCCTGGCCGGCGCCGCCACAGACCGACTCCCCGGACGCCGACGCCTGCGGCGAACGCGAGTACGCCGGCACCCTGATCCGCCGCGCCGGCAACATCCGCTACCAGCACGATGCCCAAGGCCGGGTCACCCTGCGCCAGCAGAAACGCCTGTCCGCCAAGCCCCGCACCTGGCACTACACCTGGAACGCCGACGACCGCCTGGTCGCCGTTACCACCCCCGACGGCCAGCGCTGGCGCTACCACTACGACCCGCTCGGCCGCCGCATCGCCAAGCACCGCCTAGGATCCGACGGGGTGAGCGTCGCCGAGCAGGTCGACGTCACCTGGGACGGCGCCGTCCTCGCCGAACAGACCCACACCACCGGCTCGGACGACCCCGCCCGCACCACGGCGTGGGAATGGGAACCCGACAGCTTCCGCCCCCTCACCCAAACCGAACGCACCCCGCTACGTGACGTTCCCCAGGAATGGGTCGACGAGCAGTTCTACGCCATCGTCACCGACCTCGTCGGCACTCCCACCGAAATGGTGGACCCCGATGGCGACCTCGCCTGGCACCCGCGCACCACCCTGTGGGGCACGGTCGTCGCCCGAAGTACGGGCAGTGCCTACTGCCCGCTTCGTTTTCCCGGCCAGTACTTCGATGACGAGAGTCAGCTCAACTACAATTACCACCGCTACTACGACCCGACCACTGGCGGCTATCACGCCAGCGACCCCCTCGGCTTAATTGGCGGACCTAACCCCCACGCCTACGTTCCCAACCCCACCAACTGGCTAGATCCTCTCGGGTTATTGGGTGGAGAATGCGCGCAAGAGGGTTCGGCAATAGATAAGGCATCAAAATCTGCCTTCAAGGCGGCCGATAAGGCTGATGAGTGGACCGTCGGCAAAAAACACCTTGCTGGCGCCGGTGGTAAATGGAACAAGTTTGGCGAAAATGTCAATCCCAACGCAACCGTGAAGGAGACACTTCGATCTCCGAATGCCACTTTTTGGCCAAATCCAACAAGTCAAGGAGACTCCTTCATTGTCAAAACTGATCTTGGACGTGTTATCGGAACTAAAGGGGAGACAACCGTTAAAGCCGTCGTCACAGACGATGGCCGTATCGTTACCGCTTATCCGATAAAATGAACTTTCTCATGCGGTTCACTGACGCCAAGCTTGAGCGCGAGAGTATTCGTGACAAGTTCGATCTTTTGCTGGGGATTACCGCAGAATTCGAAGTCATCATTGACGACCGGCTTCTTTATCGAGAGTTGCTGTTCCCCATCGTTGAGTTACGCGCGCAGCTAGAGCTGTGGCTTGAAGCTTCGTTACCGCGTGGCGAGGATTTCGAATTCCAGTCGATGGAGTCGGACGAACCAGGATTTTTATGGTTTCGTTTCCAGGAAAAAAACCGGTGGCGAATAGGCTCCATCTACCAGGAGTATCCGGAGCTAAGGACGCTGACCGACGAAGACATCTCGAATATTATTAATAAATTTATTCACACAGTGGATGCTTGGGTGCAGCAGGAGTGTCACATCGAAATCTCTGAATATCTTCGATGAAAATTTTTTAAAATTTGGATACCTGATGTTATACGCCTAAGAGGCGATCGGGTATTAACGATATGGAGAAAGCTGTGATGAAATGAGCAAGCATCCTGATAGTCCGGGTCTGCCTTGGTGGGCGACCCCGGGAACGTTGCGCACCAATTTGTTTCGGCTCGACAGTCAGGTGAGCGAGATGGTGAGAACCGAGAAGCACACGACCGGCCCTGCTGCCGTCCCCGTCACAGGTGGCATGGCCCAACGCCTCAGGCGGATCGCGCAGCAGATGGAGCTCGACGCGGGAGACAAGATAGTCGACTCCTCGGACCGGGCGCCCGGGTTCGGGCCCGTTAAACTCGGCTTTACTCGGGAGGCGGGATCGTTCCGACGACAGGTCTCGCCGCATGGCGTCCGGGACCCAGGGGAGTGAGCGGCCGATGAGCAGTCCATCCGCCAATGGCGTCGATGGGAAGGCTGGGCCGGTCGGGTGGTCGTTGCTGTTGCCGCCGGGGTGGTGGCACATTCCGCTGGACGAGCGCCGGGGCCAGTCCATCACGGCGCTGCTCGACCGGCGGCTGGCGTCGTTGCCGCGAGACCGGGTCGCCACGCTGCGTCGGGAGCTGGATGGGGAGCTGACCCGGCTGGTGGAGCGGGCGGTCGTGAACGGCGCGGTGGAGATGTACCTGAATGTCGATCTGATGCGTGGTCTGCCGGTGGCGGCCTCATGCCTAGTCACGGTAGTGCCGGCCGGCATGGTGACGACACTGCCGACCGCCGAGCTGGCGGCGCTGATGCGGGAGCAGCCGGGGGACGAGGTGGGCGTGCTGGAGGTGGCGGGTGCGCCGGCCGCGCGGGTGCGGCGGCGGGAACCGGTCACCCATGCCGATGGCCTATCGACTGGAGAGCTTGCGGTCACCCGGCTGCAGGTGTACGTGCCGGTGCCGGACACGACGGAGATGCTGTTGCTGTCCTTCAGCACTCCGATGGACCCGATCGCCGACGCGATGGTGGGGCTGTTCGATGCGATCGCCGGGTCGCTGCGCTGGCGGCACACGTGATCGATCTCCGGCTCGATCCCGACCCGCACCGTGCTGAGGTGATCGCGGCGAGCGTCGCGCGGATCGTCGGCGCTCTGGACACGGCTGCTCTCGACGCGGCGCTCCTGCTCTACCCGGCCGCCGACGAGCCGGTGGTGACTGTGCTGGCGCAGCGGAGTTTGCCCGCTTCACCCGGGCTCACCTTGGAGGCGCTGGGTGAGGAGCTGTGCATGCCCGAGGAGGTGCTGGAGAGTCTCCGCCAGCGGTCGGTCGTTAAGACATGTGCCGGGCCTGCGGTGCGGCTAGTCCAACGTTACCGGGAGCCACTGTCC
Organism: Pseudonocardiaceae bacterium; assembly: GCA_050699715.1. Lineage (GTDB taxonomy): Bacteria > Actinomycetota > Actinomycetes > Mycobacteriales > Pseudonocardiaceae. The sequence continues at coordinate 35,417 of JBOHFR010000008.1, forward strand.
GCGGATGCGGCGGAGATCCGCGATCACGTCGCCTATGGCTGGCTGGTCGCCGATCACGGCCAGACCACAGTGGTCGTCGCATCCACGGCCTTTGTTGACCTGGTGGCTGCCGGCACCTGGATCACAGCGGTCGATGAGCGGTTCTTGGGAAGGAAGCACGTGCCAGGGATGAACGGATGAGTAACCGCCCGGAAGACTCACGTGGTCGCTGGTGGGAGATTCAGGGCGAGGTCCAGCTGGACGAGGGTGGCCCTCGCGAGCTAATGACGGACAGCCGGGGGCGCAGCCGGCCGGAACGGTCACTGTCCGCCGGTGCTGATCTCACGGACGAGCCCGGTCATCCCGCACGTGCCTTCCTGTGGCCGATCGTCTCGGTGGTCGCGGCCGTCGGGCTCATCGTGTCCGTTGTTTACGTAGTGAAGGACAAGTCCGCAGCTCCGGCGAGCGCCGCGCCCCCGGGAGCGACCATCCAGGGCAGCGTGCACAACGATGTGGGGGTCAAACAGGACCCGGGAGTCAAACCACCAGTTGTGCCCCAGGCTCCCGTGGGGGGTCCACCGGCCGTTGGCAGCATCGCCCAGGCGCCGATCAGCGCCTGGAGCGGCACCCCGAGGGGCCCAGTCGGTAACTCGGGAGGCCCAATCGGTACCCCGGGCGCTCCGGCGAGTAGCCCGGGCGCTCCAGCCGCTGCCCCGGGCAGTCCGCCAAGTCCCTCAGGCGGTAGTTCAGGTGTCGTGACCGGGCCGACCGGCAACCAGCTGAGCGGCACGCCGACCTCGGGCGCACCTGCAGCTCCGCAGGATCCGTCGGTCACGCTGGAGAGGCCCACTCCCGCTGCACCTGGGCTGCGGCAGGACGGAGACCCGCAGCCCGGCACGGGCGGCTGCGAGCCCCACAGCACCAGTACGTACGTCTGCAATATCGCCCACGAGGCACCCATCTATTCGCCCGAGACGACCAAGGGCTCCAGCCGCCTGCCAGCCGGCCCGTACGTGTTCCTGTGCCAGGCAGCCGGGCCGAGGTACTCGGTCGAGGACCGCTCCAACAACTGGTGGGCCTGGGTACGAGTGCTGGGGTTTTGGAGGTGGGTCCCGGTGGTGTTTCTGGAAGGTAGTCACAACAACCGTCCCGAGCCTGGGCTGCCGATATGTGATCGCCCGGCAACATCGGCGACAGCACCCCCCGCAGTGTCCGCTGAGCGTGACTCAACGTCCACGACGGAGCCGCCAGCAACGTCCACCAGCAGCGCGCCCACAACCACGAGAAAACACGCCAGCTAACTCGACGGTATGGTTTCCTCGCCCCCGTACCGGACATGGGTGACGCGCCGGTTGTCGACGTCCTAGTCGTGCTGCCTGATCACTGGTGGGCAATCCCGTTGCAGCCGATCGAGGCGCGGACGCGCTCGGTCGAGCGCCAGTTCGCCGGAGTCGACGACCATCCTTTGCTGCGCGCCGGATACCCGCCGCCAGCTGCTGGCCCAAGCCGAAACGGCTGCGGACTCCGATGGGCGGCTGATGGCGCTGAGCCTGCAGCGGGTCGGCGATGTCCCCGTGTCGGCCTCGTTGGTGGTGCACTGGATCGACGTTGCGGCGGGCCCGGACAGCTCGCCCGGCGACCGTTCACTGCTGTTGGCCCTGCGGGAAGCGTTCGAGCCCGCCGCTGGGGCGCCCCGAGAGCCGGGTTTCGCACTCGACCTCGGGAAGATGGCTGCGGGCACGGTGCTGCGCCGGGTTCACGAGCTGCCCGCCGAGATCACAGGCGCCGAACCCACGCCGTCTCTGGTCGCGGACTACTGGCTCGAGCGCCCCGACGGCTTGGGACTGGTGCAGTTGGCGTTCGCCACGCCGATGCTGCCCTTGCGTCAGCCGCTGCTGGAGTTGTTCGACGTCGTCGCTGGCGCGCTGCGCTGGGTCACCGCCGACGAGCTCAGTCGCTCGCGTAGGGAACCTGGATGACACGCGGTTCACCGTCGCCGAGGTGCAGTAGGCCGCGACCGGGTTGGGCGGGTTGGCCCAGCAGGCTGCGCGGTGGCCGAATGCCGATCAGGTCACCCTCGGTGATGGACTGCGGGGCCAGGAGCAGCCCGCGGCGGGCCTTCTTCAGCTCCACCTGCCAGCCGGAGAATCCGGCGCAGACGCCCTCGGCGTCACCGGCGATCACCAGCGCCCGCCCCGACCCCGCCCCGACGCGCAGCAGACCGCGCAGCACCTCCTCAGCCTGGCAGTCCCGCAGCAGCTCGGCATCGTCCATGATCACGGCAGCTCGCTCGGGAGCGGCGGCCAGTGCGGCGTTCAGGTCGGCGGTTGCCAGTTCCGAACCGGTCAGCACGGTGGCGCCCTCGCTGGCCAGCCGCCGCAGCGGCGATAGCCGGGGAGTGACCGCGATGACGCCGACACCGACGCGCAGCAGTGACCGAGCCATGGCTACCAGCACGGTACTGCGCCCGGAGCTCGGTGGCCCGGCCACCACGAAGGCCGGCGTGCCGGTGGCCAGATCCGGCCCGTAGGCGCGCAGCGTGTCCCCGCCGATGCCCACCAGCGCCCACATCGGCCCGGTGGCCTCGCGAAGTGTCCAGGCCTGCTCAAAGCTCACCCGGGTGGGTAGCACGTCGACCCGGAACGGCCGCAGCTCGGCCGCTAGGTCGGCGTCGCGCTCGCTGGCCCGGGCCGCGATCCGGGCGAGTGCGGCGGCCTGGCCTTGGCCGGTCGGATCCGGCGCGAGCAACGCGACCTGGGTCTCCACCCCGGACTCAGCCCGTAGCGCCCGGCCCGGTGGCATTGTCTCGGCGACCTTGCGCGGGTTGATCCCGATCAGTGAGAAGTCACTGCGGTCGGGTAACCGGAACACCAGCTTGGCCTCGGTCAGCGTGGACATCCGCCCGGACAGCAGCGAGCGGTCCCCGGTGATGACCAGGTGCAGACCGACGCTGGCGCCTTCCCGCGCAATGCGCTGGACCTCCTCGGTGAGCGCGCCGTTATCGATCTCGCCGAGGGAGATCGTGAACGACTCCCACCGATCGATCAACACCACCAGGTGCGGCAGCCGTCGTTGCGGCGCCGCCGCAGCCCGCTGCTCCTCGACGTCGGCGAAGCCGGACTCACCGAGCAGCTCGATCCGGCGTTGCATCTCCACGCCCAGGCGCCGGATCAGCCGACTCGCCCGCTCGGTCTGGGTGTTGCGCACCACCGCGCCGCAGTGCGGCAGCTCGGCGAGTGGCAGCAGCGCGCCGTTGCCGCAGTCGATCCCGTACAGGTGCACGTCCGCGGCGCCGTGGTTCTGGGCGATCGAGCCGGCGATCGTCCGGAGGATCTGCGAGCGCCCGCTGCGTGGGGCACCAATGGCGAACAGGTGGCCGAAACTGCTCAGGTCCAGGCAGGCAGCGCGTTGCTGTTGCAGCGCGGGGAGGTCATCAAGGCCATACGGGATCGGGGCAAGCCGGCCGGGCGGGCGAGCCGGTGCGGGCAGCTCGTCCAGCGTGAGCTGCTCCGGCAGTGCCGGCAGCCACGGGCTGGGCTGGGCCGGGATGCCCAGGGCCTGGGTGGCTTTGCTGATCGCCTCGACGAGAACGGCCAGGTCGGTGACCTCCGCGTCGGTCGTGGCGCGCTTGGGTGGTGTTAGCGGTGGCTGGCCGAGCCTGGCCAGGTCCAGGGTGGCGACCCACGGTTCGGGCAGCTCCTCAAGGCGCCCGCCGCCGTTCCGACGCTCGCCGCCGGGGTGGCGGCCACCGACCCGACCGGCTTGCATCGGGACCAGCGAGCTGGCGCCGCACCGGACGTAGGCCCGGCCCGGGGTGGCCTTGGTGATCCGGGCCGCGTCTGGGGTGTCGATCACGTCGGCGGACTCGGCGGCGTCGGTGACCCGCAGCGCGATCCGCAGGTCGGTGTTCGCCCGGATCTCCGGCGAGACCACTCCACTGGGCCGCTGGGTGGCCAGGATCAGATGGATGCCCAGCGACCGGCCACGGCGGGCCAGGTCGACCAGGCCGGTGACGAAGTCCGGCAGCTCGCGGACCAGAGAGGCGAACTCGTCGATCACGATCAGCAGCCGCGGCAGCGGGGGCAGCCCCGGGGTGGCGCCGGCGACGAGCAGGTAGGCCTCGATGTCGGGCGCACCGGCGTCGGCGAGCAGCCGCTCCCGGCGGCGCAGCTCGGCCGAGATCGACTCCAGGGCCCGCTCGACCAGGTGCGAGTCCAGGTCGGTGACCATGCCGGCGGTGTGCGGCAGGTCCGCGCAGTCCTTGAACGCGCTGCCGCCCTTGTAGTCGATGAGGACGAACACCATCGCGTCCGGCCGGTTGGCCACCGCGAGGGAGGCCACCAGGGTCTGCAACAGCTCAGATTTGCCGGCCCCGGTGGTGCCGGCGATCAACCCATGCGGCCCGTCCCGGCGCAGATCGATCGCGTACGGGCCGTCGAGACCGGCCCCGACCAGCGCCTCAGTACTGCGTCCGCGCGCTACCCAGCGCGCCATGATCGCCTCAGGGGTCGGCGGCTCCAGCGCCAGCAGGTCGAGCAACCGGCACGCGCCCGGCAGCGCTGCCTCCTCCTCCGCACCGCTGATGTCGCGCAGCGGGGCCAGCCCCCGGGCCAGCCGCTCGCACCAGGCCGGGGTGACGTACTCGGGGCGAACGTTGTCCACCGGATCCTCGCCGGCTTGGCGTACCCGCAGGCTACCGTCGGGGTCCACGGCGACGGTAGCCTGGCATTCTGCGGGTAGCAGCCGTTCGTCAGCGTCCAGGCACACCGCATACACGCCGACCGAGGGGCCTTCCTTCAGGATCTGAATCACCCCGGGCAGCAGCCGCAGCCGCCGGGCGCCGTCCAGGATGACCATGATGTCCGAGTCGGCGAAGGTCACCGCTGAGGACTCGCGCAGTGCCTTACGCCGGGCGCTCACGGTCGCGACCAGCTCGGCGACCCGCCGGGAGATAGTGTCGGTGTCGGTGCCGACCAGCGCGGTGGCCTGCGAGCTCTCGGCCGGACGGGCGTGCGGCAGCCAGCGCACCCACTCCCAGCCGCGGCGACCTGAGGCGTCGGTGAGCAGGTAGATTTGCAGGTCGTTGGGGCTGTGCAGGACTGCGGCCTGGGCGAGGACCCAGCGGGCCAACGCCCGTGCCGTCTGCGCCGGGCCGGCGATGCCGAGCACGCCGGACTCGCGTAGCCCCACCGTGACCGGCACGTCCAGCGCGGTCCAGGTCACCGCCCGCCGGTGCTCCTCGCGGGTCGGGTCATCGAGCACGACCTGGGAGGGCAGGTCGCCGGTGCCTAGGCGCAGCAGCAGGTAATCGGGGTCCTCGCGGCGGCGCTCCCACAGCCGGCTGCGCGGGCCGACTGCGGTGAGCAGCGCGAGCGCCGGGTCGGGGCACTCGACACGCCGAGCCACCTCCTCAGCGTGCAGGGACGCTCTGCCCTCGGCTTCCAGGGCGGTCTTGCGCCGGACGTACTCGGTGCGCCGCTGCCCGTAGGACTTGCGGCCGCTCCGCCGGTCGGTGACGTAGTTCCCGATCACCATGACCGGGCTGAGCAGGGCGAACCCGAGGTAGCTCAGGTTGTTCCCCTTGGACACGAGCACCATGACCACCGCCAGCACGAGTGGAGCGATGGCCATCAGGATCGGCAGCGGCCGGCGCTCGCCCTGGGTCGGTGGTGATGGCATCCGGAACCGGGTTGCCCGGGACGGCGGCCGCAGCCGGGGCGGCCGGTTGTAGTCCAGGCCGCCACCGTCCTCGGAGGGCTGCACCGCCGCGTCCGGTGGCGCCGGGGCGGCCAGCTCAAGGACGGTCCAGCCGAGGGCGAGCTGGCCACCGAGCGGCCACGGCGCCGGCCCGGCGAGCCGCTGCCCGTCCAGCCAGGCAGGGAGGTCCGCTCTCGGCGTCACGGTGGCGGTGCCGTCGGCGGCTATCTCGACTGTGATGGCGGTCGCTGGCAGGCTGGGGTCCACGATGACGACCTCGGCTTGCGGATCACCGCTGAGGTGCGTGACCCCCCCGAGGTTCGTGACACCAGAGTCCAGCCGGAACACTCCGCCCGCGTCGGGCCCGCTGACCACCCGGATCTCGACCAGACCCGCCGGCTCCGGCCGGGGGCAGCCGGCCGGGTCGTCGAGACTGACCAGCGCGCCGTCGCGCAGCGGCGAGGCGGACAGCGCCAGTCGCGGATCCACCGCGGTGCCCTCGACGTACAGGGTCGCGGCCCGCGATCCCGGCCGCAGCAGCCGGGCGAGCGCGGCGCTGACCCGGCTCGCCGTCGCCTCGGGCTCGGTGTCGAGAACGACGTCCGCGCGCTGCTGCGCCAGCGGGTCGACGACCGTGAATGTCAGGCGCACCTGTTCCCCTTCCGCATGCCGCCTACCCGAGAAAACCTCTTCGGGTAGGCGAACACGAACCTGTGAGCGGTAAACTATTGGGTGCAGCTGCGACGGTGCGCCACCGCACGGTACGGTCAGTAATCGAACTGGATATCCCGGAGGTTTTGGCGTGGCTTCACAAGATCCCCCCGCGACACCCGGCGGTCGTGCTGACCCTTCTGGTAACCCGACCGCCCGCCGCATTATGCTGGGCACGCGGCTGCGCCGACTGCGAGAGGCTGCCGATCTCTCGCGCGCCGAGGCCGGCTTCGCCATCCGCGGTTCCGAGTCGAAGATCAGCCGGCTCGAGCTCGGCCGGGTCAGCTTCAAGCCCCGCGACGTGGCTGACCTGCTCACGATGTACGGAGTGGCGGACCCCGAGAAGCGCCAGGCGTACCTTGAGATGGTCACCCGGTCTAACGAGCCTGGCTGGTGGCATCGCTACACCGATCTGGTGGCCGACTGGTTCCAGGACTACCTTGGGCTGGAGGAGTCGGCCTCCCGGATCCAGGGGTGGGAGCAGCATTTCGTCCCTGGCCTGATGCAGACCGAGGACTACGCGAGAGCAATCGCCACCCACGGTTGGTCTCATTTGGCGAGCCAGAGCGTGCAGCGCCACGTCGCGGTACGGAAACGCCGACAGGAGCTACTTAGCCGGCCGAACCCACCTAAGCTGTGGGTTGTCATCGATGAGTCCGTCCTGCACCGGCCGATCGGTGGCCGGCAGGTGCTGCTAGCCCAGATCGAGCATATCCTCGAGCTCACCAAACGGTCTCACATCACTTTGCAGGTGTTACCGTATCACTTCAGCGGGTACGCGGCCGAAGGCTCGTTCACTACGCTGCGCTTCGCTGAGCCAGACCTGCCGGATGTGGTCTACATCGAGCACCTCACCGGGGCGCTTTACCTGGACAAGCGGCCTGATACCGAGGTATACGGCAGGGTGTTCGATCGTCTGACCGTGGATGCGTACACTCCCGACCACAGCCGGCAGTTTCTCCTGAAGATGTGCGCCGAGATCTAGCGAGCACTGTTTAGGGCTTGCGTCCGACCGCTCCGACGATGCAGTGCTGCACGGGGTCCAATTGCTTGATCCGTGGACCGTCGGGCCACCAGTCAGCGCACCGGACCAGGCCGGGGTTAACCAGTTCCAAGCCGGGGAACATGCCCACTATCTCGGCGCGGGTGCGAAATAATCCGCTGCCCATCGGGCTATGGAGAAAAACCTGTTCCATCTTCCTGGCGAGCTCGACCAGCTCGGGAGTGGTCTCAGGGTCGAAGAAATGGCTGAGCGCCACGTAGGAGCCAGACGGCAGGGCGTCGATGTACTCGGTCATGATGCTCTGTGGGCTGCGCTCACCGTCGTAGTGGTGCAGGGTTCCGATTTGGAACAGCGCGATGGGCTGGGAGAAGTCAAGGTACTTCCGCACGATCGCGTCGTCGAGGATCTGGCGTGGATCGAAGATGTCGGCAGCACTGAAGTGGGTTTGCTCGTTCTCCTCGAGCAGCGCCCGACCGTGCGCGAGCACAACCGGGTCGTTATCGATATACACCACGCGGGAGTCCGGCTGGATTCGCTGGGCGACTTGGTGAGTGTTCTCCGCCGTGGGCAGTCCCGACCCGCAGTCGAGAAACTGAGTGATACCGGTCTGGCTGGCGATGAAGCGGGTCGCTCGGATCAGGAAATCTCGGTTGTCCGTGCCGAGTCGGACGGCCTCCGGCGCGACCTGCTGGACCCGCCGTAAGACCTCGCGGTCGATCTCGTAGTTGTCTTTACCGTTGAGAAATGCGTCGTAGACTCGAGCGATACTCGCCTTGGTCGTATCGATGTAAGCTGGTACGGCATCATCCATAAGCGGGATGTCGGTACTGGGCATCGAGAACCTCACAAGCTGTTGTGGTACGGATCTGGACTAGCCGAGTTTAGGTGGGCGGCCGCCACCGTACACCATGGGTGCGGTGTTGACGGTGCGTCACCGCGCGGTACGTTCAACGATTAGGGCTTGGATACCTGCGGGTACGGCACCCAAGCTCGTTCCCCATGCCACGCTTCGCGCGGCTCCAGAGCCTGCGGTTGCTGCCTGCGGTTGCTCGCGAAGGAGCGTGCCGAGGCCTCCAGCGGGGTGGTTCTGCCCCACCGCGGCCAGCACCCACTGCGGCCAGCCCCCACCGATCGGAGCCTGTCCCGTTCGACCTCCTATGGTGAGTAACTGGCCGAGCAGATGCACGTGCATTGACGTATGCACCTGCACGCGCTACTGTCTTGCTTGTGCACTTGCAGGTGCATCGACCGTGAGGGTTATCGACCGTGAGGGTTGGGGGGCCTAACTAGATGGGGAGTGTGGTGGTAGTTCTATGTCACAGCTAGTTCGAAACGGCATGTCAGCTGTGGACCTTGTCGGGGTGACCTGGCGTAAGAGCAAGCGCAGCGGTCAGCTCGGCAACTGTGTGGAGGCTGCGGCATTGGCTGGTGGCGACGTTGCGATGCGCAACTCCCGTCATCCTGGTGGGCCAGCCCTGGTCTTCACCCGCGATGAGGTGGCAGCGTTCTTGGCTGGTGCCAAGGATGGCGAATTCGACGACTTCACCAGTTGACCCGGCCTCCAGCGCCGTGATGTGGCGCTGGCGACCGGTGCGTCCCCTTCATACCACAAGCTGAGGGTGACGCAGCGTGATGATACCAACCGGCAGGGGGGGACCGGGTGCCGGTGCGGGGTCGTGGCGGACCAGCGAGAGGATGCTGATCCGCCATCGAGAAGAGCTGGCATGGCTAGCTTGACTGTCCGCACCGCGCACCCGGTTGGATCTCCCGACGAATCATCTCAGCCGTTGGTCGGTGGCCGCTCCACAAGCTGACTGAGGTAGAGCTGCTCGCCGAGCTTGCCGATCAACTCGAGGTTGGTCTCGAGGTAGTCGATGTGTTCCTCCTCATCACAGAGGATGCGCTCGAAAAGGTTGGCTGTGGTGATGTCGCCCCTGTCCCGGCACATCGTGATACCGGGGCGCAGCCGCGCGACGACTTCCATCTCGACGGAGAGATCCGCCTCGAACTGCTCGCGCACCGTCTGCCCTATCCGCAGCGGCAGCAGCTTCTGGTAGTTCGGGAGGCCCTCGAGGAACAGGATGCGGTCGGTAATCCGCTCCGCGTGCTGCATCTCCTCAATGGACTCCTTCCGGGTGTGCTCGGCGAGCTTGGTGAACCCCCAATTGGCCTGCATCTTGGCGTGCAGGAAGTACTGATTGATAGCGGTCAGCTCACTGGTGAGCTGTTCGTTGAGCAGTGCGAGGACCTCATCATCGCCGCGCATGGCATGAACCCCCATCTGGATCGATCCCTGGATGATCTCGACGGTACGCGGGCTGGGCAGGATTGTCACTGAAGGTGAGCCTGCCCTGAACAGGGAATATAGGGATCAGACCCGACGATGAGCCGCAGTAGCCATGCGCTGCGTGATCAGGCTCCAGTCATTCAGGCCCCCAGTACTCAGGCGCTGCGCCGCAGTGCGCTGCCCAACTTATCGGCATGGGCGCCGAGCAGGGCAACGATCTTTCCGACGCAGGAGCCGCATCCAGTACCGGCCTCGCAGCGCTTGACGACCTCCTTGACGGTGCGCGCCCCGTCGGCGATGCACCCGTGCACCTCAGCCTCGGTCACCGCCCGGCAGATGCAGACGTACATGGCTCCATTGCCCCCTCTACCGAGTGATAGGCAAGGCTAAGCACAGCAGATCATCAGCCTGACGTCCAGCCGTTCGATGAAACGTGTAAGAATGTTCATCGAGTCGCTTTCTCGCGGAAGCGACGTTGAGTCGTGATCGACTCTTCCCGTGGCGGTGCTACTGCCGGGCGTGCTTGCACGACCGGTCTGACATCGCTTCCATCGGGCAGCTCCCGGCGCAACTCGCCAGTGTCGGCTGCGAGCGCAGCCAGATTCCGTGCGGCGTTGATGTCCCGGTCAAGGACGAGGCCGCACACCAGCCGCGGCCGACTTGTACTCCAACTGGCGTCGCAGCTCCGCCCACGACGCCCCGGTGATGTGCCGGGCCAGGCGGCGGTTGCGCAGCATGTTCGCCGACCGGGAGCCGGATGTGGCGGCGGTCGGTGCCGAGCCCGAACGCGCCAGTGGTGAACCGGCAGGTCGGGCGGGCGCGGTGCTTCGACTCCCTATCTTCTGGCCCCTTCTGGCCCCCGAGTGACGCCGCTCGCGCCGCGCGCCGGTTCGATCCCGCCGAGCCATGGACACTCGGACACAAGCTATGTAGAGTTGCCGTCTATGAGTGGGTTGCGGATGACGGTGGGGGTGCAGGCGGTGCTGGGGGCGCTGCTCCAGCAGCCTGACACCGAGTTGTACGGGTTGGAGATTGTGAAGGCCAGCGGGCTGGAGCCGGGCACCATCTACCCGATCCTCCAGCGGTTGCGTGGTGCCGGGTGGGTCAGGGACCGGTGGGAGGACCCCGAGCCCGCCCACACCGAGGGCCGGCCCCCACGCCGCTACTACCGGCTGACCATGGAGGGCCACGCCCGCGCCATTCACGCGCTGCAACGAAGTCGGGACCGCAGCGGCCTGAGCCGGCTACTCACTCCACCTCCTGAGCCCGAGGCAGGCCCGGCATGAGAAGGCGAGGAAGAAGAAACCTCCCAGACAGCGGCCTCGTCTTCGGCCTCCTCGCTGTCCTCACCGTTCTTGGCCTCGTCGGCCTCCTCGTCGGCCTCCTTGTCGGCGTCCGCAGCGGCGGCGTTCTCGTTGTCTGTGTTCTTGTCGTCCTGACGCTCGATGTCCTCGGCTGTCTCCTCGTTGACGTTCTCGGTCTCCTCCTCTGCGGTGTGCTGGATGTCGTCCGCGTCTGCGTCGACAGTGCTCTCGCACGCCGGCATGAACCGCAGGCCCCGGCGCGTGACCACACGGCCCCGCCTCAAGCGCCCAGATCGCTGCGGTGGGTGGGCGGTCTGCTGCCCGGTGGCGAGGGCGCTGCCTGGTTGGCTGAGGTGGGCTCCTGCCTCGCCGAGGCGCAGGACAAGAACGAGCGACGTGGGTATGTCCGCAGCTACCGTCGCAATGTGCCGCGGTTGGTCTGGACTAGCTGGACAGAGCACTTGAGCAAATCCGGCTCCCGGGAGCTCTCGTGACTATCAAGAGAACCGACCCAGTTGGGGCGCAGCCGGGCGACCCGCCCTGGTGGCGGTGGTTGTTTTTGCTGGTGCAGGGCCGTGATGGGCAGTGGTGGCGTGGGTTTCTGCTGGTGGCGCTGGTCGGGCTCCTTGTGGTTGGCGCGCTTGTGGCGCTGCTGATGGTCGCGGGTTGGGCCGGTGGTGCGCTGGGCGCGCTGCCCGCTCTGGCCGTGGCCTGGCGCTGCCGACGCCACTGAAGGAGAGCGCCACTCAGGAGAGCGTTAGCGCAGGGGTGGGCCTGCGGCCGATGCCACGGACTTCGAAGCCGACCCGGCGCATCACGTCGGCGTCGAGCAGGTTGCGGGTGTCGACCACGACGCGGCGCTCGACCAGCTCGGCCAGCTGGCCCCAGTCCAGCAACCGGAATTCGGGCCATTCAGTGAGCACCACCAGGGCGGCGGCGCCGGAGGCGACCTTGATCGGGTCATCGGTGACCTGCAGATTGTCGGTCACGCCGGGCACGGCGGCGGGCACCCCGGGGTCGTAGCCGATCAGGTCGGCGCCCTCGGCGGCCAGCAGCGCGGCCACCGTCAGGGCTGGGGAGTCGCGCAGGTCGTCAGTGCCGGCCTTGAAGGTCAGCCCGAGCAACCCGATTCGCTGCCCGGCCAACGACCCGCCGACGGCGTCGCGGACCTTGTTGACCATCCGGTGCTGCTGGTGGGTGTTGGTGTCCAGGCTGGCCTGCAGCAGCGGGAAGTCGAAGTCCACCGAGGCGCACACCTGGAGCAGCGCATGGGTGTCCTTGGGCAGGCAGGAGCCACCCCAACCGGGGCCCGGTTGCAGAAAGGCCTGCCCGATCCGCCGGTCATAGCCGATGCCCTCGGTGACGTCCAGCACGTCGGCCCCGAACCGCTCGCACAGCTCGGCGATGGTGTTGACGTAGGACAGTTTCATCGCCAGGAAGCAGTTCGCGGCGTACTTGACCAGCTCGGCGCTGGCGGCGTCAGTGAGCACGGTCGGCGCGCCCAGCCGGGCATACAGCGCCGCGACCCGCTCTGCGGCGTCCTGTGCGTCGCAGCCCACCACGATGCGGTCGGGATTGAGGAAGTCCTCCACCGCCGAGCCCTCCCGCAGGAACTCCGGGTTGCTGACCACCGCCACATCCGGGCGGGCCAGCAACCGCGCGGTGCGCGCTGCGGTGCCCACCGGCACGGTCGACTTGTTGACCACCACGCAGCCCGCCGACAGTAGTGATCCCACCTCGGTGGCCACCGCTTCCACCGCCGACAGATCCGCCGCGCCGCCGGCCCCCATCGGGGTGGGCACGCAGAGGAAGATCACTTCGGCTGCGTCGGGTCCCTGGCCGACCGCGGCGGCGGCTCCTACCACGAACCGCAACCGGCCAGCGGCCAGGCCTTGGGTGACCAGCTCGGGCAGTCCCGGCTCCAGGATCGGCACCTCCCCGGCGGACAACCGGGCCACCTTGCCTTCGTCCACGTCGGCGCACACCACTCGATGTCCCAGTGAGGCCAGGCAGGCACCGGTGGTCAAGCCCACATACCCGGAGCCGATCACCGCGATCCGACGTACGAACATGCGCCTCTCCTCTCACGCTGTGTTGAGTAGCCTCACGCTGTGTTATTTCCATCGTCGCACGGTTGGAGGTTGCCGGCGTAGGGCACCTCGTTCACCCGATCGGAACTCATCCACAGCCGCAGCGCGTGGGTGGCGCGGACGTCGTCGGCGTTGTAGGTGAGCAGCCGGGCTCGCTGCTCCAGGTCGGGCTCAGCGCCGCTGAGCCCGACAGCGTCGGCGTACCAGAGCATCGAGTTCTCCCCACTGGCCTCCGGATCGTGCCAGGAAAACCCGGCGGCGGGGGCGATCGTCTTGAGTCCCTTGCCCCGCGCGCAGAGAAATTCGGCGCTGACCACCGCATACATATCCACCCACTGGCCGCAGGTAATGAACTCCTGCACCGCAGCGCTGGTGGGAATCCCGGGGGCGCCGGCGAAGCGTTCGGCGGAGGAGAACATCCAGCGGTTCTCGGCTTGCTCGTTGTAGCAGTAGGCGACCAAGCTCAGGCCGCGCTCGGCAGCGCGGCAGCGGACGTCGCTCAGCCAGCTCCAGAACGCCGCGAAGGACCGCGCCTCATCAGGTGTCGGTACGGGCTCCCAGGTGGCGAAAGCGCGGTAGCCGCGCGGCATTCCGATGTCGGTGCCGGACAGCAGGCAGCCCCACAGGTAGGCCCCGGCCTCATCGAAGCTCTCCATGTCCACGTCCACCTCGACGTCGGCGCGTGGCACGCTGGTGCGCCGGTGACGCCGCACCAGCGTGAGGTCCTGCTGCCAGGCGCGGGCCAGCCACACCGCGTCCCGAAAGGACATCCCGGTCATCGGGGTTGGTGGGTAGCCCACCGGGTCCAGCGCGGCCAGCGCGTCCACGGTGGTGACCCCGGCCGCCCGCAGCGCCACCGTGTCCTCCCCCCGCAGCACCATGCTGACGTCCCGGGCCGCCCGCAGCGCCGGGCCGCAGGTGGGCCACCACGGGCAGGAGCGACATTCGGTGACCCGGGACGGCTGGGCCAGCGGCTCGGCCCCGGTGGCGGCGGCTCGCGCGACGGCCAGCCGGTCGGCGAACCGGGTGTCGTACTCGACCATCGCGGAGTGACCGCCTGACCAGGTGGGGGCGTCCAGGTCGTACCAGACCACCACATCGGCCTCCAACCCGATCACTCCGCCGGTGGCGCGGCCGCCAGCTGCCAGCCCGGCCGCCTGCAGCAGCCGCACCGCGTGCGCCAGCCGCATTCGGTCCCGCGCCTGCGGGCGGACCTTGCGCTTCGGGTCGGTGCGGGCTGCGGCCAGCAGGGGACTGGCCAGCAGGCTGGTCCGGGCTCCGGAGCCGGGGTCGGTGACCTTGTGTCGCACGACGAGCACCGGAAGGTAGCCACCGCGGTGGCGCACCAGCAGCTCCGTGCCGCCGCGCCGCCCACCCACGGGATCCGCTGGCAGCAGGCCGCCCCAGACGAATGGCGCACTCTTGCTGAGCAGGGCCAGGGTGGCGGCGCGGCGCTGTTCGGCGGGCAGCTCGGGCGAGACCTCCGCCCAGTCAGCGGGGTGGAGGTCAGCCAGCCGGTCGGCCACCAAGCGACGGTGGGTTTCGGCGTCGGCGATCCGTCGCGCAGTGGACGCATCCAGAGCCGCGCGCGGTGCGTCGGCTGCCGCGAGGTCATGTTCCAGGTGCACCCGGCGACGGCACCGGGTCACCACAGTCGCATCGAGCAACACTGCCGAGTTCACGTCGTCAGACTAGATCGAGGGACCGACAATTGTGCGTTGCCCACGCTCGGGCGGTGCGGTAAGAGGACCACAAAGAGGATTCAGGATCCCTGGCCGATGAAGCCTTGCTGCGTGAGCCAGTCGCGGGCGACCCGGCGTTCCGGCTTGCCCGCCGCAGATCTCTGCCGGTTCAGCTCGGTCATCACCTCGTTGGTCAGGGCTGCGGAGATCGGCGCGAACACCTTGGCGATGGTGGGGTTGCGGTCGTAGAGCTCCTTGCGCAGGGTGGGGGCCGCGTTGTAGAAAAGGTGGTACAGCTTGTCGTCCCGCAGCACCGTCAGCCCGAGCAGCGGGATGCGACCGTCGGTGGTGAACACCTCCCCGAAAAGGCACTCCTTCGCCTCGGCGGTGACCTGGTAGATGGCACCGAGCTGCAGCACCCGCATCCGATTCGGCCCGGGCTGGAAGCCGTAGGCGCGCTGCAAGCCCGGGAACCCGTCGTCCCGGTTCTGGTACTCGCTCTCGATGCAGATGTTGCCAGGCTGGCCGGACCGGATGTATGCGGCCATGTCCGACAGCGTCCGCAGCCCGAGCTGCTGGGCCCGCTCCCTGGTGACCGCGAAGGCGTAGGTGTTGTTGAACAGGGTTGGCTGGAGCCAGACGATCCTGTTCTGGGTCAGGTCCCGTTCCTTGACCGCCTCGTACTGCGCCTTGCTGTCGTGGATCGGCTGCTGGCCCAGGAAGGTGACCCACGCGGTGCCGGTGTATTCCCAGTACAGGTCGATGTCACCGCTGAGAAGCGCCCTGCGGGCCGCGTCGGTGCCACCGATGTCGCATCGGTCGGTGACCTTGGCGTTGACCGACTCCAGGGCAGCCACGGCGATCTGGCACAGCACCAACTGCTCGTCATCGAACTTGCCGCCCACAGTGTAGGACTGGCCTTCGAGGTTGACCTGCCGCAGGAGGCTGCCGCCCTTCGCTGGCGGCCCGCTGCTGCTCAGCCCGCCGCATCCGGCCACCAACGCGGCGAGGGTCGCCAGCGCAGCCAACGAGACGCCTGCGCGCCCTCGGCCGACCAGAGATCTCAATCGCACGTGGGTACCCCCTCTATCCAATCCGGGCTCACCCAATTCGGCCGCTGACGAGCCGTTCGGCGACACTGGCCAGCCAGTCGATGAGCAACGCCAACGCCGCCACGATGGCCGAGGCGACGAACACCGCCCGCGGTCGGCCGAGGTAGAGCATGCTGCTGATGGGCTCGCCGAGGCCGCCCGTGCCGATGAACGTGGCGAGCGTGGCGGTGCCGACGTTGAGCACCAGCGCAACCCGGATGCCTGCCACCATCACCGGCACCGCGAGCGGGAGCTCCACCCGCAGCAGGGTCTGCCACGCTGACATCCCCATGCCGCGGGCGACCTCGACGAGCGCTGGGTCCACCTGGCGCAGCCCGACCACGGTGTTGGTGAGCACCGGCAGGAACGACGCCACGACCAGCGCGATGATCGCTGTCGTGGTGCCGAACCCGAGCAGGAAGGCTAGCAGGATGATCACGCCGTAGGGCGGCAGCGCCTGCATGAAGCCACCGAATGCGAGTGTCCCGGTACGGATCCGGTCCACCGCCGGACGGCTCAACGCGATTCCCAGCGGCAGCGCGATGGCAATCACCAGCGCGGTGGACGCGCCCACGAGCCAGATGTGCTCGACGAGCTTGGCCCACAGGTAGGACGGATCCAGCGCACGCTGCTCGACGCTGTCCAGCTGCCGCGCAGCGGTGTAGAGCAACACCAGGGCCAGCCCGACGACCACGATCACCGGGGTCGCGAGCAGGTCGCGGTTTCGCCAGATCCAGCCGTCCGCAGGCCTGTCGGCGGTCATCGCGGCGGTCCTTTGGTCCGCAGGTCACCCACCAGAGCGTCCCAGTGCAGCAGGCCCTGGGGTTGCCCGTCGTCATCGACCACCACGACCAGCGGGGAGTGGGCGGCGAGCATGGCGTCGAGGGCGTCGTAGACAGTGCCGGAGCGCGCCACCGTGGGAGCGTCGCCAGGGGAGATCATG
This sequence comes from Pseudonocardiaceae bacterium, assembly GCA_050699715.1. Lineage (GTDB taxonomy): Bacteria > Actinomycetota > Actinomycetes > Mycobacteriales > Pseudonocardiaceae. Next base: position 52,204 of record JBOHFR010000008.1, read on the forward strand.
ATCTCTTCCAGCTCCAGGTGGCGCAGCTCCAGCAGCGACAGTTGGCGGACTGCGGTGCCGCTGCCAATGAACTCGGCGACGAAGTCGTCTGCGGGATGGGCGAGCACCTCACTCGGAGTGTCGTATTGCGCCAGCCGACCGCCAGCAGCGAACACCGCAATCCGATCACCCAGCTTCACCGCCTCGGACAGGTCGTGGGTGACGAAGCAGATGGTCTTGGCAACCTGGCGCTGCACCTCAAGGAACTCGTCCTGCAGTCGCTCCCGGGTGATCGGGTCGATGGCTCCGAACGGCTCGTCCATCAGCATCACCGCAGGGTCGGCCGCCAGGCCCCGCGCCACTCCGACGCGCTGCTGCTGCCCACCGGAGAGCTGCCGCGGATACCGGTGGCGGAACTCGGCCGGTTCCATTCCCACCAGGTGCAGCAGCTCGTCGACCCGGCTGGTGATGCGACGCTTGTCCCAGCCAAGCATCTTGGGCACCACCGCGATGTTGTCTGCGATGCTCAGGTGCGGGAACAAGCCCACCTGCTGGATCACATAGCCGATCCGCCTGCGCAGTTGGTCGGCGTTGACGTCGGTGACGTCCTCACCGTCGAGCAGGATGCGCCCGGTGGTTGGCTCGATGAGCCGGTTCATCATCTTCAGGGTGGTCGTCTTGCCGCACCCGGACGGCCCGATGAGCATCACGATGGCGCCCTCGGGAACGGCCAGGCTCAGCTTGGTCACGGCCGGTCTCGGCTGCTTCGGGTAGGTCTTGCTGACACCTTCCAGGGCAATCATTGGGCGCTGCGGAGCCCGGTGGGCCGAGCCGGTCAGCGAGTGCGTCGGGGAGGGCACGGTCTCAGGCACGAATCCCTCCCGGGGTAGTGAATCGCAGCACGACAACGAAGATGATCTCGTAGCCGGCCGCCACCACGAGGCATCCCAACGTGCCAGTGATGACCTCGTTGAACGAGTTGACGGCGCCGAGCCGGGTCAAGCCGTCCTGCAACGGCTTGCCGAAGCCGGGGCCGTTGATGAGGGCTGCCACCACGGCGATCGAGATCACGATCAGCACTGCGGTCCGGATGCCGGAGATGATCACCGGCCAGGCCAGCGGCAGCTGCACCCGGAGCATCCGGCGGACCGGGCCCATCCCGATGCCGCGAGCGGCCTCCAGCACAGCCGGGTCCACCGAGGACAGTCCGGCCACGGTGTTGCGCAGCACCGGGTAGATCGAATACAGGGTCAGCGCGACGATGCTCGGGGTGACCCCGAGCCCCAGCAGTGGCTGCAGCAGGCCGAACAGCGCCAGCGACGGGATGGTCAGCGCGGCGGAGGTGAGCAGCAGCGACGTCTCACGGCTGCCCACCCGCAGGCTGCGCCGCCACGACGCAGGGGTGAGCTGGTTGGTGTGCAGCACCAGAGCCAGTGCCACAGCGATCACGCTGGCCAAGCTCACCGAGTAGAGCACCAGCAGAAAGTGCTGTCGGGCGTAGAAGATCAGCTCGGTGGAGTTCTCCGACAGGTACTGCAAGTAAGACCCCATCATGCAGCGCCGACCGGTAAGTGTCGTTGCGCCATGTCCGCGAGGCTAACGTGGTTACCGTGCTTTTGTCGGCCGGTTTACCCGTATCCCGCTCACCCAGGTCAGTCCGCCCGGGGCGGCACAGCGGCTGCCGCGCCGGGGACCTGGCGCAACGCGTCAAGCTCGGCGAGCGCGCGCCCGGCACGGTGTCTCAGCTCGCGACGGCTGATCCAGCCCTGCGCGCAATGCCGGTGGTCCTGGGCGAGCATCACTAGCACCGCGAGCGCCTCAGCGAGCTCGTCACGCCGGTGCATCGGCAGCTGGCGGATGAGCTCCAGCTGGGCATTGACCAAGTTGTCCAGGAAGACGGCTTCACGCGCTGTGGCGCGGTGTCGGCGCCACCTGAAGCTGTCCTGCCATGCAACCATGCCCACCGCCCGCGATAGTCCCAGTTACCCCAACCATCGCTACACCGCCGCTGGGCGTTAGCCGTCAGCGGAACATTGGGCAGCCCGCACCTGGCTGTCGGAACCGGTGATGGTACCCGGCTTCATCAGGACTTCCTCAGACTTCCTCAGACGCTGACGCTTTGGCGCGCTCGGATCAAGTGGCATAGCTCACGGGCATCCGGCTTGGTGGGAAACTTTGCCAGCTCGTTCTGCAACGGCTTGAGCCGGTCGGTCACCCGGGTGGACTGCACCGTAGATGCCGCGGTCAGGGCCCTGCGGCCGATCTGGATACCTTCGGTGACATCGCCCTGCCGCAGGTGGGCGGTGGCCAGCGTGGTCAGATTGAACGCCCGGCTACGGGCCATGGAATTGTCGTAGCTGGCCACGGCCTCGCGAAGCACGGGGATCGCGGTAGTCGCATGTCGGGGTTTGTCGAAGGCCGCGAGCTCGGTGTGCACCGTCCCGGTTATCGCGCGCATCTCGGTGGCGTCGTAGAACTTGGCCCAGGTGGGCACATCGTTGAGATCCGCCCGGGCCAGCTCGGACTGGGATCGGTCGAGCAGCTTCTGGGCCATCGCGTCGTCGTTCAGCATCGCGTACGACCACGCCTCGTTGGCGCACAGCGCTGCCACGGCCTGCTCCGACCCAGCGCTCTGCGCAGCGAGCTGGCCCATCTGGAGCCACTTGAGGGCCTCGCTGGGCTCTCTGTCGTGCATATAGCCCCGGGCGATCCGGTACATGATATTCGACATCAGGTTCGCGTCACCGGACTTATTGGCGAATTCCAGGGCAGTGGCGTAATGGGTGCGCGCGGATTCCCGCAATCCCACGTCGAAACTCGTCCACCCGGCCAAATTGTGTAGGTCGCCCAGCGCCCGGAACAGCCGCAGGTGTACCTCTTCTTTGGCCGAGGTGTTCACCAGGCGCTGTGCCCAGGACAGCTGGGCGAGGACCGCGTCCCGGCACGTTCCGCCACCGAACTCGTAGTCCAGCGCCCGTAAGGCTCTGGTGGTGGCCTCGACCTGCTTGACGTCCGTCATACCGATCTGGCTCGGCATCGGCGTCTGGGCAAGGCTGGCCGGCCATTGCCTGCGGTCGGCCGCCAGCACTGTGGTGCCGAACAGCATGGCAGATCCATGTTCCAGGAGATTCCGGCGCTTCACCGACTCAGCCACCTCAGCCTTCTTCGCAGCATCGGCATGGTCGGCTGCTCCGACCATACTCGTCGCTGTCGCCGGGTCGTAGGCCAGGCCCAGGTACCCACGTGGGATGCCCAAGCCGCTGGAGATCCGCACTAGCACGTCGTAGGCCATGACCTGGCGGCCCTTGAGGATCTCCGAGACCTCGGACTGGGACTGCCCGGTCAGGGCCGCGATGTGCCGTTGTGAGATACCCACCCGCCTGAGCAGGCGGTAAACGGAGCTGATGTCGCGATTCGCCAGCGCCCGCTTCATCTCTGGTTCGTTCCAGGTCTCTAGAGACAGCCGGGTGTCGGGCGTTCCGGTCACGTTCATCTCGCCCCCTTGTCATCCGACGAGCGACGTGTGCAGAGTAGGCAGGAGCCACGTCGCTCGTGAAGAGTACTTCGGCAAAGCTGACCAGCGCGCACGATCGGCTCGCGCCGCTCATCGTCATAGTATGCCCGACCGGCTCAGTGTGGCCCAGGACGGGTTTAAACCGGCCGAAGACTTTGTAGATTGGGGTGGAGCAACCAGGATCTCAGGGTTGATCTCAGCGTTGCGGACATTATTTCGGTACGAGGCTCGGTACGAGGCCTGGACGGCAGGAAGGTGGCGAGGTGGACCAGGTTCTGGGCCTGATGCTTCAGCAGGCAGTGTGGGACCGGCTCGACATGCTCGATGAGCTGGTAAGCAGCGCTGATAATAGGTCGCTGCTGTCGCTGGCGCACAGCGAGCTACCCCGCTTGACCCATGGGTGGCGTGCTCTGCTTGCTACCCATACGCCGGATCGTCAGGGCCGCTGTCCGGAGTGCTCGAGCCGCTGGCGACCCCGCGCTGCGCCCTGCAGCGTGTGGCGGGCCGCGCAGGAGCATCTTGTTTCCGCTGAGGCAGTGTCCTCTGACACTGTGGATGCCAAGGATGGGGCCCGGCGGGTCCTGCCGCGGATGCGACACCCGAGGTCTCTGTTCCCGGCCAGAGTCCCTGCTGGGGTCGGCGTCGGGCGCTAGTAGTCCGGAGTGTTTGCACTGTCTTCAACTCCATAGAGCTGGCGGTCTCACTGCCGTTCGTGGGTCTCCCCCCACCCGCGAATGCTGAGCAGCCGCCATGTGGCCGGTGATCCGGCGAACGTCCGTGCCCCCGACCGAGATGTCGAAGGATCACCGGCCACCCCAAACTCTCCCACCGGCGGTACTGCACGCCCCGCATACCGCCGGTGGGAGCGGCACAACCCGGCACCCGCAGTCACCGCCCAACTCCAGAGCATGGATCCACCCCGTTCCCCACTGAGTGGAGTGCCGCGCCGGTGGCACCGTCGTTGCCTGACCGACCGTCACCGTCAACGCTGGTTCGATGAACGCCGGATCCCGCCGCGTGGTGCCTTCGTGCACCGCAGGTCTGGGAGATCCCCCGTCCGGCGTCGGACACCGTAGAGCGCAGGCACCCGCAAATAGGGGCGGGGTCGTTCGAGAGGAACGACCCCGCCCCGCAATTTTTTCGGCTGCCGACTATCCAGGCATGGTCTGGACCCAATGTGAGGCGACCCAATGTGAGGCCTTTTCACTGGGATAACCGGAAGCCATAGCCTATGCGGTGCGGAGCCTGCTCGTACATACGGCACGCAGGGCATGACGGCCGGATTCCGCCGGACGAGATGGAGCTGGTCTCTTCTCCGGTCATCAACTCCACCGGGGTCTTCGTGACCGAGCCCGATGAGGTCGACACCACCGTCAACGACTGGGTGACCGCTCACGCCGACCTGCACTGGGGCAACCTCACCGCCCCGGACTGCTACCTATTGGACTGGGGAGCCGCCCCGCGGGGCCGCGACGCGGTGACTTTGTGGGGAGTTTCCCTACAGGTCCCTGAGCTGGCGGCTCGCGTGCAGCGCGAGTTTCAGACCGACTTACAGACCCGGTCGGGGAAACTAGCGCAGCTATTGTTCTGCTCCAATGTCATCAGGGTGAACGCCAAGCGCACTGACCCTAGCCCCCTGGTGGAGCCCGCCAAGCGGTTCGCGGAGATGCTGCTCGCCGACCTGCGGGCAGGACCTGATCAAGCTAGCTGCCACGGCCCGGCCGAGCAAGTCTGCTGTTGAGTTCGGGACCTTGGCGGTGGTGCTGGTGCTCGGCGGATGGCTGGTGATCACGTACCGTCGAGATCGACGCGGTCGCAGGCGCGGCGTTGGCCCACCTGGGGAGGTTCACCATGGCGAGGATTCTGATTCTGACCGGAGATGCCGCGGAGTCGCTGGAGGTCTTGTACCCTTACCAGCGGCTGCGTGAGGAGGGTTACGAGGTTCATGTCGCGGCGCCCACCCGGAAGAAACTGCAGTTCGTGGTGCACGACTTCGTGGCGGGTTTTGACACCTACACCGAGAAGCCTGGTTACACCTGGGACGCTGACCTCGCGTTCGCTGACGTCGATCCCGCCGATTATGTCGCTCTCGTGGTTCCGGGTGGGCGGGCGCCGGAGTACATCCGTAATGACGTTGACTGCGCACGCATCGTCAAACACTTCTTCGCCACCGACAAGCCGGTGGCGCAGCTGTGCCACGCGGCGTTGGTACTCACTGCGGCCGGGGTCCTTGCCGGTCGGCGAACGGCGGCCTACCCGGCGCTGGAACCGGACGTGAGGGCGGCTGGTGCGGAGTTTGTGAATGGTGCTGCGGTCGTGGACGGTGTGATGGTTTCCGCGCGGGCCTGGCCCGACCACCCGGAGTGGATGCGCGAGTTCATCCAGATCCTGCACGATCCACATCCTGCCCTTCACTGCGGGAGCGCCGCCCGGTACCGACAACTTCGTGATCTTCGGGTTCCCGCATGAGCTCGACGGCGAGATGGTGTATGTGGACAGCGACACGGCGCAGTGCATCTATGAGGAGCGCCAGCCCGTGCGGCAGCACACGTACATCTTCGATGCGGCTCTGGCCCAGGCTCTCCCCTGCCGGGAGTCACAGGACCTGATCCGCCCTTCACCGTGGCCGACGGCCTGATCGGCTTCCAGGACGACAAGCTCCCCCCATCCGAGCGCACGGCCCGCACCCTCATCTTCACCCAGCACGAGATGGCCGCCTTCATCGCCGGCGCCAAGAACAGAGACTTCGACCACCTACTCGACTAACCTCCCCAGCCCACGCCCAGAGCCCCCACGCCCGTCGCGGGGGCCTGCACCGTGCGATCAGCCCTCCTGCTGGTGGCTGCAACTGAGCTGCAGTCGCGACGGCGATCGAGAGCTGGGTCGCGCCCGGTGGGACGCCGATCGCCCCGACTGCTAGGCTACCCTGCATTAGGTAAGGCAACCCTGTTCTAGGGGACACTGCTGTTGGGGGAGGGGACTGTGTCGCACGTCGCGATGCCTGCTGAGGGGCCGGCGGGAGCGGTCGGTCCTCGCTGCGCGCACCCACTGGCCGCGTCGGTGGCGACGGTGGACCGTGCAGTGACGTTGCTGTCTTTCCGGATAGTGGATGCGCCCAATTCGCAGTGGCCCAATTCGCAGTGGCCCAGTTCTCCGTGGATCGGGTGTGACCACGCTCTGTCCGATCCTGACTTCTTCGCGCGGTGGCGGGTGAGGGTCGCGCAATGGCTCGCCGAGCAGCACGCCCCCGTCGCGGAGAGGATCAACCCCGTCGCGGAGAGGATCAACGTTCCGGAGATGGCCACTGCCGGTTATGTGTTGCAGTGGTATCTGGCCATTCCGAGCTATCTTGGCGGGTTGTTGTTCCACTCTGCTCGGCGGGTGCCCGAGCTATCGCCGTGGCAGCTTGGCTTCCGACTTGATCCGGCGGTGCTGCGGGAGGTGGTGTTGCGTCCGGGTCGATTCTGGTGTCTGCCTGGTGATCCCGATGCCGGGCATCCTGATGCTGTGTCGGTGGCTGATGAGGCGGCGCTGGGGGCGGTGCTGCGCGGTCAGGTGATTGCGCATGCCACTCGCTTTCTTGCGGTCTACGGCCCACAGGTGCGCTTGGGGCGTCGCACGCAGTGGGCTGCGGTGACTGATGCGCTGGATAGGGGCCTGTTGTTGGCGGGGCGTTCGTTTGGGTCACCGCAGGTGGGTGCGTCTGACGCGCGGCTGGTGCTTGCTGAGGGCGAGAGGCCGTTTACGTCGGCGTCGACGATCTGTCAGGTGACCGATGAGTATGGGCGCACGCATTGGACCCGCCGGCGCGGCTCGTGCTGCTTTCTTTACGCGCTGCCCGAGGCCGAGCGTCCGTGTGCCAGCTGCCCACGGGTCAGTGACGCCGAACGGGCCCGCATCTTCGGCACGATCAACCCGGTTTAAGCTTATCGCAGGCTGTGAGCCTACAGTTCGGGACTCTGATGCTGACCAATGTCTACGTGGACGGGTTCAACCTCTACTACGGTTGCCTCAAGGGCACGCCGTACAGGTGGCTGGACCTCGGAGCACTGTGTCAGGCGTCGACCGTGCGTATGCCGCTCGCCGAAACGACTCAGACCTGATGGAGCCGATCCGCCTGGTCAGCCAGGAACTCGGTTATCGGGTTGGAATCTTGAACCCACACCCGAACGTGAGTCGTGCCCTGCAGCGGACCCGGCCGAGCTTCACCAAGCATACCCGAGCCGCAGCGCTCAAGGGCGGACAGTGCCCCGCTCCCGCCGCACGAGTTCAGCTCTCCTCTGCGCCAACGATCCCTATTGGTCGAGTCCTTGCGCCGGCGGGGCACTACATCATTGTCGATCTACAGGTTAGGTACGGACTGATGTCACTGTCGGTGAGGTCTGGGGAAGGACTGTCGCGGTGTGTGGAGGTGCCACAGATGGCAACTTTTCGCCCCAAGTTGCCGTCTGTGGCACCTCCGCAACGGATCCCCCCACCTCCTCGTGGGGCGGTATGGCCGCCACGATCTTTTGCAGGCGGTGCCCGGTTTCCCTCGACCGGCTCGCCGCAGCGTCCAGCAGGTCGTGCATGGTGCCCCGCCGCGCGCCAGCCGTCAGCAAGCCGGCCGGGGACTCACCGACGAGCGCGGCGAGTTGTTCGATCAGCGCGTCGGTGCAGGCGTTGCTGTCGGACTGCCCGGCCCACCGGGCGGTGACGAAGAACGAGACCACATCCACCCCGGCGGGCGGGTGCAGCACGAACCACGCCATCAGCGCCGACTTGCCCGCCCACGGTCCGGCCTGCCACCACGCATACGGCTGGTTCCCGGCGCAGAACCCCACCAGCTCGTTGAGTTCCTCCTCACGGTCGAGCAGTTGGTCGGGCGCAATGCCGCGCACCTGCGTTTGGTAGGCGGTAGCTACCCGCTGACTCGATGAGGGCGGGATGACGTCAGGCAACACGTCAGGCAACACGTCAGGGAGGCCGATCAGCGCCCGCAGCTCAGTGCGTCTGCCCGCGTCAAGCTCTTCAAGCGTGAGGTCCAGACGGGTAGCGGCCAGCCGCCCGAGTCCATCGGTGCGGTGGTGTTTCGCGATCACTCCGACGATGCGGTCATCGACCCACACTGCCGCGAGGGTGCGCTCGCGGCGGTTGGCCAGCACCACGAGGTCACAACGCGGGTCGGTCCAGCACGGGATCGCCTCGGTCTCCCATTCGCCAGGCAGATCGGCGTCGAAACGCACCCGCACCGACACAGCGTCATCGACGACGTGCGTCGCTGTCAGCACCGTGGTCGGCCTGACCGGGTATCCCGAGCCCCCGCCGTCCAGCCCCGCCGTCCAGAGTGACGATGATCTCTGCGACCTGCCCGGGCACGACCCCACGATGTGTCAGGTCAGCTCGATCACCCAGAACCGCACCTTCGCGTTCGGTCCCGCTTCCCGACTCACCGCGACGGTCAGTTCCAAGCACCACCGGGCCGAGCTCGAACCGCAGGTCCGCACCCTCCCCGTCCCGCATGACTGCGGTGAACTCCTGGCGGAGCTGACCGATCACCTGAGCCAGCTCCGCCCGTTCCGCCACGACTCCTCCAAACAGCGATCGCATACGACCAGGGGGCTGGGAGGGATCTAGCGCAGTGCCAGCAGGCGGTCGTAGACCATTTCGTGTACCCACCGGGTGGTCGTGGTCGGGGGTGTGGTCGCGACCGGGTGGGTGCGACCGACGTGCACCACGTCGACGGCCTCAGGGTCGACGTCGTGTGGGCCTGCGGCGGCCAGCACGGTGGGGCCGTAATACTCGGCGTGGGTGAGGCACTCGACGTTGCGAGCGATATGCGCGGGCAGCAGCAGGGCGGTGGGGCACAGTCCAGCGAATGGCGCGGCGCCGGTGAGCCCGGTCCGCCAGTGCCGGGCCGGCGCGATGATGCCGCTCAGCCGCACCGCAGGTGTTGGCGCGAGATGCCGCATCTCGGGCCAGTCCCAGGTGGATACCGACACCCGGTCGGTCACCGGGCCCCAGCCCGAGCTGATCCGGCGCTCATGCACGTCGCTGATGAGGGTGGCGACGGCCACCACACGGCGGCCGAGCAGCACCATCGGGGGCAGGACCACGCCGTCCCAGCCGAGCGCGCCGACGGCGACACAGGCCAGGTGGTCCGGCGCGGACAGGACCTCGGCGGCGTCGAGGTCCCAGACCTGGGAACGGAGCGCGGTCCCGCGGGCCTCGGCCAGCGATTTGGGTGCCACGGGCGACGATCTCCCATCGTTTATGGTGGATTTACGCCTCCATGAGCCGGGAGGCCGTGGCCATCCGGGTGGCGGCAGCGGCGGGCACATGGTTTGCAAGGTGGCGTGTAGATAAGAATTACCAGGAGCTTGCCGTTCGGTGGCGTAGGCGCGGCGGCTGCGGCGTCCGGCGGCAGTTCCCCCGCGCTGACTGGTCGACCAGGTTCGGCCCATCGATAGCGGGCTCCCTGCGACCGGCGGTAAGCCAGTCCGCCAGACGGTATGGGTGCCCAGGGACGGCACGCGCCGCTGCCGCGACCACGACCACGACCACGTGACGGCTGGTGCGCCTACTGAGCACGGTCCGTGCGTGTCGGCTAGGTAGTCGCGGATACACCAGCGGCTGGCGGGGCGCTCGGGATGCTACCGCCCGGTGTGACCGTTCGTTTCTACTCAGTAGCCGCAGAGGCGTCGGAGCCCAGTAGCCATCACCAGCGAATCTACGTAGTTCCGCCGCTACTGCCGCCCTGCCGGAAGTAATTAGGGCCGCCGCACACCCGGTACGCGCTGGCCCACGGGCCAGTCTCATCGCCGATGGCTCATCCATAGTGGGGTCGCTCACCAGCGACGATGCAAGATCGGATGGTAGCTGGGCAAGCTCCCTCCGGCGTCACTCAGTAAGTGGTCAGCATCTGAAATATACGTAACTTTCCGCTGTTGATTAGGTAGCCTCACGGCTAGGTGACTGGATTTTAGGTTTAGGTGGCGAATGGGTGTTGTCAAGCGACCGTTTTCTCGCCATCGTAGTGATTAGCCGAATCGGCACGGGGTCGATGAGGTGTTTTGTTCCCGGCCCCATTGGGGGGCAACTGTGAGGAGGATTTCATGTCTGACGCATTGAGCTTTGGTGAGATCGACGGCCAGCACGTGGAGCTGCTTCCGGCGCGTACCGTCATGTCCATGTTCGCCCTTGGTCATGGTAGCGGCGGCGACGGCGGCGTGGGTGGCGCGGGTGGCAAGGGCACCGGTGGAATCGGGGTCAACCTCTTGGACATTGACGTGCTGGGCGACCAGACTAACAGCGCCGGTGACGGCGTTGGCGGCAATGGTGGCGCCGCTAACGGCGGACACGCCTGAGTCAACGCGGCTGGGTTGAGCCGATAGATCACGTGCGGTGTCCGTTGGCTAGGGAACGGCACCGCATGGCCGGTGGAACGCGCAAGGTGGTGCTGGGGCAGCCGACTGCGGTATGAGTCGTGCAGTACCGCCGCGCGATCATGTGTATCGCGTGCGATGCCGTCGGCAAAAAATGGGGATGGCCGCAACACGGCCATCCCCATTTTTTGCGTGGAAGCTGCTCAGTGTCCGAAATGCTCCATCTTAATGCCCGTGTCGCGCCCACTACTTGCCGAATTGAGGCTGGAAATTGTGCGGCAGCGCGGCCACAGTGGGCCAGCGAAGCGTAGCAACCAAGCGGTGGTGATCTGTGCACTAAGTAGTTGCTTCCTATGAGCCTACGTGGCAACCCACCGGCTTTTTTCGACGTGAGAGCGTCCGATGTCATGCTGGCGGCTATAGCGCCAAACCCAACCCGGTACTCGGCGCGCCGCAGGCGGCCTCCCATTACCTACGCCCATCACCCGCAGGGTGGTTCACCGGCGACAACACGCATCGGGCAGCGCTTAAGCACGCTCCGCTCGACGCCGCGTGCTAAGTACCGAAGTCGCTGGACTCTCCGCAACCGCCCGCCGTGGCCTAGGTGGTCGAAAAGTCAACTTTATGGCTAAGTAGTGGGATGCAAAATTAGGTGGCGAATGCATGTTGCCAGGCGACTGTTTTCTCGCCATTGTAGTGATTAGCCGAATCGGCACGGGGTCGATGAGGTGTTTTGTTTCAGGCCCCATTGGGGGGCAACTGTGAGGAGGATTTCATGTCTGACGCATTGAGCTTTGGTGAGATCGACGGCCAGCACGTGGAGCTGCTTCCGGCGCGCACCGTCATGTCCATGATCGTCGTCAGGGGTGGCGGCGACGGTGGCCGGGGTGGCTCGGGTGGCAAGGGCACCGGGGGCATTGGCCTCAACGTCCTCGACATTGACGCGCTGGGCGACCAGAGCAACAGCGCCGGTGACGGCATTGGCGGCAATGGTGGCGCCGCTAACGGCGGACACGCCTGAGTCAACGCGGCTGGGTTGAGCCGGTGATCGCATACGGTGTTGTTGGCTAGGGAACGGCACCGCATGGCCGGCGGTAACGCTGGGGGTGGCCGCGTTGCGGCCACCCCCAGCTATTTTCCTTGGTCGCAGCGTCCTCAGGTACAGTTCTTAGGCTGTTGTGCCAGGCTGGTTGGGGCCACCAGCAACAGGAAGAAGACCATGACCAGTCCCCAACGTCGTCTCAGTGCGGCGAACCTGGAACTAGTCGGCCAGATCCGCTCGGTCGCCGCCCGACACGACGCCACGCCGTCGCAGGTGGCGCTGGCCTGGGTTAGGTCGAACGCGACACCGTCCCACTGAGCGCGTCGGTGCGCACGGTGCACAAGCATCCATGAGACCGTTTGGGGTGCAGGAGTGTGGAGAAGTGGGCGAGGGGGGACTTGAACCCCCACGTCCTTACGGACACACGGACCTGAACCGTGCGCGTCTGCCATTCCGCCACTCGCCCGGGTGACTGGGGGAGAGTATCAGTCACTGCCTCGCTTTGAGACAGTGGGGCCGGCCGCAGCTGGCCTTCCCGGATACGATCGGTGCAGCCCCGCCAGCAAGGCAGCAAGGCTCTGGCCGAGCGTGGGAGAGGAGGTCGCCGTGGGTAAGGTGCAGAGGTTCGAGCGTCGGTTGCAAGGTATGGTCGGCGATGCCTTTGCCAGGGTCTTCGGCGGTAGCGTGGTGCCCGAGGAGGTGGCCCACGCCCTCCAGCGTGAGGCTGACGACAACGCGCGTCCGCTCGCCGGAGGGCGAGTGCTCGCGCCTAACCGGTACATCGTGACACTCGGGGCGGCCGACTATGACCGGCTGGCAGGCGACGAGCAGCGGGTGATCCGGATGCTGAAGGGCTGCATCCAGAGCCACCTCGCAGAGCGGGCTTGGGATGTCTATGGAGACGTGGTGGTGGCTCTGAAGCGGTCTGAGACGCTGCACACGGGGCAGTTCCGCACCAGCTCGTCCGTCGATCCCGACACACCGCAACCTCGCAGCGCAGGAGACCGAGCCATGAGCCAGCAACAGGGCGAGCACGCCGGGGACGCCCCAGATTACGGTCAGCCATCCGGCTATGACTCTCCGGACTCCCGGTACGTCCACGATCCGAGCTCGCGGTACGCCCAGGACCAGAGCCGCCATTACGGCTATGGCCAGGGTGGCAGCCACCAACCGGGCTACCAGCACTACGACGAGAACTACCAGCAGGCCTACGGCCAGTACGGTGGCTATTACCCCCCGGCCGACCAGCCGGACCAGGGGGGCCAGCCGAGTTACCATCAGCTTTCGGCGGCTCTCATCCTGGACGACGGGTCGAATCGGCACCACCAGCTGACCGAGGGCGCCACCGTGGTGGGCCGCGGCCAGGACGCCCAGTTCCGGCTACCGGACACCGGCGTGTCCCGGCGGCACCTGGAGATCACCTGGGATGGCCAGGCAGCGGTGCTTGCCGACCTCGGGTCCACCAACGGCACGACGGTCAACGGCACCCCGGTGCGGACCTGGCGACTCGTCGACGGCGACGTGGTGCGGGTGGGGCAGTCCCGGCTCGTTTTCCGTACCCAGGGTTGAGATCCCATGAACGGTGTCAACCACGACGCGACCTAGCAGAGACGACCTTCAGCGTGCCGGAGCTGGTGCTACAGCTGACCAGAGCGGGCTTTCTCCTCCTGCTCTGGATGTTTGTTGTCGCCGCGCTGCGCGTTGTGCGCTCCGACCTGTTCGCGGCGTCTGGGCAGCGCGGCGGCCTTCCGATGTCGCGGCGTGCTGCTCGCGTGGAGGGCAACCGGACGCCCCGCCAGCTGGTGGTCACCGCGGGTGGGCTGGCCGGTACCCGCATCTCGTTGGACGGCAGGCCCATCCTCATCGGCCGCGCCGACGACTCCACGCTGGTGCTCGATGACGACTACGCGTCCACCCGGCACGCCCGTCTGGGCATTCAAGGCGGGGACTGGTTCCTGGAAGACCTGGGCTCCACCAACGGCACCTACCTGGACCGAGCTAAGGTCACCGGACCTACCCGGGTTCCCCTTGGGGTCCCCATCCGCATCGGCAAGACGGTGATCGAGCTGCGCTCATGACTCTGGTTCTGCGCTACGCAGCCCGAAGCGACCGCGGCCTGGTCCGGCAGAACAACCAGGACGCGGTGTACGCGGGGCCCCGGCTGCTGGCGCTGGCCGACGGGATGGGCGGTCACGCGGCCGGCGAGATAGCGTCGAAAGCCGTCATCGCGGCATTCGCCCCGCTGGACGACGACGAACCCGGCAACGACCTGCTAGACCAGCTGCATGAGGCCACCCTCGCTGGTAACGCCGCGATCAGCGAGCTGGTCCGCGAGGATCCCGAACGGGAAGGCATGGGCACCACGCTGACCGCGGTGCTCTTCGGTGGAAACAAGATCGGTCTGGTCCACGTCGGCGACTCTCGCGCCTACCTCCTGCGCGACGGCGTGTTCAGCCAGATCACCCACGACGACACCTTCGTCCAGTCGTTGATCGACGAGGGCCGGATCTCCGAGCACGAGGCCAGCCACCATCCGCAGCGCTCGCTGCTGCTCAAGGCGCTCACCGGGCACGAGGTGGAGCCCTCGCTCACCGTGCGGGAGGCTTTCACCGGGGACCGCTACCTGCTGTGCTCCGATGGGCTCTCCGGCGTGGTCAGCGCCGAGACCCTGGCCGAGGGGTTGACCATCCCCGACCCGAGGGCCTGCGCCGACCGTCTCATCGAGCTGGCGCTCAAAGGCGGCGGACCGGACAACATCACCTGCATCGTGGCTGACGTAGCGGACGTCGAGTACGGCGAGGACGCACCCATCATCGGTGGGGCGGCGGGCGACGGCGTCGAAGAACCACAGCCCGATTCGGCGGCCGCCCGGGCGGCGACGACCACCCTGCCCCGACCGGAACCCCAGCGGATCGAACCGGTGCCGCTGGACCCGCAACTGCGCCGGCACAAGCAGCGGCGCGCGCTGATCGGTCTGGCGGTGGCTGCCCTGTTGCTCGGTGTCCTCGCCGCGATCGGTTCGATCTTGGTGCTCGGCCAGTACTACGTGGGGGCCGCCAGCAACGGCGAGGTGGTTGTCTTCCAGGGTGTCCAGGGTGAGTTCCTCGGTCTGCCGCTGCACACCTGGGCCGAAGGCAACTGCCGGGATGGCGCGCGCGGCTGTGAGACGATGTTCTTGCGCGACCTGAAACCGTACGCCCGGACCAACGTGCGCCGCGGGATGATCAGCAACAGTGGTGTGACCGGCGCTCGCGAGATCATTGGCAGGCTACGGACCAATGATTTGCTGCCGCCGTGCCCGAGGGCCGGCACCGGAGCTCTCCCCGCTGGGGTGCCGGACTCACCATCCACGAGCACTCCCGCCAGCACTTCTGGCGAACCGGCGACCGCCAGTACGCCATTGCCGGAGAAGCCCTCAGAACCTGGAGTGGACTGCCGGACGGTGAACTGATGGTCACCTTTGCCTTCACGGTGGCGGGCTGGTGAACACGCCGCTTCGCCGGGTCGCGCTGGCCGTCATGGGCATGATTGTTGTGCTGCTGCTGAACGCCACCTACATCCAGGTCGTCAACGCCGACACCTACCGCACCGACCCGCGCAACCGGCGGGTACTGCTTGATGAGTACAGCCGCCAGCGCGGCCAGATCATCGCTGGCGGGCTACCGGTGGCCAGTTCGGTGGAGACCGGCGGGCAGCTGCGCTTCCTGCGCAGGTACCTCGACGGCCCGCTGTACGCTCCGGTCACCGGCTACTACTCGCTGCGTTATGGCTCGGGCGGCACCGAGAACACGATGGACTCCGTGCTCAACGGCTCCGACGGCCGGCTGTTCGTGCGCCGGCTGTCCGACCTGATCACCGGGCGGGAGCCCAGCGGGGGCAGCGTCGAGCTCACCATCAACCCGGCCGTCCAGCGGGCCGCCTACGAGGGGCTGACCCGCCGAGGTTACACCGGCGCGGTAGTGGCGATCAAGCCCAGCACCGGGGAGATCCTCGCGATGGTGTCCACCCCGTCCTACGACCCGAACCGGCTCTCCGCGCATGACGGCGCGGAGCAGGAGGCCGCCTGGAACGCGGACACCTCGCCCCAGCGCGGTTCCCCGCTGACCAACCGCGCACTCGCGTCGACCTACCCGCCGGGGTCGACGTTCAAGCTGGTGGACACCGCAGCCGCGCTGGAGAGTGGGAAGGCCACCCCGGACACCCCGCTGACGGCGGTGGCTGCATTGCAGCTGCAGGGCACCACGACATTGCTGCACAACTTTGCTGACCAGCCGTGTGGCACCGGCGACACCGCCACGCTCACCCAGGCGCTGGTGCGCTCCTGCAACACCGCCTTCGCCCAGCTAGCCGCCATGGTTGGCGAGAACGACCTGCGCAAGCAGGCCCAACTGTTCGGCATCGGGCAACAGGACCTCACCATCCCGATCCCGGTGGCGCCCTCGACGGTGGGCGCCATTCCCGATGTGGCCGCCTTGCAGCAGTCCGGCATCGGGCAGCGCGATGTGGCGCTTACCCCGTTGCAGAACGCGATGATCGTCGCGACGATCGCCAACGGCGGAGTGCGGATGAGACCCCAACTGGTTCGTAACATTCTGGCTCCGGACCTGTCCGTGCTGGAGAGGTTCGCACCGGAGCGAGCCGACACGGCGATGTCCCGCTTCACCGCCGACCAGATCCGGGACATGATGGTCGCCGCCGAGAACAGCTACCGCAACGACGGTAAAATCAACGGCGTCAGTATCGCCGCGAAGACCGGCACCGCCGAGCATGGAGCCGATCCCAAGAACACCCCCCCGCACGGTTGGTATGTCGCCTTCGCGCCGGCCGAGAACCCGCAGGTGGCGATCGCGGTGCTGGTAGAGGACGGCGGAGACCGCAATCTCGAGGCAACCGGAGGATCGTTGGCCGGCCCGATCGGTCGAGCCGTCATCGCCGCCGCCCTGCAAGGAGCCCGCTAATGGTGGCTGTATGGGGTTGAGCGGCGGGCAGCTGCTGGCGCAGCGGTATCGGCTGAGCCGGTGCATCGCCGTCGGCGGGATGGGCGAGGTGTGGCAGGCTGCCGACACTCGGCTGGACCGTCAGGTCGCCATCAAGGTGCTCAAGCCGGAGCTCTCCGGCGACGCCGAGTTCCGGCGCCGCTTCCATGCCGAGGCTCGGATGACCGCTTCGCTGAATCATCCCGGCATTGCTGCGGTGCACGATTACGGCGAGGTGGCCAGCGATCCGTCTGGTGCCTATAGCTGGGCCTACTTGGTGATGGAGCTGGTAGCCGGAGATCCGCTGGCCACGATCTTGATGCGGCAGCTGCGGCTTCCCACCGAGCGCACGCTGGACATCCTTGAGCAGGCCGGCGCTGCGCTGCAGGCGGCCCACGAGCGCGGTGTGGTGCACCGCGACATCAAGCCTGGAAACATCCTGATCACCCCCGATGGACGAGTGAAGCTCACCGACTTCGGCATCGCTAGAGCCGTTGACGCGGCCCCGCTGACCCAGCACGGGATGGTGCTGGGCACCGCGCACTACATCGCCCCGGAGCAGGCCGCCGGGGACGAGACCGGTCCCGCTGCCGACGTCTACTCGCTGGGCGTGGTGGGTTATGAATGTCTGGCCGGGCAGCGCCCGTTTGTGGCCGACAACTCCGTTACCGTCGCGATGATGCACATCCGCGACCGGCCACCCCCGCTGCCCCCGGATGTGCCCCCGGCGGTCCGCGCGCTGATCGAGGCAGCCTTGGTCAAGGACCCCCGGCAGCGCTACGGCACCGGCGGTGAGTTCGCCGCCGCCGTCGCCGCGGTCCGAGCCGTCCACGCTGGGCACCGGCTGCCGCCGTCAACCGCGAAGCTGGTGCCAACCGCGAAGCTGGCGCCAACCGCGAAGCTGGCGCCACTTCCGCCGCACCGCTACCCCGAGCGGCGTGGTGTGGCGCGCATCGTGATGGTCCTGCTCGGCGTGCTCGTGCTGGCGCTCGGGAGCTACCTGGCCCGCGAGGCGCTGCGTTCGCCAGCCCCGCCCGTGATCCCTCAGCCCTCCCAGTCCTCCCAGCTCGAACCGAGCCCAGCACAACTGACCCCAGCGCAACCTGCCCCGGAGCCGAACAACCGGGACGAGGGGCCCCCGGAGGTGCTCATCACTCCGACCGACTACTGGGGCCACCTAGGCAGCGACGCCATCGTCACCGCGAAAGCCCATGGCCTGATACCGCGGGTGGTCGACGACGACGGCGAGCTGGTCGATCCGGACCTGCGGTCGCAGTGCCGAGTCATCGGGCTCGACCCGCTATCCGGCATCGTTGCGCGCGGCTCGACTCTCGAACTGACCTGTCGGAGGGGGAAATGACTACTCCACACCCATTGGGTGCGGGCCCGAAGAGGGACATGATGGGCCCCGACACGGTGCGGATCACGAACGAAGAGCGGGACGGCGCAGCGATGACCATTCCCCGGCTACTGTCGGATCGCTATGAGCTGGGCGAGACACTCGGCTATGGCGGTATGTCCGAGGTGCACCGCGGCCGCGACGTCCGGCTTGACCGCGACGTCGCGGTCAAGGTGCTGCGCGCCGATTTGGCCCGGGACCCTCAGTTCCAGCACCGCTTCCGCCGGGAGGCACAAAACGCCGCCGCGCTCAACCATCCAGCGATCGTCGCGGTGTATGACACCGGCGAGACGGTTTCTGACTACGGTCCGTTACCGTACATCGTGATGGAGTTTGTCGACGGCCGGACACTGCGCGACATCGTCAAGGCCGAGGGCCCCATGGCCGAGCAGCGCGCGATGGAGACGATGGCGGACGTCTGCGCCGCTCTGGACTTCAGCCACCGCAACGGCATCATCCATCGGGACGTCAAGCCGGCCAATGTGATGATCAACAACGATGGCGCGGTCAAGGTGATGGACTTCGGCATCGCACGGGCGCTGGCCGACGGGCAGGGCGTGACCCAGACTGCGGCCGTGGTCGGCACCGCCCAGTACCTGTCCCCCGAGCAGGCCCGCGGTGAGCTGGTGGACGCCCGGTCGGACGTCTACGCCGCCGGTTGCGTGCTCTACGAGCTGATCACCGGAGATCCTCCGTTCACCGGTGACTCCCCGGTCGCGGTGGCCTACCAGCACGTCCGGGAAGACCCCACACCACCGTCGCAGCAGAACCCTGGCGTGTCCGCGGCACTGGACGCGGTGGTGCTCAAGGCGATGAGCAAGAACCCGGCCAACCGTTACCAGTCCGCTGCCGAGATGCGCTCGGACCTGGTCCGCGTGCTGTCCGGGCAGCGGCAGCTGGCGCCGGTGGTCATGACTGACGCTGACCGCGATCTCATGCTCGACTCGGGCCCCACCGTGGTCATCGGGCAGATCCGACCGAATCGGAGCGGCCGGCGGCGCGCGGAGCACCTCGGTAGACCGGCCGATGACCGGCGCTCTGGTCGGGGCCTCGGGATTCTCGCCACGGTAGTGGTCGTCGCCGTCATCGGGCTGCTTTTGCTGCTGTTCACCAACGTCTTCGGCGGCGGGCCCAAACCAGTCACGCTGCCCAACGTGGTCGGCCAGCCGGTGGTGCCTGCCGAGCAGACGCTCAGCGCCGCCGGCTTCCAGACTGCGCGCCATCCGGTCGAGTCAACCCCGCAGGACCTCGACCGTGTGGTGGACATGAACCCCCGCGACCAGGCGGTGCGGGGGACGACGATCCGGCTGGACATTGGCGCTGGCCCGGCCGAGGTGGAGGTGCCCAACCTGCTCGGGCTGGACCGCGTGCAGGCTCAATCCTCCCTGCAACAGGTGGGCCTGGGGCTCTCGCCTGAACAGCGCCAGCAGGTCGTGCAGGATGACAAGGATGTCGGCCGGGTGCTCGTGCAGGATCCGCCTGCCGGGCGTCGGTTAGCCAAGGCCAAATTGGTGATCATCACCGTGGGGGTGCCGCCGGCGACCGTAGGCGTGCCCGACGTCGTCGGCACCAACATCGACCAGGCCCAGCGCAACATCTCCGTGGCCCACCTCACCGCGCAGATCCAGGAGGTCGACTCCGCGGCCACCAAGGGCCAGGTCCTCAAGCAGAACCCAGCCGGGGGCACCGGCGTCAAAGCGGGCGCCACGGTGACCCTCACGGTGTCCCGCGGCAACCAGCTCCAGATGCCCGACCTGCGCGGTCAGACCCTGACCCAGGCGCAGAACACCCTGCGAAAGCTGGGGTGGGTTGGCACTCTCAAGCAGGTCCTCGCTCCGGTGGATGACACCAATCAGGCTGGGGTGATCGTCGCTCAGGACGTGCCGCCGGGCACCGGGTTCGTGCGGGACCAGACCATCACGGTCACCATCGGGCGGGACAACACAACGACCAGCACAACCACCAGCAGCGAGGTCTTCGGCACACCAGGGTTGGGCGGCGGAGGTTGAGCACCTCAGTGCACCGCTGCGGCGGTGGCGAGGTGGCGCATTTCGGTCTCCAGCTCCACCACCCGCGACTCGGCTATCTCAGCACCCGCGATACGGAGCCAGTTCGCCAGCAGCCGGTGCCCGCCGTCGGTGAGCACCGACTCGGGGTGAAACTGCACTCCGAACACGGGGAGCTCTCGGTGCCGCAGCGCCATCACGATCCCCGACGCGGTGGCGGCGGTGACCTCGAAGTCCTCCGGGATGGTCTCGGGGAGCACCGTCAGCGAGTGATAGCGAGTGGCGGTGAAGGGCTGCGGCAACCCGGCGAGCACGGCGACCCCGTTGTGGTGCACCTGTGAGGTCTTGCCGTGCAGCAGCTCTGGCGCTCGGGCCACCGTGGCCCCCCAGACCGCCCCAATTGCCTGGTGCCCCAGACAGACGCCGAGTAACGGGCTGCCCCGCTCGGCGCATTCCACGACGATGTCCATACTCGCGCCGGCCCGCTGCGGGGTGCCCGGCCCTGGGCTGATCAGTACCCCGTCCGCGCCAGCGACCTCTCCGGGCTTGACCGCGTCGTTGCGCCGCACTAGGCACTGGGCTCCCAGCTGCGCTAGGTAGTGGACGAGGTTGTAGACGAAGCTGTCATAGTTGTCGATCACTAGGATGCGCACGCCCGCCAGCCTAGCCGGCACGGTGCTCAGCCGGTCGTCACCGCGTTGAACGGCAGCCGGGGCTCCACCCACGGGAACACCACCAGCATCAGCAAGGTCAGCACGGCGGCAATGAGTAACAGGGCTTGCAGAAGTTTCACCGCGCGAGACCCGGGAAGGTGTCGCCATATCCAGCTGTACATGAGCCTCCTCAGGCGCCAGCGGTCAGCTCGACAGGACGTTGTCCCTCGACCTTGCGGTATGAGGCGACCAACACGCCGTGGACGATCAGCCGCTGCTGGGCGGAGAATTGGGGGTGACACGTGGTCAGCGTGATCAGCCGGCTGACCGGGGTCCGACCGGGCTGACCAGGCACTGCGGCGATCACCTCGACCTGCGAGGGCGCCACGATCGTCTTGCCGACCACGTCGGAGTAGTGACCGGGCAGCGGTCCGACGCCCCGGCACTGCGGCTGCGTCCCCTTTCCCACCGACCACCCTTCGGACTCACCTTGCAGTGGCAGAACCCGGTAGACGTACCAACGGTCGGCGGTTTCTACCACAATGGCGTCACAAGAGGACAGCAGGTCCAGGGAGTTGAAAGGCGAGCCCTTGCCGACCCGGTGGCCGGCCACCGCGAAATTGCCCACCTGGCCGGGGGAGGCGGTGCCCTGGTAATGGCCCGGCCCGATCGCCAGAGTGTCCTGATCGGTGCCTTGTAGCACAGTGAACACGAAATCAGGTCCGAACAGTGGGACGTACATCTTGGCGATGCCCGCGCCCTTGACTGGCCGGTCCACCAGGCCACGCCCGTTGCGCCAGGTGTCATCCAGCTTGGCGGTGGCCTCGCGTTGCTTGTGCGCTGAGAACACGTCGGAGACGTAGGTTTCGTAGCCCACGAACAGCAGCACCACCAGGCCTGCCGTCAGGAGCAACTCACCCAGCCCACGGATCGCGCCGCGCACGGGTTCCGCGCGCCATCCTGACGGTGGCCAGCCTGAACGTGACGGTGACGAGCCCCGTACTGGGGACTGCGCATGGCTCACCAGACCTCCTCACCGGCACTCACTGGCACGACATCAACTGGGCTCTATACCGGGGTTCCCCAGAGGCTCGCCCTGACGTCAGCACCGAGACGATAGTGGGTGCCGTAACGTGTCCGCGGAGCGCCCTTCCGGCACTTGCCCAGCCCGCACGTCACCCGAGGAATGACCATGCCGAAGTCGAAGGTCCGCAAGAAGTCGCTCTACACCGCGCCGACTAACCAGCTCGGCGCGGTGAAGGTCCGCGTCGCGGGCCCCTCGCACCCGTTCTACGTCGCCGTCATGCTGGGGTCGATGCTGCTGGGCTTGCTATGGCTGGTGGTCAACTACCTAGCCATCGACAAGATCCCCTTACTGAGCAACCTCGGCAACTGGAATTTCCTGATCGGCTTCGCCTTGATGATCATCGGACTGCTGATGACCATGGGTTGGCGTTGACGGGTTGGCGTTGACCGAACAACACGGCTGTCATTCATCCCCACTGTGGACAACCCCTGTGGGTAAGTGGCTCCCCATGTAGATCATCGCTGCGGTTACCGCCGCGCCGAACGCCAGCCCGCCGAGGTGCCCGAGGATGGAGATGTTCGGCACCGCGAAGCTGATGACCACGTTCAGCACGATGATGGTCAACGCCGGGCGCGGGGACAGCCGCAGCCGCATCAGTACCACGGCGAGGCCGCCCATCAGCCCGAACACCGCGCCCGATGCGCCAGCTGTGTCGCTCGCCGGGTTTGCGAAGAGAAAGACGACCAGTGAGCCGCCAAGCAGCGAGACCAGGTACACCACCACGAAGCGGACCCTGCCCAGCACCTGCTCGAGGTCCCGGCCGATCACCCACAGGGCGATCATGTTGAAGGTGAGGTGCAGCGGCCCGATGTGCAGGAACCCCGACGTGAGCAGCTGCCACCACGCACCCTGGGCGACCGCCTCCGGCTGCAGTGCCCACTGCTGGAACAGGGGCGCCTCGGCGTTGTTGGACAGGCTGGCCGCCTGCACTACGGTGACCACGAAGACCGCGATGTTGATCGCGATGAGGATCGGGACCACCACCACCGACTCGCGGCCGTAGTGCCGGACACGCACGGGACCGGTCATCGCTGTCACACCCCGGCCGGCTCGACCGTCACCCGTTCGATCACGATGTTCTTCTCGGGGCGGTCCCCACGGGTCGGGGCGCCCGCAATCGCATCCACCACGATGCGCGACGCCTGGTCGGCCACCTCGCCGAAGATGGTGTGCTTGCGATTGAGGTGTGTGGCGGGGCCGACCGTGATGAAGAACTGCGAGCCGTTGGTGTTTGGGCCCGAGTTGGCCATCGCCAGCAGGTAAGGCCGGTTGAACTGCAGCTCAGGATGCGTCTCGTCGCCGAAGCGGTAGCCGGGCCCACCTCGTCCGGTGCCGGTCGGGTCACCACCCTGGATCATGAAACCTTTGATCACCCGGTGGAACAGGGAACCGTCATAGAACGGCCCAGACTGCTCTCCCTTGGCGTTGCGTTGGGTGTAGTCCTTGCTGCCCTCGGCGAGGCCCACGAAGTTCGCCACGGTCTTGGGGGCATGGGTCGGGAAGAGGGTGACGCAGATGTCGCCCTCGCTGGTGCGCAGGATGACCTGGTTCTTGGCTGTCATGTGCTCAGTCACCAGGCTCATCCTGCCAGCACGCAGCTTCGGTTGCCGACTCGGCGGGATGGGCTCACCGGATCACCGGGGCTGGCAGGCCAAGAGCGGCGATCACCTGCTCGGCAATCCGGCGGGCGCTGATCGTCTGCCGCTGGTTGGTCGTGATCACGACGGCGGCGCCCTGCCGGGTGACCGCGAACACCGCTCCGTCGGCGGTCGGCTGCGAGCCTCCGGACCACCCGCCGGGAAGCTCGGCCAGATCGGAGGTGGCCACCGGGGCGGCGGCGTCGACGGTTGCTCGCGCCACCTCCGGCGTGGCCACCACGATCCAGGTCCGCAGCTGCACGGCACCATTGCCGGTGAGGAAGAAACAGGCTGGGTGCGGTTGGTCTGGGCCTGTCTCTTGGGGGCCTGTCTCAGAGACCCGCACCGCGCTCACCCGCTGCCCGTTGGCTGTCTGTACCGCCGCCGCCGGCAGGTAGGGGCATGGCCCATCGGCAACCGGGCGCGGTGCCGGCGGCGGCACCGGCAGCGGGGGCGCCACAGCTGCCGGCCGGGGATGGGAGGGCCAGACCGGGATCGGAGCGGCAGGCGGATCCCCACAGGCTGCGGTCACAACGGCGAGCAGCCCGCCCATGACGGTGGCGATGATTGGCCCGCGACCGACGGTGCGGATGATCGGCCTGCAGTGGCGCGCTGGTGACATGTCGCCGGGCAGTGAACCACGACCGCAGCTGGCGCGTTCACCTCGGGTTGCGCCACCGCTCCTGGGCGCCACCGACTCCTGTGCGACACGCCTGAATAATCACTCAGAGTAACATTCATTCCTCCCAAGGTTCTCATCTGTAGGGGTTCTGACCGATTTTTAGTCTTTTGATCACCTTATGTATAAAAATCGGCAGTATCGATCGAGGGACTAGACACCGTTCGGGGAGTAGTCAAGGTGGCGGTCGTATCTGCGCCGACTCCCACGTCGTTTAGCCGGTACCTGGATGCACCGAGGCCGGCCAGCGCCGGTACAGCCGGAGCGTCTATTGCCAGGCAGGTACGAGGGATCCACGGCCGCCACGAGGGCAAGGCCGTACCGCCCTCTCGCGGGCTTTAGAGATCTCGAACGAGGAGGAACACCGGAACATGACGTCACGCACACCCAGGAGGCACCGCCGCCTGGCTCTCATAGCCGCCGGGACGGCAGCCGCAATGGTTTTGCTGCCGGGTGCCGCCTCGGCGCAGGCGGCCCACTCCGCGCAGCAGATCGCGGGCGCCACCGGCGGTCCGGCGGTGCCCCATAGTGACCCCCCGGTGGTACCCCCTGGTTCCCCCGGGGTGCCACCTGCGGTGCCACCTGCGCCCGGAGTCACCCTGCCCGGCAACGGGGTGTCGAACCCCCATGATAACGGGGTGTCGAATCCCCATGATGTTGGCGGTCTGCTTGCTCCGAAAGGCTCGGGCCTGCTTGACGGTCTGCTCGGCTCGCACGACCGTGAGGGGCACCACGACGGTGACGACCACCACGACGGTGACGGGATCCATGACAACTCGCGAGACAGTAATCAGATCAGCGACCCCAGGCGCCCTGACCACGCGTCTGGCGCCGTGGCCGACATTGACCTGCTCAAGTCACACTTGCTCGACATCACCAAGTACGACGCCACCATTGAAGACAACGACAAGGCGCACTCCGACTCGACGGTGCTCGGTTTGGGTGGCAGCCGGATCATCGGCTCCAGCGCGTCCTCGGAGGGCAGGAGCCACGAGGGTGACAACGGCGATGTCCTCAAGGTCTGCAACCTCACCAGTGGCCTGCTCTGCCTGAATCTGCTCTACCACAACACCGTGGCCACCGACGACCACGACTCGGCGCTTGCCGCTGCTCGCGGTGGTGTCGCGGCGCTGTGCCTGGGCAGTCACTCCAAGGAGGCCACCGCCTCCTATGAGTGCAACGGCCTCCTGTCCTTGGGCGTCGCCGAGGGCTTCGGCATTGCTGAGCGGGACAAGGAGCACGGCCACACCAAGGCTGAGTCAGCGAACGAGCTGCTGAACCTCTGCCTCGGCAAGCGAGAGAAGCTCACCACCCCGTGTGAGGGTCTTGGCCTGCAGGCGGTGCACTCCGACTCCAAGTCCAAGTCGGACAAGCCAGACACTGACCGGCACTCGTTCCTGCTGGGGATCGACAGCAATGGCAAGTCGTCCTACCTGCTCGATGATCCTGTGGCGGTTCCTGTCCTGAGTAACTGCGGTGACTCGGCGCTGCTCTGCTTGTTGCTCAACCAGGGCAAGTCGGTCATCTTCCACAACCCCAAGGGCGCTGGCAGTGCGCAGGAGGCTCTACGCCTCGACGTGCTGAACCGCACTCTGCTGGTGGTGCTCGGCCAGGCCGAGACCCTCGCGCACGAGACCGAGGGTCATGAGCACGGTAAGGGGCCAGAGCACGGCGGCAACGGCGAGCAAGGTAACAACGGTGAAGAGCACGGTAACGGTTCCGGCCAAGGTGGCGGTCCGCAGCTGGCCCAGACCGGTGCCGAGATCGCCCCGCTGCTCGCCGGTGGGTTCCTGCTCACCGGGTTGGGTGCGCTGACCGTCGCGGCCACTCGCCGCCGGGTTGGCAAGCACAGCATCTGAGTCCATCTTTCTCTGCATCGCCTGTGGTGATGTGCACATTCAGCGGGGGTCGGCGATCAACTCGTCGGCCCCCGCTGGCATCTCCGCCCGTCACCCCGCTACGATCGGCGCCCTCATGAATACCTTGATCTCTCGGCTGCGCAGCCGACCGATCCCCTCCCTCATCGGTGTCGTGGCGTTGTTGCTGGCTGCCGTGTTCGCAGTGATCGCCTGGGTGAGTAGCGGTAGCGTCAGCGGCGCGCTCGATTCCCGTGAGGTGCGCAACACCGCCGGCCAGTACCGCTTCGAGGCTCCCACCGGGTGGTCGACCACCCAGGATGGGCGCACCACCACGCTGGTCAGCCCGGATCAGAAAACTGTGATCACCCTCGGTGTCGGTCACACCGGATCGCTGCCGGTGGCCGGTACCCTGTTCTTCCAGCAGGTCGCCGGCAACTACCATGACGTCCAGGTGATCCCGCCGGAAGCCAAGCAGGTAGGTGCCCGGCCGGCTCTGATCTACGGTGGGATCGGGAACAACGCCCAGAACGCTCGGATCCGTTTTCTCGCGATCACCGTCGAGAACAACCCGGCCAATTATGCCATCGCGGTGTTCACCGAAGCTGGCTCAGACCCGAAACTCGTGCTTCCGCCAGTGGACCGGGTAGTGGATACCTTCCGGGCCCTGCCACAGCGCTGACGCTTCACCTGATGTGGATCTGGCTGGTTGTGGTGGTCTCGTCGATGTCAGAGGTACGCACCGTCACCCTCAGTTGCCAGGATCCGCTATACGGCAGCTCGACTGTGCTGGCGACGTATTCTCCCGGTGCGGTGTGCTGTGGGATGATCGGGAATGGACCGAGCTGACGCGCGGTGAGTGTCAGGGCGATGCGCAGTTCGGCCACGTCATGCGGCCTCCTGTGAGAATCCTCGACGGTGACCCGGATCGTGTTCGGCCCGGTGGCGGCTGGATCGACGTCCACCATGAGCTGTCCTCGTCCGTTGGCCCCTCCGGTGTCGTAGCTGATGATGTCGTGGGCCGGCCTAGGCTGGGTCTCAGTCGCGGTTCGACCGGGTTCGGCGTTGACCAGCATCGCGGTGACGCTGAGCACGAGTGCGCCGAGCGCGGCTTCTCCCAGCACTGAAACCCTGATCGTCGAAAGCCTGATTGTCGATTCACCGCTGGACGATCGCGTTGCGGCGCCGACACCGACACGTGGTCGCCGATGCCGGGTGACCCAGCTGTGGGATCGACTCGCGACGCCGAGCATGAGCGCGAAAATTCCGATTTTTACCAGCAGCAGCCGGCCGTAGTCGGTAGACCCGAACGCCGCCCAGCTGCCGAGCTGGCGCCACGACTGATAGCTGCCGGTGCTGATGAGGATCACGATTGAGCCGGTCGCCATCGAGGAGAACCGGTACACGGCTCTCTCTGGGGTGACGGGCACTCCGGCGTTCGAGGTTCCCGCCGGTCGCAAGATGACCACGAGTGTGACCAGGCCACCGAGCCACAGGCCCATTGCCAGCAGATGCACGACGTCCACCGGCAGTGCCAGTGCTGGTTGGCGTCCCACTGCGGCGTGGTCCGCCGCCGCCCAGGTCGAGGCCAGGCCGAGGGCTAACGCCACGCCGAGGGCACTAAACCATACCCGGCCCCGGCGCCGGAGATGCCCCAGCCAGGCGCACAACAGCACGAGGTAACCGCCCGTCAGAGCCAACAGCGCCAAACGGGCGGTCAACGCCACACCCAACCGGCTGTCCAGGGTCGCTGAGATAATCTCGGAGTCGAGGAGTCGATCGAGACCCAGCCCGTTGCCGTAGGGTCCCTGCAGGAGCAGCGTCCCGGTGCTCGCCGCCAACAGGCCGGCCCAGCCAACCAGTATGACGTGGCGGACGTCGCCCCGGGCGATCGCGCCAGGCCAGCAGCGCAGGATGAACGCGATCGATCCCACCAGCAACGCGTAGGACGCGAACGCCGCGGCTCGGATAATGCCGTAGATCACACCGACGGCTACGCTCCCGCTGGGCTGCGCGCTCGCCGGTGCGTGGCCTAGCGAGCGGTGACCTACCGAGAACGTGAACGCACCCGCTACCGGGTGCGAGTCGGCTGAAATCACCCGCCAGGAGACGGTGTAGGTGCCCTGCCGCGCCGCACTGGGTTGATTGCCGCCGGGTTGATTGCCGCCGGGCACGCTGACCCCCACGGTGGAGGAACGGCCGAGGTGCACGGCATGGCCGTCGTCCACCTCGGCGCCATCCGGCCCGAAGACCCGGACACCATGAGCCGCCACCACCACCGGTTCACCGAAGGTTAGCGATACCGTGTTGGGCATCGTGGCCACCACCGCACCCTGCTCGGGATCGGTGGAGATCAGCGCCGCGTGGGCGGCGGCCGAGCCGGTGCCGGCGAGGAGCCCGAGCACCGCGCAGAGTGCTGTCACCGCGCATGCCCGCAACGCTCGCCGGCCACACTCTGGCATGCTCAGCCAGCAGCGGTGCCGGTGGTGGTCACCGCGTGCTGCTAGCCGGTGTCAGCATGAGCACGGGCGCGGGGCGGTCCGGCTCGGGGGCACCCGGCGGGGCCGTGTCGATCCACCGCACCACCTCGCCGTTGTCGTAGGTCTGCAGTGCCTTGAACACCAGCTCATTGGTGTCGGTCGGCAATGGACCCATTAACACGTCGAAGTCCTCGAACGATCCGGGTGGGATCTTGCCACCAGTCCAGGTGATCTTCGAAACGATCTCGGTGACCTGCCCGTCATCGGTGGTGATCGGTGTCGCCAGCGTGATCTTCTGTACGGACGACGTCCAGCCGGGCACCGCGCGGGTCTCCACCGAGGCGATCGGGTGATCGGTGGGGAGATCTATTTCCAGCTGGGTGGTGGACGCGTTGTCCCGCTCGTTAGGAACCCTGAAGGCTACTGTGGTTTCGCTGCCTTGTTGCGCGGTAGGGGGATCCGTGGTGACGTGCGCCGAGGCGACGCCGGCCATGGCGATTAGCGCCAACACCGCCAACACGCAGACGGCGCTGATCGCGGTAACCCGGCGCCCCCATCGATGTCGTAGCCGCCAATTAATGATCAACATGGGGACACACTCCTGTGTCAAGCGCGGCATCCCCGTGTGGCGCGCACTGGATGACCCTCACAGCCCTCACAGCATCGTCATGAGCATGTAGCTCATCCCGATACCCATGATGACTTCTGATGAACCGAGCAGGTGGGGCGAGACGACCAGGCCTCGCGGTCCACCGCCCAAGGCCGCGCCGGGCACCGCCAGCCGCGCACTCAACCGCACCGCAAACACCAGGAAATACGCGATAAAAGCCCAGGTCAGTGCTGGCAGCGCAAAGCCAGTGGAGCCCATCTGGGCCATGTCCATTACCTGGGCTCCCTGGGCGTACTGCGCCATGCTGTGCCCCGCTGGCATCGTCGCCAGCATGTACACCATCGCCAGGCCCCCGATCACGAGGTGCAGCTCATGGTGTTTGCCTGAGTCGGGCCCCGAGTCAAGCCCCGATACGGGGACTGATCGCACGCTCCGCCGGATCAGCCGGACCGCGATGTGCCCGGCGGTCAGCACAAAGAGCACCTGCCAGTACAGCCGGGGCAGTGGATCAACCCCGGGCAGCAACATCGCGACCATGCCGAGACTCATCACACCGCGCGAGACATCCACGCTCCGCCCAGCGCCGCCGTCCCACCCCGAGGGCTCCCGGCTAGCAACCCGGCCAGCAACCAGGAGCCGAACCACGGAGAAAAGGGCCAGCGCGGCGAACATCGCCGCAAACACCCACCGCACCCACGCCGCGCCAGTCACCGCACTCACATCCTGGAGCCGTGATCGCCTAGCCGCCTCTTGCGCATGATCTCCACCCCGTTCCTCATCTGGCCGGCTCCGGCACGCGACCTCTCACAAGCGATAGTCGTGCCCCACCCCGGGTTAGTTCCCGAGCCTCGCTGTGATCGACTCCACTGTTGCCGAACTCGACAGCAGAGCTTGCGGGCCCCCGACCATGCGACACTGTGGCGGCTGACGCGGCCGAGTCCGAGCCGCACACCCGTCGCCACCCGAGAGGAGGTGGGCCATGAATCTGTGGCGGACAAAGACCATTGAGCAGTCCATAGCGGACACCGAGGAACCCACCCACCAGCTCCGTAAACGGCTTGGTCCGATCGACCTCACCGTCTTCGGGGTGGGGGTGGTCATCGGTACCGGCATCTTCGTGCTCACCGGCAAGGCCGCCGGGGTCCAGGCCGGCCCGGCCGTCGCGCTCTCGTTCGTCTTCGCGGGCATCGCCTGCGCGCTCGCCGCGCTGTGTTACGCGGAGTTCGCCAGCACGGTGCCAGTGGCCGGCTCCGCGTACACCTTCTCCTACGCCAGTCTCGGCGAGCTGGTGGCGTGGATCATCGGCTGGGACCTCATCCTCGAGCTCGCTCTCGGCGCCAGCACGGTGGCGGTCGGCTGGTCGACCTACTTCGCCGACGTGCTGAAGCAGCTGGGCATCACCATCCCGGACTGGGCCTACGGCACGGGGCACAACCTGATCGCCGCAGGGATCGTGCTGATCCTCGCCGGCGTCATCTGCCTGGGAATCAAGATCTCCTCACAGGTGAACCTTGTGATCGTCACCATCAAGATCGCCGTCGTGCTGTTCGTCATCGTGGCCGGGCTTTTTTACCTCAAGGCCAGCAACTACTCACCGTTCATCCCGCCGGCCGGCTCCCCGCCCGCCGGAGGCGCGCAGAGCACACCGTCGCTGCTGCAGGACTTTGGCTTCGCACCCGGCTCCTTTGGTGTCACGGGCATCTTTACCGGCGCCGCACTGGTGTTCTTCGCGTTCATCGGCTTCGACGTCGTCGCGACCGCCGCGGAGGAGACCAGGAACCCGCAGCGGGACATGCCGATCGGCATCTTCGCCTCGCTGGGCATCTGCACGGCGCTCTACGTGGCGGTGTCGCTGGTGATCACCGGGATGGTGAAGTACACCTCGATCAAGATCAACGCACCGCTGGCGGAGGCCTTCCGCTCGGTCGGCAAACCGGCCTTCGCGACCGTGATCTCGGTGGGGGCGCTACTCGGCCTCACGACGGTCATGATGATCCTGATGCTGGGTCAAAGCCGGGTCTTCTTCGCGATGAGCCGCGACCGGTTGCTGCCCGCAGGGTTCTCCGCCGTGAGCGAGCGGTTCGGCACCCCGATCCGCACCACGCTCACGACCGGTGTCGTGGTGGCCGTCATCTCGACGTTCGTGCCGCTCAGTGAGCTGGCCGAGCTGGTCAACATCGGTACCCTGTTCGCTTTCATCCTCGTCGCCATCGGCGTCCTGGTGCTGCGCCGCACCCGTCCGGAGCTGCCCCGCGCGTTTCGATGCCCCGGCGTCCCGGTCGTCCCCATCCTCGCGGTGCTGACATCGTTCTACCTGATGCTCAACCTGCCAGCGGCCACCTGGATCCGGTTCGCCGTGTGGATGGTCGTCGGGCTCGTCGTGTACTTCGCCTACGGCGCCAGGCACAGTCGCCTGCGCACCGACCCGAACTACTCCCGAGCCGCTGACCAGGCCACGAGCGGCACCCGCCCGGCCTAGTACCGACCCGGTCCGGGACGAGTGCGCCGTGGAAGGCGGGACCATGGCAGAGGCGAATGATCAGTTCCGAGCGGCGCGGGAGCGCACCGCCTCACCCACCCACCAGGGCATGTGCCTGACCCGGCAAGAACTCGCCGATCTAGTGAACGCCTGGGTGTGGAACCACCACAACGAGAAGGTAGTGGTGGTCACCGCACACTACATCGGCCGCCTCGAAACCGGTACCATCCGCTGGCCAACTGCATTGTATCGAGAAGCCTTCCGGGCGATCCTGAGCGCCCCCGACGATGCCGCGCTAGGATTCGTCAACGTGCGTTCCCGTCGCGCGGCGGTGATACTGGACAAGGTGGACCGTCAAAATCTCATCCGCGGCACCACCGCCCTGGGTGTGGGCACGCTCGTCCTGGGGCCACTGGCGGCGCTGCTGGACGGCAGCAACGAGCCCGCGCCGACCCCCACCCGGGTCGGCGCGACCGACATCAAGCAGATCCGCAACGCCGCCCGGGTGTTCCAGTCCTGGAGCCTCACCTACGGGGGGCGGGGGGCACTGGACGCGGTGATGGGTGAGCTGCGCTGGTCAGCCGGGCTGCTCAAGGCCATCTGCCCGGAGGAGCTGGATCCCGAGCTGCACTCTGCGGTCGGCGATCTCGCCAACACCGCCGGATTCATAGCCATGGATGCCGGCGCCGACGAGCAGGCCCGCCGGGCGTTCCGCTTTGCGCTGGGCTGCGCCGAGAAGGCCAAGGACTGGCCCCTGCGCGCCAAGGTTCTGACGGATATGGCGGTGCAGGTGATCTGGACCGGGCAGCCTGATGAGGGACTCACGCTGACCGAACTGGCCCTGGTCCGCGCTCATGACCGGCTCACCGTGATCGAGCGGTCGTTTCTCCACACCGACCAGGCCCGCGCGCTGGCCAAGATGCGCCGGATCAACGAGACATTGACCGCTATCGGTACCGCTGATGACCACTTCGCGCACTCCACCTCGAACAATGCCCCGCCGCTCATGGCCCACTACAACGCCGCCTACCACGCCGCGAACACCGGGCACGCCCTGGCCGACCTGGCGATACTGGGCCATGACCCCGGTGAGGCCACCGACCGCCTCACGGCGGCAGTAGCCGGACTCGCCACCAGCTGCACCCGTCCATTGGCAAGATGCCAGGCCAAGTTGGCCAGCCTGACGATGGCCACCGGCGACCCGCTCCAGGCCGTGGCCATCGGACACGAGGCCTTGGACACCGCCGGCACCATCCGCTCCCAGCTCGCGGCCGAGGAACTGCGTGAGCTGGCAAGCCACGCCGCCCCGCACCAGCAGCTCGATGAGGTCGCGCACCTGCGGCACCGGATCGCCACCCTCCTGGTGGGTGCCGACAGCCCATAGGACGGGTGGGAATTCGTCCCGATCTGTCCTGGACGTGTACGTGATCATGTGTTTCCCGGGTGTGTCTGAAGCCGGGAGAGTCATGTCCACGCCGCCATCGGGCTCTTCGCGCTCAAAAGATGGGATATGGCGGGATCAGCGCAGCGCTGGCCGTACGCTGCCATGGCTGAGCCGCAGCGGCGACAGTGGCGAGGAGCTGAAGCGCGTCAGAGCGGCATGGGCCAGGAGTAAGGTCCGTCGGGGTCGTCGAGCCATACGTACTGTCGGTTGATGTCGTCGAGCGCGGAGACTCCGAGCCGGGAGGCGTCGGGCTGGTGCAGGTGGTCCCACAACGCTACGGCTGTTTCGATGGTGTCCCAGATGCGGCAGGGGCCTCGTTGGATGACCGGCCATCTCCCGTCCTCGGGCTGAAAGGAGATGTCGGCGACGGCATCGGCGGTGTGGACGATGATCCTGGTTGCGCGGGTGGGGTCGGTGGACTGTGCGGGGTCTGTGTCGTAACCCCGATGTAGGCCGGGCACATGGAGTTGGCAGAACAGGGCCAAGTCTGGGCTGGCTTCGTGGACCCGACGGGGATCTGTTGTGGTGGTGCCATAGTGGGCCATTCCATACGCGGTGGAGCCGGCTGTCTCGCCAGGGCCAAAGGGACTCTGGAGGTCGTGGCGTAGCGGCATGAAGCCCGTATTGTTGTTGGCGAAGTGTCCGGTCACCTCGTCTGGCGCTGTCTTGTCCAGAACGAGCAGGGGTTTGGTCGAGTTGCCGGCGATGGGCGCGACGATGCGGCCGCCATCGGCGAGTTGCCGTATCCACTCGGGTGGAATGTGGGTGATCGCGCAGGTGGCCAGGATGCGATCGTAGGGTGCGCCGTCGGCGAGCCCGGTGTAGCCATCGGCGGCGACCAGCGTGGGCTGGTAGCCGAGACTGTTGAGCGCGAGCCGGGCTTGGTCGACGAGTGTGGGATCGATGTCATTGGAGTAGACGTTCGCCGCACCGAGCCGGTGACACAGCAGCGCCGCGTTGTAGCCGGTTCCGGTGCCGATCTCCAGGACCCGATGGTGATCCTGCGCAGCTAGCCGTTCGAGCATGACGGCGACGGCGTCCGGCGCGCTTGCTGAGGAGGTGGGGCGCTGGTTGCCCAGCTCGTCGGCGGCGCGCCATTGCGTGACGAGCGCGGTCTGGGAGTAGGCGTCGGCCAGACTGTGATCAGGAACGAAGATGTGTCGCGGAGTGTCGAGGAACGCTCGGTGCCACGCTGGGTCGGTCAGCTCTCCCGTGGCGACAAGTTTCTGGGTCATCGTGGTAACAAGCGGCTGCCAGTTGATCATCGGTTGTCTCCGATCAGCTCGTCGGCGATCGCTTCGGCGATGGGGAGTCCGCACGCCTCGGCAAGCCACCCCCACTGCCCAGCCGCGTTACACTCCAAAAAGATGTAGTCCTCGGTGTCAGCGGTGACGATGAAGTCGAATGCCCCATAGGTGAGACCCGCTGCGGACAGGAAAGCATGCACGCGGTCGGTGATTCCCGCCGGGCAATCAATCACCTCGTAAATCAGCGCGTCATAGTCGGTGCGCCAGTCTATACGTGCGGCTGGGGAGTGGGCATGGATGGCGACGGCGAAGTCACGTTTCCCCACCACGGTCAAGCGGATATCATAAGCTTTGGGAATCAATTCTTGGAACAAATGTGTGGTCAACTCGAGACCGGTGAGATTGGCCAACTCCGCCGCTGCGACTCGTCGGGTCCAGATTGCCTTCTGGGACCCGGCTTCAGCGATGATCGGCTCCGCCAGTGACTTGACGATGATATCGCCCTGTTCTGCCGCGAACCGCCGCACCTCATCCGCTACGTTGGTGACGATAGTTGCCGGTACGCGCAGCCCGACCGCTTGCGCGAGGCTGAGCTGGCGCGGTTTGTACTCGCAGTCAGCCAGGGCCGATGGATGATTGATCCACTTCGCCGGTAGGCTGGCCAGCACGCCGCCTAATCCAACACGAGCCTGGGCGCGAGCGAAACGTTGCTCCGGCCCGGACATTGCGCTTGGCATGTCAAAATCTCGTGGACGCCGATAGAACACGGCCGAGATCTCCTCCCAGGAGAAGACCCCGTCCGGGGTCTCGACCTCGCCGCGCCAGCCACGGCCCAAGTCATGTCCCAGTCTCGCCGTGACTCGCACTCGCTGAGGAAAGTCCGCCGGATCAAGCCACGAGTAAGCGCATCCCCGCGCTTCCAGTTGTTTGGCAACCTGCTCGGCCGACCAATCACCACGACCACTGACAATCAACACCTGCGACACTGGACACCGGTCCTCTCAGTCGTCTGGCTCATACCACGTATCCGGCACCGACGTGCCGTCCCTGTTGGTTTCATCGGTATGCGGCGTCTGGTGCGGCGCGGTCCGGTGCTTGCCCGTGACCACCGAGTCAATCTGCTGGGCGCCCCGCAAGACAAACGGCCGCGTGGCACTGGGTAACTCGTCGCTCCCCACGGGCGGCCACGCGTCCCGAGGAAACCGCCGAGCCGACGGCATGAATGGATCATCGAGCCGTCGGCCGCCTTCTTCCGCGTCACCGAACTCACCAAGCGCTTCAACGCTGAGCCGGGCTGGATTCGGGATCATGATCAGTTCCTATCCTTATTGTCTACCAGGTGACGGGGAGCTGGCTGATGGCACCGGCGACGGCTTCGCGAACGGGTTGGATCTCCTCGAGCGGTACCGCGAGGCGCAGGG
Source organism: Pseudonocardiaceae bacterium (assembly GCA_050699715.1). Classification (GTDB taxonomy): domain Bacteria; phylum Actinomycetota; class Actinomycetes; order Mycobacteriales; family Pseudonocardiaceae. The sequence continues at coordinate 88,077 of JBOHFR010000008.1, forward strand.
TGGGGAAGCGTTCGAGTAGCCGGAGGAACAGGTACTGGAGCTCCACCCGGGCCAGGTGGGCTCCGAGGCAGAAGTGCGCGCCGTGGCTCAGCGACAGGTGCGGGATCCGCTCGCGGGTGATGTCGAAGCGCTTCGGGTCGGGGAAGACGCTCTCATCTTCGTTGGCCTCCTGCACGGCGAACATCACGGTGTCGCCCGCACGGATGGTGGTTCCCTCGACCACGATGTTAACGGAGGCGTACCGGGTCAGGCCGCCGCGCCGAGCGGCTCGCGACCGCTCGATCGGGCTGGCGAAGCGGAAGATCTCTTCCACGGCCCCGGCGGCCAGCGTCGGGTCACGTCGCAGCGCCTCCCGCTGCTCGGAATGGGTCAGCAACAGCAGCACGCCCCGGTCGATGATGGCGACGACGGGCGCATGCCCCGCGAACAGCAGCCCGGCGGCGAGATGAGCGATGCCGTCGTCGGTCAGCTTCGCGTCGAGCTTGGCGGCGTCAAGCAGGTCCGAGAGGACGTCGCCGCCGCCGACCCAGCGCTTGCGCTCGATCAGGGTGCCCAAGTACCGCCACAGCGATTGCAAGCCTCCTCGCGCGACGGCGGGCTTGCTCACCTGCTTGGCCTCGATCTGCCACCGGGCGAAGTCCTCGCGGTCCTCGGCGGGCACCCCGAGCAGCTCGCAGACCACGAGTGCGGGCAGCGGGAAGGCGACGATGGTGTGAAAGTCGGCGGGGGGCCCGCTGCGGCCAAGCTCGTCGAGCAACTCCTCGACGATCGTCTCCACCCGCGGCCGGAGGCTTTCCACGCGACGGGCCGACAGCGAGGGCGTCAGCAGCTTGCGCATCCGGTGCAGGTCAGCCAGCTCCCCTTCCGGATCGGGAATCGGCCCCCCGAACAGGCCTGGCTGGGTGAGGCGGACCGGGTGCCCCGGGTTGGGATGCGAGCGGGACAGCCGCGGGTCGGCTAGCAGCTCCCGCACCCACTCGTGCCCTGACACGAGCCAGGCGGGCCGGCCCTGGGTGTCGCTCACCCGCTGGATCATGCGGTAGTGCGCTGACGCTGCCTACGCCACCACCAATGGACCACCGCAGTGAGGATGACGACGCCGACAATGAGGAGCGCCACGGTCTGATAGCGGTGGAACTGCTGGTAGATCACGGTGAGGTGACCGCCGGCGAAGTAACCGACGGAGGTCCACACCCCCACCCAGGCTGCGGCGCCCAGCGCGTTGAAAGCCAGGAACCGCTGCCATGGCATCCCGGCGATGCCAGCGACGATGCCGTTGAGCTGGCGCAGGCCGTCAATGAACCGGGCGACGGCGACGATCTTGTTGCCATGGCGCCCGAAGAAGTCCTCGGCTTTGTTGAGGCGTTTTTCGGTCACCAAGACGTAGCGGCCGAAACGAAGCACCAGAGCTCGCCCGCCGAAGTGCCCGATCAAGTAGCCGACGTTGTCGCCGGAGACAGCGGCGATGAAACCCAGGATGGCGACGCCGGCAACATTGAGTTTCCCGGCTCCGGCGAAGACACCCGCGGCCATGAGCATGGTCTGGCCAGGGACCGGCGCCCCGAAACTCTCGATGAACAAGAACCCGAAGACAGCCAGGTAACCGTGCGAGGTGAGGATCGGGGCCAGCGAAGCGAACACCCCAGGCAGCCCAGGAGCCACCTCACCACCTCCCCAGGTCACGCGGTGCCCCGTTGGTAGTGCACTGCCGCTGGCCAGGCTACCCGCTGACCGTCCGAAACTATCGCCTTGGCGCGTCCACCATCCGGTGGGATGGTGCTAAGATGGATGTCAGATGGCGAGAGGGTTGGGTGACGTGGCTGAGGTCGATAAGAGCGAGAAGATCACGATCAACGTGGGGCTGGTCGACCTGGGCCAGATCGATCTGCTTGTCGACGAGGGCTTCTACGCCAACCGCACCGATTTCATCCGCACCGCGATCCGCCGGCAGCTTGACACTCGGTCGAACGCGTTGAATGAGACGGTGGCGCGGCGGACCTTGACGCTGGGCACCCAGCACTACAGCCGCCGCGACCTGGAAGCGCTGCGCGCGGCCGGTAGCACCGTCGAGCTGCGTGTCCTGGGGTTGGGCAGTATCGCCGAGGACGTCTCCCCCGAGCTCGCGCTCGCGACGATCACGTCGGTGGAGGTTCTCGGGTCCTTCCGGGCGCCTCCCGCGGTCAAGGCGGCGCTAGCGCCCCGAACCACATGACCACCGCACGCCGGAGCAACCACGACAGACAGGACCGCACAGTGGATAAGAATGCCGACAGGGCGCAGGCACTGCGGCTGGTCCGCAATGGACAACTCGCGCAGGCGGTAACGCACCTGCGGCGCGGGCTTGGCGGTGGTGCTCCGGGCGCCTCCGCCGTCAGAGGTTCTCCTTCCCGCGACGCGGCGGCCGCCACCGGAGGTGAGATCCGGCACCTCACCCACACCGAACCGGCCGGGACCCGCAGCTACGACCTGTACATCCCTAGCGGCTACACCGGGGATCCAGTTCCGCTGGTCGTGATGCTGCACGGCGGCACGCAAAATGCCACCGACTTCGCCGCCGGCACCCGGATGAATGAACACAGCGAGCAACACACCTTCCTCGTCGCCTACCCCGAGCAATCCACCACCGCCAACAACGGCGGCTACTGGAATTGGTTCAACCCCGGCGACCAAGTCGCCGGCCGCGGCGAGCCATCCATCATCGCCGGCATCACCCGCCAGGTGATGAGCGATCACGCCGTGGACCCGGCCCGAATCTCCATTGCCGGCCTCTCCGCCGGTGGCGCCATGGCGGCGGTCATGGCCGCGACCTACCCTGATCTCTATGTCGCCGTCGGCGTGCATTCTGGGCTCAGCTACCGCGCCGCTCATGACGTCGTTTCCGCCTTCACCGCAATGCGGACCGGTGGAGCACCGGCACCGGCTTGCGGCGGGGACCTGCCGCTGATCGTCTTCCACGGCGACCGCGACACCGTTGTGGCGCCGGTGAACGCCCGAAACCTCATTGCCTCCCGGCCCAGCGCGGCCCACAGCGCTTCTACCACGACCCAGGCCGGGCAGGACCGCTGCCACTCTTACACCCTTACCCACTACATAGACCCCACTGGCACTGTTGTTGCTGAGTCATGGATCGTCCACGGCGGCGGCCACGCCTGGTACGGCGGCGACCCCGCCGGGTCATACACCGACCCCCACGGCCCCAACGCCTCAGCCGAAATGACCCGTTTCTTCCTCCAACACCCCAAACCCACCGGCGGGTGAGTTATCAGGCTCGACCCCAGGGCCCCGGCAAAGTCGCGGGAACACCTGTGAACTGATGAGGCGGTCCGGACTCTGCAGGCGTCGCTGCCCCGGTTCCGCACTCATCTGGAGATGCACCGGGGCCTGATGCTCGCCCATGCGGGAGATCGTTAAAGCGGGGCGGCCTACACCCGAGTAGCACTCGACGCGCTACCGGTGACGAAGCATTCCTTGACGCTTTGGATTCCTTATCGAATCCCAGCCATCGTCCGGTTATCCTCCTTCCTGCGGGGTCGATCAATAGTTGGATGGCTCCGCGATACACCGCACCTTTGTAGTATCCTGTCGGCGAGGTTCGCTCGATCCACGTGCCAGTCACTGCTGAATCGCTGACCGAGAGGTCAAGGGCGAGCAGTGAGTTTAATGAGTTCGGCAGGCTCTGGCCGGACAAGTGATTTTCCTGCTGGTTGAACACGACGTAGTGCTCACCGATGAACTCACCTTGACGACTCGATGCGCAATAGACATACCGACTCTGCCAGACACCGGCCAGGCGGTCGCCTCCTGTGGGTGGCGGAGCGGCTTGCGTCGCATCAGCTTCGAGGGTCGAGATAGCAAGTGCCGCTGCGCCCAATGACAGCCCGGCTGCGAGCTTGCGGAACAGCGCGTTTCGGTCGATATGGGTGTCAACCTGTTTCGCCAAGTTGGCGCTCAATCGTGTGAATTCGTGCACGTCCATCTCGTCAAGCCGTTCCATCAGAGCTGTCAAGTCCGGCTCAGCACCGTGATCTCTCCGATTGCTGGTCATTTCGGTGACGATCTCGCGCACCTGGTTAAGTTCACGGCGAGTGTTGTATGTCGCGTCGTCGCGTTGGCTCCAGTCGTGAACCATTCGCAGCGCGGCGCGCATGTTCAGGTGATATCGCTCGCAGAAGACAACGGCGATCTGTTCATCCCCATGCTAGGGTCGACCGACTCGCTGAACGTGTCCATCTCTGCGGCCGTATTCCTGTTCGAAGCGCGCGCGCAGAAAAACCACTGGTAGGCTCACGTGTGCCGGCTAACAGGAGAGCGCCGATGACGCAGTGGGATGGTCGCGGACTGCCGCCGGTGGCCGCTGACAGGATGAGGCGCTTCGCCCGTACTGGCCTGCGTACCTCGCTGCTGACGGTGCCTGGCGCTGTCGGGGTGCAGTCGGTCGGCTTCGAGCCGGTCGGCGAGGTGATGGGCTGCATTGTCGAGCACATCGGGTGGAGCGGCTTCGGGGGCTGTGGTTACTTCGGGGGGTTCGGGCTCGGCGGTGGGACCGTCACGTCGTCGGGCTCGGCCCGCTTCGTCGGGTTCGGGCCTTACGTCGACGCCCTGTACCGGGGTTACGATACGGCGCTGGGCCGGATGAGGGCGGAGGCCGCCGCGATGGACGCTGATGGCGTGGTGGGAGTGCGGCTGTCGGTGTCACATTTTGGCTCCGACAACCGCGAGTTCGTCGCCTTGGGTACTGCGGTCCGGGCCCGGTCCCGGCATCGTCCGGGCCGCGTGTTCACCACCGATCTGGCTGGTCAGGACGTGGCCAAGCTGCTGACTGCCGGCTGGGTGCCCAGCGCTATCGTCTACGGGATCTCGGTGGCGGTACGCCATGACGACTGGCAGACGCGCCGGCAGTCCTCGTGGGGTGCTGGCAACACGGAGGTATCCGGCTACACCGAGCTGGTCACCCACGTGCGCGCCGATGCCCGCTCTCGCTTCGACCACCAAGCCCGCTCCGCCGGGGCCGAGGGCGCGATCGTCTCCTCGGTGGGCCTGGCGATCAGGACGATCGAGCCGTCGGAGAACCATCGGGACCACGTTGCCGAATCGGCGGTGTTCGGCACCGCGCTGGTGAGCTTTCACCAAGGGTACCGCGCCCCGACCCGATCGTTGACCATCCTGGCGCTGCGATAGCCGCCGGTACACCGAGAAGGAGGAGCGTCATGACCGCCGATCCCACCGCGCCCGGCATCCCCGAGGACGCGATGCGCCGGCTCGCCGAGATGCGGCCGGGCCAGGCCACCAGCTTGTTTACCTCCGACCTGTCGGTGAACGAGTTCCTGCTGGTGCGCGAGGCTGGGTTCCGTCCCCTCGGGCTGGTGCTGGGCTCCAGCGTTTACCACGTCGGGTTTCAGATGGGCCGGTGGAGCAGCAACCAGGAGCTGGCCGTCCTGTCCCAGGCGATGTACCATGCCCGTGAGCTGGCCATGACGCGGATGGAGGCCGAGGCGGATCAGCTGGGTGCCGACGGCATAGTCGGGGTTCGCCTCGAGATCGAGTTCAAGGAGTTCGGCACGGACCTCGCCGAGTTCATCGCGATTGGCACCGCCGTGAAGGCCGATGAGCCGCAGGCACCGGACGGGCAGCCGTGGCGCAACAACCAGGGCCAGCCGTTCACCTCCGACCTGTCTGGTCAGGACTTCTGGACGCTGATCCAGGCCGGCTACGCCCCGCTGGGCATGGTGATGGGCTCCTGCGTCTACCACGTCGCGCACCAACGGTTCTGGCAGGCGATGGGCAACATCGGGCAAAATGTCGAGCTGCCGCAGTTCACCGAGGCACTCTACGACGCCCGGGAGCTCGCGATGAGCCGGATGCAGGCCGAGGCCGAGCGTTTGGTGGCCGAGGGCATCGTGGGGGTGCAGTTGCTCTCGCTGGGACACCGCTGGGGTGGGCACACCACGGAGTTCTTCGCGATCGGCACCGCGGTGCGCCCGCTGCGCGCTGACCACGTGATCGCCAAGCCGCAGCTCGTCCTCCCGCTGACCGACTCATGACCGACCAGCCCAGCGGCCTGGGCCCGATGGGCGACGTCCAGCTTCTGGCCGCGATGCTGCGAGCCGATCGCGACGAGGTCGCGTCCTACGCCCGGGTGTTGAGCGGTGCGCTGGCCCAGGCGCTACCGGCAGGCATGGTGGAGATCGGCTACCAACGCACTGTCGGGGACCGCTTAGCACACCGTCCAGGTCGCGCTGTTCGCCTCGTGGTGCACGGCGAAAACCACGACCTTGAGCTGCGCGAGGGCCGCAACGGCGGGATCGAGGCGCAGCTGCAGCAGGTGGTGCACGGGGTGGTGATCAGTCGCCGCAGCATCAGCGTGGCGCAATGGCTGCAAGAGCTGGCGCAGGAGATCACCCGAGCCGCCGCTCGTGACACGGCGGCGCGCGAGGCGCTGGAGCGGCTGCTCCACGGTTGACGCGGGCTCGGTGGTTGTAACCCCGGCCCCTATCTGTGGATGAGACCCGCGATGAGGCGGGTGCACCAGCGGGCCCGCGACGGTCGGGCCGGATAGGGGCCGATCATTATGCGCCAGCTCAGACTGTGCCAGCTTAGAACCAGCCTTGTGCTGCCAGCGGTCGCGGTGGGGATAGCGATCCTGGTCGGGATCGTGGTCGTGGTGGGGATCGGGTCGCTGCCCCCCACCGCCGCCGCCTCGACACCAGGGGCGGCCGCGTCGGTGGCCAGTGATGCGGTGACGATCCAGAACTTTGCGTTCTCCCCAGCCACCGTGACCATCAAGGCCGGCACCACCGTCATCTGGACCAACCGTGACCAGGATCCGCACACCGTGAGTGCGATGTCCGGGGCGTTTCACTCCCCGACGCTGAACACCGGCCAGTCCTACCAGTACACCTTCACCACACCGGGTCGCTTCGACTACCTGTGCACCATCCACCCGTTCATGACCGCCACCGTGGTGGTGACCCCATGAGCACCGAGCCGTCGACCGGGCCCGAGAGCGGCCCTGCGGGGATGAACCGCCGCCAGCTGCTGCGGCACACAGCGTGGTTCGGCGCGGCGGTGGTGCTCACCGTCACCGGCGGTGAGGTGATCAGCGGCCTCGGCGCCCCACCCGCCGCCGCTGTCGCCGACGATCCGCACGCGTTGCGGTTCGTGCAGATCAGCGACAGCCACCTGGGTTTCACCGGGCCCGCGAACACCGACGTGACTGGCTCCTTCAGCCGCGCCATCAACCAGGTCAACACCCTGGGGTTCCGCCCGGATTTCGTGATGCACACCGGGGATCTGACCCACCTGTCTACCCAGGCCCAGTTCGACCAGGTCAGCCAGATGCTGCGCGGGCTGCGCACCGACCACGTGTTCACCGTGCCCGGCGAGCACGACTCGGTCGATGACCACGGGCAGAAATACCGAGCCGCCTTCGGGGCCGGCACCCATGGGGACGGCTGGTACAGCGTCGACGTCAAGGGCGTGCACGTCATCGCTCTGGTCAACACCCTGGCACTGGAAAAGCTCGGCCATCTCGGGACCGACCAGCTCGACTTCGTCCGCAAAGACGTCGCCGGCCTGCCTTCTGACACGCCCATCGTGGTGTTCAGCCACATTCCGCTGTTCGCGATGTACCCGGCCTGGGGTTGGGGCACCGATGACGCCACCCAAGCGCTGAGCTACCTGCGCCGGTTCTCCTCGGTGACCTGCCTCAACGGCCACGTCCACCAGCTGTTCACCAAAACCGAAGGCAACGTCACCTTCTACAGCGCGACCACCACCGCCTACCCCCTGCCCCATCCCGGGGTGGGGCCCGGCCCGATCCCGGTCACGCTGCCCGCCGGGCAGCTCGGCGCCGCCCTGGGCATCCGGGACGTGACGTACCAGCCGGGCCAACACGCCCTGGCGATCAAAGATCGGAAGCTCACGTGAACCCGACCCGGCTGCTGTTGTTCCGGTTCGGCGCGGCCGGCTGCTTAGCGGCCAGCGGCGTCATCCACGCCGAGCTGTACCTGAACGGCTACCGCGTCATCCCGTGGATCGGCCCGGCGTTCCTGCTCCAAGCCAGCGGCTCCCTCGCGGTGGCGCTGTTGCTCCTGCTCACCTGGGCGCCGGTGCCGCGGCTGGCCGCCGCCGCCCTGGCCGGTGGCGCGCTGGTGGGGTTCATCCTCTCCCGCACCATTGGGATCCTCGGGTTCGTCGAATACGGCCTGCAACCCGCCCCGCAAGCCCTGATCAGCGTCCTCGTCGAGATCGCCACCCTGGGCATGCTCGCCGTCCCGCGCTCCCGCCGCGCCACCACCCAGCCTGCTCTTTCCCCGAATCGCTAGACAGGTGAGATCCATGGACCACAACACCCACCAGCACATCGCCCAAGCCCTCGACGCCCTCGAGACAACCGGCGCCCACCCTCCCCAGGGCCTCAACGCGGACGAACTGATCATCGTCCTGTCTGACCTGGCTGCCATCGCGGGGCTGCTCGGTCAGCTCACCGCCCAGACTCGCCGGGATCTCGCCGTCTGGGCCACTGTGGGCGCCCACCTGCAGCAGGCCGAACGATGCGCCGAGAACCTCAGCCGCTCCCTCAACCGCGCCTGCGCCACGTTCGCGTTCAACACCTCGCCGCCCACAGCGGCCTAGCCCACAAGTCCTCAGGCTCGCCCGCTCACCAGCCAGCGGGCGTACCCCACGGCCCTGGCAGCCTCCCCCTCCTGCCAGGGCCGTGGCCTGCTCCGAGTGTGTTGTGCGCGGTCAGAGTCGTCGGCTGTTCCGTGCTCGCCTCGGCGTCAGAGGATGGTGAATCCGTCGGCTGATGCCTTCCAAATTTCGAATCCTTGACCCGCCACGCCAGCAGGAACGGCCCCTGACCAGTACCAACGTGGTTAGGGGCCGATCTTTGTCTAGTCCGGCTGCGTCCGGCGCTGTCTGGCGGTCTACGGGTGGTTCGGCCCTATACGGTCCTCGAGCACCAGGTGCTCCCCCTACATGGCCCCGACCAGACGCTCGCCGCTAGGCGGGTCTCCGGGATGGACCCATGGTCGTTTCAAGATCGAATAAGTAGGCCGGGAATCCGCAGCCGCCCGCTGCCCAAGGATGATCCCGTCGGCGCCTGGGTGTTCCGCCTGCGCTGGGGTTCCCGAACTCGACACCAGAGCTGTTTGGATCATGGCGGACAGCCCTCCTGTTGAGTTCGGGAACCCCAGCGCAGGCGGGACTCGGGAGGGGAAGAGGCGACCACCGCACCCCTGTATGCGATCGTGAAACGACCGTGGGGATGGACCGAATAGAGCAATGCCGGCGGAACGCGTGCGCCCACCTTATCCTAAGGTAGCCCCTAAGGTTCATCGCGGCCCAAGTCCTCGTCCTGGCCTAAATTGTTCAGAATTCCTTCGATCTGTTCTACTGAAAGCTTCGTTGCGTCAATTTCAAATTTCTTGTCTCCCCTTTCGATCGTGATGTAATCCTGGGATCTGCGACGTTGGAGTTGGAGTGCTAACCATGACTTAGCCGTCGCGAAAACGGCGATTATCACACTGCCAAGAGAGGCCACTGCGGCCAAGACTAGGTTGCCCATTGCTACTTGACCTCCGCTGTTATCAAGCAAGCCAGGCTGAGTACTATCGCCCCAATTGTAACAATAACTGATATTCCGACCACGTATGTTGTGTTGATATCATTATTTTCCCCAGGGAATATTGCCGCTTGGGAGTAGAGCCAGGTACCAGTACATCCCAAGATAAACCCCACGCCGACTAGGGTTTGCTTGACACCGTGCAGCTTCTCGTTCCATCCACTATTCACCAGATTGCCAATTGCCGCAGCGATGATGGCGACGGAGATAAGTAGAAGCTCGCCGCGACCAACTAGTAGGCCCCAGCTGACGCTCTTATCATGCAGTATTGCGGTGCCCCAGTTAAAGAACAGAGGTAGAAGGGCGAATACTATTTCAAATAAAAGCCACTTGCCGACCTTAATTCTTAGTTCCTGGGAGTCCGCCGGTACGCGTTGTGTTATTTGTGACGGCAAGGGGGTTGTCATTTCACCCCCTCGTGATCAATGAGTAATTCTCATTTACTTTCGTGTCTTCGTCCCGCCATCCTGTTGATGATGGTTGATTTTTGCTAATTAGTTTCAGTCCCACTCGATGCTTGACGGTCGGCTCATGAAAGATAGTGGGTCTTGCGCCGTCGAGAGACGTTGACACTGCGGACGGACTGACTGGCTGGTGGAGCCCCGATTGTGTGGGATCGCCGTTGAGCCGGCAACCAGCTTCCGCCAGTCGCGCCCGAGACGCCAGTTGTCGATCACCGCGCTTCTGGTCGACGAAAAGCTCCCTGGGTCCTTGGGTATCCTCGCCGAGCACGACAGCCTCCTTCCTCGTCGTCGCGGGTGGCCCGGCCCCGTGCTCGGGACGTCGCCGACTCGTCCGAAGATACCCCGATCGGAACCGTGCCAGGCGTCGTGTTCCGATCGGCTGGGATTGCTTGGGTGATCGGCTCGGCGAGCCCGGCCGGTGACCGCAGGCCGAGCACAGGCAGCGGTCACCGGCCGCGACGTCCTAGGCGACCACCGTCGCTGGCTCGATGACCGCGGTTCTGACCGCAACGAGCAGCATCAAGCTGCCACAAACGTCACCCCAGCGCACCCCGCACGCCCACGTCGCGTGATCCGACGAGGGCGCTACTGGCATCTGTTAATCGCAGGACCACCGCTCTGCGCAGTCAGCGTCGTGGGGACGCAGTTCACCAATCAGACGACCCGCCGGAAGTCTCTGTGCCCGTCAGCCCTGCGGGCAAGCAGATCAGCCGAGGTGCTCGGTCTGGCAGCAATGCCGGCTAGACACCCACAACGCTACGGCGGGTGTATGCGCACGGTCGGGCAGAGCGGTCGCCCCGATGGTGTGGCGTGGTCGGGCGATTGCCAGCTCGACGAGGGCGACCGCACGAGTTCGGGTCATGCGATAGAATCGATCCCGTGAGTGGCGGCGATGAGAAAAGCGACGTCCCCGGTCGAAGTAGAAAGCTGTACGCAACCTGCCCTGTTACGTCACCGCGGAGTATGGTTGCCAGCTCGGCCCAGTGAAGGGTCGGTAGCCAGGCTCGAGTTGCCCTTCAATAACGACGAGAAGTCCCATATGGTTGGGAGTATCGGGGCCGTTCACGTGTGTGACCTCGACAGAAAATGGGCCACCATCGTGGACGTAGTCCAGCAGCATGTTTGGAACCCAGCCAAGGGTGACTTGGTTGCGGGCCGATACAAGTACCGCGCGTGAGTTCACGGGATTGTCGGGCTCGTCTACCAGTCGTAGCTTGTCTCCTTTTCTCAGCCTCGACAGTATTACATCGCGTCGTTGCTCATCCTTGATGTGGTGGCGGATGCCTGCGGCCAAGAATTGAGATCGCGTCCTGCTCTCACTGTCTACCTCTGGCTCGGGAATTAGCTGAATAGTATCGCTGGCGAGTTTCCCCTCTGTGCGTGCGAGTTGTTCTCATGGTGTCGCATTGCGGGTTAAGTCGAGTTGCTGAGGGTGGTGCGTGTAATCTGGGCGCCGAGGGCTCATAACCCGCTGCGAGAACATTGGAAAGAGATCCGTTGAGCGATAAACGCGCGCGAGATCGGGAAAATTCAGGAAAGGCCGAAAGTCCCTCACTTCGCTTACTGTGCGCAAGTAAAAAACTCGTGCGTCTGTCCATCGTACTGGAGAAGCCCGACGGGTCGTACGCTACGCTCGTCGGGATGCTGCCAAGCTACTGCCATGCGGCGCACCACCGCTGCCTGACCAGCCCGCTCACTGAGCGGCTGTACGACGGCTGATCTAGCACACATCGAGCAGCCTCCTTCTATTGACCACCAGTAGCTCCACCATGAGGTTGAAGCCAAGGCTGCTCCCATGGTCGTACGACGGGCACAACAGATCCGGTGCGCCCAGAGACTCTGGGCGCACAACGGCCCAGTCCTCGCCCTGGCGTCCCCACCTGACAGTCGACACCGGCTTGAACAGCCACCGCCCGAGACCGGAGTACAGCCAAGCGTTGGGTCCGCCGCCCCGTGGCTCCAAGTTGGCGATCGACCATCCGGAGACATCCATCACCGGGTAGGGGGTTGGGGCCGTCGGATCAAGCTACTTGATCAGTTCGCGCGAGGTTTGTCGAGTGGACCTGGGCGCCCGTACCCCCGAGGAGACTGCGGTGTCTTGGCCCCATTCGTGTCCCGGACGACACTGGGAGGGGCGTAGTCGCTGGTCAGCAGGTCTTCGGCGCTGTTCGGTCCGCACCCCGCTGCGCGGGACCCCGACGCCCGGAGGACACCACCCAACCAACCCTGGGGCTGTCCACCCTTGCGTTAGATCCTCGTCGTGGCGACTTGTCGGGCTGTTCGGGCGAGTTCTCGGCTGTCGGTGCCGGGGCGGGCTTCCAACGCGGCGGCCAGTGGGATGAGCCGTTCCTGTCGCGCGGCGACGGAGTGCAGGGTGCTGATCTCGTTGATGGCGTGGCGGGCCAGGGTCAGTCCTTGGAGTTCCCCGGCGCGGATGTGTACCTCGGCGAGGAGCAGTTGGACCTGTGTGCGGCCCCGGCGGTGGCTCTCCCCGTAGCTGCGCAGCGCGCTGGTGGCGAACTGCTCGGCGGCGTCGAGCCGGCCCAGAACGAGCTGAATCAACGCCGTCCCATGATCGGCGCTCGCACGCTCGCACGCATCGCGGGGCTCCCACCCGTCGTTCGCCTTGGCGAGGTGGCGAGTAGCCTCATCGGTGCCGCCCATGCAGGCGTAGGCGGTCGCGGAACCCCGGGCCAGCCGCGCGGTGAGGGTCGGTACCCGGGGGTCCTCGGTACGCAGGGTCGCTGGGGTGGGCCTGCCGGGTGGGAATCCGTCGAGACGGAGCGTGCCGAGAGTAAACAGCTTGAGCGCATCGTTAGGGTGCCCGCTGCGGATCAACGCCAGCCCGGCGCTCCAGGCGGTGTTGGCGACCCCGTAGGCGTCCCCGAACTCATGGGCCAGCCCCAGGCCATGGGTGAAGTAGCCGGTACCGTCCAGCCCGGAGTCGTGGTAGGCCCAGCCCGCCTCAGTGTGCAGCTCGGCCAGCGCGGCGGCTAGCTGGGCCGTGACCTCCTCCGGCGCGGGCACCGCCCTCCACCGCGTGTAGCGCCGCACCGCGTCACCGAACACGCCGGCCTGCCCACCGTAGTACCGTGACCTGCCGACCAACTGGTCGGTGAACGTCCGCACCTCCTGGACGTGAGCCAAGCTCAGCCGCGAGGGCAGCGGTTCGTCGGTGCGCAGGCCCAGCGTGATCGGCTCACCCCGCAGACTCAGGAACGGCTGGCCCATGGCCGCGGCGATGAGGACGCGGCGTTTCACCTTCTCGTCCACCTCCCCGCCGGTCGACGGTGCCTGCGGTCCTTTCTCACCGTAGCCCAGGAACATCCGCTCCCGGGAGATGCCAAACCCGTCAGCGATGCGCCGCAGGACAAACACGCAGGACAAACACGTTGGTCACCTTGCGGCCCTTGAGGATCGCGCACACCTCCGACTGAGACTGACCCGTCAGCCCCGCAATCTGGCGCTGAGTCACCCCGAGGCGCTGGACCAGCCGGAACAGCGCGCCGATATCAAGATCGTTCACTGCGGCGCGCACCTCGTCGCTGTCGACGAACCCGGGGCCAAGGAGGTCCACCGGCGATCACCCCTCTCCCAGACACCCGACGGTCAGCACGTCGCCGCTGGGCGACAGTGGACCGACCGGCGGCGCCACCTCCGCACGCATTGTCAGCGAGACGGAACTCACGCAGCGTACGATACAGCACAATCAGACAAAAACGCCAGCCGGTATGTCAGGCGCGACACACTAGGGGACACCGCCTGACCCTTTCATCCCCGCGCGGGCTTGCCGGCGAAATTCCAGATAAGCCGATTCCACGGCGCGCAAGGTGGCCAGCAAATCGGGGATTTGGTCTTCAGCCCCACAGGCACGGCACCAATCGCGGATGTCCTGATCAGTGGGTGCCTGTACTCCGTGCTCGATCTTGCTCACGCGGGTGAAGTGCTGACCTGTCGCCGCCGCCATCGCCCGCCCCGAAAGGCCCGTGTCCTTGCGCACCTCACACAGGCGAACCCCCAGGGCCTCTCGCGCCTGCTTGGCAGAACTAGACGGGCTTGTAGTCACGGTGAGGTATCGACAGCTTCCACGCTGACCATCCTCCCAAGCCTGAGTGGTGTCTCGGTCGGGGGTCAGTCGTCATTCTGGTGGGGGGCTGCGTAGTGCTGCGCATCTGGCGCCACGAATAGTGGCCGCACTTGCCGGATCCCACCCGGCACGCCGACGTCGGGAACGCCGACGGAGACCTCCCGGGTGGCCGGCGAGCCCGGCTTGGCGAAGTTCAGCTCGGCGATCAGTTTGTCGGTGGAGATGGTGGTGCTCTGGCGCAGCGCCTCCTGGATCCCGGCCCGGCTCAGGTCGCCGTTGCGGCAGGCCCGCTTGAGCAACTGGCCCCAGATCGTGCCGATGGCGTAGCCATAGGGCACCCCACTGTTGGGCAACTCCCGGTAGCCGGCCTGCTGGTAGGCCTTGGCGACGTGCCGCGCCGCAGCCACATCCGAGGCGAACGGCACCGAGCTGTCCAGCACCGAAAGGTTTCCCAGGGCGCGGGCGGCCGGGCCGAACAGCAGCCGAGGGGAGAACGCCGGGCTGTTGGCGACCATCGGCACGATGAGCCCCAGTTGCTGGTTGGCCACGGCAGCCGAGGCCGTCTGGGCGGGTGTGGTGCTCAGCGCGATCGCCTTCACCCGGGGCGTGCCGGCGAAAGCGGTCACGACGTTGCGCAGGTCTGGGGTAGTGGCGGCGACCTTGACGTCGCGGAGCGTCAGGTGGTGGCGCTGGGCGAAGTACTGGGCGCCGCGCAGACCGTTGGCGCCGTACTCGCCGTCGAGCCAGATGTGGCCGATGGCGTCACCGTCGTGGATCTTGCCCTGTTCCATCAGGTAGGACAGGCCGTTGATCATCTCGACGTCGTCGGTGGTGGCCGGGATGATCACGTACGGGTTGCCCAGCAGCTCCGAGGACTTCGCCAGTGCGACCACGGTGGTCTCGTTGTCAATCATGCTCTGGCTCAGGGCCGTGTTGACTGAGGAGCCGAGGATCTGCATGAAGCCCAGCACCCTCGGCTCCAAGGCGGTGTACTGGGTCTTCGCTTCGCCCGGGTTGTCCTTGTCGTCACGGATCTCTAGCTTGATCTTTCGCCCGCAGACCCCACTCACAGCGTTGGTCTCGTTGATCCACATCTGCTGGCCGTGGAGCACCCCGATCCCGACGTCGGAGAACGGGCCGGAGTAGTCGGTCAGGGCGCCGAGGGTGATCTCGGCGCGGGCGACGCCGAAGTCGGTGATGACATTGTGAGGCTCAGCGCCGGTGCCCGAGCTCGGCGTGTTGGTCGAGCAGCCGGCCAGCGCGAGCACGCTCGCCAGCGCCACGACCGGGACAGCGAGCGCACGCCGCATCTTCTCGTCCTCTCGCCAACTCCCAGCACCCACCGGTTCCGTTGTAGATGACAACGTGGCCAGGCTTACTGGGGTGACGGCCCCGTGCCGGACTGGCGATCGTGGTGCCGGCAAGGATGAGCAAGTGTCGCCAGATCAGCGGACTGATGCCGGGCAACACCCCATCCACAGGTGATAAATGCTCAGGAGTGCGGACTCCAGGGTGTCACCCGGTTACGGGGAAACTACCGGTGGCGCCGCCAAACGCCAGCAGGGTGAAGTCCGGTCCCCGGAATACGTCGAACAGGCGCCCGCCGTCGTCGAGCGCTCCGCCAGGCGCGCGGTCGCCGGCGCGCAACTGCCCTGGCTCGGCCCGGTCGTCGACAGCCAGCGGACCGTTGCGGTAGCTGATGTCGAGCTGGTGGATCGCCGGCATCCGCTTCGCCTCGTAGCTGTCCAACAGCTCTTCCTGCGCGCCTGCGAGCACGGCAGCGAGCTTCCAGCCCAGGTTGTAGTCGGTCCTGCACGCTGGACGCCACGAACTGGTAGGGCCGGCTGCCGGGTAGGTTCCCACAGCGAGAATCGCTTGGTGATGTCACCGGCCTTGGTGAACATGTGACAGCACACCCCGTCCAGGCCGTCGACCTGAATGTCGCCGATCAGGGTCCGCTCGGTGTCGAATGTGTCGCCCTCGAAGCCGACGCCCATGGCCTTGCGAACCGTGCACAGCCGCTGTGCCTTGTCGATCACCCGGCAGCTCACGCCTCGGCGGGCCAGGTCGCAGGCCAGCATCAGACCGGTCGGCCCGGCGCCGACGATCAGAACGGTCATGACCGGTTCCTCATGAGGCTATGTGCAGGGCACTGATACGCAATTTATCGATGTGAAAGGCACCCGCCTCCAGGCATCCCATGGCAGAGTTACCGGGTGCAAGGAGTCGGCCTAGGGGAAACCAGGCCGAACTCCTTGTCCTGTCGGCCACTGATCGAGATCACATAGTGCGGCTGCTGTGTTAGCGCAGCGCGCCACGGCCGCTCCGGCCTCGGAGCGCACCGAACACGCCAGTGATGACGAACAACGCCAAGCCGACGATCGCCAGCCAGAACAGCGTCTTGATGGCGAACCCGACGACGACAAGCACGAGCCACAGCACTAGTAAGCCGAAAATCAGACCCATGACGGCACCACCTTCGAGCGCGACGACCCCGTGGCGGGGTCTTGTGATCACAGAGTTCCCACCGGTGATCCATTCCAAACAGGTAGTGGTGAACTAAGGGTCCCGGTAGGGGAGAACCCTCATGCGCCGGGCGGCGCGGTGCGGCACCGTAGGGATTGTCGGTTGCATGGCCTGGGCGCAGCGCCGGGACGCCCAGACATGAAGACCGACGCCCATGGCGCGTGAATATGGGGCGTGCGCGACGGGGCGTCTGGGGGATGGTCCGGGTCGTCATTCGGGGGGCGACCCGGACCCTGGCGAGCGGCTGCCCGTCGAGCTGTTGTCACGCTGTTGAGCGGCTCGGTCGCGCTCCCATGATCGATAGGTACACTCCCAGGCCGAAGACGAGTATCGCGATTGGCACGTGGGCGACGATCAACTCGTTCGCGCCTGCCCTGGTAATCGCCTCGCCCAGGCCCGTTTCGACGACGATCAGCACGAGCAGGCTAAAGGCGCCGAGGGTGAGCGCCGAATGCGTCCGCCACAGCGGGACTGTGGTCAGCGCATTGGCCAGGGCCAGCACGACGACGACGAAAGCGCCGATCTCATGCACAGTGATCCAGGCGCCTTGCCCGGCGTGGTCGATGAACTCACCTGCCCACACCGCTTGGAGCAGTACGCCGAGCAGGGTCAGCCCGTTCACGAGTGAGAACATCCGAACCGCCCCAGCGCGGCGGTGATCGTCAGCGAAGGGACCGGGTGTTGCTCCGGGCTCGGTTGAGGTGTTCATGGTGTTCTCCCGAACGCTAGTTCTGGCGGGCGGGGTTGACGTTAGCCTGGAATCTGTGGCCCTCACGCTGACCGGGGTCAACCGGTATCCGATCAAGTCCTGCCGCGGCCATGCGGTCGACAAGGCCGTGGTCGAGCCCTGGGGCCTGGCCGGTGATCGGCGGTGGATGCTCGTTGACGATGCAGGCCTTGTGGTGACGGCGCGACAATACCCGCAGCTGGTACTGATCACCCCAGAGCCCGGGGCGAACGGGCTGCTGGTGCAGGCGCCGGACGCCGACCCGCTGCTGGTACGCACACCGGACGGTTCCGTGCTCAGAGAAGTCCGAGTCTTCTCCAGTGAATTGGTCGCCGCGCCCGCGTCGGATGAGGCGCACGCCTGGTTCAGCAAGGTGGTCGGCGAACCGGTCCGGCTAGTCTACCTTGATGACCCTACCCGGCGTCGGCCGGACCCCGCGTACAGCCGGCCGGAGGATCGGGTGTCCTTCGCTGACGGCTACCCGCTACTGCTGGCCACCGAGGAGTCCCTGGCCGCGCTGAATGATCTGATCGCCGAGGGACCGTGCGCGCAGGAGGGGCCGGTGTCGATGACGCGGTTTCGCCCCAGCCTGGTCGTCGCGGGGGCGCCCGCCTGGGCCGAGGATGGCTGGCGGGTGGTGCGGATCGGCGCGGTGACCTTCCGGGTGGTGAAGGCCTGCGCCCGCTGCGTGTTCACCACGATCGACCCCGACACCGCGAGCAAGGGCAAAGAGCCGCTCACCACGCTCGCCCGCTGCCGGCGGTGGGACGGCAAGACGTGGTTCGCGATTAACCTCATCCCCGATTCCCCCGGCGCGGCCCTGCACCTCGGTGACCAGATCGAGATTGTTGAGCAGGTACGGGCCGGCGAGCCGCTGCGCTAGGTGCTCTCGGAGCGCAGCGGCGGCTTCGCTCGGCTGCGGACCCGGCAACCTGTGGGAGGATGCGGCCATGATCGCCGGACTGCTGCTGGCAGCCGGGGCCGGGCGGCGCTATGGCATGCCCAAGGCCCTGGTTGACGGGGGCGCCTGGTTGCGCCGGGCGGTGGCCACGCTGACCGACGGCGGATGCGACCCGGTGCTCGTCGTGGTCGGCGCGCAGGCTGAGCAGGTCGCCCCGCTGGTGCCGGAGACCGCCAGCACCGTGCTGGCCGCGGACTGGGCCGAGGGCATGGGGGCTTCGCTGCGGGCCGGCCTGACCGAGCTGGTGCGCAGCGCGCCGCCGCGGGTGCAGGCCGCGCTGGTGCACCTGGTCGATCTGCCCGACGTGGACGCTTCCGTGGTCCGCAGGCTCCTCGCGCTGGCTGATCCCGCGGTGGTGGCCCGGGC
Organism: Pseudonocardiaceae bacterium; assembly: GCA_050699715.1. Classification (GTDB taxonomy): domain Bacteria; phylum Actinomycetota; class Actinomycetes; order Mycobacteriales; family Pseudonocardiaceae. The sequence continues at coordinate 106,833 of JBOHFR010000008.1, forward strand.
GGGGTTCGCGAGCCAGCCTGGGCATCCGGTGCTGCTCGGCCGGCGGCATTGGGCCGACATCGTCGCCTCGGCGCAAGGTGACCGGGGTGCCCGGGACTGGCTAGCCGGGCGATCTGACCTGATCGTGGTGGATTGCTCGGACCTGGCCAGCGGAATCGACGTGGACCGCCCGCCCCCACCCCCGCAACAGTCCCCGAAACAGTCACTGAGCGAATAGTCGCCGTGCCGTGCGGATCGCCGGTGTGGGTGAACCCGCGCGCCGGCCGGCGCGCATACGTTCTAATAGGGGTGCGGCACGGCCATGCTGGAAGCTTCTGCGCGAGGAGGGTCCGCGGTGCGTGAGGTGCTCGACGAACTGGTGGCGCAGTGGCGCCAAGGCAAATCCACCGCAGTGGGCACGGTGGTGTCCACCTATCGCTCGGCGCCCCGTCCGGCCGGAGCGTCCATGCTGGTGACGTCCGACGAGACTGTAGTCGGCAGCGTCTCCGGTGGCTGCGTCGAGGGCGCGGTCTTCGAGCTGGGCCAGCGGGTGCTCGCCGAGGACACCCCCGTCCTGCAGCGCTACGGCGTCTCCGATGACGATGCCTTCACCGTTGGCCTCACCTGCGGCGGCATCATCGATGTGTTCGTCGAGAAGGTGGACCCAGTCAGCTTTCCCGAGCTGGACGAGGTGGCCGCCTCAGTGGCCACGAAGGAGCCGGTCGCGGTGGTCACCGTGGTCGCGCACCCCGACGCCGAGCGCGTGGGGCTGCGCATGGTGGTCTGGCCGGACCGGCACTCCGGCACGTTGGGCTCCTCCCGCGCCGACGAGGCGATCCTGGAGGACGTCCGCGGCGCGCTCGCCGCCGGCCGAACGGTCACCCTGCACTACGGCCCCGAGGGACAGCGCCGCGGTGAGGGCATGAACGTGTTCGTGAACTCCCTTGATCCGCCACCCCGGATGCTGGTCTTCGGTGCGATCGACTTCGCTGCCGCGATGGCCCGGCTCGGGGTGTTCCTGGGTTACCACGTGACGGTGTGCGACGCGCGACCGGTGTTCGCCACCAAGAGCCGTTTCCCCGACGCGCACGAGGTCGTGGTGAACTGGCCGCACCGGTACCTGAAGGCTGAGGCCGAGGCTGGGCGGATCGACCAGCGGACCGTGGTCACCGTGCTCACCCACGACCCGAAATTCGACGTGCCGGTGCTCGTTGAGGCGCTGCGGTTGGACCTGGCCTACCTCGGCGCGATGGGATCGCGGAGAACCCACAAAGACCGGGCGGTTCGGCTGCGCGAAGCGGGTGTGACCGATGCGGAGATGTCTCGGATAGCCTCGCCAATCGGGCTGGACCTGGGCGCCCGCACCCCCGAGGAGACCGCAGTGTCCATCGCGGCGGAGTTCATCTCGCTGCGCTGGGGCGGTGGTGCCACCCGGCTAGCCAAAGCCGAGGGGCCCATCCACGGCGCACACCCCATCGCCGAGCCCGAGCCGGTCAAAACCTAGCCAGCCCGGCGCGGTGACCTACTCCGGGGCCGGTTTGGATCCGTCTGTGACCTCGACGTACACTGTGCCGTCGGCGCGAGCGGCGCGCCGGTTCTCGCGTGTCTGCAGGTATCTGCGCAGGCGTCCTGCTCGGCAGTGCGTCCTCGCACTCCGTGTGATACCTCCCCACGTCGTGGAACTGGCGGGTGCCCGCGTTGAGGCTAGGGTCGCAACTCGGCGGCGCGGCGAAACCAGCAGGAACGCGGAGGACATGGGCAAGAAGGACGGCGCGATCGAGGTCGAAGGCCGGGTGGTCGAACCACTTCCCAACGCGATGTTCCGGGTCGAGTTGGAGAACGGTCACCGCGTCCTGGCGCACATCAGCGGCAAGATGCGCCAGCACTACATCCGCATCCTGCCGGAGGATCGGGTGGTCGTGGAGCTTTCACCCTACGACCTGTCCCGGGGCCGCATCGTCTATCGCTACAAGTAGGCAAGTAGTCAAGCCACCAGCACCCACAACACAACTGAAGGCCCGGGGCCGTTGCCCGGTCCCGTGACCAGGAGAGATGACGTGAAGGTCAAGCCCAGCGTCAAGAGGATCTGCGACAAGTGCAAGGTGATCCGCCGCCACGGCGTGGTCATGGTGATCTGCGAGAACCTGCGCCACAAGCAGCGCCAGGGTTAAGCAGGCACGACGTCGCGCCCTTGACGGCCCCGTAACGACACTGAGAAGACCTCCTCGCACCACCCGATCCGTGCGGATGAGACGGTTCTACCGTCACATGAGGGATCGGTCCACCCCCGGATGCCAGGCCGGGGCCCGCGGACGACGAGCACCATCGTTACGCGGGACGGACGGGGAGCAGACCTGGAGACGACGAGACAGGAGACACGCCTCGCATGGCCCGACTCTCCGGCGTCGACCTTCCCCGCGACAAGCGGATGGAGATCGCGCTGACCTACATCTACGGCATCGGCCGTACCCGCTCCCACGAGATCCTCAGCGCCACCGGGGTGAGCCCGGACCTGCGCACCAAGGACCTCTCCGACGAGGACCTCATCCGGCTGCGGGACTACATCGAAGAGAACTGCAAGGTCGAGGGTGACCTCCGTCGCGAGGTTCAGGCCGACATCCGGCGGAAGATCGAGATCGGTTGCTACGAGGGCCTGCGGTGGCGCCGCGGGCTGCCCGTGCGCGGTCAGCGAACCAAGACCAACGCCCGCACCCGCAAGGGTCCGAAGAAGACGGTCGCCGGCAAGAAGAAGGCCGGGAAGAAGTAGCGGACCGACTAGCCACCCAGACCTTTGTAGGAGTGCAATCGAATGCCACCCAGAGCACGAGCAGGTGCCGGCACCAAGAAGGTGCGGCGCAAGGAGAAGAAGAACGTCGCGCATGGCCATGCGCATATCAAGTCGACGTTCAACAACACGATTGTCTCGATCACCGACCCCACCGGCGCGGTGATCGCGTGGGCGTCCGCCGGCCACGTGGGGTTCAAGGGCTCGCGCAAGTCCACCCCGTTCGCCGCCCAGATGGCCGCTGAGAGCGCGGCCCGCAAGGCCGCCGAGCACGGCATGAAGAAGGTGGATGTCTTCGTGAAGGGCCCGGGGTCAGGCCGCGAGACGGCGATCCGCTCGCTTCAGGCCGCCGGCCTTGAGGTCGGCACTATCCAGGACGTGACCCCGCAGCCGCACAACGGCTGTCGGCCGCCGAAGCGGCGCCGGGTCTAGGCGCGGGAGGAGCAGCTTCAGATGGCTCGATACACCGGACCTATCACCCGCAAGTCCCGCCGGCTCAAGACCGACCTGGTCGGTGGTGACCAGGCCTTTGAGCGTCGGCCGTATCCGCCCGGTCAGCACGGCCGGGCCCGGGTCAAGGAAAGCGAGTACCTCCTGCAGCAGCAGGAGAAGCAAAAGGCCCGCTTCACCTACGGCGTCATGGAAAAGCAGTTCCACCGGTACTACGAGGAGGCCAACCGCCGCCCCGGCAAGACTGGTGACACGCTGCTGCAGATCCTGGAATCCCGGCTGGATAACGTCATCTACCGCGCTGGTCTGGCTCACACCCGTCGCCAGGCCCGCCAGTTGGTGACCCACGGGCATTTCGTGGTCAACGGCGTCAAGGTGAACGTCCCCAGTTTCCGGGTGTCCAAGTTCGACATCATCGACGTCAAGCCCAAGTCGGTGCCGACGCTGCCGTTCGTGGTGGCCAAGGAGACCCTGGGAGACCGCCCGGTGCCGGCGTGGCTGCAAGTGGTTCACGCGACGATGCGGGTGCTGGTGCACCGCCTGCCCGAGCGGGCCCAGATCGACATCCCGCTCCAGGAGCAACTCATCGTCGATTTCTACTCCAAGTAAGCGATTGTGTTCATTGGATATTTGCGGAGTATTAGTGACGGCGTCAAATAGTGGGCGCCAGATGGAGGAGTATCAACTATGCTGATTACTCAGCGACCTAACCTCAGTGAGGAGCCGGTCAACTACACCCGCTCCCGGTTCACGATTGAGCCGCTGGAGCCCGGATTCGGCTACACCCTGGGCAACTCGTTACGACGGACCTTGCTCTCGTCCATCCCAGGGGCGGCGGTCACCAGCATCCGCATTGAGGGCGTGCTGCACGAGTTCACCACCGTTCCGGGCGTCAAGGAGGACGTCACCGACATCATCCTCAACCTCAAGGAGTTGGTGGTCGGCTCCGAAGAGGACGAGCCGGTAGCGATGTGGCTGCGCAAGCAGGGCCCGGGTGACGTCACTGCGGGCGATATCATGCCGCCGGCCAATGTCACCGTGTACAACCCCGATCTGCACATCGCCACGCTGAACGGCAAGGGCAAGCTGGAGATTGAGCTGACTGTCGAGCGGGGTCGCGGCTACGTGCCGGCGGTGCAGAATAAGGCATCCGGTGCGGAGATCGGCCGGATCCCGGTGGACTCTATTTACTCGCCGGTGCTGAGGGTGACCTACAAGGTCGAGGCCACCCGGGTCGAGCAGCGCACCGACTTCGACAAGCTGATCCTGGACGTGGAGACCAAGCCGTCCCTCACTCCACGGGACGCGTTGGCCTCGGCCGGCCGCACCCTGGTGGAGTTGTTCGGCCTGGCCCGCGAGCTCAACGTGGAGGCCGAGGGCATCGAGATTGGCCCCTCGCCGGCCGAGGCGGACACGATCGCCGCCTTTGCCATGCCCATCGAGGATCTGGACCTCACGGTCCGGTCCTACAACTGCCTCAAGCGCGAGGGCATCCACACCGTCGGTGAGCTGGTCAGCCGCAGCGAGGCCGATCTGCTGGATATCCGCAACTTCGGTGCCAAGTCGATCGACGAGGTGAAGCTGAAGCTGGCCGGTCTCGGGCTGCAGCTCAAGGACAGCCCGCCCGGGTTTGACCCCTCAGCGGTGTCGGCAGAGTACTCGGTCGATGGCTGGGACGACGCCAGCGAGAACGGCACCGACAGTGGTGATGATGGCGACAGTGGCGACGACGGCCACGACTACGCCGAAACCGAACAGCTGTAGTACTCGTGTGGCCATCGGTGTCCTAAGCAGTCCTAGCACCGATGGCCGCTCACGAGGCGACCGAAGGGAGCCATAATGCCAACGCCGACCAAGGGCGCCCGGCTCGGGGGGTCGTCGGCCCATGAACGGTTGATGCTGGCCAACCTGGCGACATCGCTGTTCACCCACGGCCGAATCACCACCACCGAGGCCAAGGCGAAACGGCTGCGTCCGTTCGCCGAGCGGTTGATCAGCAAGGCCCGCCGGGCGGACCTGCACAACCGTCGCGAGATCATGCGAGTGATCCGGGACAAGGACGTGGTGCACAAGCTGGTCGCGGAGATCGGCCCGCAGTTCGCGACCCGGCCAGGTGGCTACACCCGGATCGTCAAGACGATGCCCCGCAAGGGCGACAACGCTCCGATGGCGATCATCGCTCTGGTCACCGAGCGTACCGCCGCAGAGGTCGAGGAGGCCAAGCGCAAGGCCTTCAAGGGCCGGCCGCAGGTGCAGCAGCCGGCCACTGAGACCGAACAGCCCGCTACGGTGGACACCCCCGCCGAGCAGGAGATCCCGGCCGAGCCGGACACCCCGGCGCCCGCACAGCAGGAGGACGAGGGCGAGTCCTGACTCCGAGCACCGCACCGCAGGAGCCCGCCGCCCCCGCTGGGGATGGTGGGCTCCTGCGCTATCGGCTGGATATCAGCTACGACGGATCCGGCTTCTCCGGATGGGCCCGCCAGCCGGGGCGACGTACCGTTCAGGGAATTCTTGAGCATGCGCTGGAGACCGTGGCGCGGATCCAAGCCACCCTCACCGTCGCGGGCCGCACCGACGCCGGCGTGCACGCCACCGGGCAGGTCGCGCACCTGGATGTGCCGCCCGGTGCGCTGCCGCCTGACCAGCTCGTCCACCGGCTGGCCCGGCTGCTGCCACCGGATCTCCGGGTGCCCGCGGTGCGGCAGGTGCCGCGTGCCTTCGACGCTCGCTTCTCCGCGCTGCGCCGGCACTACCGATACCGGGTCTGTGACGCTCCGTGGGGAGTCGATCCGCTGCGCCGGTACGACACGCTGGGCTACCACCGTCGGCTCGACGGCGCCGCGATGAACGCGGCGAGCGCGCTGTTGCTCGGCGAGCACGACTTCGCCGCGTTCTGTCGCCGCCGGGAAGGCGCGAGCACGGTGCGCGCCCTGGAGACCCTGGAGTGGATCCGCGACGAACCGTACCTGCTCGTGGCGCACGTCACGGCGGACGCGTTCTGCCATTCGATGGTGCGCAGCCTGGTCGGTGCCCTGCTGGCGGTGGGGGAGCACCGGCGCCCTCCGGACTGGCCGGCCGGCCTGCTGCGCCACGCTACCCGGGCCAGTGATGTGACGGTGGCGCCTGCGCACGGTCTCGCGCTGGTCGGTGTGGACTACCCGGACGACGACCAGCTCGCCACCCGCGCCGAGCAGACCCGCGCGCTGCGGTGCCGGGGATGACGAATGTCACGTTGTCGTCCAGGCTGTTGTTGGCGATCAGCCTGCCGATGTGGATTTTTGTTGTGGTCAGAGTTCTGGCGCCCTCCGCTGGACACCAATTGGACTTAGAGGTGTATCGCCTCGGCGTGCGAGCTTGGCTGGACGGCAAGGATATGTACGGGACCCTGCCGGCCACAACCAGTGGCATCACGCTGCCGTTTATCTACCCGCCGTTCGCGGCGATGGTGCTGACGCCGCTCGTGCTTGCGCCGTGGACCGCCGCGGTGTGCACGCTGTTCGCGCTGTCGTTGCTCAGCCTCGCGGTGACGCTCTACTTGGCCCTTCGGTGCGCCTGGCCAACGATCCCTCGGAGCAGGGCCGTCCCGGTGACGTTGGCGGCACTGCCGGTGGCGATGCGGCTTGAGCCGGTGCAAGCGACCATCGACTTCGGGCAGATCAACCTCATCCTCATGGCGCTGGTCGCGCTGGATTGTCTCGTGGAGAAACCTCGTTGGCCGCGGGGCATGCTGGTCGGAATCGCAGCGGCAATCAAGTTGACCCCGGCGGCTTTCGTGCTGTATTTCCTGGTGCGCCGCGACCGCGCGGCAACTGTGGTCGCTATGGTCACCGCGGCGGCGGCAAGTGGGCTCGGGTTCGTGATCGACGGCAGATCGTCGGCTCGGTACTGGCGTGGCGGCCCAGTATCCGGAGTCAGCGGATCGGCGTATTACTCTAATCAATCGGTGCGGGCTGTGTTCACTCGAATGGGTGTGACGGGCATTGCCATGACGGCAGCGTGGCTCGTGGCGCTCGCCGTGCTGTTGCTGCTCGTCATTTCTGTCGCGCGCCACGCGGATCGCTTGCTCGCGCTTGTCGCCATTGCCGGGATGACCCTGTTGGTTTCGCCCACGTCGTGGTCGCACCATTGGGTATGGATTGCTCCGGCGCTCGTTGTGACAATTTCTCAAGCAGTGCGCCAGTGTTCAGCCGGCTGGGTGGCCGCCGCAGGTCTGATGCTAGCTGTCTTTTATTCCGCGCCGTTCCGCTTCCTGCCGCGTGGCGGCGGTCGTGAGTTGGCGTGGACGCCGCTCGAGCAGGTAGTGGGAGCAGCTTATGTGGTCGTCGCGATCAGTTTGCTCATGGCAGCTTGGTGGACTCGAGATCGGTCCGAGTCCTCGGCAAACTTCGGCCAGGCTATCAGCCGCAACGCCGCACCAGCCCGAGGATCTCCCGCTCCGCAGCTGTAGTGACCAGTCGCAGTCCAGTGTTCGGCGAACGCTGAACGGGTGTGCACGAGCGCGCAGCGCTCGAGATCGTCGCGGTCCGCAGGTTATGGCTGATCTCGGCCGGGGTGGGCCATGTATCGCTCAATGGCAGATCACGAGTCTCAGACCTCCTGGAGTAGCTTCTTGATCAAGCTCTGACCTGGGGTGCCGGTAAGGCGTTCGCAGGAAAATCTTGTGAATATCTTAGGCCCGCGAAAGACCGGGTGGTGCCCGTGAGGCGCGTGTTGCA
>JBOHFR010000009.1:0-97145 GCA_050699715.1 Pseudonocardiaceae bacterium
AGAGGCCGGCCGAGCAGCTCTCCTGTCGAACTCGGCGCACTGAGAGCACACGAGATCATGATCGCCCCTCTCGTTCAGTGATCTATGGGCATCTATCTGCCGAAACAGGACTTTGCCGGGGCCCTGGGACGCGGCTTCCTCCTCAACACGCCGCTCTCGCCACCACGAAACATGCCACACCTTCATGGGAATTGACGGCACTACTCGCCCACGTAGCCAACGTCACTCATAGCCTACGAACCAGGACAGTTCCGGACGTCATCGCGATCCCTAATAAATTTCTCACAAAGACAGCATGATGACTAATCTATCAAGCACTGCGAGGGAAATTTACCACCGATTTACGCGCATCCGAATCCGCACCGCGCTGGAGAAGTCGAGCAAAGCAGTACTGTCCGCAGTGCGGATCGTCGTGTCGTTCCTGTTCGCCTGCCACGGCGCTCCCATCCTCTTCGGCGTGTTCGGCGGTGTCGACGGCCACGGAGCCACCGCACCGTATGCTCCGACGAGACAGTCTGAGTACCGACCCTCCGGGCAGTCCCAGCCCACTCCGTCGAACACCCCATCGCAGCGGAGCTGACAATGCCCCGACGTGATGGCCATCAGTGACTGCTGGCTGATCACACCACCCACCGGTACCGAGCAACTGCGTAGGCACCCTTACCCGGTGGGAGACCACATCCGCAGCCGCCGCACGCGACGCCGACGGCGAAGGGGTGCGCACCCCTTCGCAGCCACGTCGAGCAGACGTCGTAACCAGGATACTGCACCGCAGGCGCGGCGGTGACCGGTGGGCTGCTGCGCGGCCGACCTGCTGACGTTGTCCCTAGGAGTCCGGGAAAGTTCCCGCATGTACGCGGTGGTTGTCACTCAGTTCGTCACTCACTCCACCCGCATGTGATCAATAAGCCACCCCGTCGTCGCCGTGAGATCCGGGGTCGCGGCGACCTGTCGGGCGATCCGGGCTAGCTCCCGGGTGTCGGTGCTGGGTCAGGCTTCCAGCGCGATGGCCAAGTGGTAGCGAAATAAGGACGACTCGGGGCAGGCAGAGCGGTAACAAATCGGCCGCTGCGGGAAGGTGGGCCTGCTCCAGCAACGCTAGCTGCGAGCGTGTTGGGGTCGAGCTGCTCGGCTGTAACCGGAGGTGCGCACCCCCACCGGGGCGACCGGCTACCAGGTTGGTTACTCGTCACGGTCGGTACCAGACTGGGAAGTCCGCGTCATACCTGCCCTCCGGGGTCGGAGGGCTCCACTAGTGACCGTGGTTGACCGGTTCTCATGGCGCGCGGCGTGGTGTTGGTGTGACGCGGGGGCGGGTGGGGTGAATCGGGTATCTCGTCACGTTGGCCGGCGGGGGGTGGGGGTCGGCTGATGGTGAGCGGGGGTGACTGGGTGGAAAGATCGAGGGTAACCTCAGGAGGAAGCGAGCCATGGATATCCGGTGAGTAGCTCGCGTCGCCAGGCGGGAGGGTGGGGACCCGCCGGGGCCGCATGACCGAACGTCGGTCGCCGGTGGGGATGTCCACTGGAGGGCAGGACGATGAGTACTCATCTGGTCGAGCGGAATAGGCAATCGGTGGCCACCCGCCCGGTCATCCTGGGTGTCGTCGGCGACTCGGCTACGGGCAAGACCACTCTGACCCGAGGGCTGGTACGCGCCCTCGGCGAGGGGGCGGTCGCTCACATCGCCACCGATGATTACCACAAGTTTGACCGCCGACGGCGCGCGGAGCTGGGCGTCACGCCGCTCAATCCCGACTGCAACTACATCGATATCCTGGCCCAGCACCTCGCGCTGGTCCGGACTGGGGAGCCGATCCTCAAGCCGGTTTATCGGCACGCCGATGGGACGTTCGGGCCGCCAGAGTATGTGCGGCCGCATCGGTTCGCGGTCGTCGAGGGCCTGCTTGGCTACCACACGCCTCAGTTGCGAGACTGCTATGACGTCCGGGTTTATCTCGCTCCGCCGGAGGGCCTGCGGCGCCGGTGGAAGGTGCAGCGCGACTGTTCCCGGCGGGGATACACCACGGATCAGGTGCTCGCCGAGCTCGACCGACGCGAGCCCGATTCGGAGGTGTTCATCAGGCCACAGCAGGTCTACGCCGACATCGTCGTCACGTTCGAGACGGGCGATGAGGATAACGTGGAGCACCTGCCGGCGCAGCTGAAACTGCGAAAAGGCCTGCTCCACCCCGACCTGTCTCCCCTGCTGGACACGGACGTCGGGATCACCATGGACGACACCGCCGACGCCCAGGTGCTGAGCATCCCCGGCCGCGTCCCGCACGAGCGGGCGGCGGAGATCGAGCAGGCGATTTGGGAGTGGATGCACTTCGCCAGCCACTTGCGCTCCGAGCGGCTAGGCGAGTTCACCGTAGGCACCGACCTGCACCGCTCAGAGTCGCTGGCACTGGTGCAACTTTTGCTTCTCTATCACCTGGTCATGGCCAAGGCCGCCGTCGCCCTCGGCGGCATCGGCGCCCGCGCTGACGAAAAAAACGACACGGCCAGGACCGAGAGAACCGACACGGCGCAGGGCGAACGCGCCCCGACGGAGTTCGAAAAGGAGGGCATCCCGACCCCAGCACACACCGAGTTCAACAAGGACAGTGCCGAAGCAACCTCAAAGTAGCTTCGAGGAGGAACTCATCCTCGAAGGGGCGGAACCTCGCGATTAACAGGGGCGGGCAACCTTGGGCGGACCTTGGCGGATCTGGGATCTGCGGGTGCGGGAATGGGGTCCGATCGGCTGGTTGGTGGTGCTCGTTGCGGTCAGAACCGCAGTCACCGAGCCGTGGCCATGACGGCGCCTCCGGGTGAACGCCGATCGGCCGTTGTCTTGTCAAGCACCTGATGCCCTCGGTTCCCAGCCGATCGGAACGTCATGCCTGGCACGGTTTCGATCGGGTGTCTACCGGGTACTTCGGACGGGTCAGTGGCGTCCCGAGCACGGGTCCGGGCCACCCTCTCGACAACGAGGAAGGAGGCGGCGGGCCGCTGGAAGCACACCCCGGACGGGTCAGCGGGATTGTCGTCAATGCGCACGAGAGTGAATCCCCGATCGAGGTAGTACTGGTGTAGCGCGGGGTTCGATTTCCACGCGTCGAGTCGGAGCCAGGATTTGCCCGCTTGCCTGGTGCGCCGCGCGGCCCAGTCAAGCAGCGCCGATCCTAGCTCCGCGCCGTCGGCGACACCTGGACGAACAGCGGCAGGCATCGCGATCAGCGTCAGCTCAAGAACCGCGCCCGGGGAGAGGGTCGAACAGTCCCCTGCCCGCCAGAGCTCACCACGATGCTGCACAACCATCTGGCACGATTCGGTACCGCTGACGACGGTCGGCTTTTCCCAGGTGAGCGTGTGGACGAGCTGCCCCACCTCACCTATATGCGCACCTGGCGGGCGGCGCGCCGGGCGACCTTCACTGATGAGGTCTACTCATCGCCTCTGGCACGCACCCCGTACGCCCTGCGCCACGCCTGCGTGTCAACGTGGCTCAACGGAGGCGTATCCGCCACCCAGGGGGCCGGACACTCAGTGGAGGTACTACTCAAGGTCTACGCCAAGTGCCTCGACGGGCAGGACGGAATAGCCCGCCAGCGGGTGCAGGAGGCGCTTGGCCACCGCAACTCCCCTACCTGAATCTCGGCACGTATTCGGCACAGACACCCGGCGACGGCCGGATAGCGCCGGGCACAGCCGGACCACGCACGATCAGCCCCTGACCGGAACTTCCCAGGTCAAGGGCTGATCGTGGCTGATGTCACCGGTGTAGCCCCGACGGGATTTGAACCCGCGCTACCGCCTTGAGAGGGCGGCGTCCTAGGCCGCTAGACGACGGGGCCGCGCGAACGTGATGATGACGTTCGCTGGGGTACCAGGACTCGAACCTAGACTAACTGAACCAGAATCAGTCGTGCTGCCAATTACACCATACCCCACCGGGTGTCCGTTTCCGGGCCCTCCCCGAGACCCGAACCAGCACCGAGCATGGATACTAGTCGAGCGGCGCGTGCTGGGCTCCACTGGGCTGCCTTCCACTGGGCTGCCTTCCGCTGCCCTGCCGACTGCTCCCCCGCCACGAAAGGAGATCCGACAGGTGAGGGCACCCGGTTGGGATCCGGGCAGGGCATGGTCGTGATCGATCGCGGCGGCTACTCAGAGTCACCACGAAACTCCGTTGAGGGCCGAGATTCCTGGTTGACTCATCCCACGCGCACGGTATCAGCGGTGGTGGTCGCTACCTCCTATAACCCATGATGCCGCGCTTTGTTGCGGCCCCGGATCGGGGCGGCGGCAGCCAGAACCACGGGTCCACGCTCGTCCATCGTAACCATCGGAGATGACTCGGAGATGACGATGAAAAACCAGCTTTTCGTGCAGACCAACAACCTCGCGGGAAACCAGATCCTGGTCTATGACCGGGCCGAGGACGGCACCCTCACCCTCGCTGAGACCGTCAATACCGGCGGGCTCGGTGGCCAGAATCAGGGGGCTGTTCCTGATCCTCTTGCCTCTCAAGGCTCGCTCGTCTACAATGCCCACCACCGGCTGTTGATCGCCGTCAATGCAGGCAGCAACACCGTGTCCGTGCTCGGCCTGGACGACGACCACCTGTGTCTGCGTCAGGTGCTGGCCTCGGGGGGGACCTTCCCGGTCAGCGTGACCGTCCACGGCGACCTGCTCTACGTGCTCAACGCCCACGAGGCCGGTGCCATCACCGGATACCGGATCACCGACGGCCAGTTCCACCCCATCACTGACTCCACCCGCTCCCTGGACCTGACCCCGGCCACCGGACCGACACAGGGCGCAAACGCGCCCGCCCAGGTCGGCTTCACCCCTGACGGACAGCACCTGGTCATCACCACCAAAAACCACGCCCTCATCGACGTCTTCACCGTGAAAACCGATGGGCGGCCCTCGGACACCTTCACGGCCAACCCCGCCGGGACACCCTCCCCGTTCGGTTTCACCTTCGATGATTACGGCCACCTGGTCGTGACCGATGTGGGCATCAGCACGCTGACGACCTACACCGTCCACTCCAACGGCACCGTCACACAACTCGCCTCCCAACCCGACGGACAGATAGCCATGTGCTGGGTCGTCCACGCGGCGGGAAACTTCTACGTCGCCAACCCCGGCAGCAACACCATCACCGGCTACCACATCGATCCCGCAGGCACACCCACCGTGTTCACCCAGACCACCAGCAAAGACACCCCCATCGATCTGGCCATCACCCGCGATGGGTACTTCCTCTACGGTGAAGTTGGTACCACCGGGGGTGTCAACGGCTTCCGCATCAAGCCTGATGGCACTCTCGACCAGATCGTCACCCTCACCGGTCTGAGCGGTCTGGAGGGCATCGCCGTCACCTGAGCGAAGCGTGGCGCAGCGCCGCGTAGGTCATCGCGTCCAGCAACGCCAGCCAGGAGGCCTCCACGACATTGCCGTGCACACCGACCGTGGTCCAGGACCCGGTGCCGTCGCTGGTGACCACTAGCACCCTGGTCACCGCGTCGGTGCCGTGCGTGCCGGGCAGGATGCGGACCTTGTAGTCGGACAGCTCCACGGTGTCCAGCCACGGCACGTGGGCACTCAAAGCCTGGCGCAACGCGCCATCCAGCGCGTTGACCGGACCGTTGCCCTCTGCGATGGCGATCACCCGCTGCCCCGCCACGTGCACCTTCACCGTCGCCTGCGCGATCACCTCCCCGTTCGTGGTGTGGTCCACTACCACCCGGTAGGACTCCAGCTCACACGGCGGGGCGGGCGGCACCTCGTCGACCTCGTGGCGCACCAGCAGCTCGAAGGAGGCGTCGGCGGCCTCGAACGACCAGCCCCGGGACTCGAGCTCCTTGACCCGGGCGGTGACCATGCCGACCTCAGCCGAGCGGCCGGCCAGGTCCAGCCCGAGCTCGCCTGCCTTGAGCTCGATGCTGGCCCGGCCGGCCATCTCGGTCACCAGCACACGCTGCGAGTTGCCAACCACTGCGGGGTCCAGGTGGTTGTACAGCTCCGGAGCCACCTTGATCGCACTCGCGTGCAGCCCCGCCTTGTGAGCGAAGGCCGAGCGCCCGACGTAAGCCTGGTGGGTGTCGGGAGCGAGGTTGGCGATCTCAGCCAACGTGTGCGCGGTCCGGGTCAGCTCGGCCATCCCGTGCTCCGGGAGGACCGGCATACCCAGCTTGGTGACAAGATTGGCGACGACGACGAACAGGTCCGCGTTGCCGGTGCGCTCACCGTAGCCGTTGGCAGTGCACTGCACGTGAGTTGCCCCGGCCTGCACCGCCGCGACCGAGTTGGCCACCGCGCAGGCGGTGTCGTCCTGGCAGTGAATCCCCACCCGGAAACCCGTGCGGGCCACCACCTCGGCGACGGTCTCCGCGAGCTGTAGCGGCAGCTGCCCACCGTTGGTGTCGCAGAGCACCACGACGTCAGCACCCGCGGTGACGCCCGCCTCGAGCACCCGCAGCGCGCAGTCCGCGTCGAAAGCGTAGCCGTCGAAGAAGTGCTCCGCGTCGAGAAACACCCGCCGTCCCTCGCCGACCAGCAGCGCGACGGTGTCCGCGACCATCGCGCAGGCCTGCGCGACGTCCACCCGCAGCGCCCGCTCGACGTGGCGCCGGTCGGACTTGGCGACCAGGGTGATTACCGGAGCCCCCGATGCCAGCAACGCCTGCACCTGGGGGTCCTGTTCAGCTGTCAACCCTGCCCGGCGGGTGCAGCCAAAGGCCACCAACGCGGCGTGGGCCAGCTCCAGCTCACCGGCGCTGGCCCGAGCGAAGAACTCGGTGTCCTTGGGCAGCGCGCCGGGCCAGCCGCCCTCAATGAAGCCCACGCCCAGCGCGTCCAGCAGCCGGGTGACGGCGAGCTTGTCGGCCACCGAGTAGGAGATCCCCTCTCGCTGGGCACCATCGCGCAGCGTGGTGTCGTAGAGGTGGAAGGAGTCACCAAGCGGGGTGCCGGCTGGGCTGGTGCGGGACATCGTCAAGGCTCCAAAAGGTGTGCTGACCAACAAAAAAGACCCCTCGCGGAGGCGAGAGGTCTGCGCGCCGGGTGATGGTGCTTGTTACCCGGCACGCTCAGCAATAATGATCACAGTGTGGTTTGCCACAGGCCGTAGTGTGGCATACCTGACGGGTGAACGGAACCCACTCACCCCGGCCGGCTCATCTATCTGAGCGGGCATACCGCCACAGTCGGACCAGGAACCCGCATTGAGGTGCCACCCGGAACACCCCACGACTGGTGGAACGCCGGAGACGAGACCGCCTGGGTCATCGTCGAGGCATCGCCGGGCCAGCGGTTCGAGAAGCTGACCAAGAACCTGTCCTTCCTCGCCGCGGACGGCAAGACCGACAACAGGGGGCGCCCCGGGCTGCTCCAGACCGCGCTGCTGGCCCGCGAATTCGACGACACGATCAGGCTCGCCAGCCCGCCGCGTGTCGTGCAGCGGGTCCTGTTTGCCGCGCTGGCACCGCTGGCACCGCTGGCCCGATGGCGGGGCTACCGCGGCTCGTACCCCGAGTACGACCAGCGCGTCTGCGGCACCGTCGATAAGCTCGAGCCACTCCCACCGGCCATCGCCGCCCGGCTGGCGGGGGAAGGCCCGGCGCGGCCCCCACCGGACCGATCACCTGAGCTCAACAGGGTGGGCTTGGCTGCGTCCCGCGGCCGGCTCGATACCGTGGACCCCATGAGTGACATCATTGATGACAAGAAACACATCCGCGGCAAGCTCGACCTGTCGAACGCGGTGTGGCAACGCGCGGCGGGCTCGGAGGAGATCGAGGGACCGCATCTGGAGATCGCGTTCGTGCAGGACGGCTACGTGGCGATGCGCAGCTCCGAGCACCCCGTGGACGAGGAGACGCTGATCTTCACTCCGGCCGAGTGGGAGGCGTTCGTCCTCGGCGCCAAAGACGGCGAGTTTGACGTCATGTGACGGCCCTGATGTGACAACTGGTCGCGCTCAGTGGTGGGAGTCACTGAGCGCGACTACGCAACGAGCTGCGATCAGGACAGTTCCCTGACGTCAACGACGTTTTTGGGCTGTTTTGCGTAGGTCTTGTCGAGTTCACGGCTCTGGGCCTCGCCCGTCCGCGCGTGGGGGCTCGAAGATCACAAACTGGGGCACCCTCTGCTTGCATCTGATGGCAAGTGATGGGCGCCCGCCTGAGGTGTGCCGTGCGGCAGGTCAGCGGTTGAGGTCGCCGGTGGTGACGTCGCGCAGGAACGTTGACCAGAGGTGTGCGGGCACGGCGAGCACCGGGCCGTTGGGGTGCTTGGAGTCGCGGACCCCAATCGCGGGGCCGCCGAGGGCCACCTGGACGCAGTTGGCCTCGCTAGAGCTGTAGCTGCTGATGCGCCAGCCGAGCGCCGCGACCTCCACGCAGTTGGACTGACTGGAACTGTAGCTGCTCTTGCGCCACGCCGGGTGACGCCGCTGTCCGGTCATGGTGGCCGTCCTCGCTGCCGTCAGGTCAGCTCCCGGGCGATCTTGGTGAGCAGGGCCAGCGAGTCGTCGGGGCTGAGCGCGATTTGTTGCAGGTGCTGCAACGCGATCGTAGTCGCCGCGATGTCCTCGTCCTCGTCCAGGCAGGCGCTGCCCCGGCGAGTCTCCAGGTGCACGATGGTCGGGTCGCGCTTGAACTCCAGGATGACGAACGGCCCCTCCAGCCCGGGGTGCGCGCCCGCTTCGGTGGGGACCACCTGGATGGTGACGTTGGGCCGGGTGGCGGCGTCTTCCAGGTGCCGGACCTGGCGGCGCATCAGCCCGGAATCGCCGACCACCCGGCGCAACACGCTCTCCTCCAGCAACGCGAGCAGCCGGGGTGAGCGGGGCCGGCCGAGCAACGCCTGGCGGGCGGTGCGGGCCGCGACCAGTGCTTCCACCTCGTCTTCGCTCAACGCCGGGTTGGCGGCCGCGATCAACGCTCCGGCGTAGTCGGCGGTCTGCAGCAGCCCCGGGATCAGCAACGGCTCGTAGTTGGTGATCGCTGTCGCGGCGCGCTCGAAGTCGATGAGTTCCTGCCACAGCTCGGGCAGCCGGGAGTCCTGTGCCTGCCACCAACCCGACTCGGCCGCCCGGCGGACCAGCTCCAGCAGTTCGTCGCGCAGCGGCTTGCCAGCTTGGTAGAAGCCGAGCAGCGCGGCTACCTCGTCGGCTTGGAGCCCGATTCGCCCGGTCTCGATCCGGCTGACCTTGCTGCCGGAGATGCCCAGCGCGGCACCCACCGTCTTGCAGGTGTGCCCGGAGCGGGCCCGCAACCGGCGCAGCTCCCCGGACACCCGGCGGGACCGCACCGTCCGCCGTCCTCGCGGCATGCATCCCCCTTCCAGCAGCAACTGTGCTCGAACCTTAGACTCGGCGCCGTATCAGACGCATCACACGTCACCTGATCGAAGTATTGCTACTTATCTCGCAACGATGCCAGTATTCCAGCACCAAGTGCCGAATCGGATGGGGAGAGCGTCATGCTGCAGCCACAGTGGAAAATCGAGGCGGAGGGTGACGCCGCACCTCTCACCGTCACCGTGGAGGTCGCGCGGATCACCGTGGCCACCGAGAACGGTGACCAGATCGTGCTGGTCCCAGAACAGGTGGCCCCGCTCGTGCACCGGCTGGACTGCATCAACTACGACCTGACCTTCGGCGACAGCTGAACACCCAGGTCAGTGCACTGAGTCCAGGAGGTGCTGGAGGGTGGTGGCCAGGCGGTGCGGGTCAGCGGGAGCGATGGTGCGGGACCTGGTGTCGGTGCTGGTGATCTGGTATCGGCCCTCAGGGTTGTCACACCAGCGCACGACCTGCGAGCGGCGCACCCGGCCAGCGGAGTCCCGCACGTTGGCGGCGATCTGCCCGGCGCGGGCGTGGGGTTGGTCCAGGATCGCCGACACCGCGGCGCGCTCCCGCTCGACGCTGGTCCGCACGGGCGACGCCGAGACCAACACGCCACCGGGCCGCTCGGGGCTTGGCGCCAGGGCGATGGTCACCGCAGGGCTCTCGCGCAGAACACTGCGGCCCGGCGGGTGCGCCGGGAGCCGACCCACCACCGCTGCGGCCAACCCCGCTGTGGGGAGCACCTCCAGCACCGTCACGCCAGGCTGGTCCGGGTGCTGCAACGCGCAGACACCCGCCGTGGCGCCCCGGGCGGCGAGCACCCGAACCGGCTGCTGCGCCGCCGCGTCGGGCAACCACACCGAGTCCACCCAACTCGCGGGCCGGTGCAGCAGGCGCAGCGCGGCCTCCAGATCGGCCTCCACCCGGCCGGCGCGCACCAGGCCGAGCCGGCGCAGCTCGTCGCCCACCTCAGCCCGGAGACGACCGCGCTCCAGGTCGGTACGCCCGTGCGAGCGCACCTGGATCGGCGCTGGGTAACCCTCCAGCTGCAGCGCCTCAGTGAGCACGTCCCACTGCGCGGCGGACAGCCGCCATGCCATCGGCGCCACGGGTCAGTCGTCCTGCTCGGGGAGGTCCTCGCCGATCACCGCTGGGGCGACCTTGCGCCCGTCGGTGAAGACGTCGTTCATCTCGATCAGATACGAGGGACGCCGATGCTCGGAGTCCTCACCACCCGGACCGCGCCCACCACCCATCGGTGCCATCATCTCCCCCAGCCCAGCACGTCCGGCTTCCCTGCCGCTGACGTTGCTCCCCGAGCTCCCCGAGGAATGCGCGATCTCGGCGGTGGGGCTCGTGGGGCGGGGACCGAACTCACCAAGGTGGTCCGCGCTGGCATGCACGCTGGTATACCCGCTAGCGCCTGGATGGCCTCCAGCGGCCGTCCTCGCCCGCCGGAGGTCACCCCCAGCGATCGGCGCCATCATCGGGACACCGGCAGCCGCCGCAGCCAGAGTCGCCGCAGCGACCTCCCCAGCCACATGCTGGGGTTGCCGGGTGCCCTGATCGGGCGCTTCCTGGCCACCATGTGCCGGCAGACCGGCCCTGTCGCTGGTCACATTCTGCAACCCAACAGGAACCGGCGGCGGGTGCGCGACGCGCCCACCCCCATCCGTGGTGGCTCCAACACCGGGCACCCCGCCCCCGTGCGTGTTGACCCCGCCATACGTGCTGGACCCACCGTGCGTGCCGGCCCCGCCATGCGTGTTGACCCCACCACCGGGCAGCCGGCCACCGGGATAACCAGGTGCCGGTGCCGGCCAGGGTCCCAGAACCTGGTCAGGTTGTTGCAGCGTTGGGTCCACCAACTGCGGGTACGTCGGCACCGCCGCGCTGTAATCATTAATCGGCGCGGAGTACACGTTGGTCATGATCCGCACAGCCTCGGCATGCGCCTCAGACTGCGCCCGCTCCTGCACTACAGCGTCGTCGACCGCACCGACCAGGCCACTGGTGGTGAAGCTGCGCCCGAACTCTCCCCAGTCAAAGGACTTCGGCGGAGGCACGGCGGCCTTGGCCTGCGCGGCAGAGGACCCGGCGGCGTCCATCAGCGCCGCGATGCGCTCCGTGGTCTCGGCCACACCGACCGACCACTGATCGATCGGCCCGAGGGCGTTGATCGCCCTATCGGCCGCCCCGCCCCGCCACCCACCAGCGACAATCCTGTTCAGGTCAGGCGCAAGGCCGGTCAAGGCGTTCTCCGTGTTCTTGTTCTGGTCACGCCACGCTCCCACACCGTCACCGATGTTGCCGGGGTCGACAGAGGTGTGCAGCATCTGGCAGATTTCCGGATGCGACCAGTTCATCCAGTTAACGGACACGTGATCGTTACCTCCGTCCGCCCTGGCGGCCGTGCAGGCCAGCCACCACATCCCACGCTCCGGCCATCTCAGCTCCCTGCTTTCGGCAATCGAGGCTCGATCATCTGCGCGATCCGCAACGCCTCAGCACACGAATCGACCGGCGGTCCATTGAGGCTGATCGCCGGCGCCACCGCCACCACCAGCGAGACCGGCCCACCATCGATCAACTGGGCGCAGTCCGTGCGGTCACGACCTACCGACAGGTGGGCCCCGGCCCGGCCGTTGACTGTGTTGTCCGCGAAGCTGGTGAACGCCGGATCATGCCGGCGGGCCTTGTACCGGGCGACGGGGTCCTTGTCACGATCCAGATCCAGCGTGAATGGCTTGCCCAGCCACCCGCAACCGACCGAGCCGAACTGGCCCACCGGCTTGCGGGTGTTCAGCCCGATACCCAGCCCGGTCAGCTCCGCATCGGTCAAGATGGTGCACATGTCCACTCGGCTGGCGTCAGCCACCATGGGCGACGCGGCGGACCCAGACACCTGAGAACCGCAGCCAGCCGCGAGCAGCCCTAGCGTGACCACCAGAACGCGCCTCACGTGGACAGGCCTCGGAACATCTGCTCGTTCACCGCATCGCCCTCGGTGACCGTGCGCCCAGCAGCCCGGTAGGTCGCCGCCATGTTCGCGAACACCTGTCCGGCGTTCAGCATCGTGTCGATGTAATCTTGGGCGGCCTGGACAAACCGCACCGCCGCAGCATTGCCGTCATCGTTGGCACCAAACTTGCGCTCCCGGGCAAGCAGGCGCGCGTCCATCAACAAGGAGTCGATCTCCTTGACTGCCTTGTCGCAGCGGGCGGCGGCAGTCTCGGCGACGCCGGCTTCCATCCACAGCTCGCCGGTGGCGACGGCGGCCGCCAGGGAGCTCGGCTGCTGGGCGACACCCGCCAGCGGCGCACCGGCCTGCTCGAAGCTGCTCGTCATTGCCTGCCCTCCTCTCCGATCAGGGGGTGACCGTACTACCGTCGCCCGCGAGCCTGTCAGCCGTTCCCCGGAAGACACCTGCTCGACACCGACCCCGACCAAACGCAGCGCCGGCTGTCGCGGTGGGCCCAGGACGCAATGGCCTTGGGCTCAAGCGGTCGTAGCGGTGGTAGTCATCAACGATGACGGCCGAACCCGGCGGGCGGCTTGAGAACCACGTCGACGTGTGCGCTGCCCCGCACCGCGATGATGCGGCGCAGCAGGACCGCGCGGTGCAGATCACCAGGAAACCCCAGCGCCTCGCGGCACTCGGTGATCCCAGACTCGGTGATCCAGCGGGAACGCCAGATCAGGCTGCCGTCCTCGTAGTAGCCACCCCACACGAACCGGCCAGTCGGGGTGACCGCATAGCTGCCGTGACCGCCGATCAGGCAGGAGAACACCGCGTCGGAATCCCAGCGTGGCGCGCACATTCACGCGATGTCACCCTGCGGGCCGACCAGCGCCCCGCGTTCCCCGTCCGCCAGCAGGGCGTACTCCCGCAACACCTGTAGCGCGAACGTTCCCGCTGCGTCTCGCATGGTTCAGCTCCCCGGTAGTTGACTGAGGGTGACCATGACGGTTCGGGTGGCGCCCGCCGGCCCGGTGAGCGTCACCGCGACGCGCTGCCCCGGCTTGAGCTGGGCTAGTGCCTTGGAGAGGTGGGGCTGTCGCAGGCCGGTATGGTCCGGGTTCGACAGGAACTACCGGGGGGGAGGGCACAGAAGGTGGTATCGGCAGCTCAGAACAGCCGCAGAGCCCGTCGTGGCTGGCCACCCGAACAGGGTAACCAGCCCCGGACGCTGCACCCCTACTGATGCCCAGACGCACCGCATCCGCCGAGTTCGACCACAGAGCCGCCAGCGCAAGCCGGCCCCGCAACGCTGACGTCGAACTCGGCGCAGCGAGAGTGGTTGCGCAGTGCGGGTGATCCACTGTGATGGGTCTCCGGAGGCGGTCTGGGAGCTGGACGTGGCGCTGCACGCGATGCTGGCTGGCGGCGAGGCGGTGGCACCGCTGGTCCCGGGGCAGGCAATCCCGCCCCGGGATCCGGGACCCGGGCAGGTCGTACTGGGCACCTCGGGCTCCACCGGGCAGCCCAAATGGGTGCAGCTCGGTGCCGCCGCGCTGGGTGCCTCCGCTGCGGCCACCCAGGCCCGGCTCGGCGGTCCCGGGCAGTGGCTGCTGGCGCTGCCCGCCCAGCACGTCGCCGGGCTGCAGGTGCTGGTTCGGGCGGCTCTCGCGGGCAGCCGGCCTGCGGTGCTCGACCTGCGCGGCGGGTTCGATCCGGCCGCCTTCGGCACCGCCGCGCAGCGACTCACCAGCGAGGCTGGGCGGTGCTACACGGCGCTGGTGCCCACCCAGCTGGCCCGGCTGCTGAGCACCGATCCCGAACCACTCGCCGGATTCGACGCGGTGTTGCTGGGCGGTGCCGCCGCACCGGAGGAGCTGCTGCGGCGGGCCCGGGCGGCGGGAGTGCACGTGGTGAGCACCTACGGCATGACCGAGACCGCAGGCGGCTGCGTCTACGACGGGTGGCCCCTGGACGGGGTCGGGATTCGGGTGGATCCCGATGGACGCATCGAGGTACGCGGTCCACTGCTGACCACCGGGTACCTCGATGCTCCTGAGGACACCGCAGCAGCGTTGCGTGATGGCTGGTTCCGGACCTCCGATCTCGGACGGCTCGACGGGCAAGGCCGGCTGCAGGTCCTCGGGCGAGCTGACGACGTGATCATCACCGGTGGGCTCAACGTGGCCCCAGCCCAGGTAGAGGCCGTGCTCAGTGGCCTGCCCGGGGTCGCCGCAGCCTGCGTGGTCGGCCTGCCCGACCCGGACTGGGGGGAACGGGTCACCGCCGTGGTGATACCGGCTGACCCTGGGCAGCCCCCGGACCCCGACGCGCTGCGGGTGGCCGCCCGCCGCCTGCTCACCGGGGCGCAGGTCCCCAAAGAGATCATCCTGTTCGACGCGCTACCGCTGCGCGGCGTCGGCAAACCCGACCGTGGGGCGCTGCGGACCATACTCGCCGCCCGGGACCGCTGACCGGCTGTTAGCACGCCCCGCACACGTTCACCCACTCTGGGTATGGACGATGACGCAGATCGAGGGTTCTGTTAACACCAACCGACCCACCAATCACATCAGTCACCGTGGACACACCTGCGCTCGACAGTCAGGAGCATTCCGTGGCGCCGCCGGCTCGTCGTTATCGCCGTGTCCGCATCACAGCCCGGATCACCACCCTGGCCGTCGTCGCGCTGCTCGCGGCGCTGCCTGGGGCGGACCTCCCCGCCCGCGCGCAAGACGGCGCGCAAGACGGCACGCAAGACGGCACGCAAGACGGCAGGACCCCCAGCAGGGTCACCACTTGGTTTGCCAGCCTCATCCCTGGCGAGGGTGACACGAACGTGCGTGCCGACGCCGGTGGGCTGCGCCTTGGCTCCGACCCCGCCGGGCCAGCGAGCATCCGGTCTGGCCGGCCGGAAGGCATGCTGCTCACCGAGGTGCACCCACTAGCCGCATTCAGCAGCCAGGTAGCAACGGAACTCGCGGCCGATCAGCCAGCCGGCTCGGCCGTCGTCGTCGACGTCCGCGGCACTCGTGGCGACGGGTCGTGGACCGAGTGGGTGACCACCGCCCCGTTGGCGCCCGCGATGCTGGGCGCCGCAGTGACGGGCGTGCAGGCCCGGATCGTGTTGCGCGCTGGCAAGGGTGGCGCAAGCCCGGCAAGCCCACTAGTGCGATCAGTGCGGCTGACCGCGCAACCCGGTGTGACGCTGCTCGCCGCTCGCCCGAGGAAGCTTCGCAGCTACCGGGTGTTCGCTACCCGTGAAGGCCTCCGCGGAGCTAGAACAGCCAACGGTCACGTGATCCACGAGCGGGACCACTTCGTCGCGCTACCCTCACGCCGGGGGTTGGCCCCGCGCGACTCGGGCGACTACACGGTGAAGATCTGCGCGGGCAACGGCCGATGCGAATGGGCGCCGGTGTGGGACGTCGGTCCGTGGAACACCACCGACGACTACTGGAACCCCTCCGGCGTCCGCCAGTCCTGGCCCGACCTTGCGCAGGGCCAACCCCAGGCGCAGGCCGCCTACGACGATGGGTACAACGATGGCCTGGACCAGTTCGGCAGGGAGGTGCTCAACCCGGCCGGGATCGACCTGGCGGACGGCACGTTTTGGGACGGTCTGGGGCTGCGCGACAACAGCTGGGTCAGCGTCACCTACCTGTGGACTGACAGCGCGCCGCCCGCCATCGTGCGGATCCCGATCCTGCCCGTGCACAGCGGCCCCGGCGAGCAGTACCCGGCGGTGGGTCTGGCCGCCCAGCGCGCCGAGCTGCTCGTGGAGTGCACGGTTGCGGGCCAAGCCGTCACCGGCAGCCAGGGCCGCACCAACCGGTGGCTGCGGATCGGCCCGAAGCAGTTCATCTCCGCCGCGCATGTCAGTACTCAGAAGCTGGGTACGCGCTGCGCGACCCCGTAGAGTTTGGCCCGTGGCGAGCGTGGCGCAGTGGGTGGAGGGGGCACGGCCGCGCACCATGCCCAACGCGATCGCGCCGGTGCTCGCTGGCTGGGGAGCTGCGGCCGCCCAGCGCACAGCGAACTGGGCCCCATCGGACTGGGCGCGGGCGTTGTTAGCGCTGGTCGTGGCGCTGGCGCTGGTGATCGGAGTCAACTACGCCAACGACTACTCCGACGGCATTCGCGGCACCGACGCCGTCCGGGTGGGCCCGATGCGGCTGGTCGGATCCGGCGCCGCGGCACCCGGCGCAGTGCGTGTCGCCGCGCTGGTCAGCTTCGCGGTCGCCGCGGTCGCCGGACTCGCACTGATCGCGCTAACCGGACAATGGTGGTTGCTGGCGCTGGGCGCGGCGTGCATCGCCGGGGCGTGGTGCTACACCGGCGGGCCACGCCCTTACGGCTATGCCGGGCTCGGCGAGCTGGCCGTGTTCGTCTTCTTCGGGCTGGCCGCGGTGCTGGGCACCCAGTACGTCGTCAGTGGGCGGATCACCCGCACCGGTTGCCTCGCGGCCGTCGCGGTAGGAGCGATGTCGGCTGCGGTGCTGGTGGCCAATAACCTGCGCGATATCCCCACCGACGCCGCAGCGGCCAAGCGCACTCTTGCCGTGCGCCTCGGCGAGCACCGGACCCGCACGCTGTATACCGCACTGGTGGCCGTGCCGTTCGCGGTGACCCTCGGCTTGGCGACCACCCGCTGGGGCACCCTGGCCGGCGTGGGCGCCCTGGCTTGTGTGCTGCCCGCACTGCGCCGGGTCTGGGGCGGGGCAACCGGATCAGAGCTGGTCCCGGTGCTGCGGGACACCGCGCTGGCGCTGCTGGTGTGGGCCAGCGCAACGGCCGCCGCGCTGGCCCTCTGAGCCAGCACCATTGCGCATAAGCCAGCACCATTGCGCATAAGCCAGCACCATTGCGCATAAGCCGGCACCATTGCGCGCTACTCACCGCGGAGCTGGCGGCGCAGGCGTTCCCGCTCGACCCGGCGGCGCGCCCCCGCCATGACCAGGCCGGCATTCACCCGGGCCCGCAACGAGCCCAGCAGCAGCACCGACAACGGCAGCGCCACCACCACCGCGAGCAGGACCGCCACCAGCAACGGGACACCAGCCAGAAGCAAGAGCAACGCTGTGACGGCCACCAGGGCCAGCCGGGCCGCAGTGTACAACGCCACGTCACGGGCGAGCGCGGGACGCCCCGGTGGGTTCTGCGGTGCCACCACGACCGTTGAGCTTAACCCCGCCGGCGGGCGTTGGCGTGGTGCCCCGAGCTCGGCAGTGCAATGGGCCAAATGGGTGGCGCGTGTGTAGCGCTTCCCGTCAATGGGTAGCCCTTGGCCAAGGAATTACGTGATGGAGGCTTCTGATGAACACGGTTGGCTGGATCGTGTTAGGGATCGCCATATTGGCGATCATCGTACTAGTGATCATCGCTGTGCGCTGGCGGAGCCGCGCCAGCCTGCAGGAACGATTCGGGCCCGAGTATGACCGCGAGGTGGCGATGCGCGGCAACGAGCGCGACGCGGCGCGCCACCTGCGCGACGTCGCCGGCCGGCGCGATCAGCTCGAGATCCGTCGGCTGGAGCCCATGGCCCGCGATCGGTACACCCGACGCTGGGAGGTCGTGCAGACCGAGTTCGTGGACCAGCCTGGACATGCGCTGGATGAGGCGGACCGGCTGGTCACCGACGTGATGCGGGACCGTGGCTACCCGGTGGAGGACTTCGGTGCACGGGCCGAGCTCGTCGCCGCCGACCATCCGCGGATCGTCGAGCATTACCGCGCGGCCCATGCCGCTCGCCAAGACCATCACGGTCGCCCGGGTGCTGTGGACACCGAGGAACTGCGCCAAGCGTTCGTGCACTACCGCGCACTGTTCGACGAGCTCGTCAGCGGGTGAGCCCTGGCCGGTCAACGACCGGCCGCAAGACAACATCGAGATATCCCCTACGGAGGCGCACATGAACACCCGCGAACAGCACGGGGAGTCCGAACGGCGAGAAGGCCTGGGTGGGCGGGTACGCCGCTTCGTGGACGATGAGTTACACCGCGTGCTGGACAAGGAGGACCGAGACACCCCCGGCCCCGCCAGCTACCCGGTAACGGTCACCAGCCACCCGGCAACAGCTGGGCCCCACGACGTCACGACCGGGCCCCACGACGCTGGATACGAGACCCCTGTATCCGAAACCCCTGTATCCGAAACCCCCGTATCCGAAACCCCCGCATCCGAAACCCCCGCATATGAGGCTCCCGCACCCAAAGAGGCCGGACCTGGGCAGTTCCGGGACCGCTCGCATGATGAGGCCGCCGCCGATGGCAGCGCGGAGCGCGTGGGACTGCTCAACAACCCGGCCGGCCTGCGCGATCAGTGGCAACGTGTGCAGGGCACGTTCGTCGACGACCCGCAGCGTGCGGTCCAGGAGGCCAGCGTGCTCGTCGAGCGGACCCTGCGAGAGATCCAGGAGAATGTCGCACGCGGCCAGGTCAGCGATCCGACATCGACCGAGGACCTGCGGGTGAGCTTCCAGCGCTACCGCGAGTTCTTCCAACGGCTGCTGTCGGCGTGATGATCTCACTAAGGGCGCCTCGCCGCCCGGCGAGGTACCGGACACTACTGAAGGAGAAGACGATGGGTCTTGCCGATAAAGCCAAGAACAAGATCGAAGAGCTCAAGGGCAAGGGCAAGCAGGCCGTCGGCCGGGCAACCGATGACGAGGATCTCCAGGCCGAGGGCGAGGTTGACGAGACCAAGGGCAACCTCAAGCAAGCGGGCGAAAAGATCAAAGACGTCTTCAAGTAACGACGCCGATCCGCCCTGCTAGACTCAAACGTTGGCCCCTGACCAGTATTGACGGTCAGGGGCCAACTTCTTGTCCACCCGGTCGAAACACCAGTTTGGGGCGGTTCATCCCATTACCGACGCTTTACCTCTACAGAACCGTTCGAGTACCTGCCGCGTGACCTGTCACGATACTCCGGTAGGTCCAGACTGTGAGGTCGACGAGCTTGGGGAGGCCCGCGATGTCCCAGCCACAGCACACTGAACGCCTGCTCACCCCAGGGGAGGTAGCTGCACTGTTCCGAGTGGACCCCAAGACGGTCACCCGATGGGCTTCGGCTGGGCGGATCGGCTCAATCAGGACTCCGGGCGGGCACCGGCGGTTTCGCGAGACCGAGGTCCGCGCTCTACTCGCCTCGCTCACGACCCCGGCACCACTAGATCGCCCATCGGAGCGCACTGCCCGCAAGACCGCCGGATGACATCCGAGTGACGCTAACTCGCTGGCTTCACCGGAGAGTACTACGCTCGGTAGCAACGGGTAGGAGGTGGCTGCCGTGCAGTACGTGATGGCGGCGATCGGGTTGGCTGCGGTCACCGCGCTGCTGTGGAAGGCGTTACGCCCGCACCCCCCAGCCGCGCGCTCAGTGCTCGCACCGGACGACGATCCGGAGTTCCTCCGCAGCTTGAACCGCAAGCGCCAGCAGCCTGGCGACGACGAAGGCTGACGCGCGGCGCTACCGGTGTGCCCAGCTGACCGCGTGCGGAAAGTCGTCGGCGACAGTCGCGGCCAGCTCCAGGGCGGCCAGCCGGGCGCTCTGTCCGAGACGGTCGAGGTCAATCTCACCGCCCTCTTCAAGGTGCTCATCGAAGGGCATCCGGCAGACCGATCGGCAGCGGGCCGCGAAGTGCGTGGCGACCCGCTCCAGGTCCACCTTGCCCGCGGCCGGTCGCACCGAGTTAATCACAGCGACGGACCGGCCGACCAGCTCGCGGTATCCATGCGCATCCAGCCAGTCCAAGGTGGCCGACGCCGAACGCGCGCCGTCGATCGAGCTGGACGAGACGATGACCAGGGAGTGCGCCAGATCTAGCACGCCTTTCATCGCCGAGTGCATCAGCCCGGTCCCACAGTCAGTGAGCACGATATTGTAGAAATGCTCGAGCACAGTCACCGTGCGCCGGTAGTCGGCCTCGCTGAAGGCCTCGGATACCGCCGGATCCTGCTCGCTGGCGAGGATCTCCAGCCGGCTAGGGCCCTGCGAGGTGTAGGACCGGATGTCGGAGTACCGGCGGATCCGATCGGCGTCACGGAGCAGGTGACGCACCGTGGCGGAGGTCTCCATCGGGATCTTCTGAGCCAGCGTGCCCCGGTCGGGATTGGCGTCCACCCCGATCACCCGGTCACCACGTAGCGATGCCAGGGTCGAGCCCAGCGTGGTGGTGATGGTGGTCTTGCCAACACCACCCTTGAGGCTCAGCATCGCAATCTTGTAGCAGCCGGTCAGCGGCTGGTTGACCCGAGAGATCAGTTCCCGACGCTGCAGCTGCGCGGCGCTCTCCCCGAGGTTGACCATGCCCGCGGAGGCGACGAACAGCGCTCGGCGCCATCCAGACTCCGGGGACCTGGGAGTCTGCCGGAGTAATTGGGCGCTGGACAGCTCGTGAGCAGGGTCCACCGGCTGTCCGGGCAGCCGATTCGAGCCGGACGGACCACTCACCGACTCATCCATGGCGTCACTTGCCTCCCCTGGAACACCCACGCGATAGAACGCCCACCCGATAGAACGCCCACCCGATAGAACGCCAACCCGATGAACGCACTGTCAGATCCCGGCGTAGGAGTGGAACCCGGCGATGACGATATTGACGAAGAACAGGTTGAACACCATCACCCCGAAGCCAACCACGTTGATCCACGCCGCCGCCGAACCGCGCCATCCGGCCGTCGCCCTGGCGTGGAGGTAACCCGCATAGACCACCCAGGCGACCAGCGCGCAGGTCTCCTTCGGGTCCCAACCCCAGTAGCGGCCCCACGCTGCCTCCGCCCAGATCGCGCCGGTGATGATGGCGAAAGTCCAGATCGGCAGGGCGAGAACCGCAGTACGGTACGCCAGCCGGTCGAGGGTGGCGCTAGCGGGCAGCCGGGGGGCGAGCCGCGAGCCGTCCCCCGCGCTGAGCAGGTACAGCACGCTGGCTACCCCAGAGACCAGCAGGATGCCCGATGCGGTGGCCGCCGCGGAGACATGGATCGTGATCCAGTACGAGTTCAGCGCCGGGATCAGCGGCGCGGCCTGCGCGTAGAGCACCGTGCCGCCCAGGAACATCAGCACCACGACGGGCAGCAGCACGAACCCGCCCAGCCGCTGTAACGCCACCCCGGCACTGGGTTGCTGGTACCCACTGGGTTGCTGGTACCCACTGGGTTGCCGGTACAGCGCCACCAGCCAGCCGGCTACCGCGACGAAGCAGAGCACCGAGGTGAACTCGTACATGTTGGCCCAGGGCACCCGGCCGATCGCGGCTCCCCGCAGCGCCAGTGAGCTGGCGTGCACCAGCGCGGCGAGCCCGGTGAGCGCCACTGCGGACCGGCCGATCCGCTCGGGCTTTCCCCGGTGTGGCGCATGGTGTGCAGGAGCCAGGTCTGAAGGAGCCAGTGTCGCCACGGGCCCGTTGCCCTCGAGGGTCGTATTCCCCACCCCGACAATCACCGGGACCCGGCCAGCCGCGTACTCCACGGCATGCAGCAGCATCGCGAGCAGATAGAGCACCAGCGCGGTGCCATAGGCGAGGTCGCTATAGGAGGCCAGCACCGGGCTGATCGGCATCCCGCACTCCTCCTTCCTTCGGAACTCCAGCATCCTGCGGGGCTGGGGCATCCTGCGGGGCTGGGGCATCCTGAGAAACCCCAGCGGGCACCGGTGGAGCCGCCCGCCCTGGCGCCAGCAGCTCGGCCGCGATTCGGTCGAACTCCTCGCCGTAGCCGGCGGCCTCGGTGCGGGCCAGCCCGCCCAGCTCGACCACGGTACCGGCCAGTCCGGCCGGAGTGACGCGCACCCAGAACCGGCGGCGCTTGACCGCCAGGGACAACCCGAGACCACCGAGCACCAGCACCGCGAAGGCCAGTACCCAGAGCTGCGCCGGGTCGTAAGAGACCTGCAACGAGACGAACCGGGTCACCCCGTCAAAGCGCACCACCGTGGCGTCGGGCAGGGTGAGCTGCTCACCGAGGCGCAGATTCCGCCGCGCCACCTGCTTGAGCCGTCCAGAGTCCACCATGGACTGCTCGATCGAGAAGATGGACTGGCCGCGGCCAGAGTTGTTGCCCAGATCGCCCTTGAGCACGTCGACCGCGACGGCCGGATCGAGCAGGTCCGGGAACCTGGAGGACAGCAGCGAACCCTGAAACGCCGCGGTCGGCGCGAACAGCCCGGTGATCGCGAGCTGGCGAGTGCGCCGTGCGGCGTCGTCGGTCACCCCGGGCGGGTCGAACTTGGTCGTGCCCTCCGACAGCAGGGTGGTCGTGTCTACCGGCGGCCACTGCACCACGCTGGTGCGCCGCTGCCCGTCGGGGAAGGTGACGGTGAACTGGGGGGCGTAACCGTGGCCAACCAGGTAGACCCGGGTGCCGCTGACCCGAAGCGGGTCGTTGACCGCCAGCTGGTAGGGATGCCAGGTGCCAGTGGCCAGATCGTCGGGGCCCTGGTAGGAGAGGGCGGCCCGGAACTCTCTCGGCTGCCCGGTGGGCAAGTACGTCGGGGTGAAGGCGTTGACGTGCACGCAGAACGGTTCCAGCGCGGTGCCGTCCACAGACCGACCGGGGGTGAACGAGTCATAAGCCAGCGGGCCAGAGTTGCAGAACTGTGAGCCGTTGGCAAGCACGATCACCTGGCCCTGATAGCCGACCAACTTGCCGATGGCGAAGGACACCAGCAGCCCCAGCAGGGCGAGATGGAAGACGAGGTTGCCGGCTTCCCGCAGGTAACCTCGCTCAGCGGACAGCGTGCGGGCACCGCCGGGCTCCTCCCGCTCAGCGATCCGCCAGCCACGCAGCACTCGCCGGGCCGCAGCGAGAACCTGCTCAGGGGTGGCAGTGGACTCAGCGCGAGCGTGGTGCGGCAGCCGGCCCAGGTTTCGGGGGGTAGCCACCGGGGCTCGGCGCAGCTGCCGGGCGTACTCAACGCTGCGCGGCACCACGCAGCCCACCAGGGACACGAATAGCAGCAGGTAGATCGCCGCGAACCAGGGGCTGGCGAACACCTCGAAGGCGCCCAGCCGGTCCAGCGCTGGCGCTAGGCTCGGATGCTGAGCCTGGTAGGTGCGGACCCGCTCAGGGTTCAGCGAGTACTGCGGCAGCAGGGCTCCCGGCAGCGCGGCCAGCGCCAGCAGGAACAGCAGTATCAGGGCCGTGCGCATGCTGGTCAGCCCGCGCCAGGTGTTGCGCAGCACGGCCGTGACGGGGTGCGTCCGAATCATCTAAATCGACATCATCTTAAATCGGCTTAAATCGGCGTCTCGAAGCCGGCGACCGGCCCGCGCAGTATCGCGATGAGCTCCGCCCACAGCCCGGTGACCAACGCCACACCGACCGCGATGAGCAATACCCCACCGGCCAGCTGCACACCACGGACGTGCTGGCGCAGCCAAAACACCGCACGCACGGCCCGCCGCAGGCCCAGCGCGAGGAGCAGGAAGGGCACTCCCAACCCAAGGCAGTAGGCGGCCACCAGCAGCACTCCGCGAGCCAGGACGGCGCCGGGGGTACCGACGGCCAACGCGGTGACTCCGACGAGGGTGGGCCCGAGGCACGGCGTCCAGCCGAGCCCGAACACCGCGCCCAGCAACGGGGCGCCCAGCACGTGCCGTGGCCCCAGCCCCGGACGCTCCAGCCCGGCTCGTGGGTGCAGCCCGGGACGGGGATGGATCCGCAGGTCCCGCTGCAGCGCCGGCACCAGCCCGATGAATACCAAGCCCATCGCGATGGTGACCACCCCGCCGACGCGTTGCAGGATGACCTCGTTGAGGGTCAGCCGGTCCGCCACCCCCAGCACGGTCACCACACTGGCGGTGAACACCACCGAGAAACCAAGCACGAACAGCGCCACCGCGCCCAACACCCGTCCCCGCCCACTCGCGGTGCCACCGTCGGCGCCGACCAGCCCGGTGAGGTAGGCGAGGTACCCCGGCACCAGCGGAACCACACACGGCGAGGCAAAACTGACCGCCCCCGCCACCACCGCCACCGCAGCCGCCAGCAGCAGCGGCCCCGAGATGGCAAGTTCCGTGAGCCCCACAACGCCCACCCTAGGTCGCGGCACCCCTTCACGGACCACCAACCCCGCCCCCAGACGTTGTCAACGGCTACCGACATGCAACGGTGGAGTGCGGTGCGCCGACTCAGCGGGTCACGGGTTGGCCGCCGCTCATCTTTCGGGGTGATGCTCGTCACATTCCCGGATTGTTTCCTTGGATGGTTTCACGAAGCCCGAAATTGTCGGTGTTGGTTGCGACGATGGTCTCGTGACCACGGTTGAGGAGGATCGCACTCAAGCCCACGTTCATGGGCTACTTCAGGAGCTGCGTGACGTCGAGACCGATTTCCGGCGGTGCTATGCGCGGATACTAGCGGTGGTCACCGAATTGGAGGCGCAGCAGGCGGGTCCGGTCACCGGGTTCGGCACCACCGCTCGCTTGGTGGCCGGGGTGCTCAACTTGTCCACCGGTGAGGCCAAGGCCCGGGTCGAGCAGGCCCAGCTTCTGACACCACGCCACTCGCTCACCGGAGAGCTGCTCCCCCCGGCGCTGCCCGCCACCGCCACGGAACTTACCGCCGGTGCAATCGGCCCCGCCCACGTCAAGGTGATCACCGCGACACTGCGCCAGATCCCCCCAACGACCCCTCCCGAGGTGGTCGCGCACGCCGAGGAAACCCTCGCCACTGCGGCGAGGCGGTTCGATCCCGCCGCGCTGACCCGGATCGGGGAGCGCCTGCTCGCCCACCTCGACCCCGATGGCACAGCACCCACCGACGAGCCTGAGCAGCTCCGGGAGTTGCGGGTCCGCACCCGCCCCGATGGCACCGTCACCCTGAACGGGAAACTAGATCCCGAAGGCGGCGCCCGAGTCCTGGAAGTCCTCAACTCCCTCAACGAACCCCACCCACCCGTGGACGGGATCCCCGACCAGCGCAGTCCCGCGCGCCGGGACGCCGACGCTCTGGTGGAGGCGATGAGTGGGCTGCTTGATGAAGGTCAGCTGCCGACTCGGGGTGGGCAACGCCCACACCTGGTCCTCACCATGGGACTGACCGAGCTGATCGCGGGCCTGGGATCAGCGGTACTGGACACCGGCGGACGACTGTCCGCCGCCGAAGCCCGCCGCCTCGCCTGCGATGCCCACGTCACACCCATGGTGCTGGGTAGCGACTCAATGCCCCTGGACGTCGGACGCCAACAACGCCTGGCCACCCCCGCACTGCGCGATGCCTTGGCGCAACGGGATAAGGGCTGTTCTTTTCCGTCCTGCGACCGCCCGCCCCGCTATTGCCACGCGCACCACATTGTGTCGTGGCTTGATGGGGGCGCGACAAAGTTATCCAACATGTGCCTGTTGTGTGAGCACCATCACGTCATGGTGCACCGCCAGGGATGGGGCATCCGGCTCGACGCCCGCGGGTATCCCGAATTCATCCCACCCAAGACCGTGGACCCCACCAGAACACCACTCCACGACCCACTCCGCCAATAGGGAAAACGCAGTTACCGACACGGCAACCCATCGACAAAGATTACGCCGACTCCCCAAGGATCGCGATGGCGAAACCGTCGTAGGCTTCGGCGTCCACAGTCTGGATGACCGTCACGCTCACCACAGGAGGGTGTGGTCGTGGTCACTGTTGTTGTCGGTGCGGCGCCCCGGTGCTCATCGGGTCAGCCAGCATCACGTTCTCCCCGCACGGCAGTCTCCGTCGGTGGGACCAAGCGCACGAGCGGGGATCGCAGGCTTGTGATGCGGTACTCGTGGTCGAAGCGCACAAATACGAGGTGTCGTCCTCGGCCGATGACGTCGCCGTGGTGGTGCAGCCGGGACCGCAGTGCCCCGTGGGCCTCGTCCACCGCGACCTGCTCGACCCGGCTACCTAGGCGGATCTCAGTGCCTTCGGCGTCAAGTAAGGGAATGTCACACAGGGCAACAGCGGTGGCATCGGGCTGTGGTGGTGTGGGCATGGTGTCACCTCGGGTTGGGTGGTGGGGCCGGCCGGCCGCCGGGGAACACGCAGGGGGGATGGGGCTCACCCGGCAACCGACCGGCTTTTCAGGTGGACCTGGCGGTCTGTTGACCGGCCAGTCCACGTTCATCCGGCTCGACGCGGTGGAGTACATGCTCGAGGTGGGGGTCCTAGGCTCACCCGAGCCACTCGGTCAAGATGTCGCGCAAAGCCCTGGCGCCCTGCTCATCGAAGGTGATCAGGCACTCGCCGGTGACGTGGGGATCGAGCACGAACGACTCGCCCTGTTTGCTCATCATGAGATTGGCGAAACCCATCGGGCCTCGGTGGCGCCCACACGTCGCGGGGATCGCTTTGCGTAGGCGGTTGCTGGGACGCGGTGATTCCATGATGGCTTCTTTCTTCAATTCCTCGGGCTGGTCACGCGGGCGTTGGGTGCTCCGATACGCGATGGTCCTGGCAACCAGCCCCGTGCTCTTGGGTCTCCTGCGCTTCCTTCGGACTGAAGTCCTCGATATGTCAAATCGCACGTGTCTAGCCATGATCAGCTCCTGCACCGTGCTCAGGGTTGACGGGGCAACCGGTTGGCCGCTGGGAGGGAAGCGGTGCAAGCAGCTGATGGGACTACCTTCTCTTTGCACGGTGGATTGTTGGCCGGCTGGCCGCCGGGAGCGGAGCATCGGGGGCCGCTCGCTCCACCGGGGGCCAACCGGCGATCTCGGGGACGCCGTCCCGCAGATCGGGTCGGGCATCGTGGTGGGGATCCCCACCACGCATCGGGGCATCCGCAGGTGGGTTCTTCTTCGGTGGTGTGGTGGCCTCGGTCGGCTCGTCACGTCACGGCGAGGGGACCACGACGGTCCCCTCGCGGCCACTGCGCTCGAGACACTGCCTGAGCCAGTCAGGCTGGCCCCGGCGTATCTAACGACGATCACTCGGTCGAAGCTAGGGCAGCGCCAGTGGATGAACTGGCCAAGCAGTGACAAACAGTGGAGCCTCGGGCGCACCGGTAGCATTCAGGCGAGACGCAGCGGAGGTGGGGCCGTGTCAACACAGCCGGTCGGGATCGGCGAGCGTGTCGCGCAGCGGCGCAAGCTCAATGGTCTGACTCAAGCCCAGCTTGCCCGTCGGGCGAATGTGTCGCTGTCGCTGCTGCGCAAAGTCGAGCAAGGCGCCGCGCCGGCGTCCCCGGCGTTCACCGCCGCAGTGGCCACGGCATTGCGGACGACCGTCGCCGAGCTGTATGACCAGCCCAGCCCGCGCTATGGCGCTGAACGTGACCACGTAGCGGAGGTTGAGACCGCAGTCATGGAGGGCCCAGCGAGCATGACGGCGTACCCTCCGCCCGGCGTGGATGTCCTCGCGGCGCGGGTTGAGCAGATCGCTGAACTGCAGCGGCGCAGCCGCTACCACGAGTCCTCGGCCCTCATGCCGGTGCTGTTAGCTGAGCTGCACACCGCCGCTGCGGCACCGGCTGTGGGTGCGCCCAGTGAGCGTGTCCATCACCTGCTCGCCACCTTGTATGGCTGCGTGGTGATCTGTCTGCATCGTCTTGCCTCGCCACTGGTCAGCCACGCCGCTGACCGGGCCGCCGAGGCGGCACGATTCTCCGGTGACCCCCTGCTCGCGGCGTTGTGTAACCAGGACCGGGCGCTGCCACTGATGTATCGGGGCGCCTATGAGACCGCGCAGCGCATCGTCAGCCGCGCGCAAGAGTCCATCACCGACCAGCCGAGCAGTCCCGAGACGCTGTCCGTGCGAGGCGCGATGCATCTGCGTAGCGCGATCATCGCCGCCCGTCAGCATGACACCGCGACGTCGGACGCCTACCTCGCCGAGGCGCGGGAGCTGGCCTCTCGTTTGCCGGTGCACGCCAATTTCTATGACACCGCGTTTTGCACCCCGAACGTCCACATTCATTCAGTGGCCGCCGCTGTGGAGATGCAGGATGGCACCACCGCTGTGGCCCGGGATGCGAGTTACCTGCTGCCACCGGAGACGATGCGTTCCCGGATCGCCCACCACAATATTGATCTCGGCCGTGCCTGGCTTCTGCACGGTGACCACACCAAGGCGTTGCATGTGCTGAACACCGCCCGGCGCACCGCGCCCCAGCAGACCAGGTATCACCCGATGGTCGCGGAGACGGTGCTGACCTTGGCACGGGCCGAGCGGCGCCGATCAGACACCCTGAGCAGCTTTGCCACATGGCTGGGTATTGCCGGCTGGTGATACCAGACCGACACCGCGGCGCGTGTGGGCCGCATAACACTCCCATTCGAAAACTGGCTGCGACGATGAGTTTTGGCCCCACCCTCTCCCGGTGCCGGTGAGACGGTGGGTGTCTGTCAGTGGGGAGGGGGCCGGCAAGGGTTGCGTCGTGGAGCCGCAGTTGTCTGGGCCCGCTGGTAGCAGTCTTCGACAACCGGGTGCGCTGAGGGAAGTAGCTCAGTGTCTACAAGCGTCTACAGGTGGGGAACGGGATGGCTGACCTCGGTGTGGCGCTGCGAGCGGCCCGCGAGGCGGCGGGGGTCAGCTTGGCGGCGATGGCTGCTCGAACGCACTACAGCAAACCATTGCTCGGTCTACTGGAAACGGGAAAGAGAACTATCAAATCAGAACACGTTGAGGCGTACAGTCGGGCGCTCAATGTTCCTACTGAGATTCTGCAGGGGCCACCAGATGATCCGCTGCGCGTTGCTCATGAGTGGCTGGTCAGCGACTCGTCCACTGTTGTGCAGTTGCGTACTGGTCGACGGGTTGGCGCAATGCTCGCAGCTGGGCTAGAAAATCGAGTGATCGAGCTGCGTCACTTAGATGACACGGTCGGCGGAGGCGATCTTTTCCCTGTAGTGAGCAAAGAACTATCGGAGGCTCAAGGGGTTGTCCGTTCTGCCAGCTATACCGAAAATGTTGGGCGGCGGTTGTTGGCTGTCGTCGGAGAGTTGGCCCAGCTTACTGGATGGGTGGCTAGTGACGCGGGACGGTATGCTGAGGCACAGCAGGTCTATCTCGATGGGGTATCCGCCGCGCAGGGTGCGGGTAACCGTCCGCTCGGGGCTCAGCTTCTGTCGTCGTTGAGCTACCAGATGGCCAACGTGGGAAAAGCGCATGACGCGGTTTTGCTGGCACGGTCTGCCGTCACCGGAGCCGGGGATGCCTCACCGGTTGTCCGAGCCTTGCTGTTGGAACGGTTGGCCTGGGCGAGCGCCAGAAGTCGAGATCATGTGTGCGCACGGCGTGTCTTGGACGCGGTGGACGACGCATTCGAGGGTCGGTCGCCGGGAATTGCTGAACCGGAATGGGTTTACTGGCTCGACAGAGGCGAGATCGATGTGATGGCTGGTCGATGCCTGATCGAACTCGGCAGCCCACATGCGGCGGCACCGTTGCTCGCGCGGGCCATCAGCTCGTACAACGCCAATCGCGCCCGGGAAATAGCATTGTACCTGTCGTGGCTTGCGGAAGCATACGCAAGAGCAGGAACTATTGATGCTGCACGAGACGCGCTTACCCGGGCTTGTAAAGCCGCACAAGGAATAAACTCTGTCAGACTCCATTTGCGCATTAACCACGTTGGCATCCTGCTCCCCCACGAGGGCTAGCGTCAGGGCCGTTCGTCGATGAACTCGAGCCGCAGCTCGCGGACGCGCTCGTCGGACGAGAGCTGGTAGAGGCTCACGATCAGGTCGAACACCGTCGGCAAATACCGCTGCGCCGGCCGAAAGTCGGCATAGACCCGCCCTTGCAGCAGTGGCGGGAATGCGGACACCGGGGTCCCATCCAGGAGTACCGGCAGGACGCTCTCCTTGTCGGCCTCGGAGCCGATCATCCGATTCCCGATGAGGTCACCCTCCGCGGCCGCGACGAAGGCGCCCATCGGTTGATCGTTGTTGTACTTGGTGCAGTAGAGCGGCGTGCCTATCACGATGACTCGGTCGGCGCTGGCGATAAGCTCCACGAAACGGGGCACGCTCGCGCCGATGCGGGTGTTCTCCCACCGGTCAAGTACCACGGTGATCCCCGCCTTGCACAAGTCAGCGGCGAGTTCGTACTCCACCCAGCGCTCGTGGCGCTTGTCGCCCCAGGCGTAGCTGATGAAACAGTCCGGAGCCGGGATCCTCTCCTGCATGACATAGGTCTTGAGCCGGAACAACACCTGCTCGAACCGCGACCGCTGGCTAACTGCCTGGCACTGAGTGTCACGGTCGGCGGCTTGCGCCCGGGTGAGCTCGATCGGGGTATCAGTCGCAGGCAGCGTGACCTGCTGCCCGCATTGCGGGCAGAACGCGTGATGTGCGCGATCGGCGAGTCGCTCCCGCACCACGGCCCGGTTGAGCTGGTGACCGTTGGCGCACCACACCGCCTCGTAGCGACGGACGGTCAGGTCGCGGCGGGCCAGGAAGGTCTCGAACAGGCTCTGGAACAAGGTCCGAATCGGCGTCCCCACGGTGGCGCCGAAGTAAAGCACGAAGTCCAGCTCGCCTTCGCGCTCGGCTTCTTTGCGCAGGCCGCACACCAGACCGTCACCCACGACGTAACGGGCGTGGTCGCGCCACTGGTTGGTCCGGGTGAACGTGCGAGTGTACCCCAGCAGCACCACCAGGACGCGTAGACGTTCTCCACCGCACCGCTCACCGTGTACGCGGCCCCCTCGTCGATGGGCTGCTCATCGGAAACCACCGGTTTCTTGAGGTTGATGAGCTCCGGAAAGACCAGATAAGAATGCACGGTGAGCGGATCGGTCTCGCGAAAGCAGACCGAGTGCGCCAGAAACATCACGATCGCCGAGTCGAGCAACACCTCGCGCTCCTCGGCCGACAGCTGCGCAAGCTCCGGGAAATGGTACCCGCTAGTGAGTACCTGCTGTTCCTCCAGCGCACCCAAACCTCTCGGGTTGCGCCGCGCTTCCAGGACTATCGACGCGGTGAGATTGTTCAGCAGCACCGGAGCGAGCAAGATCCGCGGTTCGCCGCGTGAGGTGTGCAGCTGCGCGAGATAACCATGGTTCGACAGGTGCCGCACCGCGGTCAGCAGCTCGTCGTCGGTGAACTCGGTAGCGGGATACTCCGGCTCCAGGCGGGCCCGGAGTTCGGCAGGGCTGAAAATTGCCTTCTCGGGGGTCGGCGCCTCCTTGAGTTCCCACACAAAGTTCTTGATGCGCTTGAAGGTCTGCGTGGTGACCGTCGTCGGCCGCTTGTCCCAGCGGATCGCCGCGCGCATCCGCTTGACCAGCTCGTCCAGACCATCGCCGCGCAGCGCGCTGGTGGCCACGTACCCCGCGATGCCGCGCTCAGCGCAGAACGCCTCGATCTCCTCGGTGGCCAGCCGCGGCACACCGCGATCCCCGCGAGCCGCGACCAGGATGATCGGGCGATCCCGCCCGAGCTGGCGCAGCCAGTACTCGACGCCACGCAGCGGGTCGTCCCCGTGCGTCGGGTCGAACAGAACCAGGGCCAGGTCGGCGTCATCCAGGTACAGGGCATGGATCAGCCGATAGTCGGGCTGCCCGGCGAGGTCCCACAGGATGGCCTCGCGCTTCGTTCCGTCCGCTCCGGTACCGCCGAGCTCGTCGAGCAGCCAGAACTGCTGGCCGTGCGTCGAGGCGTGCTCAACGAACTCGCTGTGGGCAAGCCGCCACCCCAGTCCGGTCTTGCCCACACCTGACTCACCGACGAGCACGATCTTCGCTGTCGTGTAGCTGACGCTGGGTGTCGCGGAATGCGCGAGCAGGCGGTCGACATCGAGCTCCCACAGGTGCACAACGGAACCGTAACGGGGCTTACTGGACCCGACCGCCGCCAAGATAGGCAGATGTGGGTGGAACGCGACGCTTTGCATCCAATCGCTTGAAGCGAATGCAGGCAGGACTGCCCTGCATCGTCCACTCTGGGTCTCCCAGAGTCGCACGGTGCCGTCAACACTATTCGACGCGAGCACCCGACCATCACCGGAAAACGAAAGAGCCAGCACCTCCCTGGTGTGACCCTCAAGGATCGAGACGGTGCTGCCCGTGGCCACATCCCACAATCTGATGGTGCGATCAAAGCTCGCACTAGCCAGAATCCCACCTCCCGGATGGAAGGCGACAGACGTGACCGGCTGCGAATGCCCGTCGAGCGCGCGGAGGCGCTGTCCACTCGGGATCGCCCACAGCCTGACTGTCCCGTCGTAGGCGCCTGCCGTCGCGAGCATGCCACCTTCACCGTCGAAAACCATGCCGAGAATCAAGCTGCCGAGTTCGGTGATCCGGCATAGCATGGAGCCGGTGGACAGTTCCCACAGCGTGACGACGTTCCGGTCGTTAACGCTCGCCAAGATGCAGCGGTACGGACTGAATGCGAGGTCGTGGCATTCACCGCTGGCGAGTTGGTCGCGCAACTTTCCGGTGTCCACGTTCCACAGGCTTGTGCCACCGCTGCCCGTAGTGGCGAGGATGCGCCCATCCGGATCAAAAGCCGCAGCGAACACGGACTCGCCCCGGTCGCCGATGGTACGCAGGCATACGCCGGAATCGGTGTCCCAAATGCGGACCGTGCCGTCCTTTGACGGTGTCGCGAGCAGGCGCCCGTCTGGCGACCAGCCGATGCGCCCGATCGTCTCTTCCTGGCTAGCCAAGGTGCGCAGCAGCCGCACACCGTCCGGCAGCTGCGTCGCCATCCCCGAATGCTAACCGCGACGCGAGTACCGGACGGTCAAGGCTCCGTGGCGATGGTGGTCCAGCACTGTGGTCAACGACACCACCGAGCGTGGGATGTGGGGCACGCCAGGGCGGGGCGAAGGTCGAATGGCCGGCCCTTGTGGCACCGACCGGCTAGGGCGGGGTCTGGCCCGGCTGCGTGTGGGCAGGTCCTGCCTGTGGATCGAGTCCCAGTTGTGGACAACTCGGGGGTCCGGGGGCTTGGCGAGTAGCCGCGACGTGGGGCTGGGGGCAGGCTGCGGGCCATGGAGGAGTTGGACGCACCGCTGCGGGGATCGCTGGCCGTTGCCGCTGGGCTGGTGACCAAGAGTCAGCTGCGCGGTCCCGGATTCCGCAGGCTGTTTCCGGACATCTACCTGCCGGCGCACCTCGCTCCGACACTGGCCATGCGATCACGTGGCGCGCACCTGTTGGTCGCCGGGCATGGTGCGCTGGCTGGCTATTCCGCGGCGGAGCTGCTTGGCGCCCGGATCGCGCCCCGCGACGCGGACGCCGAGGTGACGTCGGGCCGTGACGTGCGGGAGTGCCGCGGGCTGCGGGTGCACCGGGAGCGGCTTGCCGACGACGAGGTCGAGACGGTGGCCGGGCTGCTGGTCACCTCCACGTTTCGCACCGCATACGACCTGGCCCGCTGGTCGACCCTCGTGGAGGGCGTCGTCGCAGCCGACGCGCTGGGCCACCTCGGGCGGTTCGGGCCATCCGCGCTGCTCAAGATGGCAGATCGCTACCCCGGGGCGCGGTGGCGCGGCAGGGTTGCGCTGGTTGCCGAGCTGATGGATCCGCGCGCGGAGTCCGCGATGGAAACCCGGTGCCGGGTGTCCCTCATGCTGCGCGGGCTGCCCCGCCCCGAGCTGCAGTACCGGGTGCGCGACGAGCTCGGAGAGCACGTGGCCCGGCTGGACATGGCCTACCCGAGCGCGCGAGCCGGCATCGAGTTCGACGGAGAACACCACCAGAACACCCCGACATTCCGGGCCGATCTGGCCAGGCACAACCGGCTCGCCGCCCTGGGCTGGACTGTGCTGCGCGCCAGCGCCCCCGACGTGCTGCGCAACCCGGACCGCTTCGCCGCCCAGGTCCGCGCCATACTCCGCCAGCGCGCCGCCTGACCGCGCTGCGTGCGCCGAGTTCGACAGGAGAGCTGCTCCGCCATGA
Organism: Pseudonocardiaceae bacterium; assembly: GCA_050699715.1. Taxonomy (GTDB): domain Bacteria; phylum Actinomycetota; class Actinomycetes; order Mycobacteriales; family Pseudonocardiaceae. The sequence continues at coordinate 34,124 of JBOHFR010000009.1, forward strand.
TCGAACAACTCTCCTGTCGAACTCGGCGACAGTAGAGTTGATCACAAACAGGGGGACGTCTGCGGGGTTAGGGCTCTGTGGCGATGCGCTGCACTACGGGTTGGAGGTCTTGGGCGTGCATGGCGTGCAGGAAGACGGCGGCGACGCGGTGGTGGCGGTCCAGCACGATTGTCAAGGGGACCACTGAACGCGGGGTGTGGGCCAGCGCGAACAATGTGCGGCCGGGTGGGTCGAAGATTGACGGGTAGGTCAGGCCGAAGTCGCGGGCGAAATCCGCTCCGGCGTCCCGGGCGTCACGCACGTCGATCCCGAGGAACTGCACGCCCTGGCTCGCCGTCGCATGGGCGACCCGAACCAGGTCGGCGGCCTCGGACCGGCACGGCCCGCACCACGAGCCCCAGACGTTGAGCACCACCACCTGGTTGGGGTAGCCCGCCAGCGACACCGCCGTCCCGGGTTCGGTGAGGCTGTCCCCGGACAGCTCGCCGACGGTGCCCCGGGTGGCCGGCGGGTCGTAGAAGATGTTGGTCTTCCCGCCGGGTGAGACGAACTCGAAGGTGCCACCACGGGCCACCGCGCCCGTTCCCGTGGCGCAGCCGACCAACAGCAGTGCCGTGACCACAGCGACCAGCGCCCGCCTCATTGCCGGCTCACCGCAGGTTGGCTGTACACCACGTCGATCAGTGCCGCTTCGACGAACACCAGGCTGGTCAACGACGCCAGCGCGCACCGCCGGCGCCGCGGGTCGTGCCAGAGCCGCCGCCCGGTCAGCTGCCGGATCACCACGCAGATCGGCAGCTGATGGGACACGCAGACCGCTTCATGCCCGGCGGCCTGCTCGCGGGCCCGGTGCACGGCGGCGAGCATCCGGGCCGCGATCTCCCGGTACGGCTCACCCCAGGACGGCCGGAACGGGTTGCGCAGCTTGGGCCAGGACCGCGGATCGCGCAGCGCTCCATTGCTGACCGACACTCGGGTGCCCTCGAAGACATTGCCCGCCTCGATCAGCCCGTCGTCGGTGGCTAGGCCCAGGCCGTGTCTCGCGGCGATCGGCGCCGCGGTCTGCTGCGCCCGCAGCAACGGCGAGGCGACCACGTGCACCACGTCATAGTCCCCCAGGTGCGCCGCGACCCGCTGCGCTTGGCGCAGGCCAACGTCGGAGAGCCAGAAACCGGGGAGCCGGCCGTAGAGGATCCCCCCCGGATTGTGCACCTCGCCGTGGCGCAGCAGATGGACCACGGTTCGGCTCATGCCCGCTGCTTTGGCTCGAGGGTCTGGGCGGCGGCCCGGGCGGCGTGGGGCAGCGCCGCGGCGATCACCTCAAAGGCCTCGGTGTCCAGTGCCGCGGAGACGAACCAGGACTCGAACGCACTGGGCGGGGCGTAGACGCCGTGCTCGAGCAGCGCGTGGAAAAACGCCGGGAAGCGCCAGGTCTGGGTGGCTTGCACCCCGGCATAGTCGCGCACCGCCGCGGCGGTGTCGGTGAAGAACACGCTGAGCAGCGAGCCTGCGGTCTGCACCAGATGCGGCACGCTCTCGGCGTCCAACGCCTGGTCAACCAGCCCGGCCAGGCGGGTGGCCGCAACATCCAGCCGGGCGTAGACCTCCCGGTCGGCAGCCCGCAGGGTGGCCAGCCCGGCGGCCACCGCCACCGGGTTCCCGGACAGCGTGCCCGCCTGGTACACCGGCCCGGCCGGCGCGAGGTAGGCCATCAGCTCCGCAGCACCACCAAACGCCGCAGCCGGCAGCCCGCCGGACATCACCTTGCCGAAGGTGTAGAGGTCGGCGCTCACCCGCTCGAGCCCGAACCAGCCCGCGGCCGAGACCCGAAACCCGGTCATCACCTCGTCCAGGATCAGCAGCGCCCCGTGGGCGTGGCACAGCTCCCGCAGCGCGGCGTTGAAGCCGGGATCGGGGGGTACCGCACCCATGTTCCCGGCGGCCGCCTCGGCGATGACGCAGGCGATCTCGGTACCTCGTTCGGCGAACAAGGCGCCGACCGCGTCGAGGTCATTGTAGGGCGCGACGATCGTGTCGGCGGCCTGCGCGCCGGTGACGCCGGGGCTGCTGGGCAGCCCCAAGGTGGCGACGCCGGAGCCGGCGGCGACGAGCAGCGCGTCGACGTGGCCGTGGTAGTGCCCGGCGAACTTGACCACCCCAGGGCGCCCGGTGATGCCCCGGGCCAGCCGGATCGCGCTCATCGTCGCTTCGGTGCCCGAGTTGACCAGGCGGAGCTGCTCGACCGGGGGGACCCGGCGGACGATTTCCTCAGCGAGTTCGATTTCCCCGATGGTGGGAGTGCCGAAGGACAGCCCCCGGGTGGCGGCCGCCCGGACCGCATCCACCACCGCAGGGTGCGCGTGACCCAGGATCATCGGCCCCCAGGACGAGACCAGATCGACGTAGCGGTTGCCATCGGCGTCCCACAGGTAAGGCCCCGCCGCTTCGACCATGAACCGGGGCGTGCCACCGACCGCGCGGAAGGCCCGCACCGGGGAGTTCACCCCGCCGGGGATCACCGCGCTGGCCCGGTCAAACAATCGGGCCGACTCGGTGGCGCTCACCCGAGCCGGCCTGCGCCGCGCGCGCGGATCGCTTCGCGCCCAGCGACGAGCAGCAGGATTCCCGCCAGGGTGGCAGCACCAGTGGCGGCCGCCCACCAGCTTCCCTCGATCCGACTGAGCGCGACACCGCGACGCATCGTGACGTGCACGCCGCGATGCCAACACCACCAGGCAAGCCCGGCCAGCACGACGGCGGCCAGCACCTCAACCACGGCGACCAGGACCGGGAAACGGGAACGCACTCACCCACCTTGCCAGTGAACGGCGACACTCCCGGCGCCACCCCAAGCCCGCGCTGGCCGTCTCGCGGATCAGGCAACAGCCGCGCTCACCCCAGCCATCGCAGCACGGTGTTGCACAACGCCGTAGCCCCCTCCTCATCAAGCGCGATCACGCATTCGCCGGTCACATGCGGATCGAGCACGATCGACCCGCCCTGCATGCTCACCAGAAGGTTGGCGAAACCGATCGGTCCCCGGTGTACCCCGCAGGTCGCCGGTATCGCCTTGCGACGGCGCTTGTTCGGACCGTCGGTGTAGTAACTGTGCCAGTTCATGATGATCTCTTTCCTCGATGGTGTGAGAGCCAGTCATCAGCTGCGCGCCACATCACCATAGCACCATGGCGACATGGTTGCTATGCTTGAGGCATCAGCACAACCAGTGAGGCCCCCGGCTACCCGCTCCGGGGGCCTCGGGGAGGGACTCAGGTAAGGGGAATCTCGTACTCCAGGCGGTTTCGATCACCGCCGAGGACCATCACGTGCACCTCGATGGGCCGGTCGTCGTCGGAAAGCACCGTGTGCACGACACAGAAGACCGGCGTGCCGGTTGGCAGGCGCAACGCTCGTGACTCATCAGACGTCGACGTCCGGGTGTACACCACGTCGTGCGCACGCCGGGGCGGGTAGCCGAGGGCAAGCAGGACAGCACTAGCACCACGAGGGATCTTGCCGACCTCCATGATGGGGCTACCACGCACCAGCTCGGTTGGGTAGTACGACTCGACCAGCTCGACGGGCTCATCGTCCAGGAGCATCACCCGCTTGCGCAGCACCGCCGCATCGGGCAACCTCAGGCTGTCAGCTACGTCCTCCGGGGGCTCGACCTCCCCGACGAACGTGATCTGCTGGGTAGCCCGGCGACCCTCTTTCGCACCCTCGGTGGTCCACCGATCCCGCTCGCCCTCCGGGGGAACGGACAGATACCGCCACGGCACCTCAGGCCACGACCGCTTGGTGCGGACGAAGACACCTCGACCAGGAACACTCTGCACCAGACCCTCAGACGCCAAGGTCCGAACCGCGCGCTGCGCCGTGGAGCTGGCAACCTTGAACCGATCCATGATCATCGTGTTGGACGGGATCGGGTCACCAGGACCGAGCGCACCGGACTCGATCTCGGCTCGCAGCGCATCCGCAACCTGCCGATACGGTGAGCGCGGATCACCAGGATTGACCATCATGACTCCCTACTACAGCCGCCCATTGTGCTGCGCGGCCGCAGACGCTGCGCGGTCGCCGCTGTCCGTGAACTCGACGTCACCGACGTTTGTGGGCCGTTTTGCGTAGTTCTTGTCGAGTTCACGGCTCTGGTGCCTCGCCGGTCCGGACGTGGGGGCTCGGCTCGCGTGGCTCGTCTCCCATCCTAGGACCATGACAGCCAGGCGCCATGGTTCCGTGGGCACCCCAGGGGCACCGGCTGCCCCTTACCGGCGCAGAGCGGCCACGTCCGCACCGAACTGACGATCCCGCCATGCACTTCCAAGATCACAGGAGGAGTGGACACCGGCCGGTGGTGGTGGCACGGTGGCTCCGAGGGAGCAGTTGCCCGAGCGCTCGGTGTCACCGCCGCCACGCGGGCGGGACATTTCGGGTGGCGTGCACGAGAGCGGGTGAGCATGGGCAGACACGACCAGACCCGAGCTGGGGGACAGCCCAGCAGCGATGACCGGGACGACCAGGATAAGTGATCGAGCGCAGCACGCGCACCGGGACCTGGCCCAGCGGTTGGGCGACCGGTTGGGGTCGTCCTCACCCCCTGGGGATCGACCTTCGAGAACAGCGCGTTGCTGCGCCTGACCGTCGAGCAGGCCGGCGCGGCGGTCGGCTTCATCGTGGACTGGGCCAGCTTCATGCGGCTGCGGGCGCAACGGCCAGTGATTCCCACCGAGCCCGACGATTTCGACATCAGCGCCGAGCTCGACCACACCGACGTCGACCTCGCTGACCTGCTGGGCGAGCACGCCCGCTTCAGCATCGGCCTACACGTGCCCGACTGCCGGCTGTCCTGGGACCTGGGCGAGGACGGCTACCTGTCCACCCTCTGGCTGCTCGCGCCCGACTCCTGGGCCTGCGTCCACGACACCACCGTCCGCCAAGCCGGAGCACGCCGACTGTTCGACGAAGTGCTCAGCGCCTACACCTGGTGGCAGCACGCCGGGCGCCGCGACCGCGACCAGTACGGCGTCACCATCACCGTCGAGGGCCAATCCGTGTGGCTCGATAACCCAACACGGCCCATCACACCACCAGCGACCAAAGCATGTCCCATAAATCACTGAACGAGAAGACAGCCCGATCTTGGGTGCGCTGAGCCCGCCGAGTTCGACAGGAGAGCTGTTCTCGGGCCTCCCAACAGCTCTCCTGTCGAACTCGGCGACAGCAGAGTCGATCACACACAAGCTATTGCGTTCTCCTGGGTTGGGGCAGGGAGCTCACGGGCATGGAGGGCGGTACGCCAGGTCGGGCAGGAAGCGGTCCCATTCGCTCTTGCTGATCGCGGGCCATGCGATGGCGCAGATTCGGGCGGCAACACTGTCGACGTTGGCGTCCCACAGTCGCGCGGTGTTGTCACCGCTGGCGGTGGCCATAGTGCGCCCGTTAGGACTGAAGGCTACCGAGAAGACGGCGTTGGTGTGACCGGTGAGGGAGCCCAGTGACGTGGGATGGTAGGGGTTGCGGACATCCCACAGCCGCGTGGTGTGGTCGTCGCTGGCGGTGGCCACGGTGTGCCCGTCCGGACTGAACGCCACCGAACGGACGATGTTGGTGTGGCCGGTGAGGGTGCCCAGCGGGCTAGGACGGTGGAGGTCACGCAGATCCCACAACCGCGCGGTGTTGTCGAAGCTGCCGGTGGCCACGGTGTGCCCGTCGGGACTGAACGCCACGGAGTCGACGCCGTTGGTGTGGCCGGTGAGGACGCCCAACGGGCTAGGACGGTGGGCGTCGCGGACATCCCACAACCGCGCGGTATGGTCGACGCTGCCGGTGGCCAGGGTGTGCCCATCGGGGCTGAAAGCCACCGCGTAGACGGTGTTGGTGTGGCCGGTGAGGATGCTCAGGGAGCCCGGATGGTAAGGGTCGCGGACATCCCACAACCGCGCGGTATGGTCGACGCTAGCGGTGGCCACGGTGTGCCCGTCAGGACTGAACGCCACCGAGCGGACGTAGCCGGTGTGGCCGGTGAGGGTGCCCAGCGGGCTGGGACGGTGGGGGTCGCTGACATTCCACAGTCGTGCGGTGTGGTCGTCGCTAGCGGTGGCCACGGTGTGCCCATCGGGGCTGAACGCTACCGAGTCGACGCCGTTGGTGTGGCCGGTGAGGATGCCCAGCGGGCTGGGACGGTGGGGGTCACGCACATCCCACAATCGCGCGGTGCTGTCGACGCTGGCGGTGGCCAGGGTGTCCCCGTCGGGACTGAAGGCCACCGAGCGGACGATGTTGGTGTGGCCAACCACGATGGGTCCAGGAAGGTCCCACAGCCGCGCGGTGTTGTCACCGCTGGCGGTGGCCACGGTGTGCCCGTCGGGGCTGAAAGCCACCGCGTAGACGGTGTTGGTGTGGCCGGTGAGGGTGCTCAGCGGGCTGGGACGGTGGGGGTCGCTGACATCCCACAGTCGTGCGGTGTTGTCGTAGCCGCCGGTGGCGAGGGTGTGCCCATCGGGGCTGAAGGCCACTGACAAGACGTAGCTAGTGTGGCCGGTGAGGGTGCTCAGCGGGCTGGGACGGTGGGGGTCGCTGACATCCCACAGTCGTGCGGTGTTGTCGAAGCTGCCGGTGGCCAGGGTGTGCCCGTCGAAGCTGAAGGCCACCGAGCGGACGGTGTTGGTATGGCCGGTGAGGATGCTCAGGGGCGTGGGGTGGTGGAGGTCGCTGACATCCCACAACCGCGCGGTGTTATCGACGCTGCCAGTGGCCACGGTCTGCCCGTCGGGGCTAAAGGCCACCGAGTAGACCGCGTTGGAGTGGCCGGTGAGGGTGCTCAGGGGCGTGGGATGGTGGGGGTCGCTGACATTCCACAGTCGCGCGGTGTTATCGACGCTGCCAGTGGCCACGGTGCGCCCGTCCGGGCTAAAAGCCACCGAGTAGACCGCGTTGGAGTGGCCGGTGAGAATGCCCAGCGGGCTGGGACGGTGCGGGTCACGCACATCCCACAACCGCACAGTGCTGTCGACGCTGCCAGTGGCCACGGTGCGCCCGTCCGGGCTAAAAGCCACCGAGCGGACCGCGTTGGTGTGGCCGGTGAGAATGCCCAGCGGGCTGGGACGGTGCGGGTCACGCACATCCCACAGTCGCGCGGTGTTATCGACGCTGCCAGTGGCCACGGTGCGCCCATCCGGGCTAAAAGCCACCGAGTAGACGGGGCTGGTGTGGCCGGTGAGTTGGGTGGCGTAGGGGGTGGCGAAGGTATTAAGCAGACTGCTGCGGGCTTCTGTGGTGGGGGCAAGCTGGTAGGCGGCCAGACCAAGTTGGGCGGCCAGGGCCGGGTTTGCTGCACGTAGCTCCATGGCCTGTCCCACGACTTGCCGTGACACCGCGACATCCCGTTGTCGCACTGCGGCACGTTGCTGGGCGAAGGCGAAACCAGAGGCAACCACAGCAAGGACCAGCAGGACTGACAGGACAGTCACCGCACGTCCCCGCCGGTAGCGATCCCGGCGGATGCTGAGCCGCAGGAAGGCCCGCGCCGTCGGGCTGAGCTCGACGCGATCGGTGACCAGCTCATGGGCCTGGAGGTGGGCGCCGGTGTCGGCTACCGTGGCGGCAAGTTGCCCACGTTCCCACAACCGGCCCGATGGTCGCCCCTCGTCGTCCCATTCGGCGGCGGCCTGCTCGAGCAACCGGCGCGCCCGCAACGCCGACACATTGGCGGTGATCGCCTGGGCCAGCGGTGCCCAGGCGGACAAAAACGCCTCGTGGGCCACCCCCACGACCACGCCGCTGTGGTCCGTATCGGTGATCAGCAGCCGTCGTGTGACGAAAGGTTCCAGTTCGGCGACCACGGGATCGGGCAGCTCACCGCGGTTGAGCCGCCATCGGGTGGGACGGCCCTGTTCATCGACGGTGACCAGCCGAAGCAGCCCGGCAATGACCTGCTCGCGACCACAACCCGCAGTGTCGATCGCGGCGGTGAGGGCTTCGTCGGCCTGACGGGTCAGTGCACCTTGCACCCCGCCGAGCTCGTCGTACCGTGCGGTGGACAGCTGTCCCCCACGGCGGACTCCCTTGGCGAGCTGGGCCAGAGTGAACGCCAGCAGCGGGAGTGCCTCTCCGGTGTCGGTGTCCGCGACCAGCCGGGCGACTAGGTGGTCCTCAACGTCGATGCCGACCAACCGGGCCGGCCCCTCGATCACCAGGTGCAGCGCCTCGCGGTGCAGCGGCCGCAAAGGGTAGATGCTCGTGGCCAAGGTGGCCAGGTGCGAGTCACCGAGCAGGCGGTCGAGGAACTCCGGGCGCACGGTACCCACGACCCGCACCGGACCGGCCAGTGCCGGACGCAGCAGCGCGGCGAACCGAGCCCGCGCGGCTGGCGCCGTCTGAGTGAGCAGCTCCTCGAACTGGTCCACCACGACCAGCAGGTGTCGCAACGGACCGCCCGGGTTCGCCAGCAGCAGCTCGTCGGCAACTCCCACCAGACCGCAGGTGGCAAGCTGATGGCCTACCTGGGCAGGCGTCCAATCCAGGTCGCTGCGCCGTGCGGCGACGGTCAGTTCCCGGGCCAATGCCGCGATGGGATCGGCTCCCGGCAGGATGGGCGGCAGTGTCAGCCAAGCCGGCTCCTCGGCCATCACATGCAGCAGCCCGGCCCGGACCAGCGAGGACTTGCCGCACCCTGAGGGACCGACGACGAGCAATACGGCCGCTTTGGCCTGCTCGGCGGAGGATCGCAGCAGCTCAGCGAGTTCCCCCGTCTCGTCGTCTCGGCCGAAGAACACCTGATGCCGCCCGACGTCGAAGGGCCGCAGCCCCGGGAACGGGGACCGATCGTCCGGCCAACCGAAACCCCCGGCGGCATCGACCCGGCGCAACGCCTCGCCAAGCGCGCCAGGGACAGCTGCCGGATTCCGGGTCAGGTCAAGACGCTGCACATCGGCCAGCAGCGGATGGACAACTCCCGGCTCGGCCAGTATCGGAATGACCCGAGTTCCCCGCGACTGAGCGATCGCCACTTCAGCGGTGCACCAGGTGGACACCAGATAAGCTGAGGTCAGGACACACACCACCGCGTCGGCTGACCGCAACCGCTCGTGGAGCCGCACGCGCCACTGCTCTCCGGCAGCGATTCCATCCCGCAGATCCGCAGCCAGGAACACCTCGTGGCGACCGTCCTTGAGCCACTGGAGCACCTGGCGGGCCAGAGCTACGTCCTCGCTCGCGTAGCTGACGAATACCTCGGCCACTGCCCCTCCCCCGCCCAGTGTAAACAGACACCAGGCCATGCCTCCACGCAGTGAGACGTCGGTGAGTGGCACAGGTCATGCCTGGGGGTGGCTCTCATCGTTGTCACATCAGCGGCTCGTGAGGATCCTGGAGGAGGGATTCAGGATTCGTTTCTCGGCCGAGTGCGGTTGCTCGCCGACGGTGCGTGCCACAATGATCAGAGAGGAGAATGTGCATGTCCGCGCCGTCATCGACGCAGGCCAAGTGTGTGATGCGCAAACTTCCGCACGTCACGTTGCTGTTCTGGATTGTGGAGATCGTCGCCGTTACGCTGGGGGAAACCTCCGGAGACTTGTTGGGAATCACCCTCAAGATCGGCTACGTCGCCACCGCGTTGATCTTTCTCGCGTTTTTTCTGGTCGTCGTGGTAGCCTAGGTCACAGCCACACGGTTCCATTCGGCCCTATTCTGGGCGGTGGTCCTGGGTACCAGCATGGTCGGTACCGATCTCGGATTTCTTGAACCGCAGGTTCGGTCACGGCAGCGCCCAACACGGAATCGGTTACGCGTGGGGTGCGGTCATCCTCACCAGCATCTTGGCGATCGTCTTTCTGGTGTGGTGGCGCACGGGGCAGACCTACAACGTGAAGAACATTGCCACCCGCAAGACCGGCCTGGGGTTCCGCAACGCCTTTTTCATCATCGCCGGGATCATACTGGTGATCGTGACCGCGCACTACCTGACCAGCATCAACGGCATGGTGCTGTTCTGGCTGACGTTCATCCTGACCCGCCCGTTGGCGGCAGCCGGGGCGACTCGTTGACCAAACCGGTGGACGAGGCAGCCTGGGCTGGGGCACGGTGGGATGTCCGCTGCCACCCGCTGGAACTGCTTGCGTTCCCCGCATGACCAGGTAACCTAGCGGTCGTGATCACTTTCGGCATCATCTTGCTCATCGTGGGGCTCCTGATCCATAGCCCGGTTCTGTGGACCATCGGGATCATTCTGGCAGTGATCGGGGCGATCCTGGCCCTGCTCGGCGCCGCCGGGCGCGCCGTGTTCGGCCGACGACATTACTGGTGACACTCACGAGGTGCGCGGTTGGAGCAGTGTCTTGATCATGCCGCCGTAGACACCGCTCAGCGAGATGGTGCCGCCGCGACGGACCAGCTCGATCGCCGTGTACAACGCCGCGAGCCGGTCGATGCCGACGGTCGTCATCAGCTTTTCGGCGACCCCGTCAGGCAGCAGTGAGGTTAGTTGGTGAGCGAGTTTGCCGACCGGGGAGCCGTGGGCTTCCATGCCCACCGCGTCGATCACGGCCTCCGGGCCCCGCCCGCCGGTGAGACCACGCGCGATCTCGGTAAGGTCTTTGCCGTAGGTTTCCAGATCGATTGTTCTCACGCCGTGGTCCTGAGCGCGGCGCAGCCGCTCGGGCACCAGATCGATGCCGATCACGTTGTCAATGCCGTGGTGTTGAGCGATGCGGGTGCACATGTCCCCGATCGGGCCCAGGCCCAGCACCACCAGGCTGCCGCTGGGCGGGACATCAGCGTATGCCACGGCTTGCCAGGCAGTACTCGGTGATGCTCGCCGACGAGTACGGGCGCGCGAAGTTCTCCGGCAACGTGAACCCGAGCATCCGCCCCAGCCCGATGGCCATGTCTGAATAGCCAGAGAAGTCGAAGTACAGCTGCAACGTGTATCCGATTGCCCCGAGCCAGGCGTTCGCGGTGGTCATCTGGTCGGCTGGGGTGGCGAAGCAGGCGTCCACCATAGGCGCGAGTGAGTCCGCGATCACCACCTTCTTGGTCAGCCCGAGGGCGAAGCGTGGGAATCCGGTGGCGATGTCGTCCAACCGGTGGCTGCATGGCTGGGTGAGCTGATCCGCAATCTCCCGGTAGCGCACGATTGGTCCCGCGACCAGCTGGGGGAACATCGCGATGTAGGCGACGAATGGGATCTTCTTGCGCAGTGCCCGGCGCTCGCCACGGTAGATGTCCACCACGTAGGAGATGTGGTGGAACGTGTAGAAGGAGATTCCGATCGGCAAGGTAAGCGAGACGGTGGGCAGATCAAGCCCAGTGAACGACGCCAGCCTGGCGGCCTGCGCGCTGGCGAAACCAGCGTACTTCCAGATGACGAGGACCGCGACGTCGAAGACAATAACGCCGATCAGGATCCGCCGACGCCGCTTCGGTTCGGGCTCCCCGCCGTCGGGTTGCACCGCCGGACCCACCACGTAATTGACGACCATGCAGGCCAGCAGCAAGAGTGTCGCCGGGCCCGCACCCACCGCGTAGAAGACCAGGCTGGCGGCCGCCACGATGCCGTTGCGCCAGCTGCGGGGCGTGACCAACACGGCCGTGAGAACAGCCGGCAGGAAATACCACAGGAACATCGGGCTGGCGAAGGACATGGCAGCGGCGCAGCCTAGCGACGGGCCACCGAGTCCCGGCGGCCCGGGCGGGCCAGCCAGCCCTGGGACAGCGCGGCGGCGTGCGAGGCTCTACCATCGGTAGCTATGCACTTCATCATGGCGCAAGCTGGCCTTCTCGCCGCCGAGTTCGAGGCCCGGGGTTTCCTCGCGGGTGTCGGGAAGACCATCCTCGTTTTGATCATCATTCTTGTCGCCATCGGGGGATTGATCGGGTTCTCGGTGGCTCGCAGGTTCGGCCAGCGCAGGTAGGCGCATAGCGGCCCGGTGAGCAGGGGAGGTCAAGCAGTCGTCGATGACGGGCTCCCGATAAGGTCAGCAGCGAATCACCGGCACGGACCTTCCTGCCGCGCTGACTAGGCGTGCAATGTCCTGGGGATCGCTGGTGAGGATGCGATCGCCGGGGTACGCAACCAGCACCAGCGTGGCGTCGATCGGGTCCTGGGTGCCCTCCTGGCCGATCAGTACCCCGGCTGCTCTCCCCGTCTCGTCGTGGACCGGGCGGACATCGACGCCCCGAAGCAGCCGCGCCTGACGCCCCTGGGGTCACGCCACACCTGGGCTACGACGATCGCGTTGCTGCGAAGCTCCATACCGTTCCGCTGCGCCACCCGTAGCCGAGCGATCACCGCCCGATCATCGCGCTCCACCGCCAGGAACGCGCCCGCCTCGAGAACGAGTACGCTCACTCCGCCGAATCTGCCGCCCGCAGTCCGAGTTCCCGCTCGGCCTGCTCCAGCTCCGCAGCGGTGAAGGCTCCGTGCTCGCGTTCCCACTCGTCCAGATACTGTTCGAGAGCCTCGGCGCGGAGTTTGCTGGCAGGCATTACAGTCGAGCCCAAGCCATGAGACCGTCACCGGCCAGGTTTCGGCGATGTGCTCCCGCTGCTGCGGGGTGTCGGCGTGGTTGCGGCCGAGGATGACGGTGTGGCGTGGGAGCACCGGTACCGGGGAGCAGCCGGATCGAAACCAGCGACCCGCTCGCAGGTGGTGATGGACCCGTCGGACTCCTCGACTGTCCAGCTCACCGGCGGCTCACCCCGGAGACCCTGGTCCCCTTTGGCGCCCTGGCATTGGGTGGGTTGAGCCAGACACGGAGCAGACTTGCCAGGCGCTCCCGGGTCACCCTGAGGTCCACGCAGTCCCTGGGCGTTGGCCGCGAGGTAGGCCTGCACCGCTGCGGTGAGCTGTTGGGGGGCCGGCCCTACGGGTGGCGGGGGCAGCTTGGCCAGTGCTGCCGCGATGTCCCCCTGGATTTGCGTGGGAGTGCGCTCCACGCTGGACTCACGGGCGATCTTCGCCGCGACCTGGGCTGCGGACGACGCGGCGAGCACCTGGGAATCCGGCGCGGTCCCCAGTGTGGGGATTGCGACCGGTGTCAAGCCGCGGCGGGTGAGTTCGGCGTTGGCTTGGACCCCGAGATCGTGGGCGCTCTGCGCGAGCCGCTGAATGCTCTGCGCTTCAGACTGGAACAGGGCCGCGTTCGCCTTGTCAAGTTTTTCGTGATCCGAGAACCTGCTGGCAAGCAGCGCCAGCGGGGCGCCAATCAGCACGGATGTGATCACCGAGGCCACCACCGCAGCCCGGAAGTAGGCCCGTCCTTCACGCCTGATCTCCTGCCGCGCGACCTGCGGGGCAACGTGGGCCGTTCGCGTAATGGAATCCCGCAGTTGGTCCAGGCCCTGGGTGAGCTCATCCACGCTGGTCATGGGCATCCGTCATCTGCATCACCTCGAGCTGTCTGATACGGGTCTGCAGGTCAGCAAGCGAGGACTGGACTATCATCACTAACTTCACAGCCTCACTGGCCAGTTGCGCAATCGCCGCGGACTCCGGCGATTCGGGGGTGGCCCGGCCTGATGTGAACCGCTCCACGACCAGCGGACCAACCAGAGCCGTGACCACAACCCCACCCAGGGAAATCACCGCGATAGTGATCATCAGCCACGGTGGCCCAAGAACCTCCGCAGTGCTTCCAGTCTCCACCCCTGCTCCGTTTCGCGGCCAAGAAGGAACAGCCCGGCCAGCCCCTAGCCTGAGAACGCGGGGCCCGAGAAGGTGGGAACCTTGCCGTTCTTCACTGCTTGGTGATTTAATTCCCAAGCGTTCAGCACAGTGAGCGGCAGGCGGCCACGCTCGTTGACACTGTGACCGTTCTGCTTGGCCCACTCGCGGATGGCCTTGAGCGTATCTCGGTTATAACCGCTGCTCGCAACACCACCGTTGCCTTTGCTGGCTCGCCGACCAGTCGAACGGTCGGCGCCATGAACGTTCGGGCGCCGCGCACTGGTCTTGCGAGCAGCCGCGACGTAACGGGCCAGGTTGTCACGAAGCTTGGCGGCGTTGTCGTCGGCCAAGTCGATCTCGTACGTGACACCCTCGAGCGCGAACTCGACTGTCGAAATATCCTCAGCTTCCTCGCCGGTGAGGTCATCGATGAGGGTGACGATGGTCTTCTGAGCCACAGTTACAGAGTCTCCTTGTCGGGAGGAAGACGGCATAGGAACAACTGCCGTGCCGTGAACGCTGACCGCAATAAGATACACACTGCTCGGCGATGCGAGTCCGCGACATGCCGAAAACGCCAGTTTCACCTCTCCCGAGCGCTTCAGCCGGCGCGACGTGAGCGCGCCACCTCGGCGAGCACAACACCGGCGGCGACCGACACGTTGAGCGACTCGACCGGCCCCACCATGGGTATCGACACCGCGACGTCACAGGTTTCGCGGACCAGCCGGGACAGCCCGTGCCCTTCTGAACCGAGGACGAGCACTAGGGGGCCGGTGGCCAGCGGGAAAGCATCCAATGGCATTGCGCCGCCAGCGTCCAGGCCGACCACCATCACACCGGACGCGGCGACATGCTTGAGTGTGCGCACCAGATTGGTGACCCGAGCCACCGGCAGGCGCGCGGCCGTACCCGCCGAGGCCCGCCAAGCCACCGCAGTCATCCCCGCCGAGCGCCGTTGCGGGAGCACCAGTCCGTGCGCGCCGAACGCGACGGCGCTGCGGACCACCGCACCTAGGTTGCGCGGGTCGGTCATCCCGTCCAGCGCGACCAGCAACGGCGGCGTCCCGGACTCCCGCGCGCTCACCAGTACGTCCTCGACAAGCGCGTACTCATACGGCGGCACCTGCAGCGCCACTCCCTGGTGCAGCGCACCCCCGGCCAGCCGATCGAGGTCAGCCCGGGGCACCTCGAGAATGGACAGCCCGGCATCGGCGGCCAACCGTACGGACTCGCCGACCCGGTCGTCGAGGTCCACTCCGATGGCCACCTGCAGCGCGGTGGCCGGCACCCCGGCGCGCAGGCATTCCAACACCGAGTTGCGACCAAGGACGGTCTCCCCCGGCTCGCTACCACCGCGACGGCGGGCTGCGGCGGCCGGGCTGGGTGCGCGCTGCCCTGGATGCCGTGGAGTGGACTGGCGCTGGGCAGGGCTGCCCTGGGTGCCTTGACGTTGGGCCGGATGGCCGGGCCGCAGCTCGGCGGGCGGTGTGGCGCCGCGACCATGCAGCCCCTTGGATTTTTGTCCGCCGGAGCCGACGACGGCGCCTTTCTTGGTGCCCGGCTTGCGCATAGCACCCCTACGCGCAGAGTTACCAGCCATGAGCTCCACTCCCCTTGCCCGTCCACACCGGACCATCGGGGGTGTCCTCGACGGCGATCCCGGCCGCCAACAGCTGATCACGCACCGCGTCGGCGGTTGCGTAGTCACGACGGTTGCGCGCCTCGGCACGCTCGGCGAGCAACCGGTCCACCAAAAAAGCCAGCGCCGCCGACGCGGCGTCTGACCCCGACGTCGAGCGCCACTGGTCAGCCAGCGGGTCCAAGCCCAGCACGCCGGTCATCGCACGCACCGAACCGGCCGCGCCTAGCGCCGCCAAGTGGTCCCCAGCGTCCAGCGCCGCGTTGCCTTCGTGCACAGTGGCATGGACCGCAGCCAGGGCTGCCGGCGTACCGAGGTCATCGTCCATTGACCCGACAAACTCAGCGCACCAGCCGCGTGGCTCCGGCACCCCGCACCGCTCGCGCACTCGGTGCACAAACGACTCGATGCGCCGATAGGCTACCACCGCCTCGTCCAGCGCACCGTCGGAATACTCGATGGCAGACCGGTAATGCGCGGCAATTAGATAATAGCGCAGCTCTACGGCACGGACTCGGCGCAGGGTGGCCGGGATGGACAGCGTGTTGCCCAGCGACTTGGACATCTTCTCACCAGACATCATCACCCAGCCGTTGTGCAACCAGTACCGGGCGAACCCATCACCGGCAGCGCGGGACTGCGCCCGTTCATTCTCATGGTGCGGGAAGACCAGGTCCAGCCCGCCGCCGTGGATATCGAACTCCGGGCCAAGGTAGGTGGTGGCCATCGCGGAGCATTCCAGGTGCCATCCGGGGCGGCCCGGTCCCCACGGCGTCGGCCAGGATGGCTCGCCGGGCCGGGCACCCTTCCACAGCGTGAAGTCCCGGGGATCGCGCTTGCCCGACGCGGCGGACTCACCCTGGCAGACCTCGTCGGGACGCTGCCCCGACAGCGAGCCGTAGTCGTCCATCGTGGCCACCGCGAAGTAGACATCACCCCCCGCAGCGTAGGCGTGCCCCCGGTCGATCAGCCGCGCCATCAGCTCCACCATCTGCGGAACATGGCCGGTAGCGCGCGGCAGCACCGACGGCGCCAGGCAGCCCAGCGCCGTGTAGGCGTCCTCAAACGCCCGTTCGTGCGTGTACGCCCATTCCCACCACGGCCGGCCCGCCTCGGCGGACCGGGTAAGGATCTTGTCGTCGATGTCGGTGACGTTGCGCACCAGCAGCACGTCGTGGCCGGTGGCACTCAACCAGCGACGCAGCACGTCGTAGTTCAGCGCCGACCGCACGTGCCCGATGTGCGGGACGCCCTGCACGGTGGCCCCGCACACGTAGATCGACGCCGTGCGGGGTCGCAGCGGGACGAACTCCCGCAGGCCGCGTGTCGCGGTGTCGTACAGGTGCAGGCTCACGACGTGATCGTAGAGCGTGGCTTGTCAAGCCCCACGATCAATACCCGGTCACCGCCGTTACGCTTCGGCGGTGGGTCGGACTAGCAGCGCCTGACCAGCAGCGGATGTGCCGGTCAGTAGGGCCTGCTCTGCGGCGGGTTCCAGACCGGCCCGCAGGCCGAGAGAGATGATCTCCTCCGTGCAGATACCCTTCTGGAAAGTCCCCTTGGCCGCACTCGACCAGTAGCCGTCCTGGTGGGAAGACCAGTTCGCTGAGGCAGCTCTTGGGTCGATGTCAGCGGGTGATCGGGTGACGACAAGCAAATAACCACCCGGACGTACGAACTGGGCGGCGTGCTGCAGGGCTTGGATGCGTTGCCAGGGGTCGGGCAGGACGTTGAGCACGAAGATGTTGGCGACCAAGTCATACTGACGATCTTGCTTGGTGGTCCAGCCGAAGCCTGGGTGCGGGTCCCAGCCATCCGCATCCAATCCAGCAGCCCGATAATGGTCGACATCGCTGCCGCGCCCGCAACCGTGGTCCAGGACACTAGCAATGCCAAGCCGGGGTACGAAGACATCGACGACGGTACGGGCGAACGGGGACGGACGAACGCGGCTCATCGCGGTCTTATGCGGTTGACACTCGGAACGGGTGAACAGGGCGCGGTCAGTCGGCTCGGGCAGCAGCGCGAACAGGGCTTCTCGATCCTCCACGGCGACGGTGTCGAGCGTGACCGGGACGTCCATGAGAATGCCGGAATGGTCGGTGAATGCCTGCTCGCCAGCGCGAGTGGAATGATCGTATCGGACGTTGACCATCGGAAGCAGGTGACCGGGAACCAGAGCGAGGTCGCACCGAAACCGGCTGCGCAGGCCTGACCGTTGACGCTCAATAGTGAACTGCGGAGTCTCGGTGGCGGTAGCGTCGGCGAGGCCGTTATCAACCAATAACTCGGCGAACGGTTTGCGATCTATGGAACTGTTGAAGTTGCTGGGCCGTCCGTTGTTGAGGCCGTCAACCGGACGAGGGGCGAGGTTGAAGTCTCCGCAGGCGAGTATAGGCCGTCCGTTTTCGACGGCAATAATCTCCTGGAATCGGCAGAGCTGGCGGCGACGAGAGGTAGCCGAGCGGCAGTCGAGGTAGGTGTTGTACGCCACTAGCCAGCCTAGTTCCAGGCGTTGGACGAAACTTTCTAGTCGGGAAACCGGTGGGATGGGGACCTGTTCTGCGCTCCAGCAGAAAAGGTCCCCATCTCCGCCGACTGACCTGTAGGCGGCCAAGTTGACCGCAGTACGGTTCACTGGCTTCCACGGCTCCTGGGCGACCAGCACATCCACGTGGTGGTAATGCAGCCAAGCTGTGAGTTTTGCTCGTGCGGCGGGGTTGCCAAGGCGCTTGTTGAGGTTTATTGAGGCTAGGCGCACAAAATCTCCTCGTCAACTACAGAGTAACAGCGGTTCCCGATCGGACTTCCTCGTCGAATGCGTTCCACAACAAGTTGAGTGGATGCGTCGGCGTATATTGCTCCCGCTCGCCCTTGCGGGCGAACACGCCGGTGACCAGTTCAAGCATTGGATCGAAGTCTTCGGCGAACGCAACGAGTCGAAAGTCAGAACCGCCGGGGAGTCGCCCTTCGACGGCCGCTCGCCCGATAGCCTTAGAGACGATCATGCATCCGTATATCATTCCAGAGCGTAGTAGCGCCAGGCCATAGTAGATGTCGTCGATAGTAGTCGCGATAGTCAATTTGTTGCGAAAGTCACTACCGTACCAACGCGAAAGAAATTCCACAATCACACCGCCGGACGGGATCACGAGCGGGGCCGACGGCAGTTTTTGTCGCCCGACCGCATTTGCTGCAAGCTCTCGCCGGGGCAAGTTCGTCAACAGTGCAAGTCCTTCACGATGCCATTCGAGGAAATCGTACTGGCCAAGAAATTCGAGACTTCCAACCGCTGAGGCGAACCCGCCGCACATCAGGTCAACCTCCTTGGTGTCCAGTCGAGTGAACGTATCTTTGGTGCGCACGTGCACTATTTTAAGTTCGATCTCACGGGACTGGAATTCATTACTAACACGTTGCCATACCCGACTTAAGAAATCCAGGGTGAACTCAGTGGTTCCTACCGAAATTGTCTGCCCCAGACGGCGCCGGGCGCCGTCTATTGATGATTTCCATGCGGTCAGGGTAGTACGGGCCAATTCGACGAACTGCCATCCGGACGGTGTGAACAGGAATTGCTTGCCACGTCCCTGCTTGATTACCAACTGCTCTCCGCACATTTTCCGGAAGCTGCGGTTGAGTGTATCCAGCTGCTTTTGCACGCTGGACTGCTCTCGGCCTAGCACCCGGGCCGCGCTGAGAGCCGAACCGGTCTCGGCCACCAGTACCAGGGTGCGCAGCTGATCGAATGTGGTCTCCAACAGTCCCGCGCCGACCATCTCGACCCCGCCAAGGTGCGGCGTGCTCGTCAACCTATCGTCCTTTACCAACTCCGCACCGCCTTCTTTTCCGGTGACAAAATATTCGATCAAACATTTGAAGTGCACCAGATCACAGTTCCAGTTGGAGCCACCTCTAGATGTTCGACAGCACATCTAGACGCCTGAAACTTGATCAGGGAATATTTGACCATGGGCTCACCAACCTACGCGGACGGAGGTGGAGCGGATGTGGACAGCGGGCGTGCCCACAAAGCTGATTGACTCCGGCGACGTCGGCTGGCCGAAACAGTCGATCACGTGCCAGCTGCGGCTGCTGGGCGGTTCGGGCCGCAACGGCAACGGCATGACTTCCGACGTCGATGCGACCACGCAGCGGGTGGTGGTCCTCACCGAGGAGGCTAGGGTGCCCAAGTTGATGATCCATTCCGGCGGCAGTGTGAAGAGCGGCGCATACTACCGTGGCGGTAACAGCTTCCCGATCTGCCCGATCGAACCTCACGCTGGTGCCCTGACGACCGCTGGTCGAGCGGTCATTCCACTCGAATCCGCAAGCCGATTCACTACCCAACGCATAACCTCAAGATGTACAGAACAGCTGAAACAAGCACTGGAGACGAAGAAGATGTTTTTAGACGAATTGGCAGTGCGGTCGCTCATCAACGAAGGCAGGCTAGATTGGGGCGGTGAGCTCCGGCGTGATTCCCTCCTGTTGACCCTCGGCAACCGGTTGCAGTCAATGGCGCACCGCCCGCCAGCGGTGGTGGACCTGACTGATCAGGACCAGATTGACGCGATCTATGGCGAGACCCTGGTCGGATGGCATTCTTTCACCCTGCGACGCGGTGAGCTGGCACTCTTCCACGCGGATCACTCGGTGGCGCTCCCGCGTAGCGTGGGCGGGTTCATCGGCGGGTTGAGCCACATGGCGAGGCTCGGTCTCACGGTGCATCTGGACACGCCTATCGTCGATGCCGGATTTCACGGAGTACTGACCATCGAGATGTTCAATGCAGGCCCGTCCGACGTGATCCTTCGGCCGGGGATGCCGGTCGCGAAGGTACTCCTGTACCGCGTCGGCGACGGTGCGCTCGTTGAGCCGTATCACCACGTTTTCTACGGAAACGAAGAGCACCTCGGAAGCAAATACGCGTCCGAGTTCTTCTCGGCGCCCGCCACGGAGGGGTGAAGTGATCGACTGCGCTTTCTGCGATGAGTTCGCCCAGCCGACCGAGGCGACCTGGATCGTGGCTCGCACGCAGGGCCGGGTGGTTCTCCCGACGATCGGCTGCCTCACCCAGGGCTACCTGCTCTACATGCCGCACGAGCACACGCTCGCGTTCGCCGATCTCGACGACGCGGAACTGCACGAGTGCGAGCAGGACATCGACAGCCTGCGCAGCGCATTGGCCGACCGGTACGGTCCGATGATCGTCGCCGAGCACGGCCCGCGGGAGTGCGACCTCGGAGCGGGCTGTTGTGACCACGCACACATGCATCTGATCCCGGTGCCAACCCCGGATCGGGTAGTCGGGGAGTACTTCGAGATCGGGGGGCCGACAGAACCGTACCGGACGCTGGCGGAGTGCCTCGCCTCCGTCGATGAGGCCTACGTGTATGTCTCACCAGCGCCTACAGAGCACTACATTCGGCCGGCGACGGAGTTTCCCCGGCAATGGGTGCGTCGGGTGTGCGCGGATATTTACGGCAAGGCGTCCCAATGGGACTGGCGCGACCATCCCTTCGACCTGGAGCGCCAGCGGACGTACGATGCACTGATCGGAATTCCACTGCTGCCGTCCCGGATACCTTGATGCCTGGCATCTGCGATGCACCTCCGACCCTCTCCCTGCTCACCCCGGAGGAGAGCAGAGAAAGGGCACGGGACCGGCGATGGCCAAAATGGTCGACGCAGTGCTTTATGCATTCCCTGGGCCTGGCCGTCCTGGACGCATGCCTGATAACGCCCGACGCCGCGCTACAGCTCGCTGACGCCGTCAAGGCGTTCGCGCGGCTACACGACAGCGCGGCGGTGATGATCCGATCCGACGGGGGAATGGAGACCACGGAGTACCGGCGAGGCGGCCACACCCTGACCGTGGAACAGGCGGTCGAACACGCACACGATTTACTGTCGCACCGTCGAGCCGTCCTGCTGATGGAACCGACGAACCGGTTCACCAACAGGCTGACCGCGATGATACGGATCGATCGTGAGGCGCCTCACGGCGAAACCGGGCAGCTGACAATCGAGGTGCTCGGCCCCGGATACGACCTCGCCGACCTGGCCAGAAGCGGTGTGCAGCCGCACGCTCGGATTGAGGTCCGCAACATCGACTGGGACCGGCCGGAGGCCCTGTGGCCACAGGACGTCTTCGCCACCGTGGTGGATGCGTCCGTGCCGGCCAGACTCGAGGCAAGGCTGGACTTCATCGGCGCGCACTGCCTACCGGGGCAGGCGGCGGTCGACAAAGTCACCCGCGTCGAGCACGCCCGGATCTGGTTGTTGGAGCGGGGGTACGGCGAGCTTTTCGAGCCTTTCGACCTGACGTCCGCCCTGCGGCACCTACCCGACTGGCACCGGGACGCGTTCTCGATCGCAGCTGGCATCCCGCAGGTGGGGTGGACCTGCGTGGCGACTGGCTGGTCCGATCTGGGCGACGGCCGCAATGTCTACTGGGACATCATCGATGGAAGAAACAAATATGGCTGACATGACTGAGGCGCAGCAGCGCAGGGCTCTTTACTTCGACTATCAAGCAACCACTCCGGTCGACCCCGGTGTTGTGGCCGCGATGCTGCCGTTCTTCACGGATCAGTTCGGCAACGCGGGCTCGCGCCACAGCTACGGCACGGCTGCGGCGTTCCATGTTGCCGCGGCGCGGCAGCGGGTCGCCCAGCTCATCGGGGCGCTGTCCCCGGACGAGATCGTCTTCACGGCGGGTGCTACCGAGAGCAACGCCACGATCATCCGGAATGTCTTTGCCGCTGCGGAACGGGCCCACTTCGTCACGACCGCGATCGAGCACCCATCGGTGCTGGGTCCGGCCGCCGAGCAGGCACGGGTCGGGCACGAAGTCAGCTACCTCGCGGTCGATCGTCAGGGGCGGGTCGACCCGGTACAGGTCGAGTCCTTGATCCGTTCGGAGACGAGACTCGTGTCCGTCATGCACGCGAACAACGAGGTCGGGACGATCCAGCCGCTTGCCGACATCAGCCGCATCACACGTGCCGCAGGCGTCCTGTTGCACGCCGACCTGACGCAGACCGCCGGTGCTCTCGAGGTGGACGTGCAGGAGCTGGGGGTAGACCTTGCTTCCTTCTCCGCACACAAGTTCTACGGACCGAAGGGCATCGGCGCCCTGTATGTACGCAGAGGATGCAGCCTAGGGAAGGGGCCGGGCAGGACCGAGTCGGCGCTGCGCCCCGGGACCCTGAACGTGCCGGGCATTGTCGGCATGGGCACCGCCGCCGAACTGGCTGTAACGCGGAGGTTGGCCGACAGGATCCACACAGGGACCCTGCGGACGCGGTTCGCGGAGGCATTGTTGGCCGCGATGCCGGACGCGTTCGTGAACGGCCACCCGACGGAGCGCATCCCGGGGAACCTGAGCGTCACCTTCCCCGGCATCGAGGTGGACGAGGTGCTGCGAGCCGACCCGGGCCTTGGCCTGGCGATGGGCTCGGCCTGTACGTCGGGCCGGACGGAACCTTCGCACGTCCTACTGGCCCTGGGCTTGTCCCGGACGCTCAGCCGCTCGACGCTGCGCATCGGATTCGGCCGGGCAACCGAATGGGACGACTGCCACGAGTGCGTGGAGCGCCTGGTGCCCCTGCTGATGAGATCCCGGTCCAGATCCCGCGCCGGCGAGGAAGTGTCCACCGGAGGGGCTAGATAGCGTGTTCCTATCGGTCGAAGGGCTGGTGACGTGACCCAGTATTCGGGGCTACTCCGCCTCTCTGGATGGTGCACGAGCCGTCACCCGATAAGCGGGAGCCTGGATCTGACCGGACGTTTCACTGCCGGTCCGCTCAGACGTGACGTCGCTGACTGGCTGGCGATGGAGCCGCTGAGTCTGCTGGCGGCCCGGCACCATGACGCTTGGGAGCAACTGGCCGAGCTCGCGAACCGACTCGAGCGAGAGCGTCGCGCTCCGGTGGAGTTCGAGTTCGAGCTGACGAAGGACCATGCCTGGCCTACCCGCGTCCGCAACGCGCGGATGCAGCCGCTCGCGTACGTCGCGGCGATACATGATCTCGTGCGCACCGGCGTCATGTCCCCGAGCGAGGCGGTGCTCGCGGTAACCCCGGAGCAGGTACGGGCCTGTCTGACCCCGACCGTCGTGCCGACCGCCGACGGCCTGCTCGGCGTGGGGCTCGGCGTCTCACCGGGTGCTGGGTCCGGCCGGGTGGTCTTCAGCTCGGACGAGGCGAGCCTAGTCGGTGGTCGCTGCGTACTAGTGGTCGGCGACTCACGGCCGGAGGATTTCGGTGCTAGAAGGCATCTTGCGGGTGTGGTCGCGTTGCGCGGCGGTGCGACCTCGCATGCCGCAGTCGTGGCGAAGGGTCTCGGACTGCCGATGATCGCCGGGCTCCGGGACGCCGTACTGGACAGTGCGTCCGAGGTGCTCCGGATCGGCGGCCGTGCGGTATCGCGCCTCGACGTCGTGACAATCGACGGGAGCCAGGGGCATCTCTACACGGGCAGCGCCACCGTGACCGATGGCTCGATGACACCAGCCCTCGCGGAGCTCATCGGATGGGCTGACCAGCCTCGGATGATCCAGGTGCACGCGAACGCCGACAGCGGCGAGGATGTACGCACGGCGAAGAAGCTGGGCGCCTCTGGGGTTGGACTCTGTCGCCTTGAGCACGTTCTCGCGGCCGGAGGAGGAACCGCTCAGCTTCGGAAGGTCTTCGCGCACAAGGATCCCGCGGCACGCACCCGTGTGGTCGAGGAGGTGACGCGGCTCCTCACAACTCTGCTCACCGATGTCCTGCTGGCGGCTGACGGCGTACCGGTCACCGTCCGGCTGCTGGACGTTCCGCGCCACGAGCTTGTCAATGGTTCGGTCGGCGAGACCGACCCGACGGCCGGAATCGGTGAGGTCAATCCGATGATGGGCACCCGGGGTGTGCGCGACTTCCTGATCAACGCCGACCTGGGTGTCGCGCAGGTGGCCGCCATCGCGCGGTCCTGCCGAGCGGTCGCGGAGCTGGGTCTACCCACAGATGTCCGAATCCTGGTGCCGATGGTCGGCTTCAGCGAGGAGTTCCGGCGAGCGAGGCAAGTCGTCGAGTACGTCTTTGAGCGGGAAGCGCCCGGTGGCCGAGCCTCCCCACCTGCCGTCGGCTGCATGATCGAGGTTCCCCGGATCGCGCTCAACGCGGCCGAACTCGCTGCAGACGCCGACTTCCTGTCGATCGGCAGCAACGACCTGACGCAGTTCACGCTGGCCGTGTCCCGCGACGACGCCGAAGCCGGCTTCCTCGGCTCCTACGTCCGCGACCAGGTGATCACCGTGAATCCCTTCGAGTGCCTCGATCGCGAGGGCGTCGGGCGCATCCTGCGCATCTGCATCGACGAGGCGCGGGGCGCGCGACCAGATCTCCCGATCGGCCTGTGCGGGGAGCACGCCAGCGACCCGGCGTCGGTGGAATACCTCGTGTCCCTGGGATTGGACTCCCTGTCGTGTTCGCCGCGACAGGTACCGCTGACCCGGTTCAGCGCCGGCCGCGCCACGCTCATGCAGTCGATGACCTCGCCAGACTGAGTGGCCGGTGTGGCCGGCTACGTTCCGCTGTCATCCTGCTACTCTCCGCCGCCATGACGAGTGGCACGAGCATGCGAGGGAAGCTGGTACGTGACCGGATTCCGGAGATTATCCTGCAGGCGGGGCTCATCCCCGTCATCGAGACCGCGTCACCGGAGGACTACGGCCGGTACGTGCGCGCGAAGCTGGAGGAGGAGCTTGCGGAGTACCTGAGTTCCGGGGACGTGGCCGAGGTGGCCGACCTCGTCGAGGTCTGCTTCGCCGCTGCGGCGCTGCACGGTGTCGGTCAGGACGAGTTGCTGGCGATCGCCCGGGACAAGCGACAGCAGCGCGGTGGCTTCGAGGATCGGCTCGTGTGGCTGGGGAACCTACCGGGCGATCACGAGCCGCCAGCCGGATCGTGACGAACCCTGGGCGACGATACGCGGCAGGGCCAGCTCACGTAGATTGACGCCGTATCGGGAGTTGCGGCTGTTCAGCTGCTCGGACCGGAACTGCCGGGCCGCCAGAGTGGCGCGGCGATTGGCCTGAGTCCATGCGCTTCCAGCTGGGCGTCGAGTGTCGTGACGGCGGGGGTGCTTTTCCAGGGTTGCATCAGAGCCCGGACGGCGTGGATTCTTGCTGTGAGCCGTGGGGAGAGGCTCGCGAATCTGGCCACGTCACCGAGCACCCGCGCGGCCTCGGTGATCTCCTTGGACAGCACGAGCCCGTGGCCCAGTCTCACCTCACAGAATGCGCGGTCGTGCACATAAGGGGTGCGCTCGTACCACGCTAAAGAATTGGTCGCGGCTTCGACGGCCTGCCGTGGCTTGCCCAGCAGTGAGAGAAATTTGCTGCGGTCCCTGTCTAGCGCGCCCTCGTTCACCCAGTACGCCAGTGACTCGGGGGCACCCGCAGTTGCACTGGCGAGGAACTCCTGAGCTCGTGCGCACGCAGCCATACACGGCCCGAATTGGCCGTCTAGCGCATAGGCCTCGGCGGCTTGCAGTTCGGCGAAGGCTTTAAGCCGGACGTCGTCGGTGCGCGCGGCCAGGCTGCGGGCAGCGGCGGCGGCGTCCAGCGCGGCGGGCGTGTCCCCGCGCTCGAATGCCGCAAAGCTTGTCCAGCACGCCGCGTAGGCGGCCGACGCCGGGTTGCGAGCGTCGTGACCAGCTCGGCGGGCGCGCTCGAAATAGCGTGTGGCCCCGTCAGGGTGGCCCATATCCAGGAAGTAGCCACCGATTGTGGTTGCCATATTGCTGTCCACCGTGTTCAGCGACCTGCGCAATCCTTCCGGGCAGCCCTTAAGCAGACGACGCACAACCCCATGCTGCGCAACGACCGTGTCCAGCACCTCACACGGCCCGAGTGTGTCTTCTTGACGCTTGCAATGGGCCAGCGTGGTCGCCAGGTTGTTCACCACATGGGGGTCTACCCGGTGCGGCGAGTCCACAGCCTGCGCCACCCGGTTGCACTCGTCGGCGTCCAGGCCAGACAGGCCCATGGTCGCCAGTGCTAAACGGGCGACCCGCAGCGCTTCGCGACGACCCAGGGACCGCGCCAATGTCGCGACCACCTCCCGCATTAACTCCTCGGCTACTTCACCGTCCACACCCATCGTCTCCGGCCACGCGCCGCGCCGGCTGCCCTGGCCGCGCTTCCACACAGCATGCGACGGTGCGGGCGAGGCCCGGAGGGCGTCCGCGCCGGCCTGCGCCGCTGCTTGCCGCGTTTGGCGCTGGTGGGTGCGCCACCGACCACGGTAGTCCTGTTCAGCCTGCGCCAGCGTGGTGTGCTCGGTCACCAGGGCACCGTCAGCGCGGCACACGTCGTCGGTGATCTTCCACTGCTTCCCGGGCATCCCGCGCGTGCCGTGCTCGACCTTCGAGATCGTGGTCCGGGTCCGACCGAGGGCCTGAGCCAGCTCGGGTTGCGAGACCCCGGCCGCGTGGCGGTAGGTGGCCAGGTGCAGACCCAGGCTCCGCCGCAAGATCGCCAACCGCGCCCGGTCAGCCGTCAATTCCCCCGTATCGACCGTCATGGCCGTCAACCCTAGAGGGTGGCACGCGGGGTGGCAGCCCGATACGGGTCACCTCTCCCGCCACTCTGGCCACAACTGCCACAGTTCGCCATGCACCTGGTGCCGGGCCGCCGCGACAAACCCATGAGAGAGGCGGCGGGCGCGGACGGAAGCAACGACTGCTTGTGACCGCCGGCTACGCACGCATGAGCAGCACCGTTGCCACGGCGGCGATGCCCTCGCCGCGGCCGGTCAGCCCGAGGCCGTCGGTGGTGGTGCCGGATACCGAGACCGGCCCGCCCAAGGCGTCGGACAGCACTCGCTGCGCCTCGGCCCGGCGGCTACTCACCCGCGGCGCGTTGCCGATCACCTGCACCGCGCCGTTACCCACCACCCAGCCCTGGACGGCCAACCTGGTGCGTACCTCGGTGAGCAGGTCGGCGCCGTGCGCGCCGGCCCACCGCTGCTCGCCGGTGCCGAACACCGCACCGAGGTCGCCCAAGCCAGCGGCGGACAGCGCGGCGTCGCACAACGCGTGCGCGGCGACGTCACCGTCGGAGTGCCCGGCGCAACCTGGTAGCCCGGGCCAGTGCAGCCCGGCGATCCAGCAGTCCCGGCCAGCTTCCACCGGGTGCACGTCGGTGCCGATCCCGACCCTCATGCCTGACCGGCGGCGCTCGCGCCGGCCACCGCCGCAGCGACCACAAGATCGAACGGGGTGGTGATTTTCATGGCGTGCGGGTGGCCTGGCACCGTGGTCACGGACACCCCCAGCGCCTCGACGAGCCCGGCGTCGTCCGTCACTGGACCGGATGGTAGCTGGTGAGCCCGCCATAGCAGGTCCCCGGCGAACCCCTGCGGGGTCTGCACCACCCGCAAGGCCGCCCGGTCCAGAGTGCCCACAACGCGACCGTGGGAGTCCACCTGCTTGATCGTGTCGACCACCGGCAGAACTGGCACCACTGCCCGCTGACCGGCGAGTACCGCGTGCACCACCGCGTGGATCACGCTGACCGGGGTGAGGCAGCGGGCGGCGTCGTGCACCAACACCACCTCGGCGTCGGGCACGGCGTTCAGGGCCGCCCGAACCGAGTCGCGGCGGTGCACTCCGCCAGTGACGATCCGCACCCGGCCTCCGCCCTCGGCGACGGCTGCTCGGGCCTGGTCATGGTGTTGCTCACCGACCGCAACTACCACGACCTCGACACAACCGGAGGCCAGCAAACTCTGCACGCAGTGCCAGAGCAGCGGACGGCCAAGCAGCGGCACAAAGGCCTTGGGTATTCCGGCCGCCAACCGCAGGCCCTGCCCGGCAGCCGGCACCAGTGCCGCGACCCGGGGGCGGGACACTGGTGCCGGCGACGTCGTCGGGACGCTGCGACTAAGGTGGCTGGGACTCAGGAAGCTGCGGCGAGAACCTCGTCGAGTAGCACCTCGGCGTTGTCCTCATTGGTACCCTCGGCGAGGGCGAGCTCGCTCACCAGAATCTGGCGGGCCTTCGCGAGCATGCGTTTCTCACCGGCCGACAGACCCCGATCGCGCTCGCGCCGCCAAAGATCCCGGACCACTTCCGCTACTTTGTTGACGTCGCCCGAAGCGAGCTTTTCCAAGTTGGCCTTGTATCGCCGCGACCAGTTCGTCGGCTCCTCGGTGTGGGGAGCGCGCAGCACCTCAAAAACCCGATCGAGGCCTTCTTGGCCGACTACGTCCCGGACTCCGACGAATTCGGCGTTGGCAGCGGGAACACGGACGGTAAGATCACCCTGGCTGATCTTGAGGACGAGATATTTCTTCTCCTCCCCCTTGATCACTCGAGTCTCAATGGCCTCGATGAGAGCGGCACCGTGGTGCGGGTAGACGACGGTCTCTCCGACCTTAAAAACCATGTGTCTTCTGCCCCTTTCGCTGCCCCAAGGCTACCACGTCCGGAAATCACGGTGCGCGGGGTAGGTAGCGCCACGTAGAGCGTCGTCGCAGGTCAGAGGATCCGACCACAGGCCGACACCAGGCGAGGCGGTGCTCCGCAGCTCACGGTCACTCCACTATGGACCTGTACCGGAGAGCCGGGCGCTCCCAGGCTCTGTGCCTACCGAGTGCCTACCGAGTGCCTACCGATGGGCCGGCAAGATGGGCCTGTCGGATACGCTTCGCCGATGCGGGTCTCCCTCACCAGCGCGAGCGCGGCGGCTCGCATCGTGGCCTGCTGCGCCGCCGCGCTCGCGCTGGTCGGCTGCGGTGCGGGCCAGATCACCCAGACCGATCGCCAGGTGGCCGCCGTTGACGGGGCCTTCGGTAACGCCGGAAATGCCATCGCGCTGCGCGAGGTGCTGATCCCTTACCCACACGACCAGCAGGGCACCTACCCCGCCGGGTCGGCCGTCCCGATGGTGCTCACCATCATCAATCAGGGAGATAGCGCCGACGAGTTGATCGCCGTGACCAGCCCAGCGGCCAGCCAGGCACTGGTGCTGGGTACCACGCAGATTCCGCCCGGCACCACCGTCACCAGCACGGCCGGTACCCTCCCTTCCAGGAGCGAGCCGACCAGCCCGCTGGTCGTCGGCGAGCTGCGCGTCGTGCTCTTCACCACCAGGCTGCTGCACGCTGGGCTGAACACGCCGGTGACATTCCAGTTCCGCAAGGCTGGCACGGTGACCCTGTCGGTACCCATGGCGGCCCCGCCGAACTCGGCCAGTCAGGCCTAGCCCCAGGCGCCGGTTTGGGGACCCAGCCGAATTGTCAGGGTGGGTGGATAGCGTGCCGCACCATGGTGAGACTAGCCGCGAACGACCGGAGCACCCACCGCTGTGGTGACTGCGGCCATGAGGTCGCCAAGTGGGTGGGTCGGTGCCCAGAGTGCCACACCTGGGGCAGCGTGACAGCGCACCGGCCACCACCGGTGACGGCGGTCGCGGCCGGTGCGCCGTCGGCCCCGGCCCGTCCGATCTCCCAGGTCGACCTGCACTCCGCGCAAGCCACCGCCACTGGGGTGGCCGAGCTCGACCGGGTGCTCGGCGGCGGTCTGGTTCCCGGCGCGGTGGTGCTGCTGGCCGGCGAGCCCGGGGTCGGAAAGTCCACCCTGCTGTTAGAGGTCGCACACCGCTGCGCGATGGCCGGTCGGCGCGCGCTCTACGTGACCGGCGAGGAGTCCACCGGCCAGGTCCGGCTGCGGGCGCAGCGCACCGGAGCGCTGCATGACGAGCTGTTTCTCGCCGCCGAGTCCGACCTCGCCGCAGTGCTCGGGCATCTCGACGCCGTCGATCCGGGCCTGTTGATCGTCGACTCGGTGCAAACCATGTCCTGCGCTGGCGTCGAGGGCAGCCCAGGGGGAGTGTCCCAGGTCCGCGCGGTGGCCAGCGTGCTGATCAGCGCCGCCAAGCAACGCGGGCTGCCGGTGGTGCTGGTCGGGCACGTCACCAAGGACGGGACGGTGGCCGGGCCCCGGGTGCTGGAGCACCTGGTCGACGTGGTGCTGCAGTTCGAGGGCGACCGGCACTCCACGCTACGGATGGTTCGCGGGATCAAGAACCGGTTCGGGGCCGCCGACGAGGTCGGCTGCTTCGAGCTCACCGATGAGGGCATCATCGGCTTGCCCGACCCGTCCGGACTTTTTCTTACCCACCGCGACGGCGCGGTGCCCGGTACGGCGGTGACGGTCATCGTGGAGGGCAAACGGCCGTTGCTGGGCGAGGTCCAGGCGTTGGTCGCCGAATCCGCCCTGGCCAACCCCCGCCGCGCGGTGAGCGGCCTGGACTCATCCCGGGTGGCGATGATCCTGGCGGTCACCGAGCGCCGAGGGGGCGTGCGGTTGGCGGGGTCAGACGTCTACACCGCGACGGTGGGCGGGATGCGTGTGGTGGAGCCGGCGGCCGATCTCGCCGTCGCGCTCGCCGTCGCGTCAGCGGCCGGTGACCTGCTACTGCCCCCGCACACGGTGGCGATCGGAGAGGTCGGGCTGGCCGGAGAGGTCCGGCAGGTGACCGGGCTACGCCGACGCCTGGCCGAAGCCGCCCGGCTGGGCTTCCGGCACGCGCTCGTTCCCCCAGACAGCGCCCCAGACAGGGCCCCAGACGGCGGTACCCCACCGCCCGGGATGCGCCTGCACATGGTGGCCGACCTCGGGGCGGCGCTGCGCTGGCTGCGCCCGTGAACGGCGCTACCAGTCAAAGATCCGCGCTACGGCTATCGTGGCGCGCGTGACACAGCACCCTGTCGCCGCCGCTCGTCACAGCTTCGCCAGAAGGTCAGTGGCGCGTGCTGCCGACCCGTTTCGACGCCCGCGATGGTGCTACGGCTGTAGGGCAGCTTGTGGGCAAGGCTCCGCTGGGTCTCGCCCGCTGCTTGACGGCGGGCGGCAAGCTGAGCACCGAGAGCCAGACGAGCCTGGTTGACCACGTGACCGTCTCGCACGGTGATCCGCGTCCCTCCTGGATTCCGGGTGGTTGGTTAGCGGATTGTCGCAGGCCGCAGGGGTTGGTTGCCGACCACACAGCCAACCATGTCGGATTCCTCATGGCCCCAGGGCCGGGCTGAGCACTCCAGCTGGTGCGGCGTCCTTCACCTCGTGAGGACGTGTCCCCCACTTACCACCAGTCCGGCCCCCTCCCCGGTCCTGGGTGCCACCCAAGGAAGACGACTCGCGGACAGGCTCGTGGAGAGCGCGTGGAGCACGACGGCCATCAACCTAGCCCCTACCCACCGAGATCAACCCGCGATCATCCCAGCCACCAGGCAACCCCACCACGGTGACGATGCCGATGAACAGGGCCAGCGCGCGGTGGCCACGGCGCCCAGCCCTACCATCGGGCGCATGTCGCCGGTGTCTCGTGGACGTACGAGCAAGGGCAAGAAGAGTAAGACCACCTCCGGCCTGGGGGGTGCCGCGCACCATCGCGCCGATGGCATGCAGGCAGCTCAAGGGCGATCGGTGTTGACGAGGATGCAGTCGCTGCTGCTGGGTCCGCCGCAGCGGCCAGCGTGGTTCGATTCCTCGATTAAGGCTGTCTTGGATCGGGCTGGTGTCGTAATGGCGGCGCGGGGGCCTCGGGAGCTGGAACAGGCGACGGCGGAGCTGTTGGGCGCCGAGCTGCACCGCGTCCTCAGGGACGAACGCGAGGGGATGTGGTTCAGCTGGTGGTTCGAGGAGCTCACGGCGGCCGCGACGGCTCGGATCCGGGAACAGGTGGGCAGCCGGGACGGCGGGTGGGGGCCAGCGTGGCGATTGCTGCACGGTCTCACCTCGATCGGGTCACCGGCGCTGGCGTCTATAGCGCGCAGCGCGTTGGACCGGGTGAGGAAGGAGTTGCGGGGTGATCCGGTGGTGCGCCAGCAGCCGGACTGGTTACGGCAGCTCGCGCGGATCACGGCCACCGGTGAGGTGTGGGAGATGCGCGACGCGTACGGCACGCGCATCGCGCTGATCGCTGGTTTCTGCTATCCCGGTGGGGTGGACCGCTCGGTGTTCCTGTTCGATATCGACGCGTGCGGGATCATCGAGATCGCCTATGCGGGTGTCTTCGACGACGTGGCGCAGGCGGCCACCGCGTGGCGAACGCTGGTGGGTGATACAGCGGACAGCGCCCAGCCAGAGCGCGTCAAGACGGCGGAGCGCTTGGTCTGCCTCGTGCATTGCGATTCCGGAGAGGACATTCTCAAGGGAACCGAATCGCGGACGGTGATGGATAACTGGTTCCGGGCGCGTCGCCGGATCCACGATCTCGCGGATGCGCTGCGGAAGCGGGGAATGCCACTGCCGGCGGCGCGATCGTTGTACCGTAACCTCGACACGGATTCGATGGCAGCGGAATTCACCGACTGGTATGCGCGCCGGCACGGTAGCGAACCCGATCCGGAGGTCGCCGGTGCGCTGGCAGAGGAGTGGATGGAGGGGGCGCTGCCCGACACCTGGCATGCGGTCTCGCCGCATCGAGTTGAGTTCCAGCTCACGTTGATCAACGATTGGATCTCTGATGATCCGATCACCGTCGGGGCGAAGGCACTGTTGCCCGAATGGGTGCGGTGGCACGGTGAGCAAGCCGGCCTGCCCGAGCACCTTGTCGACCGTGGGGTCGCTGTCGCCGCAGGCGGCGTCGCTCGTGTCACTCAGCGTCTCGACTGACACGGGGAGAACTTCGGCCACCCGTTCGAGCATCAGCGTGCCGATTAATTGGGGCGCGTACAATCCACACGATGGAGGACATCGTGGTGCTGCATTACCCCAGTGTGCGATATCCTAACTGGCGGTTGTTATGCGAAGCCGCGCGGCGCCGTGGTATCCAGCTCACGACGTGGGAACCCCACCGGCTTCAGGTTCACTGCATGGACGGGTGGATCTCGGGCTGTTATGACGGCAAGCCGGTACGACCGGAAATCGTCCTGCACCGTACAGTCGCGGCATTTCAAGGAATCGTGATTCCAGTGTTAAAAATATGGACATCCGAAGAGACCGTCGTCCTGAACGAGCCGGACGCCGCGTATCACTCGAGAGACAAGTTGTTGACTTATCTCGCGTTGCATCGCGCCCAGGTACCGATCGTGCACACGGTCGCTTTCGTTGAGCCGAGCGAAGAGGCCATGCGGCCTCTTGCGGATCATCGGGGCGTGATCCTGAAGCCAGCTCATGGGGTTCGAGGCGAAGGAATCCGCGCTTTTGGGTCGACGGGTGAGCTCTTAGCGGCCTGGGAGGATGATCTCGAACGGCAGTCTCCTGTGTCACTCGCGAGGGAGCACTACGTTGCCCAGCCTTTAGTGGGGGGAGGCGGCCGCGACGTGCGCGCTTTCGTGGTGGATGGCTCCTGTGTGGCATTAATGCAGCGCCAAGCGGCTCCCGGCGAGGTCAGGGCTAACCTCACGCTTGGCGCAACCCCTACCCAGCTTCCGCTAGATCACCCGGCCGCATCGACTGCGGTGGCGGCAGTGGAAGCCTGCCGACTTGACTATGGAGGTGTCGACCTGATCGAGGACGACGACGGAACCGTTCGGGTCCTAGAGGTTGACGCGTGGGCTGGCTTCGCGGGTATTTCCGCCGTGACCGGCGAGGACGTCGCGGGCGCCATACTCCAACTCGCCGTGACGCGCCGGCTCGGCGGCCCACTGGGAGGCCCGGGAGGCCGACTGGGAGACACAGCCACATGACGCTTGGCATCGCGCGCAACCCCTATGCCACGAACGTGCCTACCCGGCTTGCTGAAGCGGCCGCCGAACGTGACATTCCCGTCCGGGTTATCGACCTCCCGACGCTCACCGTCAACATCAGCGTAAACGGAGAGGCGGTGGTCCGCGACGCGGTGGGTGTTATCGACATTACCAGCCTTGCTCCTTATCTGCTTTTCGGGCACCCGACAGCGGTACACGCCTTTCGCATACTCTCCCGGCGAGCGTACCTGCAGAACCCGGTAGATAGCGTATTGACAGCGGACGATAAAGCGGCGACAGCGGTACAGTTGGCGCACGCCGCACTGCCTCAGGTGCCGAGCACTATCTGCCCACTTGACTTGGAAAACGCGCTCACGGCGGCCGGAGAGATTCAGTACCCGGTGGTTATCAAGCGCACTCACGGGGCACAGGGTCGATGGGTTCGTCGCTCCGAAAATGCCGCCGCCCTGACGTGGGCCTTTCATGAACTTAAATCCGAGGGGCCTGGGGCGCTGATCTTACAACCGGAGGTTACCGAATTCCACGGGCGCAGCATTAGAGCCGTGATAACAGGTGGGCATTTACTGGCGGCGACGCTACGGACAGCCGCCGGAAACGAGTGGCGAAGCAACATCGCGGGCGGAGCAACGCAGCATCCTGTCGACTTGACACCGAACGAGCGCACGTTGGCTGAGGATGCGGCCCGAGTTCTTGGGCTTGGCCACGCCGGAATCGACATTGTGCGAACGGCGCGTGGCCCGCTCATCCTTGAGGTGAACTCTTGCCCCGACTTTACGAGCATGCTCCCCTACTTCGGCGAGGATCTTACCCGAGCCGTGCTGTTGTCATGCCTACCAGCGGCAAGCGGATAGCCTCTTCTCCCGCGACAGCCCTCGGTGTGCGCGGCCCCGGGCCTGAGAACGTTCCTGAGACAGGGCTGTCTGTACGGGCGCCACGCCGATATGCAGCCCGGGCAGGGGGCTGCCTACTATTCGCGAAAACGTGCAACAACACGTCATTTCGTGTGATCTGGGGCGGGTATCGGCCTCGCTGGAGCCAGGCTGTGACTGCGGCCACGGCGGCGGTGTCCGCCCGTCGAGGTCTTGCCGGGCACCCTACACATCCGCTAATATCGAACACATGTTCGAATTTGTTCGGATGGGTCCCCACCGTCACTCGCCGCGAGCGTGGCGGCGGGCACGATGATCGAGACCACAACACCGCACGCAACCTGGCCGCGCTCGCCGACCAGGCCGTCTCGGGCGAGTTGCGCCCTGACGTGAAACAGCCCGCTGGAAACCCACATCAGACCGCCCTCGGCGGCACCGGGTACTGCCGCAGGAAGACTCAGATCATGAGTCAACGTCGCCCCCGCGAGGTGGCAGCTCCATGAGACGTTGTGACACGTTTCGAGGAACGGTTCGCCGATCACGCACGTCACGAGCCTCGGCGGCGGTAGGTTCTGCATCGACACGGTTCCACGGCCGCCCCGTCCCCATCCTGCCAGAGTCACAGCCCTACGAGCCGAAAGTTCACGATGAGCGCTGACTTGCCCGCTGACTTCTTCACCAAGCCGGTCTCCGAGGTCGACCCCGAGATCGCCGAGGTGCTCGCGGCCGAGCTCTCCCGCCAGGAGCACACCCTGGAGATGATCGCCTCGGAGAACTTCGTGCCGCAGGCCGTCTTGGACTGCCAGGGCTCGGTGCTCACCAACAAGTACGCGGAGGGTTACCCAGGCCGGCGGTACTACGGCGGTTGCGAGCACGTCGATGTGGCTGAGCAGCTGGCCATCGACCGGGCCAAGGAGCTGTTCGGGGCCGAGCACGCCAACGTGCAACCGCACAGCGGCGCCTCGGCCAACGCCATCGTCTACAGCGCGCTAATGGAACACGGCGACACGTTCCTGGGGATGAAGCTCGATCATGGCGGGCACCTCACCCACGGCATGCAACGCAACTTCTCTGGGCTGTACTACACCGTGGTGCCCTACGGGGTGGACCGGGAGACCTCCCGGGTGGACATGGACGAGGTTGCGCGGCTGGCGAAGGAGCACCGGCCGAAGATGATCCTCGCCGGCTGGTCGGCCTACCCTCGCCAGCTCGACTTCGCCCGCTTCCGGGAGATCGCCGATGAGGTGGGCGCCTACCTATTCGTCGACATGGCGCATTTCGCCGGCTTGGTCGCCGCCGGTGAGCATCCCAACCCGGTACCCCACGCCGACGTCGTCAGCACGACGATCCACAAGACGCTAGGCGGGCCGCGCAGCGGGATGATCCTCTGCAAGGAGGAGTTCGCGAAAAAGATCAACTCGAGGACGTTCCCAGGCTGGCAGGGCGGCCCGCTGATGCACGTGATCGCCGCCAAGGCGGTCGCGTTGAGGATCGCCGCGTCGGAGGAGTTCCGGGAGCGCCAGCGGCGCACCCGCGCTGGCGCCCACGCGCTCGCCGAGGAGATGCTCAGCGGCGGGCTCACCGTGCTCACCGGCGGCACTGACGTCCACCTGGTCATGGCTGACCTGCGGGAATCCCCGCTGAATGGGCGCCAAGCCGAAGACCGGCTCGCCGCGATCGGGATCACCGTTAACCGCAACGCGGTGCCCTTTGACCCCCGACCGCCGGCCGTCGCGTCCGGCCTGCGGATCGGGACCGCCCCGCTGGCCACCCGGGGCCTGCAGGAAGACGACTTCCGCGAGATCGGAAAGATCATTACTGACGCGCTCACCGGCGATCTGGACGACGCGGAGCGGGCGTCGCTGTGCGAGCGCACCCGGGCACTGGCCAAGCGCTACCCGTTGTACCCACAGCTTGCACCCAGTCCCCCAGCGCTCAGCTCCCCAACACCCAGCCCCGAAGGACGGTGACATCCATGCCCAACGGACCCCTGCACCTGTTCATCCCCGGTCCGACCAATGTCCCGGACGCGGTGCGCCGCGCCATGAACGTTCCGATGCAAGACCACCGGGCACCGGATTTCCCTGAGCTGACCCTGCCACTGTTCGCCGACCTGAAGAAGATCTTCGCCAACGAGACCGGCCGGGTGTTCCTGTACCCGTCCTCTGGCACCGGGGCGTGGGAGGCGGCGATCAGCAACACCCTCAACCGGGGCGACCGGGTGCTGATGTCGCGTTTCGGCCAGTTCTCCGACCTCTGGGCCAGCATGGCGCAGCGGCTGGGCCTGGACGTGATCTGTGTGGACCGGGAGTGGGGTGAGGGCGTCCCGCTGGAGGACTATGCGCGCCACCTCGCCGAGGACAACACCATCAAGGGCGTCTTCGCCTGCCACAACGAGACGGCCACCGGGGTGACCTCCGACATCGCCGGTGTCCGGCGGGTGATGGACGCGGCCGGCTCGGATGCGCTGTTGTTCGTCGACGCGGTGTCCTCGCTGGCGTCGATCCCGTTCGAGCAGGAGGCCTGGGGCGTCGACCTGGCGGTGACCGGCTCGCAGAAGGGCTTGATGATGCCCCCGGGGCTGTCGATGCTCGGAGTCAGCGCCAAGGCGGTGGAGGCGCACAAGTCATCCACGATGCCGCGCTGCTACTTCAGCTTCGAGGACATGCTCAGGACCAACGACCTCGGCTACTTCCCCTACACCCCGCCCACACCGATGCTGCACGGCTTGCGGTGCTCGCTGGACCTGCTGTTCGCCGAAGGCCTGCCGCAGGTGTTCGCGCGCCACCACCGGCTCGCCGAGGGGATCCGTCGCGGGGTGAGCGCGTTGGGCTTGTCGCTGTGCGCGCTGGATCCGCGGTGGTACTCCGACACCGTCACCGCGATCCGCACCCCGGA
Organism: Pseudonocardiaceae bacterium; assembly: GCA_050699715.1. Taxonomy (GTDB): domain Bacteria; phylum Actinomycetota; class Actinomycetes; order Mycobacteriales; family Pseudonocardiaceae. The sequence goes on from JBOHFR010000009.1 coordinate 71,909, forward strand.
GGGCGTGGACGCCGCAGAGGTCTGCCGGATCGGCTTCCACCGCTACCGCACGTCGTTCGGGGGCGGCCTGTCCAAGGTGGCGGGCATCGTGTTCCGGATCGGCCATCTCGGCGATCTCAACGAGGTGATGTGCCTTGCCGCGCTGGCCAGCGCGGAGATGTCGCTGGCCGACGCCGGGGCCAAGGTGGAGCTTGGGGCCGGTGTCGCGGCGGCCCAGGACTACTACCGCAGCGCGATCACCACGCTGGAGGCCGAGGCGGGCCCCCGAGGAGGAACCAGGTGAGCCACACCCTGTACCCGATGCGCCAGCCCCGGTTGCAACGCAGTGAGCTCGCGGTGCCGGGATCGAACACCAGCTTCATCGACAAGGCCGCGAAGAGCGCGGCCGATGTCGTGTTTCTCGATTTGGAGGATGCGGTAACCCCCGGTGACAAGGAGCGGGCCCGCCGTACTGTCATCGAAGCGCTGCGTGACATCGACTGGGCAGCCACAGGAAAAACCGTGTCGGTGCGGATCAACGGGCTGGACACCCACTACATGTATCGCGACGTCATCGACGTGATGGAGCAGGCAGGCGACCGGGTGCACACCATCCTGGTGCCCAAGGTCGGGGTGCCGGCGGATCTGTACTGCGTGGAAACCCTCATTAACCAGGTGGAGCAGGCCAAAGGTTACCCGAACAAGGTCGGTATCGAGGCACTGATCGAGACCGCGCTGGGAATGGCGAACGTGGAGGCCATCGCGAGCAGTCCCGGCCGGTTGGAGGCGCTGCATTTCGGGGTGGCCGACTACGCGGCGAGCAACCGGGCCCGCACGGTGAGCATCGGTGGCCTGAACCCGGATTACCCCGGTGATCAGTGGCATTTCGCGCTGTCGCGGATGATCGTGGCCTGCCGTGCCTACGGACTACGCCCGATCGACGGCCCATTTGGCGACTTCTCCGACCCCGATGGCTACCGCGCCGGGGCCCGGCGGGCGGCGGCGCTGGGCGCTGAGGGTAAGTGGGCGATTCATCCCAGCCAGATTGAGCTAGCCAATGAGGTGTTCAGCCCGCCCAAGGCTGAGCTCGACCGAGCCCAGCGCATTGTCGAGGCGCTGGCCGAGGCTGCGGCGCAGGGCAAGGGTGCCGCGGCGGTGGATGGCAAGATGATCGACGCAGCCTCGGAGCGGATGGCCCAGACGGTGATCGCATTGGACCAGGCGATCCGGGCCGCAACCACCAGCCGGGCCTAGACTAGAGGGGGCGAGCATGGACATCCACGAGTATCAGGCCAAGGAGATCCTGGCCCGCTTCGGGGTCCCCGTCCCCCGCGGCGGCCTGGCCTACAGCCCCGAACAGGCATCCTACCGGTGCACCGAGATCGGCGGGTCGGCCTGGGTGGTCAAAGCCCAGGTGCACACCGGTGGCCGCGGTGGCGCCGGCGGGGTGCGGCTGTGCCACTCCGACCGTGCGGTGCAAGACGTCGCGAGCGACATGTTCGGCCGGCGGCTGGTCACCCGGCAATCCGCGCCGCGGGGCAAGCTGATCTACCGGGTGTACGTCGAGGAGGCCACCGACATCGCCCGCGAGTTGTACTTCGCGGTCGTGCTGGACCGTCGCATCGAGCGGGTGTGCATCATCACCTCGGCCGAGGGTGGGGTAGAGATCGAGGAGCTGGCGGCCGCCAAGCCTGAAGCGCTGGTGCGCACGACGATCGACCCCGCGGCGGGCTTCCTGGAGTTCCAAGCCCGGGAGATCGCGTTCGCGCTGGGCCTGCAATCGGCGCAGATCGCCGAGGCCAGCAGAATTTTCCGGCGCGCGTACCGGGCTTTCCGAGACCTGGACGCCACCATGCTGGAGATCAACCCGCTGGCTGTGACGGGCACGGGCGGCATCGTCGCGCTGGACGCCAAGATGTCCTTCGACGACAACGCGCTGTTTCGCCACCTCGACATCTCCGAGCTGCGCGACCGCAGCCAGGAGGACGCCAGGGAGAGCCACGCCGCCGACCGCGGGTTGGCCTACGTCAGCCTGGACGGCGACATCGGCTGCATGATCAACGGCGCCGGCCTAGCGATGGCGACCATGGATATGATCAAAATCGCGGGCGGGCAGCCGGCGAACTTCCTGGACATCGGTGGTGGCGCGTCGCCAGAGCGGGTGCTCAAGGCCTTCCGCGCGGTGCTGCGGGACGACAAGGTCAAGACGATGTTGATCAACATCTTTGCCGGCATCAACCGCTGTGACTGGGTCGCCGAAGGCATCGTGGCCGCGTTCAAGGAGATCGACGTCAAGATCCCGGTGGTGGTGCGGCTGGCCGGCACCCACGTCGAGCGGGGACAGCGGATCTTGCATGACTCCGGACTGCCCATCATCACCGCGGGCACCCTGGCCGAGGCGGCCCACAAGGCCGTCGCCGTCGTGGGCACCGTCGGTGCCAGCGCCTGAGCTGTCTCAGAGAGGCTCGCTAGAAAGGTCCGCTAAAAGGCTATGGCCATCCTGATCGACGAGCACACCCCCGTGGTGGTCCAGGGCATCACCGGCCGCATCGGGCGCTTCCACACCGAGGAGATGATCGACTACGGCACCAACGTGGTCGCTGGCGTCACCCCGGGCAAGGGCGGCGAGCGCGCGCTGGACCGTCCGGTGTTCAACACCATGAAAGACGCCGTGGCGCAAACCGGGGCAAGCGCCTCGATCGTGTTCGTGCCGCCCCCCTTCGCCGCCGACTCCATCATGGAGGCCGCCGACGCCGGGATCCGGTTCTGCGTCTGCATCACCGATGGCATCCCGATGCAGGACATGATGCGGGTCAAGCGCTACATGCGCCGTTACAAGGCCCAGGGGCGGATGACGCTCACCGGGCCCAACTGCGCGGGCACCATCTCACCCGGGCGGGCGCTGCTGGGCATCATGCCCGGGCACATCTACCTGCCCGGACGAATCGGGGTGATCGGGCGCTCGGGCACGCTGGGCTACGAGGCCGCGTCCCAGATGAAGGCGCTAGGCATCGGTGTGTCTACCTCGGTCGGCATCGGCGGCGACCCCGTCAATGGCACCTCATTCCGCGACCACCTGGAACTGTTCGAAGCCGACCCGGACACCGACGCGGTGGTGATGGTGGGCGAGATCGGCGGGCCGCAGGAAGCCGAGGGCGCCGACTACGTGCGCGATCACATGACCAAACCGGTGATCGCCTACATCGCCGGGCTGTCCGCCCCCAAGGGCCGCAAGATGGGCCACGCTGGCGCGATCGTGTCCGCCGTAGGGGAATCCGCCCAGGAGAAAACGGAGATCCTGGCCGCCGCCGGCATCACGATGGCACCCAACCCGTCGTGCATCGGTGAGACCGTGGCCCAGGTGCTCGCCGAGCATGGCCTGCCGCTGGAAAACCAGTCTGAGCCTCTGGAGGATCGCCGTGGATGAACCCCTCATCATTGTCACCCGGCGCTGGCCGGCCCCAGTCGAGGAGCAGCTGGCGCGGCGCTTCGGCCACGTCCGGCTCAACAGTGACGACGTGCCGCTCGGGCCCGACGGGCTGCGCGCCGCGCTCGAGCAGGCCGACGTGGTGCTGCCCACTGTGTCCGACCGGCTGGGCGCCGAGCTGTTCGACGGCGAGCTGCGGACTAGGTTTTTGGGCAACTTCGGCGTCGGCTACAACCACATCGACACCGAGGCCGCCGCCAAGGCCGGGATCGTCGTCACCAACACCCCGGGGGTGCTCACCGACACCACCGCAGACACCACGATGACCCTGCTGCTGATGGTCGCCCGACGGGCCGGTGAGGGGGAACGCGAGGTCCGCGCCGGACGCTGGACCGGCTGGCGCCCCACCCACATGATGGGCGCCGACATCACCGGCAAGACGCTGGGCATCCTGGGCATGGGCCGGATCGGGTTGGCGGTGGCCCGCCGAGGGCACTTCGGCTTCGGCATGCCGGTGGTCTTCTACGACCCGGTCGACATCAAGCCCGACCACGGGATCCCCGGCGCCCGCCGGGTCGGCACCGTCGAGGAGGTGCTGGCCCTCGCCGACTTCGTGTCGCTGCACATGCCCGGCGGCGGCGGGAACGCCCACCTCATCAACGCCGCAGCGCTGGCCCGGATGAAGCCCACCGCGTTCCTGATCAACAGCGCCCGCGGCGATGTGGTCGACTCCGCCGCCCTGGTTGAGGCACTGCGATCCGGCACGATCGCCGGCGCCGGGCTCGACGTCTACGAGGACGAACCCGAGATCCCGCAGGCGCTGCTCGAGCTGGACAACGCCGTGCTGCTACCGCACCTGGGCAGCGCCACCCTGGAGACCCGCACCGCGATGGGCCTGCTCGTCCTGGACAATCTGCAGGCCTTCCTGGAAGGCCGTGAGCCCCCCTGCCGAGTGGCCTGATGCCGCCGATGAACGACGAAGCCCTATCTCCTTGACCTGGATATCCGCGCAGACCACCCGTACTCGGGGTGTTGCGTTCACTACGTGCAGGGATAATAGCTCTCTGTGCACGATTTACCCTCATGAGCGTATGGAATCTTCCCCATTCAGACTAAAAAGTGCCCGGTTTACCCTAATATTTTTTACTCTGGGTATGACATTCTCGATCTGGCTGGACGCACGCGAGGGCAACCAGCACACTCTGCTCAGTGACGATCCGCGAGCTGACCGGTGATTGATCCGCCCACGCTGTTGCGGGCGATGTTTGACGCGGCGGTGGCGGCGGCGGATCCGCTGCAGCGGGTGGCGCCCTTCCTGCCGGCGCGGCCACCCGGGCGGGTGGTCGTGGTCGGTGCCGGCAAGGCATCAGCGCGGATGGCGCAGGCGGTCGAGCGGTCCTGGGACGGCCCGTTGAGCGGGCTCGTGGTGACCCGCTACGGGCACGCGGTGCCGTGCTCACGCATCGAGATCGTGCAGGCGGCGCACCCGGTGCCCGACGCCGCAGGCGAGCGGGCCGCCCGCCGGATCCTGGACCTAGTATCCGGGCTCGGTGCGGACGACCTAGCGCTGGCGCTGATCTCCGGTGGCGGCTCGGCCCTGCTGACGCTGCCCGCGCCGGGGATCACCTTGGCTGACAAGCAGGCGATCAACACGGCGCTGTTACGGTCCGGGGCGTCGATCGGGACGATGAACCTGGTGCGCAAGCACCTGTCAGCGATCAAAGGCGGGCGACTCGCAGCGGCGGCGTTCCCGGCTGCCACGGTGGGCCTGCTGATCTCCGATGTGCCCGGTGACGATCCCGCCGTCATCGCCTCCGGGCCCACCGTGGCGGAGGCGTCCACCCCGGCGCAGGCCCTCGCGGTGCTGGTGACCTGCGGCGTGCCGGTGCCACCGGCGGTGCGGACGCACCTGGAGAGGCGGGCGCACCTGGAGAGCACGGCGGGCTGCCCGGGGCCCGACGACCCGCGGCTGGCCCGCGTCACCAACTACGTGATCGCCGCCCCGCAGCAGTCCCTGCAAGCCGCCGCAGCGGTGGCCCGCCAAGCCGGGGTGACCCCGGTGATCCTGAGCGACTCCCTAGAGGGCGAGGCCCGCGAGGTCGGCATCGTGCTGGCCGGGATCGCCCGCCAAGTGCGCCGCCACGGCCAGCCAGCGCCCGCGCCCTGCGTGCTGCTCTCCGGCGGCGAGACCACCGTGACCGTGCGCGGCACCGGCCGAGGCGGCCGCAACGTCGAGTGCCTGTTGTCGCTGGCCCTGGCCCTGCGCGGGGAATCGCGCGTGCACGCCATCGCCTGCGACACCGACGGCGTCGACGGGGTGGAACAGGTCGCCGGGGCGCTCATCGACCCCGACACCCTGCGCCGCGCCGAACAGCTCGGGGTGAACGCCGCAGCAGCGCTGAACAACAACGACGGGCACGGGTTCTTCGCCGCGCTAGGCGATCACGTCGTGACCGGCCCCACCCTGACCAACGTCAACGACTTCCGCGCCATCCTCATTACCTGAGGCAAGCAGCTAGCCACGCCTGGTTCAGCCCAGCCACTGTGTTCAGCCCAGCCACTCGGTCAGCACGTCGCGGAGCGCACAGGCCGCAGCCTCGTCGAACGTGATGAGGCAGGAGCCGGTGACGTGCGGGTCGAGCACGAGCTTCCCGTCGATCAGGCTCACCATCAGGTTGGCGAAACCCATCGGACCCCGGTGCAGCTCACACGTTGCGGGTATGGCCTTGCGGGGAGGGCGGGCTGGCCATCCTTCGCTGGTCATGGGACACCGACCTTTGCCAGTCTGCGGCTGGTGCTCGCCGCCACCAGATCACCCTGCCGGTGGGATCGCTACTGGGCGAGCGCTGCGCCGTTGGCACCGCTGGACGGGTCTCGTCAAGCAGGTCACGGTGGTGTGTCAAGCGAGCGACAGTCAGGTTTGTCACCGGTGTCCCCGCTAACCTCACGGCATTTTGTGCCCAAAGAGGAGTTTAGCTCCTGTCAGGCTACCCACCTCAGTTCCTGGCTGAGCGGGGCAGCCCCTGGCGACTCTGAGTACGCCGCCGAGCTCGCGGTGGGCGCCACCGCCCCACGCTCCGGGCTTCGAGGGCCGTCGAGCATCTCTGCCGTCCCGGCCCCGACAACCTCAGCCCGCTCGACCCTACTTGAAGAACGGTCCCTGACCGAGGACGCAACCGGGCCCAAAATCAACATCGGGGTCCCCGCAGGATGGCGCTGAGGAGTTGGCACCACCTACCGGAGGCCTCTGATCAGCGGCAGCCACGCCGGCACCAGTAACAACAACCCCACCCAGCACAGCAACGACTGCCAGAAAACGAACAATGACTCCTCGCACGGTGTCCCCCCACGTCCAGTTGTCGGTGAACCGTTGCCCTCGCACACCACCCACCGCAGCAGCGCACGGGCCAAGTGCCCCAGGCCGCTTGACCGAGCGGTCCAACCCCCCATCGCAGCAACGATCCTACCCGGTGTATCGGGTACGGCCGTGAACTGTTACCGACAGCTACTCGGCGCCGTACTGGAAAACCCCGGGGTTGTCGTGGGAGGTGGGGTCGCCAGTCCGCAGGGTGGCAACGCAGCGCGCCAGCGGGTCGTCTTCGGTGTTCTGCAAGGCGGGTGGGGCGAAACGGCGGGTGAGGAAGCCGACCAGGTCGAGCGGGTCGGGCCCGGAGTCCAGCAGCGCGATGAGCTCATCACGCTCGTGCAGGGCGACGGGTTCGATGCCTCCGAAGATCTGTGTCGTGTCACCGGCGGGCACGACGCGGGCGCACACCAACGCGCCCGCCGTGAACGCCTGACTGGCCGTCCACTCCCGGACCTGGTAGAGCACTGTCAACTTGGTTGCCTGCCTTGTGGCTGGGAGGATCGCCGGGGTGCTCGCGGTGGGGTGGGAGGGGCTGGGCTTGGTGGGGGACAAGGCACCGTCCTACACGGGGTTTCGCTTCCCGGTGGAGATCATTAGCCACGGTGTGTGGCTCTACCACCGGTTCCCGCTGAGCCTGCGCGAGGTGCGGGAGATGATGCTGGAACGGGGCGTCGTGGTCTCCCACGAGACGGTGCGGCAGTGGTGTGCGAAGTTCGGGCAGAGCTACGCCAACGGGCTGCGCCGCCGCCGGCCACGCTCCGGGGATACGTGGCACCTTGACGAGGTGTTCATCACGATCAACGGCAAGCGTCAGTATCTGTGGCGGGCGGTGGACCAGCACGGGACCGTGCTGGACATTCTGGTCACCTCCCGGCGGGACGCCAAGGCCGCGACCAGGTTCTTCCGCAAGCTGCTGCGGGGGTTGCGGTCCGTGCCTCGGGTGCTGGTCACCGACAAACTGGCCAGCTACGGGGTGGCTCATCGGCGGTTGACGCCGGGGGTGGAGCACCGTCGGTCGAAGTATCTGACTAACCGGGCGGAGAACTCTCACCAACCGACCCGGCAGCGCGAACGCGGGGTGAAACGCTTCACCTCAGCGGGGCACGCGCAGCGGTTTCTGTCCGCGTTCAGCGGGATATCACCACACTTCCGGCCCCGTCTCACCTGCTCCACGCCGAGGAATACCGACGCGAGATGGCCCACCGCTTCAGTACCTGGAACGACGTCACCGGGCTGACCACCGCAGCCTAAACCACCGACAGGACCAGACCGCCCCCTCCTCAACCACGCACTGAATGATCACCACCGCTCGTCAGACCGAACAAGTTGACAATGCCCTCCTCCCCGTTGAATGATCACGAAAGCAACTTCAGGTTCGTCATTCATCCGTCTCGGCTATCTTGACAATGCTCACATCCGCTAAGGGCATGCCGGTCCGCACCGCTACCATCGCGGTCGCATAACGGTCATCTATTATCTCTCCGCGTGGAACGTCCACTTTCAATTCTCGGTGCCGATCATGTGGATGTTTACCGTTCTTGTACACAATGGTCCTGGCGACCAGCCCTCTATTCTTCTTGCTCTTGGTGTGTTTCACGTGGATCTCCTAGGAATTGTCAACCGGATGCCGGGAATCGGTTGGCCGAGGACTTCGGTCACGGGGGTTGGGGCACCCGGCATGGGGGCGGTTACCAGGTCACGACCTCGTTGAGCACGTCGAGTGCGCTGCCCTCCACCAGTCCATTCCCGGGGACGATCAGTGATGGTGTTCGCTGACGCACGGCCACGCGGTGGTGGCTGAGTCCCGCGATGTGGATGATGTCCGTGTGGGGCGGCGACGTGCGGTGTGGTGGGGGTGGGCCACGGCGGGGCCAGGGGTTCCCGGTCCCGCTGTGGGTGGGCTCAGGGCACCCGCCGCCGTGCCTGTGGTGTGGTGGCCGCGGGGGATGGCGAGGGGGTGAGTCCCCACTGGAGGGCTGCCTGGGTGCGCAGGCGCTCATCGGAGTGGTGCAGCCAGTGGTCCACCTCGAGGTACACCGCGCAGCTCTGGCGGCGGCGCCCGATCACCGAGCCCGGTCGGCGGCAGTGGCGGCAGCGGCCGCGCCGATCGATCGGGTGGGCCATCAACAGCGCGTACAGCGCGCCCGCGAACCGGCATTGCAGCGAGTTCAGTCCCTCCGCAGCGCCTAGCCCGGCCTGCACACCCTCGCGCAGGATCCGGCGCAGCGCCGTGTACACAACCCCGTAGATGACCTGGTCCGCTGAAGGGCTGGGGCGGCTCACTGGCGTCACGCCGCCACCGTCTGCAATGCCGTCGTCGCGGAGGGGGACAGGATCGGCTGCGGTGAGTCGCTCGTGACGGTCTTCGCGTGGTGGTCGTGTGTCATGGTGGTCGGTGGTGCGGCTCGGGTGCTCACTCACCGTTTCCTCCTGTCCAGCTTGTGGCTGTGGGGTGTGCTGCCTGATCGGCGGGTCATGGGGCCACCTCCTTGGGGACTCGCGTTGGTGGCTTTGTTGCGGGGTGATGCCCGTGGCTGCCCGTCAGCGTGGTGTAGATCACGGGTGGGTGGGTCCCGGCGCGGACGGGAGCATGTCCCCGATCATCGCGGTCGTGCTGACGTGGGCACGCGGGTAGCGCGTCTCGTTGCCGCGCCCGCCCGGGCAGGGCTGCCGTCGGGCGGCGGGTCCAGTCCCGCACTGCCACGTCGTGGGGGTGGGCGATGTGCGGGAACGCGAGAACTGTCTGTGTCGTCAGCGGTAAGCCGAGCAGTCGGGCTGCATTTTGATCAACTACGGTTGGTCGTTACCCGCTCTGACCAGGGGAGACCGTCCACCATCTCCCGACGGGCAGGTGCGGTGGGGTTGTTTGTGGGTGGTCAATCACGCCACGGCGCGGTATCACCGAGACGCGCGGCGACATCTGTGGGCGTTGCTGCTTGTCGCTGCCCACTGTTGATCATGGGTGTCGGGGTTCCGAGTGAACGGGAACTTCTCCCCGCCCACCAGGACCCCGCTGACCTGGGTTAACAGATCACTGGGGGCGGAGAACTTCCCGGTGACACGGCCGCTGAGCTGCCGTACCTGACCGGCCGGGAGCTACCGTGGTGCGGCGGATTCGTTACGGCAGGCAAACGTCATGGGGGGTGGGCGATGCCCAGGAAAGCGGGACATTCCGCGAAAGCCGAGCGTGATCAGCTACGCGACCGCCTGCGTGCCGTGGGGTGCTCAGTGGCGCAGATCGCCGCGGAGATGAGCCGCCGGCTCAACCTACGGCCCCGGCTGGCCTGGCGGCTCGCCCTGGACTGGCCGCAGTGGAAGCTGGCCCAGCGGTACAACACGCTGCACCCCGGAGCCCGGCTCTCCGATCACCGGGTCAGTGAGTACGAAAACTGGCCCCACGGTGGCGCCCCACCCAGCCTGCGCTACCTCGCCAGGTTGGCCGTCACCTATGGTCACGGGTGCACAGTGTCCCAGCTGGTGGACGCCGATGATCTGGAACAGTTCACTCCGGCGGATCGCTGCCTGCTCACCTCGTCCCCGGGCGGGTCCACAGCCACCACGATCACCGCCCTGGCGCGGACCACACCGGCAGACCACGCCGACCCCGATAAGATGCCTGGACACCGGAGCGGTGACACTGTCTCTATCCGGGGCAGCCGGCGGATCGTGCGCTGTGACGCGCGTGGTGTGCCGATCCGCGAGGAGGTTATCATGGCAGCCGAGGAATCCGCCCAGTTCCATCGCTGGAGCGCCACTACCAACGTCGATGACGACGTGCTCGAGCAGATGACCGCCGACGTGGCCGAGCTAGCTTGGCGCGAGCAGGTCGACCCGCCCGCCACCACCTTCGCGCGCCTGCTCGGCGCCCGGGATGACGTGTTCCGCCTGATCGCGGGACGCCAGCAGCCTCGCCACACCACCAGCTTGTACAAGATTGCCGGGCAGATCTGCGGCATGCTGTCCATCGTCACGTTCGACCTGGGGCATCCGCACGCCGCGAACACCCATGCCCGGACCGCACTGCACTGCGCCGAGGTGTCCGGTCACACCCCGTTGCGGGTGTTCATCCGTTGGTCCCAGTCCACTATGGCGTACTGGGACGGTCGCTACGACGAGGCCGCTCAGCTCATGGAGTCCGCCCTGCCCGATGCCACCAGCGGCACCACCTTGCTACGGCTGGCCAGCCAACAGGCTCGCATCAGCGCTGCCCGTCAACAATCCGACGAGGTCAGCCGGGCACTGGCGCTCGCCACGTCCGCCCCCACCGAGCGCACCTCCGACGAACCAGGCGTGCTTGGTTTCGACGCTGGGATGGCCGCCTGTTACGCCAGTGAAGCCCACTACGCGCTCGGCGGCACGGAGCATTTGGACGCTGCTGTGGACTGGGCGCGAATCTCGCTGGACGAGTTCACCGCTGAACCGCAGCCCAAAGCCCAGTACGTCGCCACCGCTCGCTTCGACCTCGCCCTCGCCCACCTGGCCCGAGGTGACCTCGACGCGGTCAGCGAGCACCTCGCCTCCGTGCTGCGCGCCACCCAGGCTGAATACCGCACGGTACCGATCATCGGCCGGGCCCGCGCCCTGAACACCCTGCTGGCCCAGCGGCTCGACCTCACCTCCAGCGCTCTGACCGCTCTGCGTGATGACCTCAGCGAGTTCTCCACCCACCCCGCCCCCACCCCGGCAGGATTGGAGCCAGATCCCACCACCTGACTCACCGCTGACGCCGAAGGGGATTCCCGTATGCCTGTGCAGGTCGCGGTGTGTGGACCCCGCCACTGCACCGAGGAGGACACCACCCACGCCTACGAGGTGGGACGCTTGCTCGCCAGGGCGGGTGCCGTCGTCATCTGCGGCGGCGGCACCGGCGTCATGGCCGCTGCCGCCGCCGGAGCCCGCGCCGAGAACGGCCTCGTGATCGGCATCCTCCCGCACGACACCGCCGAGGACGCCTGCCCGGACCTCTCCGCGGTGATCGTGACGAACCTGGGCGAGGCCCGCAACGCGGTCATCGTCTGGTCCGCCGACGCCGTCATCGCCATCGGCGGCTCCTGGGGCACCCTGTCCGAAATCGCCCTCGCCAAACGACGCGGCACCATCCCCGTCATCACCCTGGGCGGCTGGACCATCCTCACCCACAACGGCACCCCACTGCCGGACCCGACCACCCCCGCCGCCACTGCGCAACAAGCAGTCGATCTTGCCCTCGCCGCCGCGCGCAGCTAAGCCCTACAGCCGCGCGATCGGCGCGCGGTAATCCCAGGTGGATCCTGCCGACCAGTCTCAGCTCGGAAGCAGTACGGCCAAGTCGTGAGTCGGAGACCACCGCCCGACTCCACCGCTGAACGGAAGGGAGGCCTGCGGCGCGGGTCGACACCAGAGCCAACCAGCCCGCCGAAACACCGCTCATCCAGGTAGTCCAGCAACGCCGCGTTCGCCAACGACGCACGGGACCCGCCCGGAGTCTCCCGCAGCGTGGCGCACTCGCCCAGGCAGCCTCGCGCGGGAAACGGAATCGTCCCCAGCACGACAGGACGGTCAGCCCACACCCGTTCATCGAGCTGGCGCAACAACCACACAGGAGTGAAGCCATGAACATCATCGACCCGCAAGCAAACCGAGACCATACCCACAGCCTCCCGCATAGCCCGCCTACCACGGCGGCCTGCAGCGCGACCTGGGCTGGCTGCCCGAGCAGATCGGTGACGGTGAGGCAGTCAACGAGGGCAACCTCGTAAACGACGCGCCCGACCGGCCACGTGAGACGGCGGAGGACCGCGAGCAGCGCCGCAGTCGATAAGGTCCTGGACCCCTGCGGTCGAAGGAGACGCGCCAGCCTTCTCCGGCGGGCTGGGTACGGATCAAGCATCCGAGAGCGCAACGCCGCGCGCGTCCGCGTTCACCCACCGCACGACACCGTCACCGAGTCGAAGGACCAACCGGGAAAATCTTCAAAGTCGATCTTTGATCTTCTTGTCCAGGTCGTTGACCTGGTGTTTTGTGGGCCGCCTGGGGCTCGAACCCAGAACCGACAGATTAAAAGTCTGCAGCTCTACCCATTGAGCTAACGGCCCCGCGCACTGATCGTAGCTAACGCGGCATCGCGGCTTGTGGGAGGTAGACGGTAACGGGTGGACAAGGTTCCTCGGGCTGCCGAGTTCGCGGCGGAAGCCCGGTTAGGGCTCGTTCAGGTGGGGGCCGGACAGCGGCCTGGGCTGTGCGCGGGCCGCGCATGCCGTGGTCTACCCGCATGCGCTCGAGCTTGACCCTGGAGCACGGACACCTGAGCTGAGGCGGCTGGTGCCACCGGGAAGGATGTTGCTGTGCCTGCTCCTCACCCTGCTAAGTTCCTTCGGAGGGTGGTCAAACTTGCTCGCCTGGGCGGGCAACCAATCGTCATGTTGGCGAAACAGCTCTCGATCAGCGAGCCGTGTCTGTGGAAGGGGATGGCTCAGGCCGACGCTGATGAGACACACATGCCCGATAGCCTAATCGCTGGACGAGAACACGGGAGTGTCAGACGAAGTCTCCGTCACGGGACTCACCGTATACGAGTAGTCACGAGTGGTCATCGCGGCGCGAAGGGACCGATTGTCATGAGGGATGTGTTCCTCGAAGTGGGCGGTTACGAGGCTCGCGATTTCGAGCGATGGTCGGCAATTTCCGCTATCACGAAGTTGCTGTGGAACGGGTTCGACGTGAGTGCGACACAGGTCCGCGTTGAACCGTGCCGGACCGTGCCTGACGCCCCCAACGAGACCATCGTGATCGACAATGAGGACGGAGACGCCTGGAGGGCGCCGTGCGTACACACTGGCACCTGAGATCCCGCGCGGCAACGGTGAGGCGAGGCCCAAACCTGTTCGTGCTCAGCGGCCCCCACACGGGAGTCTGCGGCGAGAGTCGTCGGCAAGAAGGCGGAACCCGTGCCAGGGCAGAGGCGCCGCGTCCCGCGCCGGGACGCATCGATCGCGTGTGCTCTCCGGATGGACTCGTCGTCGACCGGCCTCAGGAAAAAAGAAATGATGAACTGACCATGTCGCGGCTAGTATTTGTTCATGGCATCGGCGGGTCCCGGGATAGCGACCGCGAGTCCTCGTCTTAGCTTGATGCCCTGCTGGAGGGAGCTCGTCGAGCTGGTCACTCGCAGTGGGTCTCCGCTGTGGAACGCGGGTTCGGGCCTATGATCCGATTCGCCAACTATTCAGACCTGTTCTCCGCACCACAGAGCCAGGGTGGGGGCGCCGAGGAGCTCGATGAGCGAGAGGCGGAGATTCTCACAGGCCTCCTGCTGGAAGCAATAGACGTGCAGGCGATCCGGGCCTCTGAAGAGCCGATACGGCGCAGGCTGGCGCACGCTCGCGCGGAGTTGCAACTCGACGGGCAAGCGCAGGGAGCGGGAGACCTTGTCCGGCGTGCGATCAACGCGGCCACGACACTCATGGGCATCGGCCCCCTGCGGCGCGGTGGTCAATGGATCGCTGGTCAGTTCCTGGTCGGTGAGTTGGCCCAGGTGGCCCGCTATCTCGCCCGTTCCGAGCAAGATGAGTTTGGACAGACGCTTGATGCCCAGATCCGGGGGCGGGTGAGCGAAGCGTTCGGAGACGCTCCGCTGATCATCGTCGCCCACTCGCTGGGAACAATCGTCTGTTGGGAAGCTCTGCACCACTATGCGGGTATCGTATCTCTGTTCGTGACGCTCGGTTCCCCGATCGCCTTACGGACGGTGGTGCTGCCCCGGTTAGTACCAAGCCCGCCCAGCACGCCGGAGTCGGTCAGGAACTGGCTGAACTTTTGGGACCGGGACGACATCATCGCCGCGCGTCCTCACCTGGAGGCAGACATCGCTCCCAACTCCCTCTACGTAGTACCGAGGACAGCGCGGGTGGACTCCGACGGGCTCTGGGTACACACCGCCACCAAGTACCTGACCCAGACCAGCGTCGCTGGGCCCATCGCTGAGGCACTGGGTCGAATTGACTCCGGGGGCCAGAATTGAGCGATAGGCGGCACCTGCTCGTCGTTGCTGTGCAGTGCAGGGCGGAGCAGGAACTGGCACGGTTGGCCGAGGCCGCCGGTGGCCTTTGTTCTGTGCTCATTGACGAGACGCTCGGCGCCTGCAAGCCCGGGTTGCCTGATGGCAGGGTGATTCTGTCCGGGGAGGATCTCACCGCGGATGACATCAATGAAAAGGTACGCATCGCAATCCGACACGCGGGTGAGAATGACGCCACCCTGGTGCTGGCATTCCTCGGTCACGGCTTTGTTCCTGGCCAGGTACCGACGCTCTACCTGATGGCTCCTGAGTCGGCGGCCTCGAGCGGTGACTACGCCACCGTGGAGCACTTGGCGCTGTGCTACCCGGTGAGCGATGGCACCTGTCGGACCCAACTGGCCAGGTTCGTGGTGGCGTTGGCAGTGGAAGCGGGCCGGGATATCGAGGCCCAGGAGCTGAGGGAGTGGGCAACCTCGGTCGAGGGGATCGTGGAGCTGAACAACGCGGTCGAGGCGCTGCGGCAACGCGACGACGTCCGGCGAGTTCGCCTCATCGTGAGTCTGCACGTCTCGTTAGCCGGTGACTGGCCCGACACGATCGTCGCCTGGCTGCTTCACGCTGGCAAGATGTATGAGCGGACGGAGATCCCGTGTGAACCAGACAAGCTGGGGGTAGAAAGCGCACTCATTGATGCGGTCGACTGGGCTGAGGACCATGCGAGGAAGCTCGGGCTGATGTTGCGGCACGTAGACGTGGCCGTCCCGACGGCGCTCCTTCTCCGGTGGCGACCGGAGGAGGTCGCCTATGTGCAGCGGCTGGGTCTAGAATACGAAGTCGTCACTCGATGGAGCGATCGACTCAAGCGATCAAAGGCGATGGCCCGGGCGATCAACCACGCAGCCAGACGGCTCGCCGAGATCGCCGCATGCGCAACGGTGGCGCCAGTGGACTGGCTGGACAGTCATGACCTGGCGGACCTTGCTCAACTGCGAGACCAGCTCGTCAACGGTAGATACAGCAAGGCGCTCGCTCTGGCCAGCCGCCCTCGCGACGCTGAGGACCTGATGGCACTCCTGCTCACCCACTCGCCAATTGTGCTGTGGCCGCATGTCGTGGATGAGTTTCCTGAGGAGAGGCGCGGCTGCTTGGCGACGTGCTGGCACCGCATGCCGGGGGAGTTTCTCACCATGTACCGGATGCGGTGGCGCGATGAACCCACCGGGGACGCTGGCGACCTACGGGCAGTGTGGGACGACGAGGACTGGCTCAACTTCTGCCGTTCCTTCCAGTACGGAGAGTCAGCGAACTCAGGGAGTACGTCATGAGCTGGAGTTCTCTTTACCAGGGCGATGGGGAGCCGCGGGATGTGCAGCTACCGGAACCACCGCCGTGGCGAACCTTCCCGAGGCCATCTCTGGGCAGGGTCTTTCAACCGCCCGAAGGGTTGGTAGACGCCGTGAACGCGGCTCTGTGCTTGCGTCGCCCGATGTTGATCACAGGTGTTGCGGGGTCGGGCAAGTCCACGGTCATCGAGTCGGTGGCCGAAGAGCTCCAGCTGGGAGCGGTACTGCGTTGGCATGTCACCTCGCGCAGTACCCTAGACGACGCGCTGTACCGCTACGACGTGCTCGGGCGCATCCACGCTCAGCAACTGGATCAGGCAACCGGAACTCACAGCGTTCTCGGCGGCCCCCATGCTCGCCCTGCCGAAGATATAGGGCCCTTCCTGCAGCTTGGCCCGCTGGGAACGGCGCTGGTGCCGACGCCGCGACCTAGGGCGTTGCTGGTCGACGAGATCGACAAGGGTGACCTCGACTTACCCAGCGATCTGCTCGAAGTGCTTGAGCGTGGCGAGTTCGAGGTCCGCGAGCTAGCCCGCTATGAGCAGGAAGAGGTCGCCGTCCGGGAGTGGGGCAGCGACCGACGGCATGTGCTCAGAAGGGGCCGGGTCCAGTGCACCGAGTTCCCCTTCATTGTGATGACAAGCAACGGCGAGCGAGATTTCCCCCCACCGTTCCTGAGGCGTTGTATCCGCTTCAGCATGCCAGCACCCACCTCCAGCATGATCACCCGAGTCGTCGAGGCTCATCTGAGCCAGCATGTGACAGATGGTGGCCCGATGGCCGATCTGGTGGAACAGTTCATGCGGCGCATTGAAGGACGCCAGCAACTCGCGGTCGACCAGCTGCTCAACGCGGTGTTCCTGCTAAGCGGGGACGAGGCACCCCAAGGGCACCAACGTGAACGGCTCGTTGAGAGCCTGCTGCGCGAGTTGTCCCGTGCCTGAAAACATCGAGTCGCTGGTCGGCTGGCTGAGGGAGTTCGACCGGCGGCTGGACGCTACGGCGATCGCGGACACGCTCTGGCTCTCGGCAAGTATGCTCGCTGCAGGCCTGTCCGCCGCGACCCCCCTTCCGCCGAGGACCGGGACTCACTGGCAACCGGACTTATCGCGACATCTCGAGCGGAAACTGCTGGAGCCCTCCAGGAGGCTGCACGACATCGCCCTGACCAGGAAAGATCCAACCGGTGCCCGGCGTGGGCTGCCGGTGCAGGCTCCGAAGGGACGGCCACTCTCCAGGCAGCTGGATCTCTCGCGGTCACTGCGCCCGTTCAAACGGCCGTGGCCGGTCGGCCTTCGATCCGAGATCGACCTCAACGCCACTGCGAGGCAGTACGCCCGTACCCACAGGCTGATCCCCGTGTTCCGGGCCGCCCCTGAACACTGGTTCGGCGCGGACGTTGTGGTCGACGATTCGGCGTCGATGACGATCTGGGACGATGCCGTTACCGAGTTCACCCAACTGCTGCACCGGCTCGGCGCATTCCGGACTATCCGCTCCTGGCAACTCACAGTGCAGGGCTCAACCGCAAGCCTGCGAGACCTACGCGGTGATATTCGTCAACCAGATCAACTCCGTTCGGCTGATCATCGACGCGTCATCCTCGTACTGTCGGATTGCTCGTCCGACGGGTGGTTCACGTCGGCGCCTTGGCAGATCCTGAGGAGGTGGGCGGAGTCAACGTCGACAGCGCTGATTAGCCCGCTGCCGATGAAACTCTGGGACCGAACTGGCCTGGATCTGCCGGCTGTGAGAGCAGGCCCAGGCTTACCCGGCTGCCCCAACGTCGGCCTCCGATACCGGCTCCCGGTGCTGTTGCACGATGCCGCCCATAAAGGCCAGCGTTGGGTACCGCTGCCAGCTATGGCTTTGACGCCCCACTCACTGGAGCGTTGGGCGGCGACGTTGATGCGGGCCGACCCCACCGGTTGCGACGTGTTGCTCATCCCGCCGGCGGGTCGGTTGTCTGACGCTGACAACGTGTCCGAGGACGTTTCCGACGATCCGGTCGGGCCTCTGGATGGTCACGAACGTGTCAAGACATTCCGGCTGACCGCCTCATCGACGGCAGTCCGACTCGCGACCCTCTGCGCGCCACTCACCCAGGTGAGCCTCCCCGTTCTCGAGATCATCGGGCAGACACTGGTGCCCGAAGCCACCACGGTGGACTTGGCCGAAGTCATCCTGAGCGGCCTGTTCACTGTCTCCAACCCAAACGGGCACACAATGTTGGGCTTTCGCGACGGTGTGCAGGCCGCGCTGCAGAAGATGCTCATAGCTCCCGAGGCGTGGCGAACCTATGAGACCCTAAGCCGCTATGTCGCTGAAAACGTCGCCCCGAGGGGAAGGTTCACCGCGCTGGTGGACGACCCAGTAGGTGAGGGGCAAATCTCCGTTGCATTGCGGCCGTTTGCCGAGGCATCGCATGACGTGCTCCGCCTTCTCACCAATACTGCTCCTGTAGTTGCGACTGCTCCTGTGGTTGCGCCAGCGGCACCCACCTCACCACCTGAGACAACGGAGACGCCGCAGGTCGTGGTCAGGGGCCCGCGCCAGGCGGCACAGCTGGTTACGTTGCCTAAGACATCACAGGTTGCGGTCAGGGGCCCGCACCGGGCATCGCTGGTCACGCTGCCCAAGATGCCGCACGGTGATCTGATGGCGCCGGTGCTCGATGACCCTCAGGTGCCCGAGCGCAAGCGGCTCTGTCCGAATCCCGACTGCCGCCCTCAACCAAGCCGGGCCCGCAACGGCCGGCCCGGCTTGGTTGAGGGCTTCTGCTCGCGATGTGGGACTGAGTACTCTTTCCGGCCGCTACTGCCGCCCGGAGCGCTGATCCACGACGGCCAATTCGAGGTAGAGGGCGCGATAGCCCACGGTGGGCTCGGCTGGGTGTACCGGGCCTGGGATCGTCGGGTTCAGCGCCAGGTGGTGCTCAAGGGCCTGATCAACCCCGAAGACCCGGACACCCGCCAAGCTGCAGTCGCCGAGTTGGCCGCGCTGGCCAAAGCCACCCACCCGAACATCGTCACCGTGCACACCGTAGTCCGCCATCCCCACCCACTCACCGGACACGATGTCGACTACATCGTGATGGAATGCCTCAGCGGCAAATCACTCAAGCAACTGCGCGAGGAGCGCCCAGACAGCGATCCTTACCTGCCGGTGGATCACGTCTGCGGGTTTGCGCTCATGGTGCTGGCCGCGCTAGATCACCTGCACGTGCAGCTTGGCCTGCTGCACTGCGACGTGTCTGCGGACAACGTGTTCCACTCCACCAGCGGTGTCAAACTGATCGACCTCGGGGCGGTCCGCCGCATCGACGACTGGGACAACCTGATCATATGGGGGAGAACTGGCTACCAGGACCCGGACATCACCACCCACGGCCCCTCGGTCGCGACCGATCTCTACAGCGTCGCCCGGATGATGGCCATCCTCAGCTTCCCCTTCCCAGGATTTTTCGACGACGAGCCAATTCCAGGCCCAGATGAGGTGGAGCTGCTGGCGCAGCACCCTTCCTTCGCCAGACTGCTGCGCCACGCGACCAACCCCGGCCCCCAGCACCGGTTCACCTCCGCCGCGGACATGGCAGAACAGCTCGAAGGTGTGCTGCGAGAGATCCGCGCGGTCCAGGAGAGCCGACCGTTCCCCGCCGCCTCGACCCTGTTCGGGCCAGAGCTACGGGTAGTAGGGGCCGATCCGGCCACCTTCCCCACCGAGGCCCCGGACCCAGTCGCCGCAGCGCTGGCCCTGCCCGACCCCCAGGTCGATCCCACCGATCCACACGTCAGTTTGCTGGCCACGATCGGTGCGGAGAATCCTCATGAGGTCGAGCGGGTGCTGGCTTCGTTGCCCGACCCGTCGTTGGAGACGCGGTTGCGGGTGGTGCGCGCCCGGATCGAGCTGCGCCATCCCCATACCGCCAACGACCTCGACGCGCTAGCCCATCAACAACCGGATGACTGGCGGGTCGACTGGTACCAAGGGCTGCACTCGCTAATCGGCGGCCACGTCAACGACGCCCGCCAGCACTTCACCGCTGTCCTTGACGCGATACCGGGAGAAGCCGCGCCCAAACTAGCCCTAGCACTATGCGCGGCCCGCGAGGGTGCCCCTGAGTTTGCCGCGCAGTACTACGCGAGCGTGTGGCGAACCGACCAGTCCTACGTGAGCGCCGCGTTCGGGCTCGCCCGCGCTCGGTTGGCCCTCGGTGACATTGCTGGCACGGCCGCCGCGTTGCAGACCGTACCGGCGAACTCCCGCTACGCCATCCCGGCCCAGCTGTGCGCGATCCTGGCCCAGGCCCGTGGATACACCACCGGGCAACCCCCGTCCCCGACTTCTTCACCGCCGCCGAGCAACTGTCCACCCTAGAACTTGACGAATGGCAGCGCGAGCAGGCAATCGCGGAAGTGCTCGAAACCGTCCTGAGCTGGGAGGACGCGGGCCGACCGTGGTCAGCGAGGACAACCACACCGATCCCGGCCACCCTGTTCGGCCACCCCTTCAACGAGCACGGCGTGCGCGACCGGCTGGAGTCCGCCTACCGCAAGCTCGCTCAGCTAGCTCCCACCAAGGAGCAACGGATCCGCTTCGTCGACCAGGCCAACGACTGCCGCAACCGGCGCACCTTGAGGAGCGCCTGGCGCAGGATCTGGAGCTAGCGCAGTCAGCGGGGTCACGGTACACCCGCGCCGGCCGCTGGAGGCCCCATCAAGTTTTGGCGAGGTACAGTCGGCCCACGTCGCAGAAACCAGGACCCGAGCGCCAGACGCCGGGCTCCGATCGGGCTCCGCAGTTTTGTGCGAACCCGACACTGCCCGGCACCAGGCGACACTCGAAACCAGCGTGCATGGCCGCTGACCTGCACTAACCGGCCCTCACCACCGCTACCCGACACCACGCGACACTTGGCGCAGCAGACTTTTAACCCCCTGCACCGTTTCCTCGGGCCTGCCAGGGATCTGGGCTTCGGTGGTGTTCACCTGCTGGTTCTCGGCGGCAGACCCAGCGTTGTGGATTGTTGTGTGCGACACCGGGCTCCATCCGGGCTCCCGTGTTGCGCGCCGTGCACGGAGACCGATGTGGGTGGTTTCGCGGTGTCCACTTCCACCGCGCCAGCTCCCGCTCCAACCAACCTCGCGGCCTGCCGGTCAGGTAGCTCGTGGGCAAAGGGGGCGGTACGGCAGTTCAGGAATATATTGCTTCCACTGGTTTTCGGTAATGGCGGGGATGCTGGTACAGATTCGAGTGGCGATACTGTCGAAGTTGGTTTCCCATAGCTGAGCGTTGTCATCAAGGCCGCCGGTGACCAGGGTGTGCCCGTCGGTGCTGAAGGCCACTGACCAGACGGCGTCGGTGTGCCTGATGAGGGTTCCCACCAGGCTGGGCTGGTGGGGGTCGCTGACATTCCACAGGAGCACGGTGGCGTCGTCGCTGCCGGTGGCCAGGGTATTCCCGTCGGGACTGAACGCCATCGAGCGGACGGTCCCGGTGTGGCCGGGGAGGGTGTGCAGTGGGCTCGGCTGAAGGGGGGCGTTGACATTCCACAGCCTTACGGTGCCATCGCGGCCGCCGGTGGCCACAGTGCGCTTGTCCGGACTGAACGCCACCGAGAAGACACCCATGGTGTTGCCGGTGAGGGTACCCAGCCGCTGGGGCTGGTGAGGGTCGCTGACATCCCACAACCGCACGGTGCCGTCGCCGTTGCCGGTGGCTAAAGTACGTCTGTCCAAACTGAACGCCACCGAGGAGACGCCGTTGGTGTGGCCAGGGAGAGTGCTCAGTTGACGGGGCTTATAAGGATCACTGACATCCCACAACCGCGCGTCGTCGTCAAAACTACCGGTGACTAGAGTATTCCCGTCGGGGCTGAAGGCCACCGCCCGGAGGTATGAGTTGTGGGCCGTGAAGTTGCGTAATGGGCGAGGATGGTGGGGGTCGTGGACATCCCACAACCGCACGGTCCTATCGCCGCTGCCGGTGGCCAGGGTGCCCCCGTCCGGGCTGAAGGCCATTGAGTAAATGCCGTCCCCGTAGCCGGTGAGTTGGGTGGCGTAAGGGGTGGCGAAGGTGTTGAGCATACTGTTGCGGGCTTCTGCGGTGCGGGTAAGCTTGTAGGCGGCCAAGCTGAGGAGAGCCGCCAGAGCTGGGTTGCTTGCGCGCAGCTCCATAGCCTTGGCGGCGACTTGCTGGGACACCCAGACGTTGCGCTGCTCTGTGTTCCGTTGCTGAACGAAAACGCCAACGGCCGCCGCTAGGGCAAGGACGAGCAGCACCGACAGGACGGCGATCTTGGCGCGCCGTCGCCGGACGCGGTCCCGGTGGATGCTGACGCGCAGGAACGCCCGGGCTCTCGAGCTGAGCTCGATGTGATCGGTGACCAGGTCGTGGGCTTGGATGCGGGCGCCGGTGTCGGACACCGCGGCGGCGAGGTGGCCGCGTTCCCACAACCGGTCCGGTGAGCGGTCATGGTCGTTCCATTCGGTGGCGGCCTGCTCGACCGCGCGGCGCGCCCGCAGCGGTGACGTGGCCATGGTGATCGCTTGGGCCAGCGGTTCCCAGACGGTCAGGAACGCCTCGTGGGCCACCCCGACCACCACACCGCCATTGTCGGTGTCGGTGGTCACCAGCCGCCGCGTGACGAAAGCGTCCAGCTCCCGGGTCACCGGCTCCGGCAGCTCATCATGGGAGACCCGCCGTCGAGTGGGACGCCCCTGCTCATCGACGGTGACCAACCACAACAACCCGGCGATGACCTCGTCGCCGGGTCGGCCACTGGCCGTGATCGCGTCGGTCAGCGCGGTGTTGGCTTGGCGGATCAGGGCGCTCTGCACCCCGCCGAGCTGGTTGTAGCGCGTGCTGGACAGTTGACCGCCGCGGCCGATGCCGTCGGCGAGCTGGGCGAGGGTGAACGCCAGCAGTGGCAGTGCTTCCCCGCCGTCGGTATCGCCCACCACCCGAGCCACTAGCTCGTCGTCGACGTCGATCCCGGCCAGCCGGGCCGGGCCTTCGATCACGATCCGGAGCGCTTCGCGGTGCAGCGGCCGCAGCGCGTAGGGGTGAGTCGGCAACACCGCCAGGTTGGGATCGGCCCGCAGTTGATCCAGAAACTCCGTCCGCAGCGTGGCCACGACCTGCACTGGACCGCTCAGCGCTGGGCCTAGCAGCTTCGCGAAGTGGGTTCGGTGCTCGGGTGGGGTCTGGGTAAGCAGCTCCTCGAACTGATCTACCACAAGGAGCAGCCGCCGCCGACCGGCTCGGTTGGCCAGCAGCAGCTCATCGGCCAGCCCGCTCAGACCAGCATCCTCGAGTCGCTGCCGGACACCTGCCACCGTCCAGTCCAGGCCCAGCTGCTGGGCCGCGATGGTCAGTTCTCGGGCCAGTGCGGCTACCGGGTCAGCGCCGGGCAGCATCGGTGCCAGCGTCCACCAGCCCGGCTCGTCGGCCATCACATGCAGCAGCCCAGCCCGCACCAGCGACGACTTACCGCACCCGGAGGGGCCCACCACCAGCAACACCGCCCGCTCGGTGGGGGACCGCACCCACTGGGCTAGCTGCTGCACCTCCCAGCTACGACCAAAAAACACCCGATGCTCATCGACTTCCAGCGGGCGTAGCCCCGGAAACGGAGACTTATCGTCCGGCCACCCGTAACCCCCGAGGTCATCGACCCGGCGCAACGCCTCCACCAACGCCACGCGCCCCGCGGCGGGGTCATCGACGAGGTCGGCGTACTGCGCAGCCTTCACCAGCGGATGGTCCACCCCCAGCTCAGCGCGCACCGACAACAGCAGGCTGCCCTGTGACCGGGCATAACCCACCTCATAGAGACACCATTTCGACGCCAGGAACGCCGAAGTGACCACACAGACCACCGCATCAGCCCAGCGCAGCCGCTCATTCAGCCGCTGCTCCCACTCCTCGCCCACCACCATGCCACCGCGCAGATCCCGGTCCAGGAACACCTCATGACCTGCCTCGACCAGCCACCGGTGCACCTCATCGGTAGCCTCTCGGTCATCACTGGCATGACTGATGAATACCCTGGCCACCGCACCTCCCCATTGGTGTCACCGCTTCGCTCGAGTCGGCATCCCCCACGCTGAGCGGTGTCAGGGACCACCACCAGCGGTGCGGCCGACCGGCCGAGGCGACCATGGTGTACCTACCGGTCTCACCCGAGCAGCCCGGGGGCTTACTGGCGAGAGCGGGGACAGTCCCACGTCCTGGTTGAGGCGATCGCGCTGTGAGTCCCCACCACGACCGCCGACCCCCTCCACAGTGTTGCATGTATCATACGGCTAACTATATGGTGGTGACTATGGTTAGCAAACAGGTCACCATCACGGTGGATGAGGAACTCCTCTCCTGGTTCGAGCGGAAGGCCGCTCACACCGGCGGCAAGCTCTCACCGACCATCGCCCGGGCCGCACGGAACTGGATGCTCTGGGAAGATGCCACCCGGTTGGCTGAGGCTGACCAGCGCACCGGTCGCGACACCGCCGACCATGCCGAAGCGGACCTCGCTGCCCAGCGCGAGGCCGAAGCAACCGAGGCTAGGCGGGGACACGCCGCGTGAGACGAGGACAGGTCTGGCAGTTCGAGCGCGACCGCCCGGCCACGGAGAATGATCCCCGCACTCCGTACCGCGTTGTCGTCAGCGCCGACTATCGGCTGCCTCCGGAGCGCAGATGGGTTCTCACAGCCCCCATCGTGTCAACGCTGGACGTCGACACCCCGGTCGCCGTCCGGCTCCAGCCCGACGACCCCATCAAGGGATACATCCGCGCCGACGAGGTAACCCGCACCTACGTACCATGGCTGACCGGCCCGGTAGGAATGGTCACCGAGGTCACACTTGACGCGCTCGACGCCGCGCTCCGCACCGAGATGGACCTCTAGCCCCGCAGCGGGGGTGTCGTGGAGACCACTGTCACGGAAATGCGCTCGTTCACGGCCTTGTGGTTCGGACGCGGATGGCGGGGCCGACGAGTGAACCACCCCGGGTTCGGTAGAGACTCGTTGTTGGGGTCAGGCGACCAAGCTGATCAAGTCGCCCAGCTCGTACAGGGTCTCGTACTCGACCGGTGGCCTGCCTCCGCAGGCTCCGTGGAGTCGAC